>NZ_PYAV01000005.1 GCF_003014715.1 Salsuginibacillus halophilus
GCCAGGAGCATCGCTGGGTAGCTACGTGCGGCCGGGATAAGTGCTGAAAGCATCTAAGCATGAAGCCCCCCTCGAGATGAAATTTCCCATCACGTTAAGTGAGTAAGATCCCTCGAAGATGACGAGGTTGATAGGTCGGAAGTGGACGTGTGGTGACACATGGAGCTGACCGATACTAATCGATCGAGGGCTTATCCTATAGACACATTTATGAACCAAGACGCAGATCATTGTGGAAGCAGTTGTCGGTTATCCAGTTTTGAGCGAACGACGCTCAATCAGCTTGGTGATGACGGCGAAGAGGTCACACCCGTTCCCATGCCGAACACGGAAGTTAAGTTCTTCAGCGCCGATGGTAATGAAGGGGCAACCCTTTGTGAGCGTAGGACGTCGCCAAGCAGACCAGCCCTCCGGCTATACAGCCGGAGGGCTTTTTTATATTGTGCTATAGTAGTGAGTAAATGTTGTTTGATCAGCAGAAGGAGGCTTTTCATGGGTCGGTTAATACTTCGAGGTGGACGGATTGTTACAGGTGACGAAGATATCAGTCATGGATATGTTGTGGTAAAAGATGAAAAAATTTCTGCTGTTTATTCAGGCTCTCCTTCTTCAGAGGCTGATGAGATGATTAATCTTACGCCTGGATCAATCGTCATCCCCGGCATGATTGATACACATCTTCACGGAAGCGACGGCTTCGATGTGATGGATGGCACAATTGCAGCTGTACGCAGCATAGCTCGTTCACTTCCGAAAGAAGGAACAACCTCGTTTTTACCGACAACATTAACCGGATCAACTGAATCGTTAGTGCAAGCACTTCATGCCTCAGCAAATGTTTGTGAAGCGCCAGAAAACGGGGAAGCAGAAGCGCTTGGTATTCATTTAGAAGGGCCGTTTATCGAGCCTTTAAAACGGGGGGCACAACCTGAATCAGCAATACAGAAGCCTGATGTTGAATTGTATCAACGATTGAGCGACGCATCAAAACAGTGGATAAAAATAATGACATTAGCTCCTGAGTTGGACAAGGACCAGCAACTATTAAAAGCACTAAATCACGCTGGCGTAACAGTTTCAGCGGGGCATACAAATGCAAACTATCGTGAAATGGCATCACTTTTATCAACATATGTTCATCAAGTAACGCATATGTACAATGCGATGAGCGGTTTGGAACACCGAACACCAGGAGCTGCCGCTGCTGTACTTGCGCATGGAAAAGCTGCTATGGAGATCATACCAGATGGGGTTCATGTTCATTCGGACATGCTTCATTTTACTTGGAAATTGGCAGGTGCAGATCGCTTAATTGCCGTAACAGATGCGATTCGTTTGAAAGGGGTCAATCAAACTTTTGGTGAGCTTGGCGGACAACCTGTGACGCTGGATGGTGGCGGTTGTTATTTAAGTGATGGAACACTTGCCGGTAGTGTGTTGACGATGGACCGAGCATTAAATAATCTTTTAGCGTTTACAGGATGTAGTTTACTTGAAGCAGTAAAGATGACGGCCGTAAATCCGGCTGTGGCAGCTAAAGCAACAAATCGAAAAGGTACAATCACACCTGGAAAAGATGCGGATATTGTAGTTTTAACACAAGACTTAGAAGTTGCGGCTACGTTTGTTCGGGGGGAGCTTGTGTACGAAAAAACACCGTTAAAGTAAAGAAAACAGCAAACAAAGAAGACGCCTGCGGTACCTTACCTGCAGGCGTCTTCGTTTTTAATAAAAAGGTGTGAAAATCAAGGTGCCTTTGATTAAATATCTGGTCCGTGTTTGGTTTCACGCGTATAGATCCCTAAGCTGCCAATCCTGGTAAGTCAGGCGCTCTTAAGTTTTTTGCGAAATGACAAGCTTTCCAATCATGCCTCCACCTTCTAGCTTGGCGTGTGCTTGTTTCAATGTCTCTGCATCCAATGGTGCCCAGTTTTCGGTCATGCTTGTCGTCAGTTTACCTTCATCAACGAATTGAGCAGCCTTTTTAAGAATCTCATGTTGCCTGCTCATTGTCTCGGTTTGAAAGGCTGGGCGGGTGAACATAAACTCCCATGCAAATGTGGCGCTTTTTGCCATCAAGTCTGTTAAGTTTAAAGGTTGTTCCACACCAACGACCGAACAGATTGCGCCTTCCGGAGCGATACAGTTTACAAGGTTATCCCAATGTTCAGCTGTGTCGCTCAAACAGAATATATAAGGGACATCGCTAAAACCGAGTTCTTCAAGTTGAGGCTGAAGCGGATGTTTATGATTAATGATATGGTCGGCCCCGCGCTGAATGCACCAGTCATTCGTCTCTTCACGTGAAGCAGTAGCAATGACAGTGAGCCCTGTCTGCTTCGCTAGCGGGATCGCAACAGAGCCAACCCCCCCGGCGCCGCCAATAATTAAAATGGCTTTACCGGCATCTTTGTCTTCGTGAATACCGAGACGCTCATACATAGCTTCCCAGGCAGTTAATGTTGTTAATGGGAGAGCGGCACTTTCTTCATGGGTTAAAGTATTTGGCTTTTTTGCTACAATGCGTTCGTCTACGAGTTGATACGGTGCATTTGATCCCTGTCTAGTGAAATCGCCGGCATAATAAACTTTATCCCCAGGAGAGAACATGGTTACATCACTACCGACAGATTCAACGACGCCGGAAGCGTCATATCCTAAAATCGCAAATTCGCCGTTGTCTTCTTTACGGTGACCGCGCATTTTTGTATCGACAGGGTTGACTGATACGGCTTCAACACGAACTAGAATATCCCGTCCCTCTGCGTTAGGTTGATCTACGACTTCCTCTACGAGGCTGTTAACCGCTTCAATCGGCTGGCTGCGATAAGTACCAACTGCTTTCATATTATGCTCCTCCTTTAATGATTAATGACATAAATTTGCTATACCCTTCGTTTCCCCTTATGAAAACAAAGGATACTAACTTTAGTTAGGTATATTGTTTTATTTTAATCTAAAACCTAAGAATTACCCTTATTCTTACATTATTAAACATGTTATGATACACCCAATTAAAGTAACAACAAATGGAGGAGGATATTCGTTGGAACAGCGCAGACTCACACGTATGACAATTGGTAAAAAAGTTGCGCTATTTGCATTATGTCTTTTAGTGATCCCGAGTGCAATCATCGGGTGGGCTGGTTATCAAACAGCTTCAAGTGAATTAGATGAATCAGGCGAAGTTATGCTTGAAAACAGTGTGAATCAAGTTCTTCAAATGATTGAATCTTTAGATGAACAAGTTGAAGAAGGAAACATATCACAGGAAGAGGCAGAAGAAGAGGTTAAAGAACATATTCTTGGTGAAATGCGAGAGGATGGCACACGTCCAATTACTGATGAAGTAGATTTAGGTGAGCACGGCTATTTTATTGTTTATGATGAGGAAGGTTTAGAAGTGGCTCACCCTGAGCTTGAAGGTGAAAATGTCTGGGATGTGCAGGATGAAGATGGCCGGTATTTTGTGCAGGATCAAATAGAAATGGCGCAGGCGGGTGGTGGATTTGACTACTACGACTGGGCGCTGCCAGGATATGAAGACGAAGAAAATCCTCCAACAGAAACAAAAATCGCTTATGCAGATTATGATGAAAACTGGGGGTGGATTGTGACCGCAAGTTCGTATATGTCGGATTATAATAGTGGCGCAAATACGTTGTTAACCATTATGGCAGCGACAATTGGAGTGGCACTGCTTTTTGGCGGCGTAGCTGTTTACTTCTTTGCCCGCCATTTATCACGTCCGGTTCGCCAGCTTGAAGCTCACATGGAGCAGGTAGCGACAGGCGATTTAGCAACAGATGGACCGGAAATTAAAAATAAAGATGAGCTGCAGTCTTTCACACAGTCCTTTGATCAAATGACCGATCAATTAAGGGCGCTTGTGGACCGTGTCAAAAGTTACGGTGAACAGCTGGCATCTTCATCAGAAGAGTTGTCTGCAAGTGCAGAAGAAAGTACAAGTGCGATGGAAGAACTCGCTAAAAACTCTGAGCAGTTTGCTGATAAAACGAAAGAAAACGCAGAAGGCATTGAGCAGGTGGCAGGGAAAGTTCATGCGCAAGCGGAAGCTGTAACCACTTCAGCTGAAGAAACAGAAAAAGCACGTGAACTTGCAAAGGAAACACAAGCCCATTCAGAATCAGGGACGGCCAAGCTTCAAGAGGCACAAAGTCAAATGAAGGATTTAACAGACTCCGTCGCTTCAACAGAACAAAAGATTCATCGTTTAAAAGATCGTTCAGGTGAAGTGAGTCAAATTACCGGTTTGATCACAGATATATCGGAGCAGACGAATTTACTCGCTTTAAACGCAGCTATCGAAGCTGCTCGTGCAGGTGAATCAGGTAAAGGTTTTGCAGTCGTTGCGGCTGAAGTGAGAAAGTTGGCCGAGCAGTCTGGTCAGTCTGCGCAAAAAATTCAAGACTTAGTTACAGCCATGCATCGTGATGTTGAAGAGGCTGCAACGGCGATGCAGGCATCAGCTGCAAAAGTAAAAGAAAGCACTGAGCAAAATACGGAAGTGACTGAAAGCTTTGCGACGATTCATAATTATGGCCGCGATGTTCGCGAGGCACTTGATGGAATCTCAAACACGTTACAGAACCTTAGCAGCGATGCAGAAGAAATCACAAACTCTCTGCACACGTTCCAGCAGTCGGTACGGCAGGGCACGGAGCTAAGTGATCAATACTCTGCGACAAGTGAAGAACAGACTGCCTCGATGGAGGATATCTCCAATGCGTCAGAATCTTTAGCAGAGCTTGCGGAAGATATGCAGGAGACATTGAAGCGGTTTAAAACGTGACATCACATAAAAAGCAGCGGAGCATAGAGCTTCGCTGCTTTTTATGGATACGTGTCATAATAAGTGGGTGAAAATTCAATAAAATGTTAAATTTATATAACGAATAATATGGATAATGTTGTAAAATAGAAAGGTAGGTTATTAAATTGCATTTATGAAGGTGGTTAAACATGTTACAACATCGATCACTATTGCTTATGATCAGCTCAATTGCATTACTTTACATACTTGCTTCATGCCAGTCACGGAATGAATTGATTGAGTCGGTTAGCTCTTCTCATTTAGCTGAAGAACATTTGCATGGTGTCACACCTGGTATGGTTATCGAAGAGGTACAAGAGATTAGTAGTCTGGCTGATTTCCGGCCAGGTCCTGATGTGAGTGAGCAACCATCATCGGACGGAAAAGTTTATATTAATGAGCGTTTAACGCTTCACACCCAAGCAGACGATCAACGAATTAAGGAGGTCGTAACGCAAGCGGAGCGCTCAAACCCGGTAGCAAGTAGTGAAGGCATTCATATCGGTGATACTTTTAATGACGTGCGGAAAGTTTATGGTGAAAGTTGCTTTACATATATGCATGATGAGACCAACAGGCGTGAAATCGGATATATCGACAGGGAGCATAAACTTCAACTCTCGTTTTTCGCAACAGATGGTGAGCTTGTTGATAAGATTCGATTGAGAAAATATTCGTAGGACTTTGTTTTCGTCATTTGTACAAGTTCGTTATAATAAAGTAGGATATGTACAAATTTGAAGCAAAGGAGTGGCCGGGATGAATGAGATACAAAGCCAGCGCGTTATAGATTATATCCATCATAAACTCCGAGAGTGGAACGGCCGCTCTGCAATTCGAGCTTGCGAATTACAGGATTTTTTAAATAAAGTTGCAAACGAAGCGGAAGAAATAGACGATGCTGAGTTGCTGCAACGTGTACATGATTACTCAAACACGCTATCAAAACAAGGTGCATCGATATACCCAAGCGAGCAGTGGCGTTCTATAATCAAAGAGCTGCTGCCGCTTGTAGAGGGAGAAACGTTAACGAATATTCCAGCAGAACCTTTGACAGGGGATGCCTTAGAAGCGATCAAACCGGCGAGCGAGACATCATTTATTTTAATTATTAATCACGATGTAGATTACTTAACAGAGAAAAAAGCAATCTTTGAACAAGAAGGCTACCAAGTGGTTGCAGCGGCAACGGCTGAACAAGGTCGAACCTTATTTGATAATGTTCAGCCCTCGCTTGTATTTATAGATCAAGACCTGCCTGGAGAAGATGGATTTCAAGTTTTGCGTTCCCTGCGTTTAGCTGCTGAAAAATTAAACGTTCCTTTAATTATGGTCGCAAATACGTTAACTGAAGAGAATCAAATTGCGGCTTACGAAGCTGGGGCATTTGATATTTTAGCGAAGCGAATATCCTCAAAGCTGCTTCGAACAATCGCTGCAAATCGCCTTGCGCATAAAGAAGCCACTGATCGTGAAGTGCTCGTGGATAGTTTAACCGGTGCGTATAACCGGCGTCACCTTGAAGCTGTGCTTGAGGAACGAGGAAGACTTTTTGCAAGTGACGGCATCCCGTTTACCCTTGCTCTTTTGGATGTTGACCATTTTAAGCCGGTAAATGACCAGTATGGCCACCACATCGGTGATGAAGTGCTGCGCGAACTCGTTCGTATGCTGCGGCAGAAATTCAGGGCGGCTGATGAGGTGTTTCGTTACGGTGGCGAAGAGTTTGCCGTTGTGTTCCCAGGCTTAGCAACCGAGAAAGCTCGCCAGTTCGTTGAAGAAGTTCGTGAAGCGTTTGCAGCTAAAGCTTTTTACGCAAGAGACGGACAAGCGTTTCAAGTCACATTTTCTGCCGGGATTAAAGGTACGTCCGCAGCGCATGATTACCCGGCGTTGCTGCTGGAAAAAGCCGATAAAGCTCTGTATGAAGCAAAAAGGTGTGGTCGGAACAATGTGCGGGTGTATGATCCGGCATCAAATTTTCAACCGCCGGCAACGGTTTTAAATATCCTTGTTGTTGATGATGACCGCTTTATGCGCCGGCTGCTTACCCGCTATTTTGAAACATGGGAGCCGGGGGGTTCGTTTGATGTTAAGTTTCAAACATATGAAAGTGGTGTCGAGCTTTTAAATACATCTTGGTATGAAGCCGGGGAAAAATACGTTATTTTACTTGATGGTGTCATGCCGGTGATCGATGGTTTTCAAGTGCTTGAGGAAGTTCGGTCAAGTCATCCATCAGAAGATATCATTATTATGATGCTGACCGGCCGGCAGCGTGAAGAAGATATTGTACATGCGCTGAAAAGCGGAGCAGATGATTATATGGTGAAGCCTTTCCGTGTAGAAGAAGTGGCTGCCCGTGTGTTCCGTTTGGCAGAGCGTGTATTTGGTTAAGTGAATATAGCGACGCTCTTTGTTTCCTCATGGAATAACAAAGAGCGTTTTTGTTATATCAACAATCACTTTAAAGCATCATTTTCTGCTTTCTTGTCCTTTTTTTGCGGTTTAACGCCACGTACTTGTAAGTGCTCGAACGGTCCAAATCCGGTGGTATGAAAGTGAATCGTCTCTTTTGGGATTAGGTCTTTTTGAATATAACAGGTGATACCATCCTGCTCGAATGCCCGGTAAAAGGTGAAGTCAGGTGGAGGAGAACAAGAGATTGTTACATCCCAGGGTGTATAAGGATCAAGTGTTACGATCCCTCCATTATTCATAATGAAGCTTTTGGCATGGCGGTCAACCTTTAGTGTGCATTTATCAGTCATACAATGCCTCCTTAAAGTAGGTTGCAAGCATTGTATGACGCGGATTGTCCGCTCATGTATTTAAAGTAGCACAAGCATTGCAGATACAGCCCCGAAAATGGTGAAGGCACCGTAATCCAGCTGCTTGTATACGAACTGGCGGCTACGCGTTCGCTTTGCACCAGGCTGATAACCGCGGGCTTCCAACGCATCAGTTAATCGCCCCGCACGCTGCACAGCAGAAGTTAAAAGCGGCAGCATAATCGGGATGTAGCTTTTTAAACGTTTCCAAGGATTTTTTTGTTGAAACGAAACACCTCTTGCTTTTTGAGCCTCCATAATTTTTTCAGCTTCGAGCAGTAAAGTTGGAATAAACCGGAGCGTAAGCGAAGCCATAAATGCGAACTGTTCAATGGGCAGCTTGAACCGCTGCAACGGACTCAGCAGTTGTTCCAAGCCTTGTGTAACTTCAAGAGGCTTGGTTGTTAACGTTAAAATCGAAGCAATTGTAACAAGTAATATGATCCGAACAACCATTTCAACAGCATTTATGATGCCTTCAGGATAAACAGAAAGCCATCCAAAACTGAATAGTGGCGTTGTCCCTGGTGTTACGATGGCGTGTGCAAGCGCGAGAAAGCTTAAGATAATAATCATTGGACGCAGACTGCGCAAAAACGTCTTAAATGGGATCCGTGCAATGTAGAGCATTGCTGCAGTTACGACAGCAGCAGCAGCGTAGCCAAGGGCAGTATCAATCCAGAGGATCGCAAACATTAAAACGAAAATACTAATAAGCTTCGCCCTTGGGTCAAGAAGGTGAATGACAGAGCTTCCTCGGATGTATTGGCCGATTAAAACACTTCCCATACAGCTTCCTCCCTTACCACTTTGCCAATAGCTGCTGCGACGGCTGTTTCACTCAGTCCATCTGCCTCAATGTTTTGCTCGAAATGTTTTTCAAGCTGATGTAAAAGTTGAGCTGTACGCGGCAGATTTAAGTTAGATGCTGCTGCGATGTGGGCTTCATTCATAAATAATTGGTACGGGGTTGTATGCGCAAGCATGTGCCCCTCTTTTAACACAACCATTTCTTCAGCGTACGCTGCAGCTTGGTTCATATCATGTGTAATCCAAATGATCGTAGCTCCGGTTTCTTTCCTCCACGATTCAAGCATATCTAAAAGCTCTATTTGCCCCAATGGATCCAGGCCGGCTGTTGGCTCGTCAAGAATAAGCATCCTCGGCTGGAGCATAAGTACCCCTGCAATCGCAGCTCGTCTTTTTTCGCCGCCGCTTAATTGAAACGGGGCCCTGGAGAGGATTTCCGGGGTCAGACCAACTTGAGTAAGAACTTCGCTTTGTCTTTCTTCGATCCATGTTTTAGAAAAACCGAAAAGTTTCGGGCCAAAGGCAAGGTCTTTTGCTATAGTTGCTTCGAAAAGTTGGTGCTCTGGTTGTTGAAATACAAAGCCAATATCTTGCCGAATCGCTGTCCCCCGGTTGTCTCCCAGCGTCTCACCGCCCCATGTGATGACACCGGTATTTGGTGTTAGCAGCCCTTTTAAAAGCCGGACAAGGGTGGATTTACCTGACCCTGTATGGCCGCATACCGCAAGCCACTTACCATCTTGAATATGCAGATCCAGCGGTGCGAGTGCTTGAGCTGCGGGATCTTCATGTAGTGATTTAAATTGGTAGCTTAAGTTCTCGGTCGTAAGTGGCACAACGCATCTACCAACCTTTCTTCTGAAAAGTAAGTTTCTTGTAACGGGACTTCTTCTGCTTTCAAAGCTTCAAGCATTCGAACATGGAAAGGCGGGACAAGTTCAAGCTCTTGAAGAAATGCTGTGTTGTGCAGCAAGGGAGCAGGTGCCCCATCGTAAGCAAGCTCACCGTGTTGAAACGCAAGCAGCCGCTCCGCGTGCAAAGCCTCTTCCATATCATGTGTCACATTCAACACCGTCGTCCCTTGGTGATGCAGTTGATGCATAAGGGCTTGTACTTCTTCGCGTCCAGTCGGATCGAGCATGGATGTGGCTTCATCAAAAATGAACAAATCCGGTTTCATTGCAAGAACTGAAGCAATCGCCGCTCGTTGCTTCTGCCCGCCGGAGAGTTCAAACGGCTCCTTCATTTCAAAACCTTCGAGGCGCACTGCTTGAAGCACATCTTCTACAATGGCAGGCATGTCCGCCGGGGCGGTCCGCTGATTTTCGAGACTGAATAAAATTTCATCTTCTACGGTTGAAGCGACCATTTGATCTTCTGGATTTTGAAAAACTAGGCCAACCCCGCTTTTACCTGCTTTCACAGGGTTGCCAAAGAGTTGTACAGAACCAGCGTCTGGCTGCAACAGACCGGATAATAGCTTTGTTATAGTTGATTTTCCGCTGCCGTTTCCGCCGACAATGGCAGTAAACTCGCCAGGTTGAATAGAGAAGGTGACATCACGGATTGCCGTCATGCCACCAGGATATTGAAAGCTGACTTGTTGGACGTTAAGCATGCCAATCATCTCCTTGGCTGAGTCTAATCGAACCGGCGGGTGTTTGTAAGTCAACCTTGCCACGTATAACTGTTTCGCCTTCCACCTCGTTGAGCACATAAGTGCAGGTGACACCTTGAGTAGTCTGCTGGATCTTAATAGAAAGCTCTAGATCGCAACCGGTGTATACTGGGGATTGAAAGCTGCAGGAGGATGCCGTCACAAATGGCGGAGGCGTAAATAAGCCGCTAATCTCATTTTCTACAGTTGCGGCAGCGAACATCCCGTGGACGACCACACCTTGAAAACCGGCATCTAGCGCAGCGGCATGATCTGTATGGATGAGGCTGTGATCTCCAGAGATATGTGCATAAGTTTGGACATCCTCCTGTGTAAAGGCTGGTATTATTTTTATAAGTTCAGTTCGGCTGCTCACAACGAAAATTCTCCTAACGATTATAAGGTGCATCATGATAATGTAGAAACGTACTGTAAATCGTAAGCAGCAGCGCCTGAGTCTTTTGGCAGTGTGCCGTTGTGCGTTGCGTAATCCAGGTTTGACCGCGGCGCTCTCTTACTTTATTAAGTTCAACACTGCACGAAAGCTTGAGACCGGCAGTAATTGGTGTATTTACTGTAACTTCTTCTTTTAAATGCAGGATCGTACCACTCATCCCGTTGAACCAAGGCAGGTCAGCCTGCTGCCATATTTTCGAATGAAACCCGGGCGGTGCTAAAATATTATGATACCCGGCGGCCCGGGCTTTTACCACATCTGTATGTACACCGATGTGCCTTGCAGTCACAGCGGCCATTTCAGTAATAACTTTTTGGTTGACATCAAATGTGAATGTTGGAGAAGTCATGCCTTCTTTTAACTTTGTCATTCAGCATCACCGTTTGTCTCAAATGTAAATAAGCCTGCGGTGCCCAGCCCGCCGCCAATGCCAAGTGCAGCAAGCACCTTGTCTCCTGTTTTTCCGCCGCGCTGTAAATCTGCAAGCAGTCGTGTAATTAAAACAGCACCGGAAGCTCCGTACGGATGCCCAAAAGCAATCGCGCCCCCGTGTTGATTGACGACTGCTACAGGAATCTCAAGTTCCTGCAAAGAGGCGAGTACTTGCGATGCAAATGCTTCGTTAAATTCGACACGTGCTAAGTCCTCGGGGTGCCATCCGTTTTGCGCAAACAACTTTTGAACTGCAGGCACAGGTCCAACGCCAAGGAGTTTAGGATCAACGCCGGCTGAAGCAGCGTCCACAAAGGTAAGCCAGGATGTGAATCCCCGTTTTTCAGCTTCTGCTTTGGACATGACCAATGCAGCAGCAGCGCCGTCATTGATCGCGCATGCGTTGCCAGCAGTAACCGTTCCGCCTTCCCGAAAGGCTGGTGGCATGCGTTGAAGCAGCCGCCGGCTTATATTTGGGCGCGGTCCTTCGTCAGTTTCAGCTGAAGTGCCTGGAATTAAAACAAGTTCACTTTCAAACACGCCGTTTTCTTGAGCGGCTGCTGCGCGGTGGTGACTTCTTACCGACCAGCTATCCTGAGCTTCTCGTGAAATTTGGTAAGCTTCGGCGACATTTTCAGCAGCCACGCCCATCTCTGGATCCCCCGTAGATTCTGGTGCAAAAGCTGCCCGACTGTAAAAGTTCGGCGGGGTGTCGTATAAAGAGCCAGGCTTTTCAATCCGCCACGGGGCACGACTTGTACTTTCAAGCCCGCCGGCAAGATAAATTGAGCCGGCACCTGCTTGTACATGCCGCAGCGCTGTAATGACCGCTTCCAGCCCTGAGCCGCACTGCCGGTCAACTGTTACGCCAGGAACATGAGCTGGAAGGCCAGCGGTGAGCACCGTTTTGCGTGCAATGTTACCACCGGGACCGACGGCATTACCTAGCATGACTTCATCAATTTCTTCACCATTGACGCCGGCTTCACGGCAGAGCTTTTGCAGTACTGGTGCGGCCAGATGTTCGGGCTCAATGTGTTTGTATATTCCGCCGGCAAGCCCAATCGGCGTTCGTTTGGCAAGGACGATGACGGCTTCATTCATGAAGAGGCGCCTCCTTAGGTTGAAGTTCGCTTCGTGCGACTTTGCCGCTTGGTGTATAAGGAAGTTCAGTGACTGATTCAAGCTGATGCGGTACTTTGTAGTCGGAAAGGTAGGTGCGGCAGTGCGTTTTTAGCTGCTGCAAGGTTAACGGTTCATCGTGCCACATAACATAAGCGCAAATCCGTTCCCCGCGAAATGAATCTTCAAAGTGTGTAACAACAGCTTCAGTGACTTCCGGTAGAAGTTTAAGTACCGTCTCAACTTCCTCCGGATACACATTTAAACCGCCGCTGACAATCATGTTTTCCGCCCGTCCGGCAATGGTTAAAAACCCTTCATGATTAAGTCGTGCATACTCTGACATTTTCACCCAGCCATCTAAGCACACTTGATTTGTCGCTTCATCATCTCCGTAATATCCGGAAAAAACGAGCGGACTTTTTACATGAAGCCTTCCGGTTTGACCGACAGACAGTTCACTCCCATCATCATCTCTTATTGAGATATGAACGCGTTCAAACGGCCGGCCGACAGTTTCAGGATGTGCTTGGCGACCAGCAGGTGTTAAAAGTGAAACAAAACTTGCTTCTGAAGATCCGTAAAACTCAAAAATATCGGTTTCTGGAAATAGGTGTTCTGCTTGTTGCTTAGAAGCTTCAGTCCATTTTGCTCCGGAGCAGATGATGGCTTTAGGAGCCCGGATGTTTTCACGAGTCCGATCCGCCTTATTCAGAACAGACTGCGTTAAAGTAGGGACGAGAAAAAGGACTGTACTTGCATGTCTTTTTAAAGCGTTAAGAACATTGCCGGGCTGAAACTTTGGCAAAAGCTCCACTGTAGCTCCGAGAATCAAGGCATGAACGAGCGCGTATAAATTCAACGAATGAGAGAGCGGGCCCGGAACAATGATGGTATCTTCACCAGTTAAGCCGAGTTCGGGGTTGGAAACAAAGAAGCTCTCAATCCAAGAACGGTGCGTCCGCATATAACCTTTCGGGTGTCCAGTGGTGCCAGAGGTGAAGCCGATCAGCAATGTTTGGTGCTGATTCGAGAGTAATATCGGGTTGGTTGACTGTTCCGAGATCCAGGTTTGAAAGCTTGCATGATCACCCGTTGTTAAAATTTGTGGGCTTACAGCTGATGTCTCCGGCAATGTGATGTGCCCGGGTTGATCAGTAAGAATAACCGCCGGTTGCGTACGCTGCAGGACATCTTCGGTTTCATGAGGACGCCAAGCAGGGTCCATAATTACAGGGATGCTACCGGCCCGGAGAGCACCAAAAAACATTTGAATCCAGGCGGAGTGATTAGCAGCGTGCAAGGCCGTATGTTGACCAGCTGCTCCGGCAGCAGCTAAGCCGCGGGCTGACTGATTGGCACTGTCATTCAGCTCGGCATATGTGAGCTTCGTTGAGCCTATCACCACTGCCGTTTTATTCGGAGATGTTTGCGCATGGACAGCAAGTTGGTCAGCGATGTTCATCTTCATATCTCCTTGAAGCAACAGTTAGGCCGCCTCTGCTGTTTGATTTTTTGGTTCGTGTTTACGTTCGTTAATCGGGCTTAGGCTTTTTACCTGCATGATAAGAATAGCAGCTGCGGCCGCTTTTAAGGAATCACCGATCAAGAAGCTAGTAGTTCCCAATAAGGTAACTGTCAATGGAACACCGGTAATCCAGGATTGATAAGTAGCACCGATCAGATAAATGAGCAGCATGCCAATAACAACATTAATGAAAAACAATTTAAGTGTCGTTAAGGAATTCCACATACGTTCCACCGCCCATCCGATGAACATTGCGATAATCGGCCAGCTTAAAAAGAATCCGCCGGTCGGTGAAGCGATGACGCCAAGCCCACCACGGCCGCCTGCAAGAAGCGGGGCGCCAGCGGCAACGAGGAGAACGAAGAGACCCATACTGATACCGCCTAATTTCATGCCAAGAAAACCACCGGCAAGCATAACACCGAGGGTTTGTGCGGTGATTGGCACCGGTGTAATTGGTGTAGGAATTGGTGGCATTAAGCCGAGTACAGCAACGAGGGCTGCAAATAAAGCTGCGAGAACCATACCTTTTGTGTTCATATGTAGACCCCTTTCCCTGATTGTAAACTTTTATTTTTTAAGTGTTTACATTGTTAAGATAGAGAATATAAGAGAAAGAGAAAATTGTCAATTTAATTTTGTGAAACCATAAGCTTAACCAATAATAAAGCTCCCACCTATAGGATAGATGGGAGCTTTGCGGCGGACGCTTACACCCCGAGGGCACAAGGGCGACATCGGTTTGACCTACGCTGAGGCTTGATCTCACTGTGTCTTCTTAGCCCCAGGCACGACCTCAACTTTCTCGGCAGAAAGTCACTGCCTGCGGGATTTTCGGCTTGCGCTGTTCCTGGTGGCGTCGCCGCCAATGCTTGGCAGCCTTTCCTTATTTAGATGGCCATGAATTGTAGAAATGTTTTTTTATCAACCGATATCTACATGAATGCATTTCAACACTTGTCATAAGAGGATAAAAACTGAACAATGAACGTAACCAACCCTACCGACGGACGCTTTCCCGAGGTCTTAGCTTCAGCTAGCTTGTTCGATTTAATTTCCAATCGAACAAGTGGATCTTCAACCTGCGCTTTATCCTCTGGGAGTCACCGTCTTTCGTTTCGGTTACTTTTCAATTTACAAATCACAATCATTTCCAATGGATGTGGTTCGTTTTGATCACTCATGAAGCGTCATTATGAAATTCATTCAGGTAAAATTCGAAAATCGTAAGTTCATGCTTTTAAAAAAGGGAAAGTGTTGTTAACCCATCAAGGCGACTGTAACACGGTCATCTTAAAAAGAGAGACCCCTAGCGGATGAATCGTCCCACATTATAACGATTCGTCTTTGTATTTTGTTTTTACGCACAGTTCTCTTAGATACCACTGGGAAGTGCAGCAGTCGAAGACCTCGCAATAAAGCTCCCACCTATAGGATAGATGGGAGCTTTATTGTGAGGTTTCTTGTTCTAAATATGCTAAGATCTCGCGCAAGGCTAATCGCTCGCCCAAGTAAACATATTCTCCTGTTGTATCGATGCTTTCCATGGCTTCGAGAAATTCAAGGCGTGCACTGATATATTCAAGCAGGTCTTGTTGATTCATGGGGCATCGCTCCTTTATATAATCTGTCATGGGCGAAGAATAGGTGCGAGATACTGGTCTATTGAGGGAGACACTCCTACCATTCCCGCAAGTAATCTTTCCTAATCATTTGATTTACAAGGATTTCACTATAGACATAAAGGGTATATGTTGTAAGGTTGCCGCTGTAACTTAGCTGAAAGGTGGGATATAAGTGCCTTATTTTCGTTTTATTATCATCGTATCTTCAAAAACATTAAGTAAAATTTTTCAAATGGCGACAGCGACCTTTTTTGGGCGGATGCCTTCAAAAGATGATTCAAAAATCAGCATGGCCGGACTTTTATCGCTTTATTGGGTGTTTATCGGTGGTTCTGTCATCTTTCCAGAAGCTGCCGATATTTTTATACCATTTCTTCCTGAAGATGAAACCATTATTTTCATCGCGTCTTTATCATTGTTCTTACTCCTTCCGCTAGTCGTTGGTTACATTACGAGCCGGGTAGAAAATCAAAGGCATCGATCGACGTTTGTGCAGATGATGAAAGGCTACCCTTATACGTTTTTAGTCGGATTTCTTGTTATTGGGTTAGTCATCATTGTTCCGATTATTAAATTTCCGCAAATCATAAAGTTAAGATCTTTAAAGCATATGGCTGTGATGGTAAAGAAGGGACAGTATGACGAAGCGCTTAAGGCGGTTAAAGCTACGTTGAATGAATACAATATTGACTTTCATGTGCAAGACCCGCCCGGATATCTTTGGTGGCCATTTGTCATTTTAACGTGGGTGCAGGCAAGTATTTTCAACCGGCAAATGGCGAAACGGATGAAGATATTAAAAGGCGAATTGAACGGAGAGACAGTGGAAATTATTTTACATGCTACTGATTTATCAATTATTGGATCGGAAAAAGAAGTTATGCAGGTGATGGGCATGCTTGCTGAAGGGATTGATGAACATTACTTATATTTCTCTTGGGATGACTCTTCACAAAAAGTTGAGGATCAAATTTATCATTGGCAGCAGCAGCTTGCCGATGGTGAAACGATTCCTGTTGAAGATATAGAGTCTGTGCTGCAGGAGCTAAGAACCCTTCCGCTTTCGATGGACGAATGGAATGCGATCCGCCGGCAGTTGTACAGAGTAGAACGGGATAATTATAAAAACAAATGTGTTGAACCGCTTTAAAGTTAGGTGCGATTGTATTTCATCTAAGCATACCTTGTAAGGTTATTGAGAAATTTGTAACAGAATCACACCAACAATAATAACAAAGATTGAACTTATTTTGCGCTTGGGATCCTGTTTCATTAAAAAAATAGGATCCTAAGCGTTGTTGTTGCAGAAAGAGATGCACCAGAGCAGGTTGCATGAACTACCAAAACCTCAATATATATTCAACGCTGGAGGTTAAAAAGTGGCCGCGGTGAATACCCAAATACCCGGTAGCATGTACTGATATCCTCGGGAAAACTTCGCCAGGATGTTTTCGATTTATAACATTTAAGCATGCCCATGCATTTCAGATAATTGTGTTTGAATGTTCAAAAATTCAATGTTTGTAACGAGCTTATTAAGGTTATAATATTTTGTGAATAATTTCACAAAAACAGAGGGGGATTTTAACATGGATTGGAACAAGACGACACGAGTGGTAGTGATTGGTGCAGGCTTTGTCGGCTCAAGTTACGCTTTTGCGATGCTTAATCAAGGCGTGGCAGATGAAATTGTCTTAATTGATCTTGATCGTGAGCGTGCTGAAGGTGATGCAATGGATTTAAACCATGGTTTACCGTTTACGGAAACGGCGCGCATCTGGCAGGGAGATTATGCAGATTGTGAAAGTGCCGATATTGTTGTAATTACAGCTGGTGCAAATCAAGAGCCTGGCGAAACACGTATGGATCTGGCTGGGAAAAACGCAAAAGTATTTCAATCGATTGTTCAACAGGTGACAGATCATAATTTCGGTGGCTTATTTCTTGTTGCAACGAATCCAGTGGATGTACTTACATATGCTACTTGGAAGTATTCAGGATTTCCGAGTCACCGGGTCATCGGGTCAGGAACAATCTTGGATACAGCACGTTTTCGTTATTTACTTGGCGAGTATTTTAACGTTGATGCACGTAACGTTCATGCTCACATTATGGGAGAACACGGAGATACAGAACTACCTGTCTGGAGCCATGCAGATATTGGTGGTCGTCCGGTCCGGGATTATGTGAACGATAGAGAAAATGCCGACGTGTCTGATTTAGATGATATTTTTGTGAATGTCCGTGATGCAGCGTATCATGTTATTCAACGTAAAGGCGCGACGTATTACGGTATTGCCATGAGCCTTGTCAGGTTGACCCGGGCAATGCTGCGGGATGAAAATGCCGTGTTGACGATTTCAGCTTACCTTGATGGTGAATACGGAGAGCAAGATATTTATACAGGGGTTCCGGCAGTGGTAAATGCAAGCGGTGTACGTGAAGTGATTGAGTTAGACTTAGATGAGACAGAAAAAGAACAGTTCCGGGCTTCAAATGAAGTGATCCGCACGGCCAACCAAACCATCTTTCCTGATGAAGAGTGATTTAAGGGAGCAGATACAGCTAGCATGTGAAATGAAGATGGAGCTGCCGATTAACTGGCAGCTCCATTTGTTTTTACAAAAGGTTAGTGTGATGTAGATAAAGTAAGGCCGATATGTTTTAAGGCTGCTTCCAAGTCACTTTTTATCGGGATGTTCAAGTTCAGGAGTTCTTCGTTTTGCACCTGCTGTTTTGCAACATCAGGCCGCAGTCCAGTAAGAATTGGGTGCACACCCATAACCTGCAACGCGCGAAACAAGTTGAAAATATCGGTCGGGAAAGTTTCATCAAGCAGCATAAGTCCGGATAAATCGACGATAAAATAGCTTGTTTTATATTCTGAACTATAATGCAGCACATTTTGAATAATTTTATCTGTACGTTCTTCATCGACAATCCCTTGAATTGTTAGTGCGGCAACGCCGGAAGTAATCGGGATAATTGGAACGTTTAAAAAGTTCATATTGTATTTCGTTCGATCGAGTTCGATAAGGTAACTTAAAACATCGGCCATGGTCTGCATAAAGCTGATGTCTTCGTCTGTAAAATGTTTTTCTTCTTGGTCGATTGCGGATAACGTACCAAATTGGCTGCCGTCCGTCTCTCGTAATGTTACCCCGAGAAACCCTTTAGGGAGAAGCTCCTTTGTGATATCCAAATGTTTTGCTTGATGATGTTCACTTAAATTCATTGTGCTAAGAAAGTGATTGTCACTGTTGTGAATTAACCTGCAGTAAGACGCATCATATGTACGTTGATATCCGTTCGTGAAAATAGGAACTCCTGGGCTGTATGTGCTTAAAATGGTCATATCTTTAGGCGTGCATTGCGTTACATAAACCGTCTGTACACCTAAGCGTTCAATTAACGAAGAAAAAATACGTTCAGCAGCACTCCGCAAGGTAGAGAACGCTGCAGAGTCAATAAAAGATGTATGTGACAAAATGGATCAGCTCCTTTAACTAAGAGGGGAAATCTACTTAAAAAATCCCTCGTGACTTTATTGTAAGATTTTAAGGTGGTTATGTACAACGAAGAAGTACTTAAGCTTTGTCTTTTTAGCAAATTAGGTATAAAAAAACACGTGAGTTAAATTTAGTATTAAGAGAGTCAAATCCATAATGACTTTTTATGAATGATAAAACGAACAATATACATTGGAAATGATTGCAGCACGCTGGATTCAGATTCAACTTTGAAGCTGTGCTGTGGCCGAACAGTTTTTACATACGAAACCCCTGGATGAGGATTTTTAATTTTTCCACGAACCAGGGGCATTTTTTAGTGTCATTTGTAAGTAGAAAGCTTACTGTAGCTTCACTTGGTATGCTAATCGGTGGTGCTTTTTAAGAGCAAGCATACAAGAGACAATCGCTAAAATCCATGGCAGTCCTTCCACGTTGGTAAAAACGCTATCTGTTAACGGTAAAATAAAAACGTTTAAAATTGCAAGAAGCGCGCTGATGATAGCTGCAGTGCGTACAAAGACGCCGAAAAGCATGACGAGCGCGACAAGCATCTCGGCAATCGGTGTGGCAAACGCAATAGGTTCAGGGAAAGCTGAAGCTGCTAAACTATCGCGGAAACTTGTGATATCGAGCAGTTTTTCCATACTAATCGCAAATAAGAGCACCCCTGCACCAAAGCGCAGCAAAATAAAGAAAATATCTCCAAGCAGTTTAAACATGCTGAATTAACTCCTTTCAACTTATATATGATTACGAACATCTTCTTCATTATAGGTAGAAAGATATAAAAGGCGCAATTAGAAAAGTTTTAAGATTTTTCGACATATACAGGCCTGTGTGGAAAACTGTCATACAATGTAATATTTTTCTTAGTATTATTGAAAACGTTAACAAACATTGCTATGATGTAACCACTTACATAGTCATCAGATGACCTAATGAGTTCAGTGTGATAGGTTTAAAGGAGTGGAATGAATGAGTACGGGTTTGTTGTCTTTGTTAGCGATTGTGCCGATCTTAACTGTGTTATTTTTTCTCGTGCTGTTACGATGGCCGGCGAAAAAAGCGATGCCGGTTGCTTTCCTAGTCACGGTAGGTATTGCGTATTTTGCATGGGGCGTCCCGGTGAATCAGATTGCTGGAGCAAGTATGGAAGGGGTAGCGACAGCGCTTGAGGTTTTATTTATCGTGTTTGGTGCCATTTTATTGTTAAACACTTTGAAAGAAAGTGGCGCGATACATACAATTCGCCAAGGCTTTATGGACATTTCCCCGGACCGGCGTATCCAAGTTATTATTATTTGCTGGTTATTTGGTGCTTTTATCGAAGGGGCTTCAGGCTGGGGAACGCCGGCTGCAATTATCGCCCCACTGCTTGTGGCGATTGGTTTCCCGGCAATGGGTGCAGTAATGACAGCGTTAATCATTCAGTCTGCACCGGTATCATATGGAGCGGTCGGTACACCGATTTTAATTGGGGTTGAGTCCGGGCTTGGAGGATCAGCCGCTGTAGAGCAAGTCGCAGCTTCTCTTGGGATGACAATTGATCAGTACGTTCGTATGATTGGCGGTGAAGTTGCAATTTTCAACGGAATCATAGGACTTTTAATGCCACTGTTTATGGTTACGATGTTAACTTTTTTCTTTGGACCGAACCGTTCAATGAAAGAAGGTCTGGCAGTTTGGAAGTTTGCTTTATTTGCCGGCGTATCCTTTGCGGTGCCGTTCGCGCTTGTAGCGAATCTGCTTGGTCCAGAGTTTCCGGCGATGTTTGGAGGTTTGATTGGTCTTGCTATTGTCGTGCCGGCCGCGAAAAAGGGCTTTCTTGTGCCGAAAAAGACTTGGGATTTCGCACCATCATCTTCATGGGATCCAGCTTGGACTGGCACATTAAATGTCGAGCCTAAACGTAACTTAGCTCCAATGGCACCATTAAAAGCATGGATGCCTTATATTGTCGTTGCCGTACTTTTAGTGCTTACGCGATTACAGACGCTGCCGTTTGGTACCTGGCTGGAATCAGTTGTTATTGAGGTTGAAAACATTTTTGGAAGCGCGATTACTATCGAGAGCACACCGCTCTTTTTACCTGGGTTTATTCTACTGGTTGTTTCTGTCTTGTCATTTCTATTTTATAAAATGGCAGGCGAAGCTTACATGAATGCGTGGAAGGAGTCCGGCCGGACGATTTTAGCAGCGTCTCCGGCGCTTATGTTTGCAGTGCCAATGGTGCAGGTATTTATTAACTCAGATATTAACAGTACCGGATTTGAAAGCATGCCGCTTGTGCTGGCAGAAACAGCATCGAGTGCAGCAGGTGAGCACTGGCCGGCTGTTGCTCCGGTGATTGGTGCGCTTGGTGCATTTGTGGCCGGGAGTAATACCATTAGTAATATGATGTTTTCATTGTTTCAATTTGGCACAGCACAAAATGTTGGAATCACGCCATCAACGACAGTTGCGCTGCAGGCGGCAGGTGGCGCTGCCGGTAATATGATATGTGTGCACAATGTAGTGGCAGCTTCAGCAGCGGCAGGACTGGTCGGCAGAGAAGGTGAGTTAATCCGGAAGCTATTGATCCCAACGGTTTATTATTTAATATTTGCTGGCGGCTTAGGTTATATATTTATTCACGGTTTCGGCATGAATATCGGTGTTGCGATGGTTGGTTTGATTGTTGGTTTGTACTTGTTTGCTGTGTATCACGGACAGCAGCAGCTGAAAGCAGAACAGCAGCTACCCCGTTCTGCATAAGGAGGAAATTGAATGAAAGTATCATTATTTATCACATGTTTAGGTGACACGTTTTTCCCTGAGGTCGGTAAAGATGTTGTGGAGCTGCTTGAGCGGCACGGTTGTGAAATTGATTTTCCTAAAAAGCAGACGTGCTGCGGACAGCCGGCGTTTAACAGCGGGTATCATACAGAGACAAAAAAAGCAGCGAAGCATATGATTGAGACATTTGCGCACGCATCTTACGTCGTAGCCCCGTCTGGTTCTTGTGCGGCGATGTTAAAAGAGTATCCGCACCTGCTGAAAGACGAGCCGAAGTGGCTCGAGCGCGCTGAAGCGCTGGCACATAAAACGTATGAGCTGACACAGTTTTTATACCGCGTGCTAGGTGTCACAAATACAGGTGCTGTTTTAACAAAAAAAGCGACGTATCATATGTCTTGCCACATGACGCGGCTGCTCGGCGAGACTGAAGCACCGTATAAACTGCTTGAAAGTGTGGAGGGTCTTGAACTGAAAGAGCTGCCGAACAAACAAGACTGCTGCGGCTTTGGCGGTACGTTTGCGGTGAAGATGACGTCGATTTCTGAGCAGATGGTTGATGAAAAAGTAGCGCATGTTGAGTCAACAGAAGCTGAAGTGTTGATCGGTGCAGACAGTGGCTGTTTAATGAATATCGGCGGGCGGATTGACCGAACCGGAAAGCCGGTCGAAGTGATGCACATTGCCCAGGTGTTAAACGCAGGTGCTGGAGGTGAAGAGCGTCATGTCGATTAAAATTGGAGCGGAATCATTTGATGAGAGGGTGCAGGAAGGTTTAAGCGATACGCACATGCGCGAAACGGTCCGTGGTGCCCAGGAGCGCCTTCATACGAACAAAGCGAAAGCTGAAGAAGAGCTTGGCGATTGGGAGGACTGGCGTACGCTTTCAGAGGAGATCCGGGCACATACATTGGAAAATCTTGATTATTATTTAGAGCAGCTCGCTGAAAACGTTGTGAAAAACGGTGGTCACGTTTATTTTGCAGAAACACCGGAAGAAGCGAATGCTTATGTGCAAAAGGTTGCTGCAGATAAAGAAGCAAAAAAAGTGATTAAATCAAAATCAATGGTGACAGAAGAGGTCGGTATGAACGAAGCGCTTGAATCCCAAGGGTGTGAAGTGATTGAGTCCGACTTAGGTGAATATATTCTGCAGATTGATGATCACGACCCGCCGTCACACATTGTAGCGCCAGCGCTGCACAAAAATAAAGAACAGATCCGAGAGACGTTTGCTGAACGAAAAGGATACGAAAATTCGGCAGATCCAAATGAACTCACCCAGTTTGCCCGTGAACAGCTGCGCGAAGAGTTTTTAGAAGCAGATATCGGGGTTACAGGTGTAAACTTTGCCGTGGCTGAATCCGGCTCCATGTCCCTTGTAACGAATGAAGGTAACGCCCGGCTTGCAACAACGATTCCAAATACGCAGATTTCTGTGATGGGCATGGAAAGGGTTGTACCGACGTGGGAAGAGCTCGATGTGATGGTGAACATGCTCTGCCGCAGCGCAGTCGGACAGCGGTTGACAAGTTATATTACAGGGCTGACCGGTCCGCGCGAAGCTGAAGATTTAGATGGTCCGGAAGAGTTTCACTTAGTCATTGTAGATAACGGTCGTTCTAACATTTTAGGGACGGCGTTTCAGTCAGCACTGCACTGTATCCGCTGTGCGGCCTGCATTAATGTTTGTCCAGTATACCGGCATGTCGGCGGTCATTCGTATGGCTCAATTTATCCCGGCCCGATCGGGGCGGTACTTACCCCCCTTTTAGAAGGCTATGATGATCATAAAGACTTGCCGTACGCATCAAGCTTGTGCGCTGCCTGCACAGATGCATGTCCGGTGAAGATTCCGCTGCATGGACACTTAATTGAGCACCGTAAAATTATAGCTGAAGAAGAAAAGAAAACATCGATCGGTGAAACGTATGCAATGAAGGGTTTCGGTTTGGCGGCGAGCTCGCCGGGGTTATTTCATATGGCAACGAAAACAGCGCCTTTCATGCTTGCGCCGTTCACAAAAGACGGAGCAATTAACGGCGGTCCCGGACCGATGAGCGGATGGACAGAAATTCGAAGTATGCCTTCGCCTGCAAAAGAACGGTTCCGCGATTGGTTTCAAGCCCGCAAGAAAGGGGACAGCTGAATACATGATGCAAAATAAAGAGAAGTTTTTAAATAACATTGCCTCGAATCTGGGGCGCGAGCGCCGCACAAACGGGGTGGAGCGGCCGAAGTATTCAAAACAGCCACAGTGGGATGTGCTAGCTGATGCTTCGACCGATGATCTAGTCGAAGTGTTAAAGAAGCAGTGCTTAAAGATTCACACAGATGTGAAAGAGACAACCCTAGAAGAACTGCCGGAGGTCCTTGATGAGGTGCTTGCCATGTATGAGGCTGAAAAAGCATCAGTATGGGACGATGATCGGTTTGAACGATTCGGTTTATCATCGTTTATCGCTCGCCCCGGCGTGTCGATCTGGGGAGAGTCCCCGGCAGACGAAGACATCCGCATTAGCGAGCAGGCGGATGTGGGGATTACGTTTGCCGATTACACATTAGCTGAGTCCGGCACCGTTGTTTTGTTAAACGGTGGCGGCAAAGGGCAGTCGGTCAGCCTGTTACCGACATATTATATCGGGTTAATCCCTTTAAGTACGATTGTGCCTCGTATGACACAGGTCACAACGAAAATTCATGAAATGGCACAGGCCGGTGAACGGGTGCCAAGTTGTATTAACTTTATCTCTGGCCCGAGCAATAGTGCCGACATTGAATTGAATCTAGTTGTAGGCGTACACGGGCCGGTACGGGCTTGTTATATTTTGATTGATGATCGTTGATTCGTGGTATAATGCTGGGGAATGATACAAGAAGGAGCCCGAGTTATGACCTTTGAACAGGTGGAATCGCGCAAGATATCTGAAATTGTGCGTGAACGAATTGAACATATGATTCAGCAAGGGGACTTGCAACCAGGGGAGAAGCTGGATTCAGTCGCAAAGCTTGCCGAACAATTTCAAGTAAGTCGTTCTGCGGTACGTGAGGCATTAAGCGCCATGCGGGCGGTTGGCCTTGTGACGATTAAGCAGGGGGAAGGAACTTTCGTTAATCAATACGATTTTTCGCAAATGTTTGATCCGGTCAAAGCAGAGCGAATCATTTCCAAGAAAGAAATGCTTGAGTTGTTTGAGATCCGAAAAATTATGGAAGTCGGAGCTGCTGAACTTGCCGCCGAGAAACGAACTAGTGACCATTTAACGATGTTAAAATCAGCATTAGATGACATGAAAAGAGCCTCGCCTAAAGATAATATCGGCGAGGCTGCAGATGTAGCTTTTCACTTAGCAATTGCTAACGCGGCAGGTAATCAAATCATGATTGATATGATGGATCAACTTTCTGATACACTACGGAAAACAATGTTCGAGTCCCGGCGCATCTGGTTGTTTTCAGAAGAACAGACGCTTGAAAGGCTGTATCAAGAACATTTTAATTTATATGAAGCTATAAAAGCAGGCGAGGCAGACGAAGCGCGCAACGCGATGCTTGAGCACTTATCCAATGTTGAAGCGGCACTTGTAAAAGCATGATGAAAAAAGCCCGTTACGACCTCACCGTAACGGGCTTTTTAAAAAGTTGAATTTAGCAGCTGCCGCCGGCGCCGGGCAGCGCTTTAATATCGATGCCGTGCGGTTCTTCACCGACTTCAATCCGTTCCTCTTCCTCTAAGTCGTCAAGGTTAATGACGCTTACTTCTCCGCTGTCACGCAGGGTGACATAAGCGCGGAACTCTTCGCGGTTGAAAGCAACGTGACGGGCACCAGCCTGGTCTTCAATCGTTTCAATCACTTCGCCGCTTTCCGGGTCAAAGATGTGTACTGTGTCGCTTTCCATACTCGTTACAACACCAGCTTCCCCATCTTCAGTTACAGCGATATCAGTTGCACCTTCATCCACCTCAATCTCTTCAAGAAGCTCGCCGCTTTCGCTGTCAAACTGCTGTACGAGCCCTGCATCGCTTGCAGCGACGAAAACGGTATCTTCAAATGGCTCAACGACCCGCGGTGTTCCTCCGGTTTCAGCTGTTTCCTCAACTTCATTACTTTCAGCGTCTACAATGTGCAGCTCGTCATTTTCGTGATCAGTAACATAAAGCAGGTCACCTTCGAGTGCAACATAATTTGCGCTTGCCCCTTCACCTAAATCAATCTGCTCTGTGACTTCCTCTTCGTTAGCATCAATGATGTCTACGTACCGGTCATTGACAGTAGCAACATAAAGTGTGCTGTTATCTTCAGCAAGGGCCAGTCCGTGCGGGGATGGACCTACTTCAATTTCAGCGGTGGCTTCTAATCCTTGGGTATCAAGAATCACGATCGTGCTGTCGTCTTGATTAGCTACAAATGCTTCACGCATCGTACTTGAGAAAGCAACATTGGTCGGAGTATTTCCTGTTTCAATTGACCCAACAACTTCGCTTGTAGGGATATCAATAATGGAGATTTCATTATCAGCTTCGCTAGGTACATAAAATTGGACGGCGTCTAGTGCACCTGCATCTGTTTCGTTTTCTGAAGCTTCTTCACTTGGGGCTTCGTCTACATCTTGTTCTTCAGACTCTCCGCTCTCCATCGCGCAAGCGTTTAAAAAAACGAAAGAAGAGATGAGTAACATATACTTTTTCATCGGTGGTCCTCCTGTTAGTTTAATTTTGATGTAACAAAAACATAGTGAACGAATAGGATTTATAAACGAATCATCTTATATAATGATTATATGCTTCAAAAAGCGGTTTGAATCCCTTGTTTTCAGTCTTTAATTACATCGTAATTTCTTGATACAACTATACAATAAAAAAAACTCTTTTTAAACCCTTGTATATTCATAGGGATTATAATATTATAGGGTTACACATTCAGAGAGCAGAGGAGAGGACGCACCGATGAAATCATTTAAAAGAACAGCGATGATCATGGCAGCAGGAGCTTTGTTTTTAAGTGCTTGCGGTGAAGAAGAAGTAGATGAAGCCCAGGGAGAAGAGGCGGCAGATGCTGACACAGCAGAGGAAAATGATGATGAAGAAGCAGACGGCGGCGAGTCGGAAGTTTCATCTTATCCAAATGAAGATCTTTTAGTAGATACAGATTGGGTTGAAGATCATCTTGAAGATGACGATGTCGTTTTTGTCGATATGCGTGATGAAGGCTTTGAAGGCGGCCATATCCCAGGCGCTGTAAATATCACATGGCAGGAATTAAATGATATGGATCACGGCGTTGATGGATTTATTCTAGGACCTGATGAATATGAAGAAAAAATTGAGGAACTCGGAATCAGCGATGATACAACCGTTATAGCTTACGGCGACGGAACCGGGACCGGGCCGGCACGTTTATTTTACGGCCTTGATTATTACGGTCACGACGATGTTCGCATCTTAAACGGTGGGTTTAACGCGTGGAACAGCGAAGGCAGAGAGCTTTCAAGCGAACCGGCGGAACCAGAAGCAGGCAGCTTTACAGCTGAGGCCGATGAAAGTACAACGGTAGATCTGGATTATGTTGAAGCGTCAATTGATGATGAAGACTCTGTGCTGCTAGATGTTCGCTCAGAAGAAGAATACGCAGGTGAAGATGTACGGACGGAGCGCGGCGGCCATATTCCAGGTGCTGTTAACCTGCCTTGGGGTGAAACGCTCGAGGACGGGGATATTGAATATTTGAAAGAAGCGGAAGAACTTAAAGCATTATTTGAAGATCACGGCGTAACGCCGGAAGAAGAGGAAATTATCGTTTACTGCCAGACAAATGTGCGCGCAGCTCACACGTATTATGTACTAAACTTGTTAGGGTTTGACAATGTTGTAGCGTATGAAGGCTCTTGGTCTGAATGGGGCAATAACCCTGATGTACCGATTGACAATCCTTCTGGTGACGATGAAGAAGACGAGGAGTAAAGGAGTTATTTAAAAATGTCATTTGAACTTGAGGGTGTTGAACAACTATCGAACGAAGAAGTTCATAGCTTATATGAAGAAAGTGACCGCGGTACCATCTTTATCGATGTTCGCGAACTTGAAGAATATACTGAAGCTCATATTCCTGGTATTCCGCTCATTCCCATGGGTGAGATGATCGACATTGCCGGTGAGTTAAAGTCAGATGAGCGCTATGTTCTCGTTTGTCGGAGTGGCCGGCGTAGTCACGAGGTTGCGAAGTTTTTAAAAGGCCAGGGCATTAAAAATGTAGCGAACTACGAAGGCGGCATGCTTGAGTGGCCGGGTCCGAGAGCGCAAGGTGAAGAATTTATTGTAGAGAATGTCAGCGAATTATATAAATCGTAAAATGCGATCAGCTTGATGCAAGAAATAAAACCAATGATATAAGGAGGCGGCTTTCATGGCTTTAAAAGAAGAAGAACTACAAGCTTTAGAACCTGATCACGTGGTGGACGGTATCGGAGAAGTCTGCCCGCATACGTTAAACCTGGCGCTTGAAGCTTTGAAAAAAGCAAAAGCTGGGGAGATTGTCGTGGAAGTAACAGACCACTCGATTGCGACAAAAACAATTCCGGCAGCTGTGAAAATGCGAAAGAATGCTGAACACCTTGGTACGATCAACGAAGGAAACGAATACAGAGTGTATTTGAAAAAGTTGTAATACCAATCTGGAGTAACGGGCCGCCGTGAATAAACGTGAATCATCGCGTTGCTGCACGGCGGCTTTTGATTTAAATAGGTGAGAAACCCATGAATCAAGGAGTAGAAGGGCGCAGCCTAATGCATAAGCGGGGGGATAAACCGCCTTCGGGTAAGAGTTGATTTTATTCAATCAAGTCAATTTCATTATGACGCTTCTTAAGCGAACAAACGAACAATATATATTGGAAGTGATTGATGATCCGTAAATTTTGAAGTGACCGTCTGAAATGAAGGTTATGCTCATTGTTCGGTTTTTATCCTCTTATGACGAATTATGAAATTCATTTAATCAACAAGAAAGCACACAAAAGAAGCAGGTGAATCAGGATGTTTACACTGGAAATGTTTATACTGGCTGCGGCCTTTGGTTTAACTTATGGATTTTTATTACAAAAAGCCGATTTCTGTTTCGTTGCTTCTGTACGAGATTTTATCAGTGTAGGAGACAGTCGAACCGGAAAAGGTGTGCTCGTCTTAATGGCCACAGCGCTAATTGGCTGGGGGTTCGTTTTAACGTTTGGATTTGCATCGATCGATGAACTATGGACCGTACCGTTTGGGTTGTCGAATTTAATTGGCGGATTATTATTTGGTATTGGTATGACCATTGCCGGCAGCTGTGCTTCAGGTGCGCTTTATCGCTCCGGGATGGGCTATGTTCATTTTTGGATTGTGATTGCCTGCATGATTGCAGGGAATCTATTATTCTCCTTTATTTACGACCCTTGGGCGATCGATTACTATTTTGAACCTTTAACAATGGGGGATGGATACAGTCTCTTTGAAACAAATCTGCCGTTTCTTGTCCTCCCGCTAATTCTCGTTGGCATTATGTTGCTTATTACAATTCGCCGCTTCGGTGTGAAAGGCTTCTTTGCTGGCGTCAAAGATTCATTAACGGATTGGAGTAAAAATCCATTTACGCAGCAGCATTGGGATGTGCGTTTTTGCGCGTTTCTTATGGGAATTACAGCGACTGTGCAGTTTGCGGTGTTTTCGAACATCAGCATTACCGGACCAGAAACGCGAATCGGCGGGGTATTATACGGTGCATTGTTCGGCGAGGATGCAGTATACAATAACATGTATCTAAACGAGATGTTTGCTGGTTATCCGGCGCTCGGTCTAGGTCCGGAGGAGACGTTAGTCATCTTCGTCTTAGTCGGAGCGACAATTTCATCACTTCTAAGCAAGAGCTTTAAAATCCGTTTTCCAAAAGCAAAGCGTCTTCCTTATGCGGTCGGTGGCGGTCTCCTGATGGGAATCTCCTCCCGGATGGCCCCAGGTTGTAACATCGCAAACGTTGTGGCTGGCGTCGGCGGCTTATCTGTAGCAAGCTTTATCGTTATTATTGGTATGGCGCTTGGCGTATTTATCGCAACGGCTTATATTTTCAAAATGCCGCTGCTTTTATTCCACAAATTTGATGATGAATAAGAGGAGCTGAAGGTGTGCATGCGTTTTGGTGCACACCTTTTTTATTGTAGGTGGAGGAACTTAATACCAGTGGTTTGACACGGCACAAAAACCTTCGTAAATATGGAGGGCGGAATTTGTCGAAATCCGATAAAAGAATTTTCTAAAAAATATTGCTTTTCAGATTCGTGTGTATTATAGTACATACAAAGGTTGTTATCTATAAATAAACGTAATGATGTTTATTTTTTTCGAGGAAAATGAAAGCGCTTTTTTGTTAAAAAGTGTAGGACCGGACACGAACTCTCTTTTCTCTTTAAAGGTACCTACCTTTTTATAAAAGTAATTATCTATTTAAGGGGGAAGTTGTATGAAAAAGTTCCGTTGGGGCCGCTGGGTGATTGGGGGATCTCTTATTGTCGGTTTGACAGCTTGTGCAGGCGATGATCCGCCGGCCGAGCAAGCTTCAGGTGATGATGGTGGTAATGGCGATGAGGCGTCAGAGGAAGCAGAAAATGGTGGAGAGTCAACAGAAATCAGCTTCATTCACTGGCGGGGTGAAGATGCAGACGTATTTGATGACATTATTGATCAGTTCGAAGACGAGAACCCTGACATATCTGTGAACATGAATATTTACCCGTCAGAAGAATACCAATCCAACGCACAGCAGATGCTTCGCGACGGATCAATCGGTGATGTGTTTACGTCATTCCCAGGATCGCAGTTTGAAGCCATTCAAGGTGCAGGATTTTTTGAGGACATATCAGATGAAGATTTTGTAGACAACTTTGACGAGGGATCAGTTGATGTCGGTCAAGGTGAAGATGGTACACAGTATGCCTTGCCTTATCAGTTAGTTTTTAACATGCCGGTTTATAACAAAGGGATGTTTGAAGACCTCGACATTGATGTTCCGCAGAGCTGGGATGAGTTTCATGAAATGGGTGAAACCCTTTTAGAAAATGATATTACTCCAATTGCATTTCCAGGTGGGGACATTGGACCAAACCAGTTCATGAACTCTATGATGATGAACAATGCCCCGGACGAAGACGTTTTTGGTCAAGTTGAAGCTGGTGAAGAAACTCTCCCTGGCGGCTGGTGGGAAGAGACCTTGGAGCATTTCCAAGAGCTTCAGGAAAATAACTTCTTCCAGGACAATGCTTTAGGTACACAGGAAGAAGCAGCAATTTCGATGGTGGCAAATGAAGAGGCAGCCATGCTTGCGACAGGTTCTTATCACATGGCTTCACTTAAAGGGTATAACGAGGACCTTGATCTTGATTTGATGGCACCAATTACTGTTGATGAAGACGAAGCACAGTTTGAAGGCATCCATACAGCAACGTTTATGCTGGCAGTAAACGCCAACTCTGAAGTGCAGGAAGAAGCAAAAACCTTTATTGATTTCTTAAGTCAACCGGATGTGGCAAGCCAGTATGCGAATGAAACGGGGCAGCATTTAACGGTAGATGGAGTGGATTATGAATCTGAAGAACTGCAAGAAACATCTTACTGGATTGATGAAATGAACACGCGTTTTCAGCCACGCTTTTTAATCACAAACTCTCAAGTTGAAAATGCGGTACTCGCTTCAATTGAAAACGTACTTGATGGTGAATCGCCGGAGGCAGCAGCTGAACAAGCACAAACAATCATTGACGAGAACATCGATTAAATTAATGGAAAGCGGGAGGGATGACCTCCCGTTCCCTCCATTGTTTTTGAAGCGGCAGGCCGTCGTAATCACTACCGCAAAGGACTGATCTTATGAAAGTCTCAAAATCTATCTACTTATTTTTTATACCGGGCCTGATTCTATACTCGATCTTCTTTTTATACCCGACTTTAAGTGCGTTTTTCTACTCTTTCACAAACTGGGATGGAATTAGCGACGCCTTTAACTTTATAGGTTTTGATAACTACGTACGTGCATTCACAGGCGATACAATCTTTTTAACAGCGGTTGAGAATAACTTGAAATTCATGTTGTTTGTCGTTATTTTCCAAACGTTGTTCGCGCTTGTATTTGCGATCTTTTTAGTGAAAAACACAAAACTGAATGTCTTTTGGCGGGCCTTGTTTTTCTTTCCGACTATTTTATCTTCAGTTTCCGTTGCGTTTATCTGGATGTTTATGTACGACGCAAATATCGGGTTAATTAATACAGTGTTTGGCGCTGTCGGCCTCGGATTCTTGCAGCAGAACTGGATCGGAGACACGAGTATTGCAATTTACTCACTTGCGTTCACCCAAGTATGGTTCCACGCTGGACAAATGCTTATCATTTTCGTTGCCGGTCTTCATTCCATTCCGGAAGACTTGTACGAAGTAGCAAAAATCGAAGGTGCAACAAAGTGGCAGACATTCCGAAAAGTCACCTGGCCGCTTTTGGCACCGTCGGCAACGATCGTTATTGCTTATACAACAATTCAGTCCTTTAAAGCATTCGATCTTGTTTTTGCTATGACGCGCGGAGGCCCGAACTATTCAACAGAGATTATTGCAACTTACATTTACGAAATCGCGTTTCGAAACTACAACTTTGGTTATGCATCAGCCATTTCAGTCATTTTCATGTTCATCATTGCGCTGATTACATTTCTTCAGTTTAAAGCGCTTCGGTCCAATCGCGTATCGTATTAAACGGAACTGGAAAAGGAGGACGAACTTGTGGGACGCCGGATTGCAATCGGAATTTACGCTGTACTCATTTTACTGCCGTTGACGATGGTTCTTTTAACATCCGTCAAAACATTAGAGCAAACGTTTAATAATCCGCTCGGTATACCAATCGATGAAGGACTGACCTTTGCAAACTACGTAAATATTTTTAGAGAAGAAACGATGTTTGGCTACTTCATTAACAGTTCAGTCGTTACATTGAGCTCGGTATCATTAACGCTGCTGCTATCCTGCATGATTGCCTACGGCATTGTCCGGCTTGGTAATTGGCTGGGGAACATCCTGTTTGTCTTATTTACACTCGGGATGATGGTGCCGGCGCAGGTGAGCATGGTGCCACTGTACGACTTGATATTAACTTTAGGACTTACAAACAGTCTGCTCGGTTTAATCCTCGTTAATATCGCGGTTACGATGCCGGTGGCAGTATTCATATTAACCGGTTTTATGAAGACTCTGCCTAAAGAGTTGTTTGAAGCTTCAACAATAGATGGTGCGACGAACTGGACGACATTTGTCCGCATCGTCATCCCATTGTCGCTCCCGTCCATATCAGCAACAGCCATCTTTTTGTTCGTTATGCACTGGAACGATTTGTTGTACCCGCTCCTGTTTGTTACGGACAACGCTTATAAAACACTGCCGCTGGCGCTTCTTGATTTCCAAGGGCAGTATGAAACAAATTATCCGATGCTTTTTACAGGCGTTATTATTGCCTCCCTCCCGATGGTGCTTGCCTACGTCCTGTTGCAGCGATACTTCGTTGCCGGTATGACCGCAGGTTCTGTCAAAGGGTAAATCAGTTTTTGCGGCCCGGCCTGCCGCTTAAATACCGGTACTTTTTTGAAAGTGCCGGTCTACATAATTAAAAAGAGGAAGGGCGGACAAAAGATGTATGATTTCGTTCAACAACAAAATCCGCATTTAAATATTCGTCATGTACATGACGAGGCCTTTCAGACATACGGCGTTGTACGAGAGACATCACTTTTACACAACCTTCCGGAGGTTGCGATGGAAATGCCGATTCCGGAAAGCGGGAATCATTACGAAGCTTCAGTAGCAAGCTTGGAAGGTGGTCCGTGGCTTGAAGAAATGAAATACGCGCACTTCGGAGGTATGCCGATCCAAATCGGTTACTGTAATGGCTGGAATGATCGGTTAAACGGTCTTGAGTATCATAAAGGCAGCGAGCTCAATTATATGCTTACAGATGCTGTGTTGTTTTTAAGCGACCTTCGAAACAAAACTGAAGAAGGCGTTTCTGTGGAGCACATCACGCCTTTTTTCATACCGCAGGGGACTTTCATTGAGCTTTATCAAACGACGCTGCATTTAGCGCCGTGCCGGGTGACCGCCGAACCGTTTCGTACTATTGTAATACTTCCGCTTGGGACGAACACACCGCTTCCAAATTCATTTAGTAAAGAAGGGGAAAGCAAGTGGCTGCTTGAGGTGAACAAATGGGTGCTTGCTCATCCTGATAATGAGCGTATGCTAAGTCGCGGCGCCCGCCCAGGCATTAGCGGACCTAACTTACAAGTAGATCCAGTCAACATATCACCTGAAAAGGGGAGGATCCAATGACATCCGCATGGAAAAATCGTGTGCAGTTCAATGAAAGTAGTGGAGGGGAGCTTGAACTTTGGTTTGATGAACGTCTTATCCTCAAACATGAGTCGTCTTCGCCAATGATCTATCTCGGCGTGGGGCACGAGTCGGTCGAGATGTACCGGGGCAACTTTGATATTGAAGATTACCTTGAAGAACGTGTTGCGCTGCGACACATTGAATGGGAGGAAACTGCAGAAAGTGTAAATCTCCATTTAAAACCTTACGCTGGATCTTCATTTACTTTACAAGCTTCAATTCAATTGTATAACGACCAACTTCGTATCGATTTCACCCCGTCTGAACCTGTATACAATCGGTTTTGGCTGCGTGTTTCAGCATCGGAAGAAGAAGCGGTTTATGGATGCGGGGAACAGCTTTCCTACTTTAATATGCGTGGTCAGAACTTTCCACTTTGGACGTCAGAGCCTGGTGTAGGTCGTAATAAATCTACTTATACCACCTTTTTAGCTGACGTAAAGGACCGCGCGGGAGGAGATTACTATAATACAAACTATCCTCAACCGACATTTATCTCTACCGAAAAATATATTTGTCATGTGGCGACAACAGCTTATGCCGAATTCAACTTTAAAAATCAAGCATGGCATGAGCTGCAAGCTTGGGAGATTCCTGAAGCAGTATGGTTTGAAACAGGTGAATCCTATAAAGATTTAACAGAACGGGTAACAGAGCACTTCGGCAGGCCGCCGGAGCTGCCGGACTGGACTTACGAAGGCATCTGGCTCGGTGTGCAAGGTGGAACAGATCAAGTGCAGCACAAGTTGGACCGGGCCCGTCAAAAAGGACTAAAGGTAGGGGCGCTCTGGTGTCAAGATTGGCAGGGGAAACGTGTAACATCTTTTGGCAAGCGGTTGATGTGGAATTGGAAGTGGAATCCAGAAATGTATCCGGGGCTTGATGAGAAAGTTAAGGAATGGAAAAGCGAAGGTGTTCGGTTTTTAGGCTATATTAATCCGTACGTCGCAATTGATGGTGATTTGTATGAAGAAGCAAGCCAAAAAGGTTATGTAGCTTTAACAGCAGATGGCCATGATTATATCGTTGATTTTGGTGAGTTTTACTGCGGCGTTGTTGATTTCACAAATCCAGCGGCTTATGAATGGTACAAATCCGTTATTAAAGACGAAATGATCGATTTCGGAATGGACGGCTGGATGGCTGACTTTGGAGAGTATCTGCCGAGTGATGTCCATCTTTATAACGGCGAATCTGCGATGATTATGCATAATGCCTGGCCGGCGATCTGGGCGAAGGTGAATCACGATGCCGTTAAGGAAGCGGGGCGCTGGGGAGATATTGTGTACTTTATGCGCGCAGGGTTCACCGGCATTCAAGGGACTTGCCCGCTGCTCTGGGCAGGGGATCAAAGCGTTAACTGGAGCATGGATGACGGCTTAGCTTCAGTCATTCCAGGGGCCCTTTCAGCTGGTATGAGTGGCTGCGGGCTGCACCATAGCGATATTGGTGGGTATACGAGCCTGCACGGAAATAAACGTCCAAAGGAACTGCTTTTACGCTGGTTGGACATGGCGGTGTTTACGCCGGTCATTCGTACGCATGAAGGCAACCGTCCGGATGATTGTTTTCAGTTTGACGATGATGAAGAAAGCCTTGAGCACTTTGTTGATATGACCAACATTTACACAGCGCTTGCCCCTTATACAAAAGCCGTTGTTCAAGAAACAGCTGAGCGGGGGATCCCGGCACAGCGCCCGTTATTTATGGAGTATGAAGCTGATGAAGTTGCTTATCAATTACAGTATGAATATATGTATGGCCCGGATTTACTCGTCGCACCGGTCCATGATGAAAACGTGCAGGACTGGACGGTTTATCTTCCAGAAGACAAATGGGTGCACTTATGGACAGGTAAAGCATATGAAGGGGCCGGCGAAGTCACTGTCGAAGCCCCGATAGGCCAGCCGCCTGTTTTTTACCGGGCGGAGTCGGCATATGCTTCACTGTTTGCATCCTTACCTAAACAAAAAGTCTATTCGTCATAATTATTTTAATGAAAGGTTGTTGCTGTCATGAAAGAACCTGCCGTACTATACATTCCTGTCGGTCGTAAAACTTTTGATATGGAGGCGGCTGAAGCTTACTGGGAGGAGACGAAAGTGTTGTTACAAGAAGAGTGTCCACGGCTGGTGCAGCCAGAGGGCATTCTGACTTCTCCAGAAGAACTTGAAACATTCCTGAAGTCGGTCGCCGAAGAAATTGGGCTGATCATTTATCAAAGTGTCACGTTTGCTGATGGAGAGTTTATTTATACAATCACCCAGCATTCACAAGCACCTGTGCTCGTTTGGTCTGTACGCGAGCCGAGTATTAATGGCCGGCTCCGCTTGAATTCATTAACAGGAGGTAACAGCACAAGTCATGTCCTGCAAACAGCGCGGCACCCTTACAGCTTCGTTTTCGGTAATCCTGAAGAAGCTCACGTCCGTAAAACGATTCGAAAAACAGCCGGGGTACAAAACGTTATTGCTAAGCTTAAGCAGTTAAATGTCGGTGTGATCGGGGAGCATCAACCAGGGTTTTATTTCTCAGGTACAGATGAGGCTTATCTTCAAGAGGAGCTTGGCGTAAATGTAGAGCATATTGATTTACAGGCGGCATTTGATGCGAGTAAAGAGTTGACTGAGCCGGAGTATGCGCCATTGATTGAAGAAGCTGATCAGCATGTCATCGGGTTAAAGAGGGATGATCATACGGTGCAGCGTTTTGCGCAGTTCTCCTCTCACGTGCGCAGTCTTGTGCAAGATAAAGATATTCATGCGCTTGCGATCCGCTGTTGGCCGGAGTTTTTCAACGAACTTGGCGCTGCTGCCTGCTCAACGCTTTCGCACTTTACAGAACAAGGCACCGTATCTGCTTGTGAATCGGATATTCACGGCTCGGTATCTATGTTTATTCTGCAGGAAATCAGTGGCGGAAGCGCACCGTATTTAGGGGATATGGTTCATGTGAATGAAGCAAGCAATTCAGTTGTGTTTTGGCACTGCGGGGCAGGCGCCTATTCACTTGCCCACCCTTCACAAGGTGCAGTTCCTGGTGTGCACCCGAACCGCAAGCTCGGTTTTGCGATGGATTTTGGCCTGAAGCCTGGTAAAGTGACCATGTTCCGCCTCGGCTACACCCCGGACGGGTTCCGGTTGTTAATTATGCGCGGCGAAGCGCTTGATACCCCGAAACGTTTTCAAGGAACATCAGTTGAAGTTGCACTTGAAACAGACGTCACAGATACCGTACAGACATTAATGGAAGCAGGGTATGAACCGCACTACGGCCTTGTGTATGAAGATGTTGTCGATGAACTCATCGAGCTTGGACGCCAGCTGGATCTACCGACGGATGTGTTGACGCACGGATAGGGGGGAGCGCGCGTATGGGAAAGATTGCAATAGGGCAGGCCGGCGGGCCGACTGCCGTATTTAACAGCAGCCTTGCCGGTTTTATCGAAGACGTCGAGGAAGAAGTCTACTTCGTTTTCGGTGGCTATGAAGGTTTAGTGATGAATCATATAAAAAAAGCTTCCCCTGATGATTTAGCGCGTGTGCAAGCCGCCCGGGGCGTACCGGGGGCAATGCTCGGTTCGGGCAGGTATCCGTTTGATGAAAATGGGATAAACGAGGCATTAAAGCATTTAAAGCAGCATGGTATCGATACGCTCGTATTTGCCGGAGGCGATGGTACGATGGCGGCGTTGCAAAGGTTAGAAGAAACGGCGGCTGATGAAGGAGCGCCTTTAAACGTCATCGGTATTCCAAAAACCGTCGATAACGATCTTGGCGCAACGGACCATGCACCTGGATTTGGGAGTGCTGCACGGTTTGTAGCAAGTACAGTTCGGGACGTGAGCCGGGACTTGCAGGCGATGAAAAACTTTGAGCAGGTGCGTGTACTTGAAACGATGGGCAGAAATGCCGGCTGGCTGGCTCAAGCAAGCCTGCATGCCGGCAGGTGGCCGCAAGATGGTCCGCAGTACATCGGTGTTCCGGAACGAGCAATGCATTTAGGTGATGTACTTGCAGCTGTGGAACGCGGACTGCAGTCGTTTGGAACGGCTACAGTTGTTGTTAGTGAAGGGGCGGCATTTCAAAGTGGAGAGCAGGTAGAGCGGTCACATGTGAACGGGCGGGTCGTTCTTGGAGGGATCTCTTCACTGGTGAAAGAGAAGATTGAACAGCACCTTGGTGTTACTGCGCGGGCAGAGCTTCTTGGGATGCAGCAAAGAAGTGCATCAAGTTTGATTTCACAACAAGATGAGCGGGAAGCTTACGACGCCGGACGCTTGGCAGCGCAGTGGGCACAAGAAGGTTTGAGCGGACAGATGGTAGCATTAGAGCGCCGGGAATCGGGAACATACCATGTAGATTTGGTTCCGAAAGCGCTTACGGATGTTGTGAACGCCGGCGAACGGAAACTTCCTGAAGCTTTCATTGAGGAACCTGAACAATACCGGCGCTGGCTGACGCCAATCATTGGCGGTCCTCTGTCGGATTATCCAGCGCCGCTCAAAAGGAGCGAGGGGAATGTTATCCACAAAAATTGATCCAAACCGTGGCCCGGCACTGTATTTACAGGTGAAAGACGTACTTATTGAAAACATCCAGCAAGGTGACTGGGAAGAAAATGAATTGATTCCGACAGAGCAGGAACTTATTAAAACGTTTGACGTTAGCCGCACAACCATTCGTCAAGCGATTAATATTCTTGTACAGGAAGGCATGCTTGAAAAGCGGCAGGGGCATGGCACTGTTGTAAAACCGAAAAAGTTAATTGGCAGCCTGGGTCGGTTAAAAGGCTTTGCAGAAGAAGTTGTTGAAAAAGGTAAGACACCGCGGTCAAAGCTGCTGAGGGCTGAGTTTAAATACGACCTTTATTATGAAAAAGATGCATTAAATACAGGTGAAGATGAACCGATTCTCCTGCTTGAACGGATCCGTTTTGCAGATGATACGCCGGTGGCGCTTGAACGTACGTGCTGGCCACAGGAGGTAGGAGAAGTTTTGATGGCCCACGACTTAAATGAAGCACGCTATTATGAACTGCTTGAAGATGCAAATATCTTATTGAAAAATGCTTCAGAAAAAATCCGAGCCATCAATGCCACGATTGATGAGGCAGATGCTCTAGGGATCCGTCCCGGGGAAGCACTGTTAGAAATGACAAGATTAAGCTTTGGCATGAACGGGGCGCCAATTGAATTCACAAAAACAAAATACCGCAGTGATCAATACCATTATGATATTGAACTGCACCGGTAAAGCTTAAGGAGGACAACTGATGCCATTTGTAAGCGGAAAAGATTTACTTAATCACGCATTTGAAAACGGATATGGTGTAGGCGCTTTTAGTGCGCATAATGCAGAAACCGTCCAAGGAATTATCCAAGCAGCAGAGGAAGAACAAGCGCCGATTATGATTCAAGTCGGTCAGAAGGTAATTAACACTTTAGGCATGAAACCTATGAAACAATTAATAGAATACTATGCACGTGAAGCGACCATCCCAATTGCCATTCATTTAGATCACAGCCGCCAGTTCGAGCAGACGATGGAGGCTGTCCAGCTTGGTTTTCAGTCAGTGATGTATGATGGATCCGCGAAATCATTTGAAGAGAATGCCGGTACGACAGCGGATGTGGTGAAAATCGCTAAGGCACTTGGCATTGGTGCTGAAGGTGAGATTGGAAAGATTGGTGGTACTGAAGATGACATTACAGTTGATGAAAAAGACGCGATGATTACATCAACCGAAGAAGCTGTTGCTTTTGTTGAAGCAACCGGCATCGATTATATTGCCGTATCAATCGGCACAGCCCATGGCATTTATCAAAAGCCGCCTGAGCTCCAGTTTGACCGGATTGAAGAAATCGCAAAAGCAGTAAAGCGTCCTGTTGTGATGCATGGAGGTTCTGATGTTCCGGATGAAGATGTTCGCCGGGCCATCTCACTCGGGATTGCAAAAATTAATGTAGATACAGAACTGCGGGCGGCTTTTACTCAAGGAGTACAAGCGTTTTATGAAGCATCACCTGATAATTACGTGCTCGCGGATTCGCTCGGCCGCGGACGTGAGGAAATGGTAAAGAAAGTGAAAGAAAAGATTCACGTGTTTTATAGCAATGGAAAGGCGCCATTAGTGTTAAATGATTTAAACCGAGACCTTGAAACTGTGAAAGGAGAGGTATAAATGAGCGTTACTGAACAAACGACATATGGCTTGTTTATTAATGGAGCATGGGACCATTCAGGAGAGAAGAAAGAAGTGTTAAACAAATACACGCAAAAGCCGATTGGAGAAGTCGTCAGTGGAAACGGTGAGGCAGTCTCAAAAGCTGTCGCAGCAGCGAAGTCAGCGCAGCAGGAGAAGGTGTCTCCATACGAAAGGTACGAAGTTTTGATGAAAGCAGCAGCAGAACTCCGGAGTCGCACTGAAGAGCTTGCTGTTGTGCTTGCTGAAGAAGTCGGAAAGCCGATCAACGAATCCCGCGGTGAAGTAGGGCGTGCCGCTTTAACGCTTGAAGTATCTGCTGAAGAAGCAAAGCGGATCGAAGGTGAAACGGTTGCAGTAGAAGCAGCTCCTGGGTCTGAAGACCGCCGGGCATACACAAAGCGTGTTCCAGTTGGTGTAATTGCAGCGATCACACCGTTTAATGTGCCGTTGAACCTTGTGTGTCATAAAGTAGGACCGGCTCTTGCTGCAGGAAACAGTGTAGTACTTAAACCGGCAGAAGCAACGCCGATCAGTGCGCTTAAGCTTGCAGAAATCTTTCAAAACGCAGGGCTTCCAGCCGGTAGACTAAATGTTGTAACCGGCCGGGGCAGTGTTCTTGGAGATGCACTTCTTGCAGAAAAAGATATTCATTTGTTTACTTTTACCGGAAGTCCAAATGTCGGGCGCTACTTAAAGCAGAATGCCGGGTTGCGTGATGTGGCTTTAGAGCTGGGTAACAACTCAGCAACGATGATACATCACGACACAGATGTAGCCAAAGCAGCAGCTGCCACAGCTCAAAAAAGCTTTAACAACGCCGGGCAGGTATGCATCTCAGTTCAGCGTGTTTATGTACACGAATCGATTTATGATACATTTTTACAAGAAATGAAGCGGACGACAGAGCAATTAAATGTAGGTGATCCAAAGGATGAAGCCACATCCGTTGGTCCAATGATTGCTGAGACTGAAGCAAAGCGGATTGAAAGCTGGGTTGAAGAAGCAAAAGAAGCAGGCGCTGTTGTACAGACAGGTGGGTGGCGTGATGGGGCGGTTTACGCACCAACAATTTTAACGAATGTGCACGATGACATGAAAGTCTGCAGGGAAGAAACCTTTGGCCCGGTCGTTGCAGTCGATACGTATCAAACCGCAGATGAAGCGATTGCGCGGATCAATGATTCAGATTACGGATTACAAGCGGGTGTATTTACGAATGACTTTGCACTCATCCATCAAGCCACAGAAGAAATTGAGGTGGGTGGGGTCATCATTAATGACACACCAGGATACCGGGTGGATCACATGCCGTACGGCGGTGTAAAAGAAAGCGGCACAGGCAAAGAGGGTCCGAAATATGCCATTCGTGAAATGACAGAAGAGCGCCTGATTGTTATGAAGCCTCAACCTTAAAATAAAAAAGCACCTCCAATGTGCGAAAAGCGCACTGGAGGTGCTTTTATAAAACGTTTACGTTAACGGACCAAGGACTATTCAACAGTGTAGAAGTTCTTATCGTAGGATTTCTTTTGTTGAAGTGCTTTGTTTACAGAACGCACAATGCCTAAGATAAAACGCATCAATTATACCCTTCTTTCCGCTTCTCTCCGAATTTTATCTGCAAAAGCTATTATGACTGTCTGAAAAAGGTTTCGCAAAGTGCGCTGCAAAGGAACAAACGCCACATATGCGCAGGAAAGCGCATACAACATGGGGTACATAGCTACAGACGTAAAATTGCTTGAAGTTCTTCCGCCTTAAATGATTCAGAATATTGATTTAATAAGGTTTGTAGCTCGCTGAATACGACGTCTTTCGGTGAAAGAATCCTTTGCGAAAGGAACAAGTTTGACGTTGGTCCTTGTATATGCGTATTAACCTTCTCGAACGTCTTTTCTTATCGTGTTTCACAAATTCCTTCATTCTGCAATATTTCATTATGCGAAAGCGAAAGTTCTTAATAGCAATAAGGTAAAATTTTGTAAAATCCGCAAACAGCTGTTGTATCAGTCGGAATATTATTCATTAGAAATTGCTATAATCGTTATCAAAACTATTAATAACCTAATATTCTAAAAATTATTGAAATTCAATTGACTAGCGTGAGCGACAAACGTAAGATGTAAACAAGCAAGAAAAACATATCTTTTGAGGGGGGAAGAGGATGTCGAAATTTTTGAAAACGGTTACTTTTGTAGGTGCGATGTCACTTATAGCTGCTTGTGGAGATGATACCGGAGGAGAAAGTGCTGATGGTGAGGAAAACGGAGAAGACGCTGCAGCTAATTATCCGGAAGAAAACGTTACGATGATTGTACCATTCTCCGCAGGTGGAACAACGGATGTCAACGCTCGATTAATTGAAGATCACTGGTCTAATCATTTTGATACGAATTTAGTCATTGAATACCGAGAAGGTGCCGGCGGTGAAGTCGGTTTTACAGCCTTAGGGGATGCTGATGCTGACGGTTACACCATTGGTAATATTAACGTCCCGCACATTTATTTGCAGCCGGAAGGACGAGATACTGACTTCGATCTCGATAGTTTTGCGTATACATCTCGCCTGGTATCCGATCCACAACTACTTGCAGTTCACGAAGACAGTGAATTTGAAACCTTGGATGACTTTATGGATGCGCTTGAAGAAGACCCTGGCAGTCAAACGGTAGGGATTGTAGGTACATTAACCGGCGACCATATTACAACACTTCAATTTATGGATGAAACAGGGCTTGAAGTGAATGAAAGTCCGTTCCCGGGGGCATCGGATGTGGTGTCAAACTTACTTGGCGGACATATCGATGCGATGATGGGTAATTTAGGTGACGTTATTACAGAGCAGGATTCGATCAGGGTGCTTGGTATTGCCACAGAAGAACGACACGACTGGCTGCCGGATGCGCCAACATTTGAGGAGCAGGGGGTTGATCTTGTTGCAGCCATCGACCGTGGCGTAGCTTTCCCAGAGGGCACACCTGATGAAATTGTAGAAACGGTACAAGATGCCATTGAGGAAATTTCGAATGACCCGGATTATGAACAGTCGATGGAGGATGCAGGACTGCCAAATGAATTCCTTCCTGGTGATGAGTGGGAAGAGCAGATCCGTGATGAAGCCGATGATGCAAGAGACCTGCTTGAACGCTTTGAAGACGAAGTCGAAGAAGCTGAAGAAGCTGAAGAAGAACTTGCTGACTAGAGAGTATTCGTAAAGGTTTCATTGTAAGGTGAAACCTTTACGCGAACTCTTCATAATAAGGCTGATCATTAAAACGAATAAGACAAATTAAAAAATTCCGAAAAATCAGTTGACTTTGTTCTGCTGACAGTGGAATAATAGGTTTAAGACGTAAGAGGTATTACCTCTTACGTCACACCACAAACCATTGATGCTGAGTCTTGATGAACATTAACAAGGGAGGTTTAATTGTATGAGTAAAGATGTATATGTAATTAATCCTGATGATAACACCGGCACAGTGATTAAAGCTGATGTAACGAAAGGAACAGAGCTCGAAATCGGCGGCGGGGAAAAGGTCAAGGTGCTGCAGGACATTCCTTACGGTCATAAGATCGCTGTAAAAGACATTTCCACTGGAGATACAATTTTAAAGTATGGCTTAAGTATAGGTTCGGCTATCGAAGATATACCGGTCGGCGACCATATTCATGTTCATAATATTGAAAGTAACCGCGGCCGTGGCGATCGATTTGCAGAAGAACAAGAAGGAGGCAATGCGTAATGGATCAATTTCAAGGTTATGTACGCCCGGATGGCAGTGTAGGGATTCGAAATACTTTACTTATTCTTTCTGGAACCATTTATGCCAACTCCACCGCAGAACGAATTGCAGATAGTATTGAAGGTGCTGTAGCCATCAGCCACCCGCTTGGCCGCTGCCAGGTGCGACCGGATTTACGTACAACATTTAACACACTTGTAGGCACAGGCCGCAACCCAAACGTCGGCGGAGTAATTGTAATCGATCATTTCCGAGAAGAAGGTTGTACAGCTGAAGATATCGCTCATGAAATTGAAAAAACCGGAAAGCCGGTTGAAATTGTAAATATCCGCTTCTCAAACGGTGCGATTGAAGCTACAGCAGAAGGCTTGCGCAAAGCGATGAACATGAAGCGCAAACTGTCTAAACAAACGCGTGAGCCTGTAGATGTATCCAAACTTTTATTCGGATTAAACTGTGGAACATCGGATACGACTTCCGGTCTTGGCTCAAACCCGGCCTTAGGGCATTGCTCAGACCGTATCGTTGATCAAGGCGGGCGCTCGATTCTTGCTGAGGTAACAGAGCTGATGGGAGCTGAAGAACACATTCTGGATCGCGCCGTAACAAAAGAAGCCGGAGAAGAAATTGTTGCTGCTATTGATGAATTTGAACAGCGTGCACTTTCCAGCGGTGAAGATATTCGTGGGTCACAACCGACTGGCGACAATATTATGGGCGGTTTGAGCAGTATTGAAGAAAAGTCGCTCGGTGCCTATCAAAAGAGCGGTTCTGCTCCGATTAATGGTTTAATTGATTACAGTGAAGAGCCGGCTGAAGATTCTGGGTTGTATATTATGTACACACCAGGACACGGAAGCGAATCGATTACAGGCATTGCTGCAGCAGGTGCACAACTACTTGTATTCAGCACCGGCGGAGGTCACGTTATTAACCACCCAATTATGCCGACGATCCGCATTACAAGTAATACGAATTCTTTTCAAGCGATGCAGGATACGATGGAGCTTGACCTTAGTGAGATCTTCACGAATGACCTCAGCTTAAAGGACGCAGGCGATCAGATTTATAATGAAGTGTTGGAAACATGTAACGGGAAGCAGACAAAGTCTGAAATTTTAAAAGAACATACAGGCTTTGCGATTCACCGTACAGGTGTCAGCATTTAATTAAATAACAACGTCATAATATGAGATTGCTTTTGTCGACATACTCCGCATTTTTCTAAAGACATTCAAACGTTGAGTGTAAAATATGAAAAGTGGTCTGAAGTATGTTGGCAAAAGCAGTTTTTATGGAGGAGCTACGTATGAAAATCGTCATTACTGAATTAAATTGGCCTCAAGGTATCGAAAATTTAAAGTCGTTCGCGGAAGTGACTTACGATCCGGAATTGTGGAAAAATCGCGACGATCTGCTCTCCAAAGTAGCGGATGCTGACGCTGTCATTGTTAGAAACCAAACGAAAGTTGATCAAGAGCTGCTCGCTCATGCCCCGCGGTTAAAAGTGATCGGACGTTTAGGGGTGGGACTGGATAATATCGATCTTGAAGCTGCGAGAAATGCAGAAATTCCTGTAATTACAGCCAAAAATGCAAATGCAATCTCTGTTGCAGAATATGTATTAAGTACGATGCTTATCAAATCAAGGAACTTTTTTGACGTGACAGCTTCAGTAAAGCAGGGAGAATGGAAGCGCCGGGACTACACCGGAGAAGAGATTTACGGGAAAACGCTCGGGTTTATCGGCATGGGAGAGATAGGTGCCCGGCTTGCTACACGCGCAAAAGCATTGGGCATGAATCTGCTTGGTTATGATCCTTTTGTTGCTCCTTTTGATTATCCATTTCAAGAGATTGGTATTCAAGAAAGCAATTTTGAAAGCGTTTTATCGAATAGCGACTTTATTACGATTCATGTGCCGTTCAACAAGCATACAAAAGATTTAATAAGTGCTGAACAGCTGACGAAAATGAAGCCTGGATCCGTACTCATCAACACATCGCGTGGCGGTATTGTAAATGAGGAAGATTTATACACGCATTTAAAAACCAACAGTGACTGCTTTGCAGTATTAGATGTATTTGCTGAAGAGCCGCCGCCGCAGAACCATTCTTTATTTGAACTTGATAATGTCTTTTTAACCCCTCATGTTTCTGGTTTAACTGAACAGTCTCAAGAACGAACTTCGGTCATGGTGAGTGAAGAAGTACAAAAAGAGCTTGAAGGGATAAGGTCCTTGTGCAGGGTGTAAGGGTTGCTGCTTAGGTAAATAGAAAGGAGCGTTCTTTATGGAGAAGGTTCAAGTCTCTGTAATGAGGTATGAGCCGGAAACAGATGAATCCCCTTATTACGAGACTTTTGAAATACAACCGAAGAAGAACATGACGGTACTCGATACTCTCTTTCTGATCGTTGAAGACCAGGATGCTTCGCTATCGTTTCGGTGCGCCTGCCGTTTAGGAATGTGTGGCACGTGCGGAATGATGATTAATGGCCGGGGGAGACTTTCCTGCCGTACGAAAGTCGAAGCATTAGGAAGTGAAATTAAAGTAGAACCAATGCGAAACTTTCCTGTAATTAAAGACATAGCTGTAGATATGGAACCATTTTTTGATAGCTGGCAGAAGGTTCAACCTTATTTCGTACCTAAAGAAGATACAGATGAATTCAGCATCATTCCACATGATGACAAAGCACGACAGGTAATTGATAAAAACACGGACTGTATCACTTGTGGCCTTTGTTACCAATCATGTGATGTCGTTTCGATGCGAGATGGCGAGTTTCTTGGTCCGGCAGCTTTAACACGTGCACATAATTTAATTGCTGATGAACGAGACGGTGCAACACATGAACGTCTTGAAAAAGTGACTGGGTCAGAAGGAGCTTTTGAATGTCACTCATTCGGTGCTTGTATGGAAGTTTGTCCAAAAGGCATTAATCCTATGGAAAGTATTCAAAAAATTAAAACAAAAAAATTGAAAAAGACATTAGGATTAAAAATATGAAGTGAGGGGACGTCGGATGGAGAATGTTTCTTATCAAGAAGCCGAGCCGGAAGTGAAGCAGCGTCCATTTGTAGGTTATATCGCATGGCTTATCCAGCGGATCACAGCAGTAATATTACTTGTACTTATTCCTTTAAAAATTTACAGCGGCTACGCGCTTGTCGGTGATCTTCCCGGTGGACAGATGATTACGGGTTTGCACGTCAATGTATTTTTAGATTCGCTATTACTCTTCGCGGTGATTTTTCATGCTTTATACGGCCTGCGGGTGATTTTAATTGATTTTGGGATTGTGAAAGACAACCGAAGCGTGTTTACGGTGCTTACGATTCTTGGGTCATTGTTATTTGTCGCTAGTTTTGTTGTCGTTGTCACCTAAAGTGAAGGGGAGGGTGGGACGTTGGAAGAAATCCAAACAGATATATTAATTTTAGGTAGCGGCGGTGCCGGTTTGTTTGCTGCTCACCATGCGATCGACACTAAACCAGATTTGGATATTATCGTTGCTGCTAAAGGTATGATTGGTAAAAGTGGATGTACGCGCATGGTGCAGGGTGGCTACAATGTTGTGTTGCACCCGGACGACTCTGTTGAAAAACATTTTTATGACACGATTAAAGGCGGCGGAGCCATTAATAACCAGAAGATGGCCTGGACCCTTGTTAACGATGCGCCGGACCGGATTCGTGAGCTTGAAACAAAGATGGGTGTTTTCTTCGACCGCAATAAAGACGGTACCGTTCACCAAAAGCCATTTGCCGGTCAGTCATTCGATCGGACGGTGCATAAAGGTGACTTAACTGGGATTGAAATCATTTCTCGGATGCGCGATCAACTGTATGCAAAGCCGAATGTCAAAGCATGGGATGAAGTGCGGGCGGTCGAATTACTGCTTGATGAAACAGGCCGGACAGCCGGCTGTCTAATGCTTTGCATGGGTACAGGTGAGTTTATCGTCGTTCGGGCGCAGGCGGTCATTGTCGGTACTGGTGGTGCAGCAACGATGTATAAAATTGCCACTCCGAGCCTTGAAAAAGCAGGAGACGGCATGGCGATGTGTTACCGGGCTGGAACAGCGTTTCTTGATATGGAAATGATGCAGTTTCACCCGACAGGTCTTTTGGCAGAAAACTCACGTTTGAACGGCGGTGTTTTAGAAGAAGGACTTCGCGGGGCCGGGGGTTATCTCATGAATGCTGATGGGGAGCGTTTTATGGAGAAATATGACCCAGAAAGGCTGGAGCGTTCAACAAGGGACCGGGTCTCAAGAGCGGCATACATGGAAATTATGGAAGGCCGGGGTACAACGCTTGAAGGCGTTTATGTTGATGTCTCCCACCTGGGTAAAGAAAACGTACGCGCACAGTTTCCGGGTATGGTTGAACGTTGCCAAGATGTCGGGAAAGACTTAAGTGTGGAACCGGTTGAAATTTCACCAGCGGCACATTTTCAAATGGGTGGTGTGCATGTAGATGAAAATAACCGCTCAAGCATTGAGGGTCTCTTTGTAGCCGGAGAAGATGCCGGCGGGGTGCACGGAGCTAATCGCTTAGGCGGAAACGGGGTTTGTGATTCTACCGTCTTCGGCGCAAGAGCTGGGCGTGCGGCTGCGGAAGTGGTTACCCCGGGCGGGGAACCTGCAGCGTATTCTTTAAGTGAGGTGCATGCACACATTGAAGCTGCTACTGCGCCACTTGAACGTGAGGAAGGTGAAAATCCTTTTTATATCCGCAATGATTTAAAGCAGTTAATGTGGGAGAAGGTAGGTCTTGTTCGGAATGAAAAAGCGCTAACTGAAGCTGTTGAAGAACTTCAAACCTTGGAGGATCGTGTCAATCGTGTGAAAGTTGGCGGTGGTCGAAAATATAATGTGTCGTGGCAGGAATATTTAAATGTAAGAAACTTAGTGTCCGTTGCAAAAATGGTTGCAGAGAGTGCGTTGCTTCGAACAGAGAGCCGGGGATCTCATTACCGTGAGGACTTTCCGGCAAGTGATGATGAACGCTGGCTGCAGAATGTCTTTGTTCAACAAGGTAAAGAAGCTTGGGCAGAGCCGGTTGAGCCTACACATATCAGTTTCGAAGATGTGTCAGGTCATAAAATTGAACGTCCGGCCGGGGTGAAATAACAGCTGCTCTATGGTTTATGAATAAGCGTGCTTCAAGAGAGATGATGCTAAAACAGTGTTTAAAAGAAAGGAGTTTAATTTATGGAAGCCTCTTTAAATTCGGCTGAGGTGTGGGAAGCAGATGAACAGTTTTATAAGCATGTAGAGGAAGCTTGTAAAACTTTATACATTGAATCATTAAAGGACCTGCCACCTGATGTACGTGAAGCACTGGAAAAAGCTTATGAAAATGAAGAGCTCGAAAGCGGAAAAGACATCCTTTCAACGTTAATTAAAACTGTATCTACAGCAGATGATGAAAGTCTCTTAATCTGTCAGGATACAGGGATTCCGGTGTACTTTGTAAAGATCGGGAGCAACGTACGCTTCAACGGTGTTGCTCTTGAAGAAGCCATTAGAAGCGGCACAAAACGGGCAACGCTGGAGCATCCACTACGGAGCAGCATCGTAAATACATTAAGCAGAGAAAATCATGGTACATCTACAGGAAAGCAAGTGCCTGTGATCCATTACGAGTTTGTCCCGGGGAACGAAGTAGAGCTTTTGATCGTGCCAAAAGGGTCCGGTTCAGAAAATATGAGCTATATGAAAATGTTAACGCCGGCAGAAGGGCTTAAAGGCATTAAAAAGTACGTTCTTGAATGCGTTTTTGAATCAGGCGCTAATCCGTGCCCGCCAACAATTGTAGGTATCGGCCTCGGTGGTTCGGCGGATAAATGTGCTGCGCTCGCTAAAAAAGCAGCGGCTCGTGAGGTTGCTTCACCCAGTCCAGATCCAGAAGTGCGGAAACTTGAAGAAGAGCTTTATGAAAAAATTAATGAATTAGGCATCGGCGCCCATGGTTTAGGAGGAAATACAACAGCACTTGCTGTACAGATTGAGACAGCAGATACCCATATGACGATGAACCCGGTTGCGGTTAACTTAATGTGCTGGCCGGCGCGCCGGATGCGGGCCGTGTTTCAGTGTAATGAAGCGCCGGAAATTAAGTATTAAAAAGGGGGGATGATGTTGGCGCATTACCGATTGAAAGCACCGCTTACAAATGAAGACATTGACCAGCTCCGAGCCGGTGACACAGTCGTTTTAGATGGTGTAATCTTTGGCGTACGGGATGCAAATCTCATCCGGCTGTTTGATAAAGGGGTGGAGCTCCCGGAAGATTTAATCCCACAGCTTGAAGGGGGGATTGCCCTGCATACGGCACCGGGGGTGAAACAGCTAGAAGACGGAAGTTATGAAAAGGTGAGTATCGGTACAACGACAAGTTACCGGATGGATCGTTTCACGCGTGGTTTAATGAACCAGTACGGGGTAAAAGCAATCGTCGGTAAGGGTGGACTGCTTGAGGAAGGTTGTCAGGCACTATTAGACGAAAACGGGTGTTACTTTACGATTCTAGGAGGATCTGCAGCCCTTGAGACGACCCAGGTGAAAGAGATTGAAGGTGTTTGGTGGGAAGATTTAATGCCTGAAGCGATCTGGAAGTTTCAAGTCGAAGATTTTGGGCCTTTAATCGTCTCGATTGATGCGCACGGCGGCAACAAATATAAAGATGTGAAAGATGAGGCAAAGAAAAACTTAGATGCAATGATTGAGAATCTGTAACTGCTGGTTACGCACTACGGTTACGGTAAATGAGGCGTTTATGATGGCCGTGGTTATGTTTTTAATCGGTCTTGCCAGTGGTGTGATTACAGGGATGCTTTCTGTTGGTGGTGGTGTAATTCTCGTATTTTTCTTAATGATGATTCCACCGCTGATCATTCAAACGGAGTTTCCTATGCAGACCATTGCCGGTTATTCGATTATGCAGGCGTTTTTTGCCACTTTGTCAGGCGCTGTATTTTACTTTAAAGAGAGGCTGATCGACCGGACGATGGTGATTTTTCTCGGGATCCCTTCATTTTTCGGGGGAATGGGCGGGGTCGCTGTCGCACATAACTTAAGTGATGAGTTTCTTCGATGGTTTTTCGCCTTTATGGCGTTAAGTGCAGCGTTAATGATGTTGATTCCTCAAAAAGATAAAGAAGAGGCAGTTTATAAAAATAGAAAATTGGTACTGGCATTCAGTACACTCATAGGAGTTTTTATAGGTGTTGCCGGCGGCATGCTCGGAATCGCCGCAGGATTTCTGTTTGTGCCGGCAATGATATATTTGTTTAAGATACCGATTAAAAAAGCGATAGGAACAAGTTTAGTGGCCTGCTTTCTGCTGGCAGCCGGGAGCTTTTTAATGAAGCTGACGACAGATGCAATCTCACTACAGTTAGGTATTATGCTTGTCGCCGGCGGTATCTTAGGGGCACAGGTTGGGGGCCGCGTTAACAGAGCATTTTCTCCGTTGTTATTAAAACGTGTTACCGCAGCTGCGATTTTAATCATTAGTTTAACGGTGGTATACGATTTGTTTTAATTATTTTCTGCCTTGTGTTGTCTGAATTTTCTTTGTTTTATCTCTTAAGCTTTGAGAGGGGGGGAACATTGTGAAAATGTTATCCTTAAGGTTCACCACGTTTGATTACGGTTTTTGAGGAGGATATCCTTTTGTTTAAACAAGTAAACGAAACGAAAAGCAGTCACTCACATAAAGTTGTAGAACATATCCAGGATTTAATCATTAATGACATTTTAAAACCGAACGAAAAACTGCCGGCAGAGCGCGATCTTGCGATGAAAATGAATGTCAGTCGCCCGACAATTCGCGAAGCGTATAAAATTTTATCGGCTCTTGGATTTATAAAAATAAAGCACGGACAAGGGGTATACGTACAAGAGCAGGAAAGCCGTATGGAGGTTTTTGCTGGCACATTATTTAAAAGCGACAACCAAATGACCGAACTTTTTGAGATTCGACGTACGATTGAACCAGAAGCTGCGGCTTGGGCTACAGAGCGTGCATCTGATGGAGAATTAACAAAGTTGTATCAACAGATGGAAGGCTACTACAGTGAAGTGAATCACATAAGTGGAACAGAAAGCATCTCAGTTTATGAACAAGCGGATCACGAATTTCATACTTTTATAGCTGAATGTGCCCGAAATACTGTTTATCGAAGCATCTTGAGCAACTTGATTCTTCTGCTTAAAAAAGGTCGGACAAAAGCACTGCTCATTCCGGGACGGCCGCTGCAATCTATGGAGGAGCACTTAAAGATTGCCCGTGCCATGTTAAACCGCGACCCGGACATGGCGAGACAATACATGCTCGAACATCTGGATAGTGTTGAAAACACGATTTTGACAGAAACAGATTACGAGGAGAACTAGGAGTTGATGAACAAATGTATTTACCACTAGAAGAAGCAAAGTCGATCACAAAGGATGTATTGCAGGCGGCAGGCTGTCCGGAGCGTGATGCGGATATTGCTGCAGACGTGTTAATCGATGCCAACCTCCACGGTGTCAATACGCATGGAATCTCACGGCTTGCCATTTATACGAAACGATTACTTGAAGGACGTATTAATCCGAATCCGCAAATTCAAGTTGAGCAAAAAGGCGGTGTTCTCCTGGTTGATGGCGACAATGGCCTCGGTCAAGTTGTAACTTATAAAGCTATGGAAGAGGCGATCGCTCGTGTGAAAGAACAGGGGATTGTTTCTGTAGGTATTAAAAACAGCAACCACTTCGGTCATGCATTTTATTATTGTAACCACGTGGCAGCGCACGATGCCTTTTGCATGATGACAACGAACTCTCCGAAAGGCATTCCGCCGTGGGGTGGCAAAGAGGCGTATTTCGGGACAAACCCGATCGGCTTTGGTTTTCCGGCAAGCCGCCTTCCGGTCGTTGTGGATATGTCTTCAAGTTTAGTCGCACGGGGCAACATCATTTTAGCTGCGAAAAATAATGAAAGTATTCCGGAAGACTGGGCAATTGATTCGGACGGAAAGGCCACGACCGATCCTAACGAGGCTCTAAAGGGATCAGTCCTTCCATTTGGCGGCGCGAAAGGGTATGCCCTTGCGCTCTCGCTCGAAGTCATGGCCGGGGTTTTATCAGGGGCTGCCTTTGGACCGCATGTAAATAACATTTATGCTGATGATGCGGACAAAGCAAATGTTGGTCATTTTATGATCGTTTCAGACATTGCCCATTATATGAACAAAGAGTCATATTACGAACGCATTGATCAAATGATTGAAGAAGTAAAAAATGTAGCCACAGCGGATGGGTATGATGAAATCAGCATCCCAGGAGAGCGTAAAAAGGTGAAAGCAGAACAGACAGAAAGCCAAGGCGTGTATGTGTCGCCAGAAGTTCAACAAGAATTAAATGAGCTTACAACGGAGCTTCTAGGCGAAGCGAGAGTATAAGCATCGATTCATCCTGAAAGGAGGGGCGGCTATGGGAGAGGATATCCTCACAGGTTTACTTACAAGTTTACAGCCGGGAAACCTGATTATTATGGCACTAGCGGTCATTGGGGGCATTATTGTCGGTTCACTACCAGGTTTGTCAGCTACAATGGGCGTTGCTCTTTTAGTTCCGCTGACGTTTGGAATGGATCCAGCGACCGGTCTTTTAATGCTCGGGGCATTGTATACCGCAGCGATGTTTGGCGGGGCGAACTCTGCAATCCTGTTGAACACACCAGGGACACCTGCAAACGTTGCGACGACATTTGACGGCTATCCGATGACCCAGAAAGGCCAGGCAATTAAGGCTTTAGTTACAGCTTTGACAGCATCGGTTGTCGGCGGGATCATTGGAACATTGTTTCTTTTGTTCTTATCACAAGGCTTAGCGGAGTTTGCTTTAAGATTTGGTCCGCCGGAAAACTTCTGGTTAGCAGTATTTGGCTTAACCATCATCGGAAGCTTGGCGGGAAATTCAATTTTAAAAGGGATGATCGGCGGAACAATTGGTTTGCTTCTCGCACTCGTCGGTATTGACCCAGTATCTGGGCAGGAGCGCTTTACTTTTGGGGTCGGTGATTTAAACCAAGGGATTGAGTTGATCCCGGCGATGATCGGATTCTTTACAATTCCACAGATGATCCATTTAATTGAGTCCAATAATAAATACGTATCAAAAGTTGATGATAAAAAAGGGATGTACAAAGAAGCCTTTATTGGTGTCTTTAAACGGCCGATTACATTGACGCGCAGCTCTTTGATCGGCACATTTGTCGGTATGCTGCCAGGTGCAGGCGGTAATGTAGCGTCATTTGTTGCTTACAATGAAACAAAGCGCTTTTCCAAAAACCCGAAAGAACTTGGACAAGGCAGTGAGTACGGGGTTGTAACAAGTGAATCAGCAAACAATGCAACTGTAAGCTCATCGTTAATACCGCTTTTAACGCTAGGGATTCCAGGTAGTCCGGTAGCGGCTGTGCTTTTAGGGGGACTGTTAATTCACGGCCTCCGTCCTGGTGCAGAGTTGTTCCAGGCTTCAGGTGACATTGCTTATACGTTTATTGTCGGCTTAATTGTTGCTAATATTCTGCTTCTTATTATTGGTCTTGTCGGCACCCGCTTTTTTGTAAAGGCTTTGAATGTACCGATCAGTTACTTGGTTCCGGTGATTACAGTGTTTGCAGTTATGGGTTCTTACGCAATCCGCAACAGCTTCGTTGATGTATATATTATGCTTGCCTGCGGGATTGTCGGTTACTTTTTGATTAAGGGAGGGATCCATGTAGCACCTATCGTTCTTGGTTTAATTCTAGGGGTGATTGCCGAGCAGGGATTTGTGTCCTCTGTTATTCAATCCCAAGCTGAAGGGAACCTTGCTTCACTCTTTTTCACGAGACCAATTACGCTTACATTGATTGTGCTCACGGTCCTCTCAATATTTACTCCAATCTGGGTGGCACGTCAGCAGCGCAAAGCTGAAGGCAAGGACGACTGAAGAAACTTTATGTTGAATTAAGGGGGGACAGCTGATGCTCATGCGGGAACAGTGGCGTGATGTCATGATTTCTATTACTTTGCTTGTGGTTGCAGGCTTGTTTTATATATGGAGCCTGGACTTAACAAGCCCATCAGATATTTTTCCAAGGCTTGTGATCGCCCTGCTGCTCACTTTCTCTATCAGTCTATTATTTAAAAGTATTTTCGTCCGAAGAGCTTATGTGAAAGAAAGAGCTTTTGAAGGTAAAGAAGAAGAAACGGAAGAAATTGAGGGTGAAGGTGAAAAGGTTACGATTCGCAAGTGGGCAGGGATTATTGCGTTGATTGCTTTTGTATATTTGATTCCTGTCATCGGCTTTTACACCGTAAGCTTTATCTTTATGGGTGTGTTTATTTGGTACCTTGATGGGTTGAAAACAGGGATATTTAACGTGCTGCGTCCGCTAATTACTGCCGGAGGTGCCTTGATTTTTATCTACTTTGTCTTTGATGACTTTCTCAACATCCCAGTGCCAGAAGGTATTCTCTTTTAACGGGGATGGCAAGTTACCGATTTCGCTCGTTTACGAAAGTCTAAGCTGTAATCGGTTGATTCATTAAGCACCTCTCCAATGTGGAGGGGTGTTTTTTGTTTCGTGCGTTCATAGAAAATCGTGATAAGGCCTTAAGAACATCTCAATCACCACGCTTGTGCCTCTTCCTTTAAAATAAAAGATAGATCGTTAACGTTAACGGAGGGAGGAAGTGGCGTGAAAACTTATATAAATAAATTAGGTGAGATTCTCCCTGGCGTCATTCTTTGTACAGTTGTTATGGTCGGATCGATGTTTATTGCTGATTGGCTTGGGGCTTTTGTTAATCAGCTCCAGGGACTGCCTCCGGAAAGCAGCAGCCCGATTTCATCCATATTTATTGCGATTATCGCCGGGTTGATGATCAGAAACTTAATTGGTTTAAGCGGTTCGTTTATGGCTGGTGTGTCATTTTCGGTGAAAGTTATCTTAAAAATCGGAATTATCTTACTTGGGGTTCGTTTAAGTTTCATTGACGTTGTCACATTAGGTGCCTGGGGCATTCCAATTATCCTCATTTGTGTCGTTACCGGGATCTTCGCCACGCTATGGGTTACCGCCCGGCTGCAGCAGTCTTACCGGCTGGGGACTTTAACTGCCGTTGGTACTGGCATTTGCGGCGTAACAGCGATTGTTGGTACAGCACCAGGAATTAAAGCCAATGATGAAGAAATTGCTTACGCCGTTGGCAACATCACCATTTTCGGTATCCTGGCTATGTTTTTATATCCGTATATGGCACATTTAATCTTTCAAGATGACCCTGTACGTGCTGGCTTGTTTTTAGGGACTTCTATTCATGAAACAGCACAGGTGGCCGGGGGCGCATTGATTTATGAACAAATGTTTCAATCAACAGAAGTTGTCGATGTCGCAACGATTTCAAAGCTTACACGAAATACGTTATTAGTGGCCGTTGTGCCGATCATGTCTTACTTGTACTTAAAGAAAGGTCAAGCAAGCAATGAAGGAAACTTGCAAGTGAAAAAGTGGTATCAATTGATTCCTTTGTTTGTTGTTGGATTTTTGCTGATGGCAGGTGTTCGTACCATTGGTGATGCAGGCGTAACAGAGCAGGGACAAGCGCTCGGCTTATTTTCACCGGAAAACTGGGAGGCGCTTACAAGCAGCTTGAACACCCTCGGGTCCACATATTTACTTGGGATTGCGATGGCCGCGGTAGGCCTTTCAACCAATTTAAAAATGTTTAAAGATTTAGGTGCTAAGCCATTTTATATCGGTATGGTTGCGGCTGTCACGGTCACAATTGTCAGTATCGCTATGGTTATGCTTTTAGGTGGATTAATTGAATATTAGAATATGTTAAGCCCGGAAGCGCTTACATTTATGATACAAAGTGCTCCCGGGTATTTTTGTTTTAAAAAGCTTTAAGTAAACTAGCCGTTTTTCGTGGCTTGGTGGTAAGATAAAAATAAAAGGCAGGTGTCATCATGAACAATGACCAGCTCCAAGCGTTCACCCAAGTAGCACGGACGAAAAGTTTTTCAGAGGCGGGCCGGGCGTTGTTTGTCTCTCAGCCTACGATCACTTCGCAAATTAAATCGTTGGAAGAAGAGCTGGGGGCGCCTTTATTTCATCGGACAAAAAAATTTGTGCAGATCACACCAGCCGGGGAGAAATTTCTTACATATGCCCAGCAGATGCTGGATTTACAGATGCAGGCGAAAAATGAAATCGGGGCTTTAAATGGTGAGCTGCAAGGTACACTTGCAGTTGCAAGCAGTTTAACAATCGGTGAGAGCATTCTGCCTGCACTCCTTCACGATTTTAAAAAGGCTCATCCTTACATTAACTTAAAAACCGAAATTACAAACAGTCAGCATATTGTTGAGATGATCCAACGTGGTGAATTTGAAATTGGTTTGATAGAGGCTGATTTACAAGTGCCGGATTTACAATCAGAAGCTTTTATGTCTGATGAACTTGTTTTATTTGCAGCACCTCATGTTTTAAAAGACTCAGAAGCAGAGCTTGATTTAGAAACATTAAAGGAAATTCCACTTGTTATGCGCGAAGAAGGTTCGGGGACCCGCTCTGTGTTTGAATCCCGGCTTGAAGCGCACGGGTGGACGAAGCAGGATTTAAATATTGAGTTGGAGCTTGGCAGCACAGAATCGGTCAAAGCAGCTGTCGAAGCAGGCATGGGGGCGGCCATTTTATCTAAGAGTGCCGTTCGTAAAGAGCTTGAGCTGGGGTTAATTCAAACGTACCGGATCAAAGATTTGAATTTGAAACGAAACTTTTATATTGTACGCAAAAAAGATCGGGCGCTGCAGCTCGTATCTGAAATGTTTTATAAAACAATAATGGCTGGAAAGTTTAGTGAGTGATGCTAAACCTTCCAGCCTACATGTAATTAAATATCGTAATGATGATGTTCGTATTTATCAGCTATTGAGGGATCTGGGTTTGTTGCGGCAAACAACCAGCCGGCGAAAAGTCCGAAAGACCCGCCGATCAAAATCGATACAATCAAGCCGTTAATGATTGTTGAGGCAGGGGCAGATAACCACATTAAGAGGGGTAAAGTTAATGTCATCATAATCAGCGTAAAGCTGCCACTAAACCAAAACGCATATTTTAACTGTTTCTCCATTCAAGCATCGTCCTTTCGAGTGAAGTTAAGTCTCAGGCGTCAGGACAAAAATTCAACACTGTTCAATCATTACCCGCTTTGATATTATTTAAAACAATTTCACATATTTCAAAAGTTTAAAGGAGGTATTAAGGTGAAAAAAGGAACGCGCGGATTAACACTTGTCTACACAGGTGATGGTAAAGGGAAAACAACAGCGGCAGTTGGTCTGGCGATGCGGGCTGTAGGTCAGGAAATGAATGTATGTATGCTTCAGTTTATTAAGTCACCTACAAGAAATTACGGGGAGCAGCGATCACTAGAAACACTTGGTGTTAAAGTTGAGCAGCTCGGGATTGGTTTTACTTGGACAAAAACACCTGAAGAACACCGGGAAGCTTTACACGCGGCCTGGCCGAAGGCAAAAGAAGCAGTCATGAGCGGGGTATACGATGTTGTGATTTTAGATGAACTGAACAATGCGCTTGCCATTCAGAAATTTCCGATAGACGATGTACTACCGCTTGCTGAAGTGAAAGAGATGATTCGAAACAAGCCGTCACATGTGCATCTTGTGATTACCGGGCGCTCGGCTCATTCAGAAATCAAAGAGCTCGCAGACTTAGTTTCCATTATTGAACCGGAAAAGCATTATTACGATGAAGGCATTCCCGCTGTTCAAGGGGTTGAATACTAAATGTGGGCTCGTTTAGTTATTGCCGGCACTGGAAGCGGGGCAGGTAAGACGACAGCGGCAGTCGGGCTCATGGCTGCCTTTAAGCAGGCAGGTTTTAAAGTCCAAGGGTTTAAGTGTGGTCCTGACTATATTGATCCATCTTATTATCAAGCAGTCACAGAACGGCCGGCGCGCAATTTAGACAGTTGGATGATGACAACGGATGTAATGAATGAAGTTCTTAGGCGCGGAAGTCGTGGCGCCGATATATCAATTATCGAAGGTGTTATGGGCTTTTTTGATGGCAAAAGCCCAACTTCAGATGAAGGAAGTACCGCAGATATTAGCCGCAAAACAAAAAGCCCGGTGCTTTTAGTCATTGATGCCGGCGGTGTTGCAAGAAGTGCAGCGGCAATGGTGAAAGGATTTCAAGCGATGGCACCGGATATCAATATTTGCGGGGTGGTTGCAAATCAAGTAGGAAGTACCCGTCACTTTGAGTTAATCCAAGAAGCTGTGAGTCAGGAGTGCGGGATTCCGGTTGTTGGCTACTTAACGAAAAATGAAGAGTTGAAGATGCCGGAGCGCCATTTAGGGCTCGTGCCGTCAGTAGAGCGTGGTGATTTGAATTCATTTTTCGCTAAGCTCGGAGACCAGGCAGCTGAAGGACTAGAACTTGAGCACATTCAGAAGTTGGCAGAAGCTCCACCGGTGCCAGGCGAATGTCCAAGCATCTTTAAGCCTGCCCCGCCGCGAAATTTGCGGATCGCAGTTGCTCGCGATGCGGCGTTCAACTTTTATTACGAAGAAAATTTCGAATTACTCGAGGCTTTCGGTGCGGAAGTTGTAACGTTCTCGCCGCTTGCAGATGAAGCTGTGCCTCCGGAGACGGACGGACTTTACTTCGGCGGGGGCTTTCCAGAAGTGTTTGCCGAAACGTTATCAGAAAATGACGTCAGCCGTGCGTCCATCCAGACCTCGATTCAATACGGTATGCCGGTCCTTGCCGAATGCGGCGGGTTTATGTATTTATGCCGAAGTTTAACAACCCTTGAGGGGCAGACGTATCCGATGCTTGACGTTATTCCGGGACATACGCGGATGCATGACCGGCTCCAAGCGATTGGTTATCGGAACGTCACCTTCAATCATCCGTTTTTTTCAGATGAGATAGAGGCTAAAGGACATGAATTTCATTATTCCTCGTTCACGCCTGCAAGAGAGATAGAGCCTGCTTTTTATACCTCGGGAATGAGCGGAGAACAGGCAGAAGGGTGTGCCCGTGGCAGTGTTACGGCAGGCTATACGCACCTTCATTTTGCTTCATCCCCAGCGTTTGTGGAATCTTGGCTGAACGCATGTGAAAGGGTGAAACTGAATGCGGAAAGCTAGGCCGCTCATGATTCAAGGCACTCACTCCGATGCCGGCAAAAGTGTCATTGTTACAGCGCTCTGCCGCATTTTCGCTGAAGATGGCTGGCATACGGCGCCGTTTAAATCACAAAATATGGCGCTCAACTCATATGTGACAGCTGCAGGCGAGGAGATCGGCCGGGCGCAGGGGGTTCAGGCAGAAGCGGCAGGCATTGAGCCGACGACGGACATGAATCCTATTTTACTCAAGCCAACCGGCGGCACAGGCGCACAAGTTGTGCTGCACGGCAAACCTTATGAAAATATGAGTGCCGGCAGCTACCGGAAGGATTTTTTTGAAACAGGGCTTGAAGTCATCCACAATGCTTATAATCGCCTTGCAGAAAGCTATGATGCTGTCGTCATAGAAGGTGCCGGCAGCCCGGCAGAAATTAATTTAAACGATCGTGAGCTCGTCAACATGCGCGTCGCAAATATTGCCCGTGCCCCGGTAATTTTAGTCGGTGATATTGAAAAAGGCGGCGTGTTTGCCAGTCTTGTTGGAACGCTTCAACTACTTGAGGCACAAGACCGCGCTAAAGTTAAAGGTGTAATGATAAATAAATTCCGTGGTGATGTTTCACTCCTTGAGCCTGGCATTGATTGGTTTGAAGCATATACAGGTATACCGGTGCTTGGCATCATCCCTTATGAAGATTTGACGGTTGAAGCCGAAGACTCTGTGGCGCTTGACCGTTATACAAGTGCGGCTAACGAAACGAAAGAACTTGATATTGCCGTGATCCGCCATCCGCATCTTGCAAATTTCACTGATATTGATCCTTTTTTTGAAGAACCGGATTGTCATGTGCGTATGGTCCAGCACCCTGAAGAGCTAGGGATACCTGATATGTTGTTGATCCCTGGGAGTAAAAGCACTTTGCATGATTTAGCTGTTATGAAAGAAGCCGGCTTATTTGCTGCGATTGGTCGTTTGAAAGCATGCGGCACCCGGATTGTTGGTATTTGCGGCGGTTATCAAATGCTTGGGCTTGAGCTTTTAGATGAACAACAGCTTGAGTCAAAGGTTGCAACCTCTGCGGGGCTTGGTCTGCTCCCGATCTCAACTACGATTGCCGAAGATAAAACAACCATTCGTACGACGGGAAACTTAACGTTTAAAGGCAGTGAGCATGAAGTTTCAGGCTATGAGATTCATATGGGTGTGACAAAACATACAAGCGAGACTGATGCACTGTTGGAGACAACTTCAGGACAAGATGGCGCCAAAGATCAGGCAGAGCAGGTGATTGGTACGTATTTACACGGTTTATTTCATAATGATGCTTTTCGTGAGTACTTCTTAAATGACATTCGCGAAACAAAGGGGTTAGCCCCCATTTATGGTCGCTCGTCATATCAAGCCAGACGCGAATCCGGGTTTGATCAAGCAGCAGACCTTGTGCGCCGCAACTGCCGGATGGATGCGATATATGCACTCATGGATGAAGAAAAATGAAGGAGGTGCGCTGAATGGTTGATTCAATCCGTTCGATCCCTTCGCGCAATACGGAAGCTGGTGAACAAACACGCAGGCGGCTTGATGAGTTAACGAAACCACCGGGGAGTCTCGGGGAACTGGAAAACATCGCGATTGAACTTGCAGAGATGACCGGAGAGCCAAGTTATCAGCCCGGTCCGCCGGCGATTCTTGTGTTTGCAGCGGATCACGGTCTAGCCGCTGCCGGAGTGTCTGCCTATCCGCAAGTTGTCACGAAGCAGATGGTTCAAAATTTTGCAGCCGGCGGTGCTGCGATTAATATACTAGCAAAGCAAATTGGCGCCCAGTTGACGATTACAGATGTCGGTTTAACTGAACCGGTAGACAATCATCAAGTGTCAAACCAGCGTGTCGCTTTCGGCACAAAAAACCCGCTTGAATCACCGGCAATGAGTGAAGCAGAAGCTTCAGCTGCAATTCAATCCGGCCTAACAGCGGTTGATGACGCAGTTCAAGCAGGTGCAAAAAGTATTATTCCTGGAGAAATGGGAATCGGAAACACGGCCAGCGCTAGTTTAATGCTTGCAGCCTTATCTGAACTTCCGGTTGCGCAGCTTGTTGGTCCGGGAACAGGTTTGGATCATTCAGGCGTGAAGAAAAAGCGGGAAGTACTTGAAGAAGTCATGCGTGTTCGCAGGCCGCAAGCATATGCACCATTTCAAGCCCTACAGGAAGTGGGAGGGTTTGAAATCGCAGCGATGAGCGGTGCAGTTATTGCAGCTGCTTCGCACCGGGTTCCTATTCTGCTTGACGGGTTTATTAGCACTGTTGCAGCATTAACCGCTGTGCGACTGCAACCGGAAGTTCGCGAATATTTGATTGCTGGTCACCGTTCGTGTGAGCCTGGCCATGAAGCAGCGCTAGAAGCTCTAAGGCTTACGCCGCTTCTCGATCTTCGCCTTCGATTAGGTGAAGGGACTGGGGCTGCGCTTGCCTACCCGGTGATCGCTTCAGCTGCTGAGCTCTGCCGGGGTATGGCCACGTTTACAGAAGCTGGTGTGGAAAAATAGATTTACACACTGTGCACAGTTAACTATAATTGGTTTAGATAACATCGAACATAGCGTCAAGCAAACAGGTCACTTGGGAGTCAGCTTTCAAGGTTAAAAGGGAAGTCCGGTGAAAATCCGGCGCGGTCCCGCCACTGTAAGCGTTCAAGCTAACAGCATAATACCACTGCCTTTGAAAAGGTGGGAAGGTGCTGTCAGCTGTAAAAGCGTAAGTCAGGAGACCTGCCTGTTTGTTCTATTAAACATCTTCGAGGAAAAGCATGTTTAATGCAGCGGACTGCTACGTATGTACTTAAGAGACTGAAGAGTACAACGGAGGATGATCGTGCATTAAGCGCTTCTCATACGAGGGATGGCGCTTTTTTTGTGTTCGAAAAACATAGGGGGAAGATCGATATGAAACGAATGAACAAACGACAAGGTATGATTTTATCTACAGGGCTCGCTTGTGCTGTCGCGCTCACAGCTTGCGGTGGAGCGGAAGAAAACGATGTGGCACAGGATGTAGAAGAAGGCGGGGAAGCGGCTGACGAAGATATCGATGAGGAAGAAGCCGGTGATGAAGGCGACGAGGATGAAGCAGCCGAAGACGATGAAGCCGAGGACGAGGTTGAAGATGGGGAATTTCCGGTAACGGTAGAAGATTACACAGGTGAAGAGGTCACCATCGATGAAGCGCCGGAAGAGATTGTTTCCTTACAGGCAAGTTTCACAGAAACATTATTTGAAATCGGCGCGGGTGACAATATTGTTGGTGTAACCGATTTCTGCGACTACCCGGAAGAAGCCGAAGATATTGATACTGTCGGAGGACAGGAAATTGATGAAGAGTTAATCATGTCAAAGAGCCCGGATGTATTGTTTGCAACGAGCTACCATTATGAAAGCCATGAAGGGACGCTGGAGCAGTTTGAAGAAGCGGGTACAGATGTTGTTGTGATTGACGATGAAACTTCGTTTGATGGTGTGTATGACAAAATTGAACTGATGGGTACAGCTGCAGGTGAACTAGAAAATGCTGAAGCAACGATTGAAGATATGCAAGCGCAGTTCGAGGCGATCAGTGAGCAGGCTGAAGAAGTAGAAGAGGAGAAAAAGGTATGGGTGGAAGTCGCCCCGGCCCCTGAGATCTTCACGACCGGAACAAACACGTTCATGCATGAAATGCTTGAGACGATCAACGCTGAAAATGCAGCTGAAGATTTAGAAGGCTGGGCTTCTGTGACAGAAGAAGAAGCGGTTGAGCGTCAACCGGATGTTATTATTACAACTTATCATGCCGATGACCTCTTTGGAGAAGTGGCAGATCGTGAAGGGTGGGAGAATGTTCCTGCGATTGAAAATGAACGGGTACATCAAGTAGAGGAAAATACGGTCGTCCGCCCAGGGCCCCGCTTAGCTGAAGGAGTGGAAACACTTGCTGAGCAAGTTTATCCGGATGTCTTCGCGGACTAAAATACTTTCTTTTTACGCAGCAGCTCTGCTTTTTACCATCGGCGCTGCTTTAACAGGGTTAATGATCAGCAGTGTCGTCATCCCGATACCGACCATTGTGCATATTCTTTTTGAAAAATCACTAGGGCTCGGTTGGCTTCAGAATGTGGAAGACAACACGTTTTCAATCATTTGGGGTATCCGCCTCCCACGGGTGCTGCTTGCCCTTTGTGTCGGCGCTTCGCTCGCACTCGCCGGGGCTGCTTTTCAAGGCCTGTTACGAAACCCGCTTGCGGATCCTTATACGCTTGGGGTTTCCTCCGGCGCTGCACTTGGTGCAGTCATAGTGATCTTTTTCAATTTTACGATTGTAGGACTAGGTGATTTCACACTACCGGTTGTCGCAATTGCTGCAGGGATGGGGACGCTGTTACTCGTGTTTGGTCTTGTGCAGCTGAGCAGCCGGAGCCTTGCAATTGAAACCATTATTCTTGCCGGCATTATTGTGAGTGCATTTATCGGTGCAATCATTTCATTGATTATCGCTTTAAGTGATCAAAATTCAATGACACAAATTATTTATTGGCTGTACGGCAGTGTCGGAATGCGGGGCTGGAGCTATGTGCAGTTAATGCTGCCGTTTATGGCAGTTGGTGCATTGTTATTAATTACGCATTACAGAGAATTGAATGCCCTTGCCTTAGGTGAAGATGCCGCAGATCATATCGGTGTTAATGTGAAGCGAGGTAAAGTTTTCATTTTAGTAGGCGCCTCGCTCTTAACCGGTGCGGCTGTAGCTGCTGCCGGGTCAATTGGTTTTGTCGGGCTTGTGATTCCACATCTTGTCCGGTTATTAACCGGACCGGATCACCGCCACGTATTACCGGTATCAATGGTCGTTGGCGGAGGATTTCTCGTCCTTGCCGATGTATTGTCACGTACGATTATTGCGCCACAGGAGCTTCCGATCGGCGTTGTCACTGCATTAATTGGTGCACCGGTATTTGCGCTTCTGCTCGTGCGGGAGCGGTTAGGAAGGAGCGTACGTCCATGATCGAAGTACAACAGCTTTCCGGTGGTTACCCGGATACGCCTGTCATTCAAAACTTTAATGTGTCCTTGGAGCGCGGCGAATTTTTTGCGATGCTCGGACCTAACGGCAGCGGAAAAACCACATTATTCCACTTGTTAAGCGGACGTCTCTCGAAAACTTCAGGTGAGGTATTGATTGCTGGTACGCCTTTAGAAAAGATGCGTAAACTCGATAAAGCAAAGAAAATGGCGGTCTTATCCCAGGAAGTACAGGTTTCGTTTGACTACACTGTGGAAGAAGTCGTCCGGCTTGGACGTTACCCGCATCAAAACGGTTTTTTGAAATTGTTATCAGCTGAGGATCAACGGGTGATTGATGAGGTGCTGAATTTAACGCGCACCGAACAGTTCCGTAACACCCGCTTTCGTATGATCAGCGGTGGTGAAAAGCAGCGGGTGCTTTTAGCTAAAGCGCTCGCTCAGGAACCGGAAATTTTACTGCTTGATGAGCCGACAAATCATTTAGATATTAAGCATACATTTGAACTGCTCGATTTGCTGAAAACGTGGCAGGTTGAACGGGGCGTTACAGTGTTTGCGATTCTACATGATTTAAACGTAGCCTCACTTTATGCCGACCGGGTTGCACTGCTTCATGAAGGTCGTTTTCAAGATGTGGGCTCTGTCGACGTTCTTCGTGATGAAGAGCAGCTGCAGCATGTTTATGAAGTAAACGTGCGCACCCAGCCCCATCCGGATGTAGCAAAACCCCAGCTGTTAATGGTGCCAAAGCCTGAGGATGCACCTCTTGAACCGGATGACTTCCGCCGGCAATATAGCATTGAACAAACCACTGGACACGTCCATGTTACTTTTAATGCCCCGGTAAGGGCAGCGAGCAGCAGTGTGACCGGTGCCGGGATTGATTGGCTGAAGCATTTTTGCAACTTCCATGTTGAAAAGCATTACAACAGTGAATCTCCGGCGGAAGATGTGGAAATGTGGATGAATGAGCTTGATATACCTCCTGCGCAAGCAGCAGGTATGATGACAGCGGTGCGGACAGAAGATGCTGTGTTTGTAGAAGATGAGCGTCATGGCATTCGTCTTTTGGCGGCTGTGACCGCCGGTGTTGGAAACGCTGTGGATATTACCGCCCAGGATACGAACGTGGAGAACTTTGAGGTGGGTACTATCAACATGATGCTGTTTCTTGATGCGCATTTAACCGATGGAGCGCTCATCAACGGGATCGCTTCCATGACAGAAGCGAAGACAAAGGCGCTTCACGACCAAGGTGTAAAAGACGGCGCGACCCAAACCACGGCAACGGGCACTTCGACAGACAGCGTACTGCTTGCGGCCACCCAGCGCGGTGAAGCGACACCGTATGCTGGATCTGGCACAGCGGTAGGCCGTGCGATTGGTGAGGTTGTGTATGAAGCCGTTTGTGAAGCACTGAAGAAATATGATGAACGGGAAGGCCGCGCCTAATGCTTGAGCACGCGTGGTTTTCCCTTATTTTTTATACCATTATTGGAGCTGTCGCACTTGAGCTGATATTAGGTGATCCAAAGCGGATTCCACACCCTGTTATTATGATGGGTAAAGTTATTCAACGATTGGAACGCAGCTTGAACAGCGGGCGCCGACGGTGTTTGAAAGGTTGTGCGCTCGCGCTCATTGTACCTTTAGGGGCAGCGGTTGTTGCCATTATCGTTTTACTCGCAGCTTATTGGGTTCATCCGCTGTTGTTTCTATTCTGTCATATGTACTTTGTTTGGACGACAATCGCGATTCGTGGTTTGCAAACGGCAGCGCTTCACGTATATGCACCGCTTCGTGAAGGAGATTTGTTAACAGCGAGGGAGCGGCTTAGCTGGATTGTCGGTCGTGACACGGACGGCTTAAATGAAGGAGAGATTGCACGCGGGACCGTTGAGACGGTAGCAGAAAACACATCGGATGGGATTACAGCGCCGTTATTTTGGGCTGCGGTAGGTGGAGCGCCGCTTGCATTTGCTTATCGGGCGGTTAATACGCTTGATTCGATGGTCGGTTATCCGAATGAACGGTATCAAGCGTTCGGCTGGGCCTCTGCCCGGCTTGATGACGCTGTGAACTGGCTGCCGGCCCGGCTGACAGCTTTTACGATGTGGATCTCCTCGTGGGTCATACCAGGAAGCAGGCGGATCCTGGCGTTACGAATTACGCTGCGGGATGCACCGAAGCACCCGAGCCCAAATGGCGGCTGGGGTGAAGCGATGGTTGCGGGACTCCTTGGTGTTCAGCTTGGCGGAGTGAACATGTATGAAGGTGAAGTTTCCCACCGGGCTCTTCTTGGAGAAGCGTCGCGGCCGCTTGCAGCTGCAGACATCCGGCGAACAGTTTGGTATATGCACGGCGGCTGGGTTGTTTTTACGGCAGTTGTGCTCGTTATATTTATTTGGCTAAGTTAAAGGAGGAACTGCGATGGAATGGCCGGAACATGGAGGACAGCCGGAAAGTGTCCGGCAGCAGCTTGCCCCGGCGGCGGAGACGGTGTATGATTTTAGCGCTAATTTAAACCCACTTGGACCCCCGGCCTGGCTTCATAGTGCGGTGCATGCCGAATTAAGCAGTATTAACGTTTACCCAGAGCCGTCGTACGAAGCGGCGCGTCAGGCGTTAGCCGAAATGATGGGCGTCAAGCTCGAGGAAGTGCTGCTTACAAATGGCGGGGCAGAAGCGATTTTTCTTGCTGCTCGCTTGTTTGCCGGTGGGAGCGCTCTTATCGTGCAGCCTACGTTTTCAGAGTATGAACAGGCGTGCCGGCATTACGGTGTTGGCGTCAGACACATTAATATGAAAGAATTCGACAGCTGGAGCCTGCCGCTAACGGAAATCCGTGCTCACATCATAGAGACAGATGTTGTTTTTCTCTGCCGGCCGAATAATCCGACGGGAACACTCGCAGCTCAAAGCGAGATGATGGAGTTACTCATCGCTGCAGAAGCGTCGGAAACGACTGTTGTTGTAGACGAAGCGTTTATCGATTTTTTATCTGAATCAGATTCGCTTGTTTCTTGGATCTATACACATCCATCGCTTATTGTTCTACGTTCGCTCACGAAAGTGTTTACTGTTCCCGGCCTACGTATTGGCGGAGTGGCAGCTGCCCCGGTAATGATTGAAAAATTAGCCGCAGGGCAGATGCCTTGGAGTGTAAATGCATTGGCAAGCAAGATCACCCCGGCATTGTGTGCAGATGAAGCATTTCTTGGACGTACCAAGGCATGGTTACAAGCTGAGCTCCCGCGCATGAAAAGGGAACTTGAGGCGCTTCATTTCAATGTTTCTCCGTCTGTGGTGAACTTTTATCTCCTCCAAGATAAACTTGCACCTCAAGGGACAGATGAGCTGCTCACATTTTTATTTCAATCCGGCATTGCTGCAAGGCATACGCATACATTTCCAGGGCTGAACGGCTCTCACATCCGTTTTGCGCTACGTTCGCTGGAAGAAAATGATGAACTACTCCGTGTGCTGCACGCGTGGAGGAGAAAACAATGCTGATTTTTGTTTCCGGCGGGGCGAGATCAGGTAAAAATCGTTACGCAGAAGATTTGGCCGCGCAGCTTGCACAAAAAAAGTGTGTCTATTATTATGCGGCGTCAATCGCGTATGATGATGAGATGGATGAACGAATCGCCCGTCATCAAGCAGAGCGGCCGGCATCATGGCAGACGCGTGAAGCGCCGTTTGAGCCGGAGGCCGTATTACATGAGGCGGAACCTGGAGATGTCGTTTTGTTTGATTGTTTAACGACGTGGCTTGCGCGCATGATGTTTATGTGCAACCGCATGCCGGATGAACTAGAACATGAACTTAACGAGTGGCTTAAGGTGACTGAAGCAAGAGGCTTAACGTTGATCATTATTTCTAATGACGTAAATGAAGAGGTGCCCCCGCATGACCGACGGACGAAGCAGTACATACATACGTTACAGCTTCTGCACCGCAAGCTAACAAGTGAAGCTGATCGTGCTGTTCAAATGATTGCAGGGCTTCCACTCGAATGGAAAGCACAATGAAGGAGGGGGTTTTGTGAAACAAGCCGTTTACGGTGGGGTGCTCGCCTTTCAATTTTTATCGCGGCTTCCGATCCCTATTCAAGTTCCATGGAACGAAAAAACGATGCGTTGGGCGCTGCGCAGTTATGCTTTTGTCGGCATCGTTTTCGGGTTGATACTGAGCGGTCTTGCGCTCCTTTTACTCCCGGTACTGCCTTTGCCGCTGTTAGCACTGCTTCTATTAACGGTGTGGGTTTGGTTGAGTGGTGGTCTTCATTTAGACGGCTTAGCGGATGTGGCGGATGCCGCCGGTTCAAATGGTAGCTTTGAAACGAAACAACGCATTTTAAAAGATCCAAATACCGGGGCTTACGGTGTGATTGTGCTGTTGTTCCTATTTGCTTGGAAAGGCGGCCTTCTCTATGCACTACTCTTAGAAGGAAGTGCCGGCCTATTGGCGTTAACGTTGCTGCCGGCGCTCGCCCGGTGGCAGGCAGTCATCTTACTGCATGCGATGCCGCCGCTTTCCTCATCAGGGCTTGCGCATATGTGGCAGTCTCATACAACGCGCGGAGATGCGTTTATCGCCGGTTGGCCGGTGGTTTTAGCATTCATATTGATGTTTGAATACGTTTGGCTTGTGGCCGCAGGTGCCCTCTTCCTTCTATTGTTAGGGCGCTGGGCTTTGAAAAAGTTTGGCGGTGTAAATGGCGATATCACAGGAGCAGCAATTGAAGGAGGCGAATTATGGGGACTCGCAATTGTGTGGATCTATATCTCATTCGTCACGGTGTAACTGCATGGAACTTAGAAAAGCGGTATCTCGGCTGGTCCGATCAGCCGCTTGATCCGGCGGCTGATCAAGCACTAACGCGTTTAGCGGATGAGCTTGTTTTCACCTCGTTTACCGAAGTGTACACAAGTGGGATGAAGCGTACGAATGAAACGCTTCGTAAAGTGGCACCGCAGCCGTTTATAGAAGACTTGAGACTGCGTGAACTGCACTTCGGCGGCTTTGAAGGTTTTACATACGATGAATTAAAAGAAGACAATCGCTACCGTCGGTGGGTTGATGATCCATGCGAGGAGACACCGCCGGCTGGGGAGTCATGGATAGATTTTGTACGTCGTGTGGATGAGTTTGTGGATGAGCGGCTTGTTCAGGCAGGTGGAGAAAAACTGTTAATTGTTGCACACGGCGGGGTTATCCGGAGAGTTGTAAGCCGTTTTTCAGAGGATCATGGTTTTTGGGACACCAAGATCCCGGCCGGCGAAGGTTTAGCGATGAGGTTAGAAGCAGAGGAAGGAGGATGGCGATGCAGCTCGTTGTGGGCGGTGCCTGGTCAGGAAAACGTAACATCGCCGCATCTTTAGCGGAAGCTGACGGCATCTGGCTTCATGCTGAAGAAGATCAGTTGAACGCAAAAGAACAAAAGACAATGATTGTGGATGGCTGGGACGTGTGGGTTCAAGCAAGAATTGCCTGCGGTAGCACGCCAGAACAGGTGCGCCTGCAATTTCGAGAAAAACTGAAGGAATTGAAAGCAATTAAGAGCCGGCAGGTGATTTTAATCATGGAAGAGGCCGGCCGGGGCATCGTGCCGCTTGAACAAGCGGACCGGTTTTTTCGTGATGCAAACGGATGGATGGCTCAAGATGCCGCGCATGAGGCAGAAGAAGTCCATCACGTATGGCACGGGCTGTGTCGGCAGCTGAAATAGTCAACCTTTTACTCCAAATTGAAAGCGCTTTAGTACATTCCTCCTAATTTTGGAATGGCAATACTGAATTGCTCGAAAATTCCATAACTTATGTATATAATGGATTGGAAACGATTAGGGAGTAAGTCTCAATCGTGATTATTTACATACATAGTGGAGGAGGCAATCGCTTATGAACGGCTTAGTTTTGGCATTAGTAGGGATGCTTGTTTTCTTTTTAGGCTACCGTTATTACTCAAAACTTGTGGCTGAACGGATCTACCGCTTAGATCCAGACGCTGTAACGCCTGCGCATCAATTTCGTGACGGCGTTGATTTTGTACCGACGAATAAGTTTGTGCTTTGGGGCCACCATTTCACATCGGTGGCAGGAGCAGCGCCGATTGTCGGGCCGGCAATGGCAGTCTATTGGGGCTGGCTCCCGGCCTTTTTATGGGTTGTTTTAGGTACAGTGTTTGCAGCCGGGGTTCACGACTTCGGGGCTTTAGTTTTGTCGGCTAGAAATAAAGGTCAGTCGATTGGTACGTTAGCCAACCGGTTAATTGGTCGGCGGGCAAAACTTTTGTTTTTATTTATTATTTTAATTTTAGTGTTGATGGTTAATGCAGTATTTGCCTGGGTGATTTCCAACTTATTTATCACTTTCCCATCAAGTGTTGTCGCCGTATTTATGCAGATTCCGCTTGCGATCTGGATCGGGTATAAGGTGCACCGGCGGAGTAAGAATATGCTTTTACCGTCGCTTGCTGCACTACTTGTGATGTATGCCAGTGCAGTGCTTGCCAGTAACATCCCGGCGCTGCAGATTGATTTAGTCAGCTATTACGGCGGTGAAGGCAATGTTACACCACTTGGTTTAGATGCGACATCACTTGCCTTTTTAACGTGGATTGTCGTTTTAATGATTTATGTATATATCGCTTCAACGCTGCCGGTATGGAAGCTTTTGCAGCCGCGGGATTATATTAACTCGCACCAACTTGTTGTTGGTTTAGCGATATTGTATCTCGGTCTATTGTTTACAACACCGGAAGTTACTGCTCCGGCGACCCGTGATGTCAGCGATGTCTCCTGGTTTCCAATCTTGTTTATTACCATTGCGTGCGGAGCGATTTCCGGGTTCCACGGTTTAGTGGCTTCCGGTACGACCTCCAAACAATTAAACAATGAAAAGGATGCGCGTTTTGTAGGGTATTTTGGTGCTGTAGGTGAAGGGACACTTGCCTTAATTACAATCATTGCGGTTGTCACAGCTTTCTCGACACAGGACGAATTTTTAACAGCTTACTCTGATTATGCCGTTGCGAATGCTGACGGTTTAACCCACTTTGTTGGAGGCGCTGCTGAGCTTGCCGGCGGCTTAATGATTCCGCCTGGGGTAGCGGAAACAATTGTTGCTGTCATCGTCGTCAGCTTTGCAGCAACGACCCTTGATACAGCAGTACGGCTCATGCGTTATATCATCTCTGAAATCGGTCAGGAATATAAGTTTCCAAGCTTAACGAAAAAGCATGTAGCTACAGGTATTGCTGTCGGTTCGAGTACAGCACTTGTATTAATGCCAGGGGACGACCGGGGACTTGGAGCAGGTGGTTATCTCTTATGGCCGTTGTTCGGCACAAGTAATCAGCTTTTAGCCGGTATCACTCTCTTATTAATTACAATTTATTTGCGGGCGAAGGGACGTAATTTCCTCGTTTCCTTTATCCCTATGGTATTCTTGCTTTGTATGACGCTTTGGGCGATGGTCACCCAAGTCGTGTTTGAATGGTCAATGTTTGGTGAAAATCCAGATATCCTCTTGTTTGCGCTTGGTTCAATCATTATGGTATTTGCCGTCTGGATTTTACTTGAAGCGGTAGCTGTATTCCGTAAAGACCGGCACGGCATTGATGTTGATGAATAAATCTGCAAAGGAGAAGCGTAAATGACACCTCCGATGAAAGATCACCTGATGAAGTTAATCGACTATTACGACCGGGTGATCCGGCTCCAGCATGATGCTGAAATTAAACGTGAGCTCCGGGATGAAGAAGATGTATTTCTGCTGCTCTGCTTTTCGGAACTTCTCGGCGTACCGAACCCAGTCTCGTATTACACACTGGAGCTGTATCCGGAGATGATCGAACGTTTCCATGAATGGCATTTGCGGATGGGGATGGAGAAATCCCCCCTTGATGGAATTCGTTGTTGTTGAAATGAGGGTTAATGTGAAGTCGATAAAGGAACGTATTGTATTTTTTGGCGGTAAAGGTGGTGTGGGGAAATCCTCCACCGCCTCCGCCTACGCATTAAAACAAGCGGCAGATGGACGTCGGACACTGCTCGTTTCCACAGATCCTGCTCATAACTTGGGCGACTTATTCGAGCGAAAGTTAAGCGGCGGTGCTGCTAAGTTAACCGACAACTTATGGGGGATGGAGATTGATCCGGAAGAAGAGTCAAAACGCTATATTGAGAAAGTAAAGTCGAACTTATCCGGATTGGTAAAGTCTCACTTAACCGATGAAGTTAACCGGCAGATGGAGATGGCACGGGTTTCGCCAGGGGCTGATGAAGCAGCGCTTTTTGACCGGATTGTTGAGCTCGTATTAGAAGAAGGCAAGGATTATGACTTACTTGTGTTTGATACGGCTCCGACCGGTCACACGTTACGCTTATTGTCGCTGCCGGAAATGATGGAAGCGTGGGTGGATGGCATGCTGCAGAAGCGGCAGAGTATTAACGATTCCCACGCTCGTTGGTTAAATGATGGTGAACCGGTGGAAGATCCAATTTACCGGGTGTTAATGGAACGTAAAGATAAGTTTTCTGCTGCACGAAAAGAGTTGCTCGACCCTGAAATCACCCGGTATCATTACGTACTTGTGCCAGAAAAACTCCCAATCGCAGAAACTGAACGGGCTGTAGCGTTGTTAAAGCAGACGAATTTGACGGTTGATAAAATTGTGGTAAACAAATGTCTGCCAGAAGCCGCTGATGATAGCAGTTTCTTTCAAAACCGCCGCAGCCAGGAAAAAGAATATCTTGATATCATTCAAAACCGTTTCTTATCCCAAACCTTGGTCTATTTACCGATGTTAGATCAAGACGTTCGATCGATTGGTGACTTAGAAAAGCTGTCAAAAGCATTTTCAAATTAAAGCAGACATGACAGGTTCTCCGATGAACTCGGAGAACCTGTCATGTTGTCGACAACGTAAACAACCTATCATTCACGCGCAGCTTACTGCTACGAGCCGCGGCTGCCCTACAAAACCGAAAAATCATGAACGTGACCAACACTACCGACGGACGCTTTCCCGTGAAAAAAACACTCATTGCAAGGGCTTCGACTGCTGCTTTTCCTAGTGGGTTTAAGAAAGCTGTGCGTAAATACAATATGGGAACGTTTCGTGCGCAAAGGCAATCTTACTTGAAGGTGCCTGCGTTACTGTCGTATTGAGGTTTAACAACGCCCTATCTTCGTAAAAAGACTGAACTTAAGACTTTCAAGTTTTCATATATGTGAGTCAATTTCATCATGACGTTTCATGAGCAATAAAACGAACAATATCCATTCGAAATGATTGATGATCCACAAAATTTAAAAGTAACCAAAACGAAAGACGGCGACTCCCAGAGGATCAAGCGCAGCCTGAAGATCCACTTGTTCGAAAGGTTTTTATTCGAACAAGTTAGCTGAAGGCAAGCCCTCGGGAAAGCGTCCGTCTGAAGTAAAGGTTACGTTCATTGTTCGATTTTATCCTCTTATGACAAGTGTTGAGATTTATTCATGTAGATATTGCTTCATCAAAAAATCTCTACCATTTATGACCATTAAATTACGCAAGGTTTACGAGCACCAGCAGCGACGCCTGCGCAGAACAACGAGAGAGAAAATCCTGCAGGTAGTGATCTACTGCCGAGGAAATGGAGGAGGTAAAAGAGGCTAAGAAGACACGGTGAGGTCAAGCGTCAGCGCAGATCAAACCGGTGTCGCCTTTGTGACCTCCGGGTGCAAACGTCCGCCGAAGTGCGCAGTCAACGAAAGTTTGTCTGCACGCTGAAAGCAGGTTCTCCGAGTTCAATGGAGAACCTGCTTTTTGTATTTCAAAGCTGAAAAACATCCCGACTCCTGCAGGTTATCTATAACTTAGTTGCACAAATCACTTATTTTTTGACAATTATCCCATTTTTATTCCACGTTCCTTCTTTATTCGTCTAGTGTTAAAATAAAAGTAAAACACGCACGGCGAAGGAGGAAACTTTTTTGCAAAAAGAGAAAAGAGAGCTGTTGGAGCAGATTCAAATATTTGAGGATTTATTGGCAGAGGTTCCGGATGACCCATCCCGTTTAAATGATTTCGTCAAGCAGTATAGGATTTTACTGCGTCTGCAGCCGAAAAACTATACCGTTCCGTTAATTGAACTCACGTCTTTATTGAAAGAAGAGAAACCGCTGATCTTTCGGGCGATGCGTTCGTACAGCCGCAGTGTTATGGCGGTGCAGGCTCCGTTAGAAACAACCATTTCAAAAGAGCGGGCAGAAGCCCGGCTTGAAAAATTCAAGGCTGAACTTTCCCCAAAAGAACCGGGCGTATAAGCGAGTGTGACTTCATTTCATAACCTTCGTTTGTTCGTGATACAATAAGAGGGCTGATGATCGATGAGATGAGGAGAGGAGAGAAAAGACGTGACACCATCTTTTGATACAAGTATTATTCATGGAAGAGAACCTAAAGCTAAGCAGGGGAGTAAATCACAACCGATTTATCAAACCTCGGCTTACAGTTTTACAAGCCTTGAAGATATGGAAGGTTTTTTTCAACAGGAACACGACTACTTATATACACGGTACGGTAATCCAAATACAGACGAATTGGGCGAATTAACAGCCGCAGCTGAGGGTATGCCGGCTGGGGCATCTGCTTCTTCCGGCATGTCTGCAATTTTAGCGGGCGTACTTGCAACCGTTTCGCCGGGAGAGCATTTGGTTGCGCCTGAAGATGTCTACGGCGGTACGTTTCAAATGTTAGAAAATCACCTTCAGGCGTGGGGCATCGAAGTTACTTTCGTTTCTTTTGATACGCCAGGGGCACTTGAGGCTGCAATTCAGCCAAATACAGCAATGGTTTATGCAGAATCGGTTACAAATCCGCTTTTACGTGTCGAGGATTTGTCGTACTTAAATGAAATTAAACAAAAGCACAACTTATATTTGTTCGTTGATAACACATTTGCAACACCTTACTTTTTAAAGCCGGCTGAAGCAGGGGCGGATCTTGTTGTACATAGTGCTACGAAATACTTGGGTGGTCACAGCGATGTTACTGCAGGTGTGCTCGCTGGGACAGCACCATTAATTGCCGAGGCGAAGGCGAAGATTATTCAGCTTGGTTTGAACTTAAGCCCATTTGAAGCTTGGCTTGCAGTGCGCGGTGTGAAAACGCTAAGTGTACGGATGGCACGGCAGGCTGAAAACGCTGCGAGGCTGACAGAGGCGCTCAATAAGACAGACATTAACGCAGTGTATTATCCACAGGAGCTCTCGTCGCACGGTAACGGGGCTGTCGTTACGATTGATCTTGGCGCAAATTATGATGTGTCCCGCTTTTTCAGTTCGCTCGACTGGGTGAAAATTGTTGCAACCCTGGCCGGTGTTGAAACGACGGTTTCTTATCCGCTTGGAACATCGCACCGGAGTGTTCCGGAAGATCTCCGCAGCCGTTTAGGCATTAATGCGCAGGTTGTGCGGATCTCTGTTGGTTTAGAAGATGCGGAAGATATCATCGCAGTTTTTCAACAAGCGCTTAAAGCCAGCACAATTTAACGAAGGCTTTCTGAAAAAAACTTTAAAGAATTTTTAGCAGGGGGGGTTGCGTTTTATGCCACCTCCTGATATTATAATTGATGTGACGTTAAGGCACTTCACAAAACAAACTTAATACAGCTTGGTGGTGATGGCGAAGAGGCCACACCCGTTCCCATGCCGAACACGGAAGTTAAGCTCTTCAGCGCCGATGGTAATGAAGGGGCAACCCTTTGTGAGCGTAGGACGCCGCCAAGCTGTACCCATACCGCGGGGTGGAGCAGTCAGGAAGCTCGTCGGGCTCATAACCCGGAGGTCGAAGGTTCGAATCCTTCCCCCGCAACCAATGTACATAAAGGAATTTCCACCGACGAAACAATGCCTTAATTGTTTCGTCTTTTTCGTGTCTAAAAGACCGTGTTTCGTTTGACATAAAATCAATAAGCGAACATATAAAAGAGAGGTTTTGTCTTGTGGAAGATGAATTTGCATGGCTCGACCGAGTCTCACCTCGTCGATTTTTCCAGCCGAATGTCACAGAAGGAATCGGCGATGATGCGGCGATCTATCAAACGTCACCTAAATTTGAAGATATTTTATGTGTCGATACACTCGTTGAAGGCATTCATTTTGCCAGGGAAACGATGTTACCGACTGATATCGGTTACAAGGCACTTGCGGTTAACATTAGTGACGTAGCAGCGATGGGTGGTTCTCCGTTATATTACATCGTTTCGGCAGCGGTACCGGCAACTTGGACAGAAGATGATTTAATTATGATTTACCGCGGGATGCGGGAGCTTGGCGATTCGTATGAAATGGATCTGCTTGGCGGCGATACGGTTTCTACGGACGGCCCGCTCGTTTTGAGTGTGACCGTTGTCGGCCGGACAGAAAAGGGGAAGTATTTAACGCGTCGTGACGCTGAAGCAGGGGATGTGCTTGTCATTACCGGCCCGCTTGGCGGCTCTGCAGCCGGCTTACATTTGTTGTGGAATCAAGGTGAGCTTGACTTTGAAGATGAAGCAAATCGTACGTTATTACAATATCATCAGCGTCCTGATCCACAAGTCATTGCAGGTCGCATGTTTGCTCACGAAACGAGCCGGGCGGCGGTCAATGATATTAGCGACGGCCTTGCAAGTGAAGCTTGGGAAATTGCTGAAGCAAGCGAAGTTTCACTTCACATTGACCAGGATGTGCTCCCGCTCGCAGCGAAATGGCATCCGCAGTTTTCTGATGAACAAGCACTTCAGCATGCGCTGTTTGGCGGTGAAGATTTTCAGCTTTTAGCAGCACTCCCTGCTGATGAATGGCCGGCGCTTGAGAAACAGCTGCAGACTGAAGGCATTCCGGCTTTAAAAATCGGCACGGTACAAGCAGGCGATCCTGCTGTGACACTTCACGCAGAAGGTGAACAAGTTCCGCTGTTAAAGAAAGGTTACAACCACTTTTCGGCCGAAAATCAACGGAAGGGGTCGGAGTAAATGGCATCGTTTGTAACGGCAACGGCTTCAGAAACAGAAACGATTAACTTCGGTGAAATTCTCGCCTCTTATGTGGGCCCTGGCATGGTATTTACACTTTCAGGTGATTTAGGTGCAGGTAAAACCCATTTTACAAAAGGGATCGGCCGCGGACTTGGTGTAAAACAAACGGTAAACAGCCCGACGTTTACGATTATTAAAGAATATGAAGGCACACTGCCGTTGCATCATATGGATGTTTACCGGCTTGAAGAGGATAGCGCCGAAGAACTCGGTCTTGATGAGTACTTTTTCGGCGAAGGGCTAGTTGTTATTGAATGGGCCGAGCGTGTGCAAGATCAGCTGCCAAAAGAATATCTTGCCATTGATATTGAACGGATCAATGAAGTTGAACGCCGGATCACGCTGACGCCAAAAGGACAGCGCTACACTGAATTATGCGAGGAGCTGCATCAAGATGAACGTACTAGCAATTGATACAGCAACGTATGCTTCCGGAGCGGCTTTGCTCCAGGATGGGATCGTGCGGAGCGAAAAAGTAACATTTTTAAAGAAAAATCATTCGATCCGGGTGATGCCGGCAGTAGATCATGTCCTTTCAGAAGCAGATGTGACGCCGGCAGATCTCGATCACATTATTGTAGGAGAAGGTCCTGGTTCTTATACCGGGGTGCGGATCGGTGTAACAACGGCGAAGTCGCTCGCCTGGGCGTTGGACATTCCGGCAACAGGCGTGTCGAGTTTAGAAGTGCTTGCTGAACGCGGTGGCATGTTCCACGGTCGGATTTTTAGTTTTTTTGATGCCCGGCGCGGCCAGGTGTACGGTGGCGTCTATGAACGGGATGCTGCCGGCGGCTTAAAGCAAGTGCAGCCCGATGCATTAAAACTGATGACCGACTTTACAGCTGAACTTGCTGAAGCAGAAGGAGAGATCCTCTGTTTAAGTCCCGACCTTGCCCAGCATGAAGATGTACTTAAAGAAACCCTCGCGCACCGGGCTGTATTTGGCCGACTTCAGGACATGTATCCGCATCCGGCGGATGTTCTTGCCGTCGGGATGAGAAAAGAAGCTGCTCAAAGTGTTCACGCACTGGCGCCAAATTACGGCCAGCTCGCTGAGGCTGAGAAAAAACGGGTGGAAGCTGAAAAAGGCGGCCGGCATGGCTGAGCTACAGGTGAATATCCGGCCGATGGAGGAAACGGACCTTGATGCGGTGCTTAAAGTTGAGCGTGATGCTTTTCAATCACCGTGGCAGCGCGAAACTTTTCAAAAAGAACTGAACGAAAATCACTTTGCTCATTATTTAGTTGCAGAAACAAACGAAGAGGTGATCGGCTACTGTGGGGTGTGGGTCGTTTTAGATGATGCCCATATTACCAACATTGCAATCTTATCATCGATGCGCGGCGCAAAGGTCGGAGCCGCACTGCTTGCAAAGAGCTTAACGATGGCAAAAACGTACGGTGCACGCCAGCTTAGTCTGGAGTGCCGCGTTTCTAATCAAGCGGCCCAGGCACTGTACAAGAAGTTCGGCTTTGTTGAAGGTGGTCTGCGTAAAAATTACTACCGGGATAATCATGAAGATGCGCTCGTCATGTGGCGCAAACTTGACGATTGGGATGAATAAAGATGAGTGAAACATCAACTTTAATTTTAGCAATTGAAACAAGCTGTGATGAAACAGCCGCCGCTGTTATTGAAAACGGCCGGTATGTTCGCGCCAATGCAGTAGCCTCACAAATCGAGACCCATAAACTGTATGGAGGTGTCGTCCCGGAAATCGCCTCGCGTCAGCACGTTGAACAGATGACGATCGTGATGGAGAAAGCGATGCGTGAAGCCGGCGTCACTTTTCAAGATTTAACAGCCGTCGCTGTAACAGAAGGCCCGGGTCTTGTTGGGGCACTGCTTGTTGGGGTAAACGCGGCAAAAGCCGTTGCCTATGCGCACAGCCTCCCGCTCGTACCGGTGCATCATCTTGCCGGTCACATTTATGCGAACCGTCTCGTGCATGACGTAAAATATCCACTCCTTTCCTTAATCGTCTCTGGCGGACACACAGAGCTTGTGTATATGCCGGAAGAAGGTGTGTATGAATTAATTGGCGAGACGCGCGATGATGCAGTTGGAGAAGCGTACGATAAAGTGGCGCGCACCCTTGGTCTTCCTTATCCAGGCGGACCAGCTGTTGATCAGCTGGCACAAACAGGAGAGGCGTCGCTTGAGTTCCCGCGTGCCTGGTTGGAAGAGGGGAGTTATGACTTCAGTTTCAGCGGTTTAAAGTCTTCGGTGTTAAATACGCTGCACAACGCAACGCAGCGCAATGTAGAACTGGCTCGTGAGGATGTGGCATGCAGTTTTCAAGCAAGCGTCGTTGATGTACTCGTTACAAAAACCGCAGCAGCTGCAAAAGCTTACGATGTGGAACAAGTACTTCTTGCCGGTGGTGTTGCTGCGAATCAAACATTGCGCGAAGCCATGGAAACGAAAATGGCTGCTGAAGGCCGGCAACTGCTTGTACCGCCGCTCTGGCTCTGTACAGATAACGCAGCGATGATCGGGGCTGCGGCAGATGTGGCTTACCGCAGCGGTGCACGCGCCGACCTTGATTTAAACGCCAAGCCGGGCCTTGCTTTGAAGTAGTTTAGTTAAGGTACAGAACATAACTTTTAAAAAGCCGCTGTAAGGCGGCTTTTTTCGGCTTATAGACAGACTTTTTCAACTTCCTCGGCAGACAACCAGTGCCTACGGGATTTTCTCACTCGCTGTCCTGCTTAGGCATCGCCGCCGGTGCTCGTCAGCCTTGCATGATTTGAAGGACATGAATGGTACAAGCAATATCTACATGAATCAGCTTCATTATGATGCTTTATGAACGATCAAGCGAACCATATACATTGGAAATAAGCGATGATTCTTAAATTAAAACGTGACCGAAACGTAAGACGGCGACTCCCAGAGGATTAAGCGCAGGCTGAAGATCCACTTGTTCGAATCGTTCTCATTCGAACAAGTTAGCTGAAGCCAAGCCCTCGGGAAAGCGCCTGTCTGAAGTGAAGGTTACGTTCATGATTCGGTTTTTATTATCTTAAGTTAGCCCGCGGAGCTCGGAGCAGTAAGTTGTGCGTGTATCTTAGGTGTTATACTTTATCGACATTCTCTGAGCTGCTGTGAGGCGGCTCTTTTTTCGTCGAATTATCCCCATAAAAAGTTATACACATGATTGTGAACAATGTGAGTAAGTGATGAAATAGCTGAAATTACAGCAGCAATATTGTTAACAGATAATCTGTGCATAAGTCATTGTTTTTGTGAACAAATCTGCTTTTCCCTTGTAAACAGGCATTATAACTGTGGATAAACCTGTGGATTGTGTGTATAAATGAAGACGTTTCCACAAATGGTAATGTTGGAGCTATGTTGATCTACGCTTAAGCTGTAGCTCATTTAATTTATATTGCTAAAAAGTGCAATCCGTTTACCACCGTCATACAAAAAAGCTAACAAGCATCGACATCGATACTTGTCAGCCTTCATTTGCCTCGCTCTATTTTTACGTCTGTAACGCTTCCCACGTCTCCATCGTTTCTTCAAGCTTCGCGCGTTTTTGATCAATGTCATCCTGGATTTTTTGTGCTTCTTCGTAATCTTCATAAACGGCTGGATCATACAAAGATGCTTCAAGCGTTTCGATTTCTTGTTCAAGCTTTTCGATATCTGCCTCTGATTGTTCAATTTGTCGGAGTCGTTTGCGTTCTTCACGCTTTGCTTCTTTATCATCAAGAAAAGCCTGCTTATTCGCAGATGGGTGATCCTCACTCACACCGCCGGATGCAGCTTGTTCCTCCGCCTGCAGGGCAGCGATTTCTGCTTCTTCTTCTTTTTTCATCCGATAATAATCATAGTCGCCGATGTATTCTTTCAACCCTTCTTCAGGGGTGAGCTCAAGGATCCGTGTCGCCATGCGGTTTAAAAAGTACCGGTCGTGAGAGACAAACAACATTGTTCCAGGAAACTCGGAAAGTGCTGCTTCAAGCACTTCTTTACTATCAAGGTCCAAATGGTTCGTCGGCTCATCAAAAATTAACAGGTTCGCTTTTTGCATCATTAATTTTGCAAGCGACAACCGGGCCCGCTCACCGCCGCTTAAATCAGCCACCTGCTTTAACACGTCCTCACCGCTGAATAAAAAATTGCCGAGGACGGTGCGGATGTCTTTTTCAAGGGTGGTCGGATGATCCTGCCACAACTCTTCTAAGACGGTGTTTTTTTCGTTAAGCTCGGACTGCTGCTGTTCGTAATATCCGGGCGTTACTTTACTGCCGTAGGTGACACTGCCTTGTTCAGGCGTAAGCCGCTGCATCAACAGCTTTAACAACGTCGTCTTCCCGGCACCGTTTGGCCCGAGCAGGGCAACACGCTCCTGCCGCTTCATATGCACCTCGACATTATCAAACAACGGTGTTTGTTCGTATCCGAACGTGAGATTTTCAGCTTTTAAAACTTCGCGTCCGCTTTCTCTTTCAATATGAAATGAGAACTTCGCAGATTTTTCATCACCATCCGGGCGGTCGATTTTATCCATTTTCTCAAGTTGTTTGCGGCGGGATTGGGCGCGTTTGGAGGTTGAATCACGGACGATATTTTTTTGAATGAAATCTTCAAGTTTGGCAATCTCTCCTTGCTGCTTTTCAAAAGCTTTCATCTCCTGCTCGTAGCGCCGGGCTTTTTCTTCAAGGTAAAACGAGTAGTTTCCTTTATACTCGTGGATTTGTGAGCGGGTCACTTCGTACGTTTTATTTACAATCTTGTCGAGGAAATAGCGGTCGTGCGAAACGATTAAAAGGGCGCCGTCATAACCCGATAAGTATTGTTCGAGCCATGTGAGGGTTTCAATGTCCAAATGGTTTGTTGGCTCGTCTAAAATGAGCAGGTCCGGCCGGGCAAGAAGAAGCTTAGCAAGAGCGAGCCGGGTTTTCTGACCGCCGCTCAATGTAGAGACGAGCGTGTCTTCGCTGAAGTTTGCGAAATTCAAGCCGTTTAAGATGCTTCTAATATTGGCTTCGTATTGATAGCCGCCCTGCTTTTCAAAGTCGTGCTGTTTTTCATCGTAGAGCTGCATCACTTTCTCATAAGCTGTTTTATCGTCATAGACTGCAGGGTCAGCCATTTTCATTTCCAGGTCCCGGATTTCTTGCTCCATCGTCCGTAAGTGTTCAACAACTGCAAGCATTTCATCAAAGATGGTCCGCTTTGAGGTTAAGTCTGTTTCCTGGGCGAGGTAGCCGAGCTTTTTTTCTTTCGGCATTGTAATTTGTCCGCTGTCTTGCTGCAGTTCACCGGCAATAATTTTAAGTAACGTTGATTTGCCGGCACCGTTACGACCGACGAGGGCGACCCGTTCGTTTTCTTTAATTTCAAGCTTGGCATCTTGAAGAATGGTTTCAACGCCAAATGATTTTGTTATATTAACGCATTGTAGCGCGATCATGAGAATCATCCTTATGAATAAAGTATCGTTCGTTTCTTTCTAGTGTATCGTATTTTTTGCAGGGGGTAAAAGTCATGATCCAGGCAGTACGGGCTGTGTAATGAAGTATTTCATTGTATTGTGAACGAATGAACAACTTTTTGCATATCTCTATCTTTTGCGCCGTTCATTCATGTAAAATAAGGGAGGCGGTTTTAAGTTACGCCCATCTGAATGATGGAGGAGGCATGTTATGAAAATTGAGCAGCAACAAATACCGCATGCCACTGCAAAACGTCTCCCGATGTATTATCGGTTTCTTGAAAATCTATATGCCTCAGGTAAAGAACGCGTATCATCAACAGAGTTGAGTGAAGCAGTGAAAGTAGACTCGGCAACGATCCGCCGCGATTTTTCCTACTTTGGGGCGCTTGGGAAAAAAGGGTATGGTTACAATGTCTTGTATCTACTCTCATTTTTCCGTAAAGCCTTAGATCAGGATGAACTTACGAAAGTGGTACTGATTGGTGTCGGGAACTTAGGTACAGCTTTATTAAAATACAACTTCACAAAAAACAACAACATTATGATTACAAGCGCGTTTGATACAGATGAAGCTATGGTCGGTGAAGAAATCGGTGGTGTGGAAGTCTTTCACCTTGATGAATTAAAAGAGCGGCTCGATGACTCGGTAAGTGCAGCGATTCTTGCCGTGCCGGTACAGGCAGCACAGTCCGTGGCAGATCTGTTAGCTGAAACGAATACACGGGGGATTTTAAATTTCACCCCGGAGCGGCTTGATGTACCAGACGATATGCGGGTGCACCATATTGATTTATCGGTGGAGCTTCAATCGCTGATTTACTTTTTAAAGCATGACCATGAAACGAACTAAAGCTTCAACCATATAGCTTACCGATTCCTGAATGGGGGTGAGATCGATGTCCTTCGGTGCAGGGAGCATTGCGTTAATTTTAATTGCGGCGCTTCTATTGTTTGGTCCGAAAAAGCTGCCGGAACTCGGCCGTGCTGCTGGTAATACGCTGCGCGAATTCCGGAGTGCAACAAAAGGGCTTGCTGATGACGACGATAACGATCGTGACAAGAAAAATGAGAAACAGGATCGAGATCAATAACGAATAGGATGAACAAATGATGCAGCAAAAGAACATGTCTTTTGTGGAGCATTTCGGAGAACTGCGCAAGCGGCTCATGATTATTGCGTTCTTTTTAGTGGCTGGTATGGGGCTTGGCTTTTTTATCGCGCCCAACGTAATCAGCTACTTGCAGAACATTCCGCCGGCGCAGGATTTTCCGATGAACGCTTTCCATTTAACAGATCCTTTGAAAGTGTATATGAACTTTGCCTTCTTTACCGGTGTGGTTATCACGTTTCCGGTAATTATGTATCAACTCTGGGGTTTTATCAGCCCGGGGTTAATGGAGAAAGAACGTAAAGTCACCTTATCGTATATTCCAGTGTCTGTCGTGCTCTTTCTCGGAGGTCTTGCTTTTTCCTTTTATATTTTATTTCCTTATGTCATTGAATTTCTCGGCAACCTGGCTGACCGTTTAAATATTACCGAGCAGTACGGGATTAATGAGTACTTTGCGTTTTTGTTCCAGTTGACGATTCCGTTTGGTTTCTTATTCCAGCTCCCGGTTGTTGTCATGTTTTTGACGCGGCTTGGGATCGTTACGCCGACGTTTTTATCACAAATTCGAAAGTACGCGTATTTTGTTCTACTCATTATTGCCGGTTTCATTACCCCGCCGGAAATTGTGTCGCACTTAATGGTGACACTTCCGATGTTTTTGTTATATGAACTAAGTATTACCGTGTCACGTTTTGCTCACAAGCGGATGCTCAAAGCTGAAGCAGAGCGGCAGCGTGAACTTGTAGAACAAGAGCAGTCCAACCGCCGCGATGACAAATAGCAGCCTGCGTAAAGCGCTCCGCGTTTTACGCAGGCTTTTTCAATGTAAAAATGTAACGGACAAACGAAATGAAGACGTGATATAGTTAAATGAAGAAATATCGTTAAAGATTGATTTAAAGAGGCGGAATTATGAAAAGAATACCAGGAAAGTGGTTAGTTGTCGTCTCTTTGTTATTAGGGACGTTTACTTTAATTTTAAATAACAGCATGTTAAATCCGGCCGTGCCGCATTTAATGGAGGTCTTTGATGCAGATGCTGTTGCAACCGGCTGGGTTATCACCATTTTTATGGTGAGTATGGGTATGACGATGCCTGTGACCGGCTTTTTAGGTGATAAATTCGGCAAAAAGCGGCTTTACTTAATCGGTTTAAGCTTATTTGTACTCGGTTCGCTGCTTGGGAGTTTCGCATGGGATTTAAGCTCGCTCATTATGTTCCGAGCCTTGCAGGGAATTGGCGGCGGGATCATGATGCCACTGTCGATGGCGTTAATTTTTGCAGCTTTCCCTCGGAATGAGCGGGGCCTTGCAACAGGGACGTGGGGGGTCGCCGCTATGGTCGCTCCGACAATCGGCCCTACGCTCGGCGGCACCATTATTGAATTGGCGAGCTGGCCGTGGCTCTTTTTAATTAATGTGCCGTTCGGATTGGTGGCGCTTTTTGTCGCCTGGTATTACTTAAAAGAAGTAGAAACTGACCGGTCGCTGCAGTTTGACCGTTACGGCTTTATCTTTGTAACCCTCGGTGTCGGAGCGATTTTGTTTGCGCTCGGTAACATTTCAGAATTTGAACATTTAACAGATATGACAAACTTAGGTTTAATTGCTTTCGGGGTAGTCGCACTTTATGTATTTGTCCGGATTGAAAACCAAGTTGCGCACCCGCTTCTTGATTTATCGATTTTAAAGATTGGCGCTTACGCACTAAGCATTTGGGTGACTGCCTTATCATCGATCGGGTTGTTTGCCGGCATCTTTTTAGTGCCGCTCCTCGTGCAGAATGTTTACGGTTATGATGCGATTATGACCGGTCTCGTGTTTGTACCGTCTGCGTTGTTGACCGGTGTATTTATGTCCATCGGCGGCCGCCTCCTTGATGCTGGTTACGCACCGCAGCTGCTTGCTGCCGGGATGACAGTCGCGGCCGGAGGCACGATAGCGATGGGCTTTTTCACCATTGAGACTGCTATTTACTGGGTGTTTATCTTAATGGGGATCCGCGGCATGGGGATGGGCTGCTTTAGTATGCCGGCAACGACTGCCGGGATGAATGCGATTCCCGAGGCGGTCATTTCGCGAGGGTCGGCGATGAACAATGTGTTCCGTCAAATGTTTTCAGCACTAGGCATTGTGTTTGTCTCGATTTATTTTGAAGTGCGCCGTGCGCAGTTGTTTGCCGGTAATGGCGGTGAGATGCAGGAAGCAAGCCTGCAGGCGATTAACGAAGCATTTATCATTATCGGATTGTTGACGCTGTTTTCAGTGCCGACAGGTTTTATGCTGGGCCGGAAAGCGAAACAGAGCGAGCAGGAGAAACAACAGGAAGAGGAAGCAGAAAATTAACGATGCAAAAGCAGCTTGAGCCGGGTGCGCTCGGCTGTTTTTTTGTCGCAGGTTTGAATTGGAAGTCGAAACGGGTACAACACTTTAGACTACTTTTTGGCGTTTCTTGAATAGAGCGGTAACGCCGGGCGAGGAGGAAATATATGCGACGTTTAACGTCAAATCAAGGTGTACCTGTCGGGGATAATCAAAATTCACGTTCTGCTGGCTCTGATGGCCCGCTTTTACTTGAGGATTATCACCTGCTTGAAAAGCTGGCTCACTTTGACCGGGAGCGGATCCCGGAGCGGGTTGTACACGCCCGCGGCGCTGGAGCACATGGTGTATTTAAAGTGAAAAACTCGATGAAGCGTTATACATCTGCTGCATTTTTAGGAGAAGAAGGAAAAGAAACGCCGGTTTTCACGCGTTTTTCTACAGTGATTCATGGTGCACATTCACCGGAGACATTGCGCGATCCACGCGGGTTTTCCGTAAAATTTTATACAGAAGAAGGTAACTACGATTTTGTCGGTAACAACCTGCCTGTCTTCTTTATCCGCGACACGATTAAGTTTCCGGATGTGATCCACTCCTTAAAACCGGATCCACGTACAAATGTGCAGGATCCAAACCGTTACTGGGACTTTATGGCGAACTCCCCGGAGTCGACGAACATGCTGCTGCACTTGTTTACCGATGAAGGGATCCCAGCTTCTTACCGTCATATGCGGGGCTCAAGCGTTCACGCGTTCCGCTGGGTGAATGAGCACGGCAATTCCGTTTATGTGAAAAAGCGCTGGGTACCAAAAGAAGGTATGAAAAACTTATCGGTTGAAGACGCGGCAGAAATTCAAGGGAAAGATTTCAACCATGCAACGGTTGATCTTTATCAAGCGATTGAAGAGGGTAATTATCCGGAATGGGATCTTTACGTGCAGATTCTTGACCCGGCAGACATGGATAACTTTGATTTCCACCCGCTTGACGCGACAAAAGACTGGCTTGAAGAGGATATCCCATACACTTTTGTTGGAACAATGACGTTAAATAAAAATCCTGATGATGTGTTTGCAGAGACGGAGCAGGTCAGCTTTAACCCTGGCGTTACTGTTCCGGGCATTCACCCGTCGGAAGATAAGCTGCTGCAGGGTCGTATCTTCTCTTACTCAGATACGCAGCGTTACCGCGTCGGCACGAACTATTTGCAGCTTCCGATCAACTGTCCATTTGCTAAAGTGGAAACGAACCAGCGTAACGGCTACATGACTTACAATCAAGATACAAATCCGGTCAACTATGAGCCAAACGGCTACAGTCCGGAAGACGAACCAAAAGAAGATCCAAATTATAAAGAAGTGTTTTATCCCGTTTCCGGACAAGCCGGCCAGCAGGCGATTGAAAAGAAAGATGAATTCGGACAAGCTGGCCGGATCTGGCGCACGTATGATCAAGAAACGAAAGATCAAGTGATTAAAAACATCGGAAGCGATTTACAAGGTATCGATCAGTACACGGCAATGCTTGCCATCTGTAACTTCTACCGGGCGGATGAAAACCTCGGGCAGCAGCTTGCAGAAAAAGCAGGCATTGATATCAGCCCGTATGTCGGCCAGATGTAAACTGTTTCGGTTACAAAATGCAAGGGCCCTCACATCGAGTGGGGGTCTTTTTAACGATAAACATAGGCGGGCGAAGTGCGCGAAGACTGTGATGAAGTGCGCGAAGACTGTGACGAGGTGCGCGAAGACTGTGACGAGGTGCGCGAAGACTGTGATGAAGTGCGAGAAACCAATAGCGGAAGTACGAAAAAGATCCGATCATCATATTACGATGACCGGATCTGTTCTTTTGTTTACTGGTTTTGATTCTGTTTCTCTGCTTTTTTCGCTTGAAACGCGCGAAAAACAATGGCAAAGTCAATCGCTGCAACAGCTGCAAACATGATACTCCATACGTCCCAGCCGCCTGCGCTCACACTTTCAATCGCTAGAAACAAAAACAGCATGCCAAGTGCCGTATAAATCCATATGGTCGCCGTGTGCGACATTTTCATCGTAAAACGCCTCCTATCAAGTGAACAATGAACTGAAGTTCTTCTTCAAAGTCTGCAAACTGCGGTCCAAGCGCCGCAAACAAATTCATAATTACGTGGGCAATGATCGGAACGAGAATCCGGTTTGTTTTCACATACAAATACGCAAAAACGAAGCCGACCGCTAAGTAAACGAGCAGGTTTTCAAGATCCACGTGCACAATCGAGAAGATGAACGAGCTGATTAACGCCGCCCAGAAAAAGTTCATCCGCTTATACAATGAGCCGAACAGCACTTTCCGAAAGACGATTTCTTCAAGGATCGGACCGATCACGACCACAACCATAATAAAGATCGGGAAAGATTCAATAAACTGCAGAATCTGCTCTGTATTTTCAGAGCCAGGTTCGATTCCTAAAAGTGAAGATTGAATGAAAACGGCGGTGGCTTGGGCGAACATTGCTAAGAAAAAACCTGCAATGATCCAAAAAGTCACCGGACCTGGGCCGGCCTTTTCAATTCTCGGTTGTTCGTGGCGCTCGGGTAGTAAAAGCACCCCAATAATGATGAGCGCGATGATAAAGCTGATGATGTTCCACCAAACAACAGCTTGACTTAAATCAAATCCGAGAATAGCAACAAGCGCCGGCATTCCAATAAAACCGGATAAATGCATCGCAATATACGTAATTAAAATGATCCAGTATCGACGAACCAAAAGTGTGCGGCCCCCTCTTAATTGCATATAGGACATCAGTTGATAAACCATTGGCATTGTACCACAATATGCACATTCCGGTCTGTTATCAGCTTTTTTTCAATTTTTGTTCAAATATTTTCAGGTTAAATTTAAGCTCCATAGGGAATAGACTTCCTTGTGCGGTGAAAATTGAAAATAAAATGAGTTAAGGGCTTGCAAAACGAAGCTGAACCTTTTATTATTATAATTGGCGTTAGCACTCGTTGAACTTAAGTGCTAACAATCGACAAAACCGCTAATGGCTTGTCGGCTCGTAAAATGCACAGCTGGCAGCCGCAATACTTAAAGGAGGGTGTTTTAGATGATTAAGCCTCTAGGAGATCGCGTAGTGATCGAACAAGTAGAGCAGGAAGAAAAAACGGCAAGCGGGATTGTGCTGCCGGACTCTGCCAAGGAGAAGCCGCAGGAAGGCAGCGTAGTAGCTGTAGGAACCGGCCGCCTGACAGACAACGGTGAGCGTGTTGCGCTTGAAGTTAGCGAAGGCGACAAAGTGGTTTACTCTAAGTTTGCCGGCACAGAGATTGAGTACGACGGGAAGCAGTATCTCATTCTCCGCGAAAGCGACCTGCTTGCAGTTATTGGCTAATCCAATCACCTGAACGCATAAAAATGAATCGATTCTTTAGGAGGTTGAAAGCATGGCAAAAGATATTAAGTTTAGTGAAGAAGCACGCCGTTCCCTCATGCGCGGTGTTGATGAACTTGCAAACGCGGTAAAAGTAACGCTTGGACCAAAGGGACGTAACGTTGTTCTTGAGAAGAAGTTCGGTTCTCCGCTGATCACAAACGATGGTGTGACGATTGCAAAAGAAATCGAACTTGAAGACAACTACGAGAACATGGGTGCACAGCTCGTTTCCGAAGTTGCAAGCAAAACGAATGACATTGCTGGTGACGGTACAACGACGGCAACTGTTCTTGCACAAGCAATGATTCAAGAAGGCTTGAAAAACGTAACATCCGGCGCGAACCCAATGGGCATCCGCAGAGGTATTGAGCAAGCAACGGAACTTGCCGTTGATGAGCTTGCGAAAATCTCCAAGCCGATCGAAGGTCGCGAGTCGATTACACAAGTTGCTTCAATCTCTGCTGCTGATAACGAAGTTGGTCAGATCATTGCTGAAGCGATGGAGCGTGTAGGTAACGACGGTGTTATCACGGTTGAAGAGTCCAAAGGCTTTAACACTGAGCTTGAAGTCGTTGAAGGTATGCAGTTTGACCGCGGCTATGCTTCTCCTTACATGGTGACAGACTCTGACAAGATGGAAGCGGAACTTGATAACCCGTACATCTTGATCACAGATAAGAAGATCACCAACATTCAAGAAGTTCTGCCGCTCTTGGAGCAGGTTGTCCAGCAGAACCGCCCAATCTTGATCGTTGCAGAAGACGTTGAAGGTGAAGCACTTGCAACGCTCGTTGTGAACAAACTGCGCGGTACATTTAACGCGGTTGCTGTAAAAGCACCAGGCTTTGGCGATCGTCGTAAAGCGATGCTTGAAGATCTTGCTATCCTTACCGGCGGCCAGGTGATCACAGAAGATCTCGGTCACGACTTGAAGACGGCAACGATTGATATGCTTGGCCATGCCAACAAGATTGTTGTAACGAAAGACAACACAACTGTTGTTGAAGGCTCCGGCGACCCGGCGCAGATCTCCAACCGTGTAAATCAGTTGAAAGCACAAATCGAAGAAAGCACATCCGACTTTGACCGCGAAAAGCTGCAGGAGCGCCTTGCGAAGCTTGCCGGCGGCGTTGCAGTTGTGAAAGTAGGTGCAGCGTCTGAAACAGAAATGAAGGAGAAGAAACTCCGCATTGAAGACGCACTTAACTCCACACGTGCAGCTGTAGAAGAAGGCATTGTTGCCGGTGGCGGTACGTCGCTTCTTAACATTTACAAAGCGGTGAAAGACCTAGAAGAACAAGTTGAAGGTGACGAAGCAACAGGTATAAGCATTCTCCTTCGTTCCCTTGAAGAGCCAGTACGTCAAATCGCGCACAACGCAGGCCTTGAAGGTTCCGTTATTGTTGAGCGCTTGAAAGGCGAACCTGCTGGCCGTGGCTTTGACGCAGCAACAGGCGACTGGACCGACATGATGGATGCAGGTATCGTTGACCCAACGAAGGTAACGCGCTCTGCACTGCAGCACGCTGCATCTGTATCTGCAATGTTCCTCACAACCGAAGCTGTAATCGCCGACCTGCCGGAAGAAAACGACGGCGGCGGTGCGCCTGACATGGGCGGCATGGGCGGTATGGGAGGCATGGGAGGCATGATGTAATCATGCGCCCGGCTTCCTGAATCGAGCAGCAACTGCTTGATTCCCCGCTGGTGCTTTAAAAAACTTCCCTCATTACGATGGGGGAAGTTTTTTTGTATGTAAGGGGATTTTTTAAGGCGACGCTTTTGTTTCAAAGAAGAGTGTGTGGAGTTAAATAAAATAAGAATAGATCAAGAGGAGAAGGGGGATGAGCAATATAAGTTCGATTTTACCATTAAGTTAAACTTAAGGGATAAAACAAATTTTCACAACAATAATGACAAAAATGGTGAAAGTTGCTAAATTATAAGAAGAAATTTTTTAAGGAAATCATGATAAGTTTTTATCTCTTGTACGGTGGAAGCCTATACCTTCAACCCAGGAGTGTTCCTTTCGCCGCTATCGATGACTTTTCCCTGCGCCGGCGCTTTTCTTACAGAACGATCTTGATTGATCTTGAAACCCGCGTGTCTTTTGATCTATTCGAAGGAAGAACAGAAGATGTGGTGCGCCGTCGTCTTGAGAAGCTCCCGAACCTCAAAGTGATTTCCCTGGACGGGGCAAAAGCTTATGCTTCAGCGGCTTCAAACCTTCCATGACACGTTGTGCAGGTCATGGTAAACGTGAGGCATACTTTAACTGCCATCACTGCGGCAAGCACTATACATCATACGTAGCAGATAAACGGGGAAGGAAGTGGCAACGGTAACTGGGGGCTGAAAAGAGCGTGTCACAGCAGCTGACACTAAGTCCAAGATTATCGGCACGTATGCAAAAACTGAAGACCAGTCTGTATGATGTAACTCCACACTTTTGAAGACCGGTACGTTAGATCCGTTGTAAAGTCATGAAGCACGTTGTTGAAAAAGAAGCGGGGAGTTCAACTTACTGAGAGTATTAACATGGAAGCTAAGGTTACATTCACTGCCTTTTGTTTGTATAATACTAAGGGAATCTATGATAATCTATAAATTTATGGGGGGGATAATTTCATGGAGAAACTAAAAGAAATGTCACAGAAAGCCTGGGCGCCATTTGTACTGGTACTACTCATCGCGCCACTGTTCGCTTTTAATATAACGCCGTTTGCAGGAGTGGTTATTGCAGGGTTCGGTCTTTATCTACTATGGAAGCATGAGCACTTTGCAAAGGCAGGGAGAATTGCTACTACTGGAGCGTTATCCTTTATCGCACTGATCGGGTTCGTCGCCGCCGCAGAATCAGGCGGCGATGAGGTAGCCGAGGAAGAAGCGGAAGAAGAATCTGCTACTGAAGCTGATGAAGAAGAAGCTTCTGAAGAAGACGCGACCGAGGAAGAAGCTACGGAGGTAGAAGAATCGGAAGCTGAAGAACCGGAGTCGAAAGAATACAGGGTTGATCCTTCTGTTGAGTTTGGGGATGACTCCGTGGTAATTACGATTGAGACGGACGTTCCTGACGGGATTGAGTTTGCCTACGAAGTTGAGCATGTGGAAGACTTTGACCACTGGGAAGAAGGCGAATTGGTAATCGAAGACAGCCAGACTTCTGTTGAAGTGGATATCACTGATTATCCGGGCGGAGAAATCCTGGTATGGATCGGCCTGTCCGGTGCTACAAGCGATGAGGACTTGGTTAAGGAAGCGTTTGGTGACTGGCAGGGATCGGAAGTGTCCGGAGACCTGTCAGAGGATGAATCCGGGATGCTTTACACGTATGAAGAAACTTTCCAAAGGGAAGTGGAAGCTGAAGAAGAAATGACGCTTTCACAGGAAAACGCAATAGGATCAGCAGAAGACTATCTTGCCTTTTCCGCTTTTTCTAAAGAAGGGCTTATAGATCAACTAGAATATGAAGGATTCAGTAATGAGGACGCAACATTCGCCGTTGAATATATTGACGTGGACTGGTACGAACAGGCAGTTAAGAGCGGCGAGGCTTATCTGGATTACTCGAATTTCTCCAGAAGCGGCTTAATAGACCAACTGGAATATGAGGGTTTTACAAACAGTCAGGCAACACACGCAGTAGATGAAATCGGACTATAAAAAACACACGAGGAAGTAAATTTATCGTAATGCTGAACAACTCGGGTCTGCTGGTTAATGAAATCGGCTCCTATGAGGCAAGTGGCACGCAACAGTTCGACACTGGTGGTATTTTTTGTTCAATGTTGAAGCTGACGGTGATTGGACTATTGAAGTGAAAGATTATAATAAATATGCAATAAAGACGACACCAGCAAGTTTGTGGTGTCGTCTTTTTGAGTAATTTGTGTCCATAAAGGTGACCGAACCACTTATAACTTGTTTGCAACGATTATAATATTAATATTAAGAAAACCTAATTCAACACGGTTTTAAAATTTATTTAAAGCCATTGTAGTGAGTTAGGCATGGGTGGCATGATGTAATCATGCCACGACCCTGCCCTTGATATCAACGCATTTTCGGAGCGTTAGCCTTCCGATTGCGAACATGTTAAATGTAAAAGTAGAGGTCCCTCATAAGTGGATTGAACTTATGGGGGATCTCTTTATTTATCTATTGGTAACGTTTTGGGCTTTTCTGAAGGTTAGGATCTGTGCGAACAAGAATCTTTGACTTCGCAGAATGGAAAGACATTAATATAGATGCGGTATCCAAGTGTTTTGCACAACTTATGACATAAAGTCGTTTTTTTGTTTATGATCCCAGGTGTTGTGCTAAAATGTTTGACGTGCGTTTCATTACATCATCTAACCATAAACATGGTTTTAAAGATCGGGGGAGGTTGAACGTGGCAGAAAATGATTTACAAACGAAAACGTATACGTCAAAGCAGCGACTAAGTGTTCTGATGGGAGCAGCATTTTTAATGGCTACTTCCGCAATTGGACCGGGTTTTCTCACCCAAACTGCAGTTTTCACTGAAGAACTGCTCGCAAGCTTTGCTTTTGTCATTTTAGTTTCAATTATTTTAGATATTGGCGCCCAATTAAACATTTGGCGGATTATTGCCGTAGCCCGTATGAAAGGACAAGATATTGCCAATCAAGTCTTTCCCGGCCTCGGTTACGTCGTGGCTTTTTTCATTGTACTCGGCGGATTGGCATTTAATATTGGTAATGTTGCCGGCGGCGGTCTTGGTGTAAATGCGTTATTTGGATTTGATACTCGAATTGGCGCAGTTTTAACTGGTATCATTTGCATTGGAATATTTATGTCGAAAGAAGCAGGCGTGGCGATGGATAAAATTGTCCGCTATCTCGGTGCAATGATGATTTTATTAACGGCTTATGTGATGGTGGTTAGTAACCCTCCTTATGCACAGGCAGCTATAGAGACAGTGGCACCAATCGAGCTCGACCTTTATGCTATTATAACTGTCGTTGGCGGAACGGTCGGCGGTTATATTACCTTTGCAGGCGGTCATCGTTTACTTGATGCAGGCATTACCGGTAAGGAAAACCTGCGCTATGTTACGAACACATCCATCATGGGGATTATTGTAGCTTCGATTATGCGTGCGATTCTTTTCCTGGCCATTTTAGGTGTGGTTTATGCCGGTTTTAATTTGAATCCAGATAACCCGACGGCTTCTGTCTTTTACTTCGCTGCAGGGGATGTTGGTCTTCGGTTATTTGGTTTAGTGCTCTGGGCAGCTGGTATTACGTCAGTGGTTGGGGCTGCTTATACTTCCGTGACATTCTTGTCGACATTTCATCACAGCATTGAGCGCAACCGGCGTTATTGGACGATAGGTTTTATTATCTTTTCGACTGGGGTATTTGCCTTAATTGGTGAACCAGTTCTTCTTCTCGTCTTAGCAGGTGCTTTTAACGGTCTGATTTTACCGTTAACGCTGGGATCAATTTTACTAGCCGCGCACAAAACGAAGATTGTAGGAGATTACAAACATCCGATCTGGCTCACGATTTTTGGTGCCATCGTTGTTTTACTAATGGCGTATTTTGGCGTTTATACATTAATCACAAGCATTCCGGATTTAATTTAAGAAAACAGAAAAAGTGGCTGTGGTATTTTATGACCGCAGCCGCTTTAACATTTAGAGAATTGATTAATGTAGAGCCTGATCTTGTCAGCGCTGCAGGCATTCAGTCAATTGATGAACGCTATCCATCTGAAAAAGATGATACCCCCCACCAAATCAACGGTCCTTTAAAAGAGCTGGCCCGGTTGATGGAGCATTCTCTTCCGGAGCGCATCCACTACGGCGAGCCGGTTCATAAGATTGATACAGATCAAGATAAGGTGAAGGTTGTGACGAGTGAAAGAACGTGGACAGCAGATGGTGTAATTGCAGCAATTCCTCCGGCTGTGGCAGCAAACATCACTTTGTCGAAAGACTTGGATGCACACTTTCGCGAAGCGCTTGAAAGTTATATCAATGGTGCAATCATAAAGATCACTTGGGACTATACTGCACCCTTTTGGGAAAAGGCCATAGGTAATGAAAAAACGCAGGCGGTTCGTGAAGTCATTTACACAGATCCAGAAGGGGTTACTGTGACGGATGCTTCAGCCCGTGGGAACAACAACCGGCTCACAATGTTTATCGGTGCAGGTAAAGCTGTGGAACTTAATCGCCATTCGGAAGAAGAAATCATGGAACAAGCAGCGTCCTGGTTGACTGAAGCGTTCGGGCGAGAGGCAGCGCAATATAAAAGTTGCAATCTGACAAGGTGGGTGGAAGAGCCTTGGTGCGGCGGTGGTTATGGTGCTGCGATCCGATACGGAGGTAACATTCATTCTCCTGCACATCTTCACGAGCCATACAACAGGGTGATGTTTAGCTCAAGTGAACTATCGGAAACATTTCCCCATTTTATGGAGGGAGCGCTCCGAGCTGGGAGAAGTGCAGCAGGAAAAATGATTGCCCACCTGACTGGGTTTAAGATCTTTCTCTTTCAAAGTACAAACCGTCCCGGTGCTTGCCCTAATCCAACGTGGAGAACCGTTCCATCATTTATTTTTTGATGATTCTCACGACACCAGTTTCCAAACACCAATTCCACACTTTTAAGCGAAGGTCCCCCGATAACATTCAGGCAGCTCAAACCACCTCTGTGTATTACGACCGCACAGCGGTTTAAATGTTCCGGTGACAGAAATAGGGGGATGGTTAAAAACAAGCTGAAATTCAGTTAGGCTTCGAAGATCAGCGTGGTTTTAACCCGTTACCGTTGTATCATGATTCTTCTGCTGCTGAAGTCGGGAGATAACCTCCTCCATAAAGATAAAGAAGATGGTACGTGTTTTTTCGAATGCCTGCAGGTCTGGGTCCTGAGGAAAGGACGAAAGCTGAAAAATGTAGTCTGCACTGCTGTCTCGTGTATTGAGTGGCTCCTCTAACACAAGCGTAACTTGCCCACCACGATCCTGCACTTTTTTGATCAGCGGTTCAAAAGAGGTAAAGGTGCCGGTGACAGAAAAAATAACCAAAAGCGTATCTGCTCCTACAAGCTGGTTGGCGTAGTCTTCGTGATGGGTGACGAGAATATTTTTTTCCGTCACCGTCTGAAGTTTATAGCTGAAGTATTCCGCTGCAATATGAGAAGGGCCGAGCCCGAAAAGGATCACCTTTGGAAATTGGTGAAAGATGGATACAAAGTCAGCTGCAGGTGCAGGGTCGTAATGTTCTAAAAACTGAAGAAGACGTCTAATTTCGCTGGAAGGCTGCTTTTTTGGCACCTCTTCCTGTCCGCTGAAATAACGCTTGTACTGTTTAAAGCTTTCAAAGCCGAGTTTACGTACGAGCTTGGATATCTTCGAAGGAGAGACCCCGCATACTTCTGCTGCTTTCACGATCGTCAGCGCTTCCTGCTCCCGTACGATGGCGGTCAGCGTCTCGTGCGTTGTTTTTTCCAACTCGGTTAAATGGTCTGTTCGTAAAGTTAGCATAGCATCGGGCCTCACTTTCGTATAATTATGTGCCGCCACACTGTTATTGCGGCGGTGTTTCATGGAAAAGTCTATGAGAGCGCTTTAAGATCTCATCTGTATGAGAGCGCACGTGTTTGACCACTGTCTCATTTAAGTCTGTGTAAAACTTATGATGCCCGCTATTTGGGGAGAAAACGGCATCATCACGGATCATAGACTGCTGAGCCTCAGTAAATGAGTTGTAAAAACCGAGCTGTACGCAGGCACTAACGGCGGCACCAAGGCAGGCACTGCTGCTCCCTTTACGGCGTCTCGCCGGGAGCCCGAATACATCAGAAAGAATTTGCATCATCACATCGCTTTTCGCTCCGCCACCGGTAATGATAAGTTGCTCCAGGGTTCCATCGATTTCATTAAGCATTATATCAATATTATTTTTCATGTCGAAGGCAATGGCCTCGAGAATTGAGCGATACATATGATAGGCTGTATGCCGTTCGTCAAAGCCAATGATTAAGCCTTTTCGGTACGGCTGTTCAGGGCTTGAAAGCCAGTCGAGAATGGTGATTAACCCTTCGCTTCCGGCCGGAATTTCCGCTGCTTGGTCGTTTAGGAAGTCTTCTTCTGTCTTGTCAAAGGCAGCTGCTTGTGTGGTCAGTTCCTTTCCGATCAGCTTTTTAAACCAGCTCACCGTCCACATGCCGCGACGTATGCCGGTTGATTCGTAAACATAGCGGTAAGGTACCGCAGCAAGCGTTGGAAAGAAGTGAGCTGCGCTTTCCCAGTCCTTGGTTTGATACAACATGGCAGAAATAAATGTGCCAAGAGAAATCATTGCGGTTGTTTCGCTGTCTACACCGCTGCCGAGTACTTCCACCGCTTTATCATTGGCAGTTGCCACGACAGGAATGTTTTCATTAAGGCCGAATTCTTTGGCGAGTTCGTCCTTTATACTGCCAAGTGCCTCACCTGGTTTCACCAAATCAAACAACATCTCGCGTGTCACACCGTTTGCTTTAAGTACCTCATCATCTGTGCTCCAGTCAAGTGTAGTGCGGTCAAGGGGCCAGAACACTTCATAGTTCGCAGCAGTATCCTTTTTTTCTCCAGTAAGTTTCCATCCGAGATAGCCGGAGGTGCTTGTCACGTAGGCTACGCTGTCATCTTCATGCTGATAGGGAGCAGCGAGGCGTTCGTCCATCCAACTGATCACAGGCTGCGCGAGCGAACCATCTTTACGCAGGAGTACACGGCAGCTGCGGATTGTACATAAACCGATGGCTTTAATGGCATCTCTGTCGCCGGAAAAATCATCGAGACACCGGTGGACGGCTTGTTTCAAACTGTCCCACAGATCGTCGTCCGGATGTATGACAGTACCGGGAGCCGGTGTATGTGGCTCTCTTAGCGGACATGAACCGAAAGCCGCTTCATTCCCCTCTGTATCAAAGATTACCACTTTTGTGCTCTGTGAACCGCTGTCGATCCCCAACACATATGCTGCACTCATCATTATCCATCCTTTCTTGCCAGTGAAACAAGCCGGTCATTGGCAGGTTGCCATCATGACCGGCTTGTTTTATAGAGAGCTGTCTCTGCAGGGGGGGGGGCGCTCTTTAATCACGGATATATTTTTTGATCTCCATTTCCTGTGGAAAGATTGTACCGTGGTTCATGATCCCCTTCGGGTCAAATACTTGTTTGAGGCCCTCGAGCATATAGTAGGCAGATCCGTGCTCTTCCTTTGTCCACTCGGAGCGGTACTTGCCGATACCGTGGTGGTGGCACATCGAACCCCCGCACTTGAGCGTTTCCTCAATAATAATTTCATGGATCGGATGGTGGTACGTGAGCATTTCTTCTTCCGGACGGCAGTTAATTTCGTAATTGTAAACGAAGTACATATTGGTACCATTCAGGTAGCTGTGGGAAGAGTGACCGCCGAGCATGGTCAAGTCCTCGTAGTGTTCAAATTCATTTTGAATGCGTTCCATTACGTTATGGTAGATTTTAATAATGTTTTCCCAGTCTGCAGATACTTCTGTCGTAAAGCCGTCGTGGGTGTTACGTTCTGCCATATCACGGAATTCTTTTTCAATACGGCTCTGATCCCAGTTTAGGTTGTTAAACCACGTTTCGATCAAGTTGGAGTCTACCTGTTCAACAATACTGGATTCAAACTTGTTTACAGCTTCCCCCACAGCGTGGTTGGTGGCTTCGACGAGCCCTTTTGGCCCTTCGTTCATGAAAATCAGCACGCATTGGTTTTTATAAAAATGGCTGAAATGCTGCTTTGCATCATCTGGAGAGTACAGGCGGGCAACCGACGGCTTGTAGCCGTTGACCATCACCTCACGCAGTACTTTGATACCTGCATCCATATCTTCGATGAGGTATCCGTAAAAGGCGTGATTTTCCGGGTGAAATTTGAAGATTTTCACTGTAACTTCTGTGATGTAGCAGAGAGCCCCTTCGTTGCCGATGGCGATATGACGAATATCCGGACCACCGGAACGTCGTGGTACGTTTTTGATGCGGGAAATATGTCCGTCTGGAAACGCGCATTCCAAACCAATAACCATATCTTCAATAGCGCCGTAGAGTGTAGAAAACTGGCCGATGCTGCGTGTAGAGACGAGGCCGCCCATTTGCGCAACCGGCTTAGACTGCGGCGAATGTCCGGTGGTATAACCAAGTTCGCGAAGCTTATCCTCAAGTTGCTGCAGTGGCACTCCGGCCTGAACGGTGGCCTGCATGTTGTACGTGTCAATTTTAATGATATCGTCCATTCGTGAGCCGTCAATGACGAGTGTTTTATCTTTCCAGTTTTCCAACCCACCTTCTGTAGCTGTTTTTCCGCTGCGGGGAATTACATTGATGCCATGCTCATTGCAGTAGGAAAGTAGTGAAGAGACCTCCTGTGAAGAAGACGGATAGACGATGGCTATCGGTGCCGGCACGTCCAGGACATTCTTTACTTTCGCATATTTTTTATAACGGTCTGCTGAGGCATCATAGAGCTCTTCGTGGTCTGTTGTAATGCACTCTTCACTTACAATGGTTTTCAAATCCTGTATGGTATCAATGTGCATCGAGAAAATCTCTCCTTTTTTATGTTTTGAATATATTCATCAGCCGGTTATGAATGCTGCTACAAATAAATTTGCCCGTACTAGAAAACTTGTGTCTTCCCGGATTTTTTCAGCGGAAGAAATACCGTTTATTAGTTAGGTGATAATTGGCTAACGTACTAAGTATCCGCCATCGACGGTGATCAATGTACCGTTAACGTAGTTGGACGCATCAGACGCTAAGTAAACTACAGTACCCATCAAGTCAATAATCTGTCCCCAGCGACCGGCCGGAACATGATCAAGTATGCGCGAATTAGATGCTTCGTCTTCCCGCGTGGCTTTTGTAACATCCGTTGCGAAATAGCCGGGAGCAATGCCGTTAACTTGAATATTAAACTGGGCCAGCTCATCGCAGTATGCCTTTGTAAATCCGGCGAGTCCATGCTTTGTGGCGGCATAGGCCGGTGACCACCGTCCACCGAGAAAAGAAAAGAGGGAACATGTGTTAATAATTTTCCCGCTTCGTTTTTCGATCATATGTTTAGCAGCTTCGCTTGCGAGCTCAAACGGCGCAGTTAAATTGATGGAGACCATTTTATCCCACTGCAGCCGTGTATATTTGGTGACATCCTTTTCATTGATGCCGATACCTGCGTTATTCATCAAAATATCGAGTTGGCCGAAAGTGGCGAGGCACTCATCAACGACCTCCCGGCAGACACCATCTTGAGTGATATCTGCTGTCTTCACGTGACAGCGCACACCTTCTGCTTCGATCAGTTCCTTTGTCCCCCCTGCATCATCTTCTAAGGTGACGATGAAAATATCGGCGCCCGCTTTAGCGAGTGCTAACGCAAATCCTTGTCCAAGTCCGGAATTCCCCCCCGTGACGATGGCAGTTTTACCGTCTAACCGGAAAAACTGCATATTGAAACTCGTAATTTCTTGTTCGAACTCGTTCATTTAGCTCCTCCTCTCCGGCGTTTGTTTAGCAACATCTTAATATGGACCTGCAAGGAAAACAAGTCTTTTTCGGAAATTTTTCTTCTTAATCGTAATTTGAATAAACTCAAAAGAAAATTTTCCTTCATGATTATAAAAAAAGCAAATGTTTTTCTATTACGTTTTAAGCGACTTACAACTCCCATACTTCGGTGTTGGTTGACGAGACGCCAAGTGCTCCTTTACTAAGGGCTGCCACAACGTCTTCTTTGTCACAAACAAGACCACTTGCGAGTATCGGGGTATCAACTTTCTCTTTTACCCAGCCGATCGTTTTCGTCATACCACCAGGGCAGATTTCAATAAAGTCAGGTTCTGAATGAGCAATTTGCTTATCGATGTTGTGATAAGACATGGAGTCCATCAGGAAAAAGCGGTGAATTGTGATGAATCCATACTTTCTTGCTAGTTTGACCATTTGTGCTTTTGTGCTGATGATTCCGTCCGCCTGCGTCATTTTCTGAAGGTATTCCAGCACGGTTTCTTTTGAAGATGCCCCTTCCATCAAATCAACATGAACAAAAGCTTTTTTTCCTGCAGCTTTGATCCGGTCGACATAATCCGTTACGTTCATCAAGGTTGATTTTAAAATAAATACGGCTGCACAATCGGATTTTAGCGCTTGCTTTAGTGCCTCTTCGTCTTTAATGCCGGCAATCACAGGATTAAATTCGAGATTATTAATAAATGTAGTAGAACCCATATGTTTTTCGCCACCTTTAACATCCATTTTATCTCATTTTAGACGTGTCGAGGCGATAACTCAAGGTAGAGGGTTCTCAGCAAAGGCTGAGGCGCAAAAAATCGTCAATTTATGCGTAGAGGCGTCATAGAGCGATTTTACTTCAAGACACGAATGAATTATGATGAAAAATGTTACTAGAGTAGAGAGGAAAGTAACACTAACATAGGTTTAGTGTGTGTCTTTCCTCTCTTTTTTTGTACCCAAACAAGTCACGCCGCCGAACTGGCGACGCTGGCGGTGTAGAAAATCTATTTAGAAAGGAGTGAGTAGGTTGGGGGATTTTTTGTCGTATCTCGGTCGTAACTATGCAGATATTTTCTCTTATACGATTGAACACATACAGCTTCTCGGTGTTAGCTTGACGCTCGCGATTCTTATCGGGGTCCCGCTTGGCATTTATTTAACTACAAATGAACAGTTGGCTGCGACAGTGCTGCAGGCAGCATCTATCATTTTAACCATCCCGAGCATTGCACTGTTCGGTGTGATGATTCCTATTTTGTCGTTAGTCGGCCAAGGAATCGGGTTCCTTCCAGCGGTGATCGCTCTAATTCTTTATTCGCAGCTGCCGATCATCCGCAATACTTATACAGCCATCAATAATGTGGATCCAAACATCCGTGACGCAGCAAATGGGCTTGGCATGACAACGATGCAGCGGCTTTTAAAAGTAGAAATACCAAACGGCATGCCGCTAATTATGGCAGGCATCCGGACAGCAACAGTATTAAGCATTGGTATCGGGGCAATCGCGGCTTTTATTGGCTCCGGAGGCCTAGGGGTCCTGATTGATATGGGGATTTCCAGAGGGAATCAAAATATGATTATTGCTGGTGCATTGGCGATTTCAATTCTTGCTATTGCCGCTGATTTTGGACTTAAGAAAATACAAATGAAGTTTTCACCAAAAGAAATTCAATAAAACAGGAGGAGTGCCATGATTGAGTTTACGAACGTGTCGAAAACCTACCCAGGTGGTGTGAAGGCAATTGACGATATCAGTCTCTCAATCGGACACGGAGAATTCGTCGTTCTTCTAGGTCCTTCCGGTTGCGGTAAAACCACCTTGCTCCGTATGGTTAACCAACTTGAGGAACTGACCGAGGGTGAGATCGCTGTTGAAGGCAGCAGTATTCATGACCTGAACAAAATTGATATGAGACGTAACATCGGATACGTCATACAAAGCAACGGCTTGTTCCCGAATATGACGATTGAGGACAACGTTATGGTTGTACCAGCAATGCTTGGCTGGTCTAAAGAAAAAAAGAAAGAGCGATTTGAGTATTTGATGAATCTAATCGGAATGCCGCCAGAAACCTATCGTAAGAACTTCCCGCACGAATTATCAGGTGGACAGCAGCAGCGGATTGGTGTGGCCCGAGCGCTTGCGGCAGATCCACCGGTTATGCTGATGGATGAACCCTTCGGTGCGCTCGATCCGATTATCCGTGCCCGGATCCAAGAAGAGTTTCTAGATATTCAGCGCACGTTGAAAAAAACGATTCTATTTGTCAGCCACGACATCGATGAGGCGATAAAATTAGCGGATAGAATCGTGCTTCTTAAAGACGGAAAGTTGCAGCAGTTTGACCGTCCGGAAGAACTTTTAAATCGACCGGCCAACGAGTTCGTTTCCGAGTTTGTAGGAGAGGACAGTGTATTGAAAAGTCTAAGCTTATACCAAGTGCAAGACATGAAGGCAAAGCTTACATTGCCGGAAGCATCAGATGGGCTGGATGGGACCGTATTCAAGCATGGGGACTCTCTTCGTTACGTTCTTTCCCACTTGCTCCATCCCACACCTAAGCCGGTTTACTTTGAGCGGCAAGAAGGCGGTCTCGCCGGTCCGATAAGTGTCGCTCACATTGAAGCTTTCGTCCGTGAGATGACGGCATGAAGGAGGGATGGTAATGAATTCGAAAGCAGTGATCGCTTGGATCGTAAAAATCGCTTTCTGGGTGGTCATCATCGCCTTTTTCTGGTGGACGATCTCCAACAATATGTATGCGCAGATTTTAGAAAACCCAGAACAGTTCGCCGGTTTACTAGGACGCCACCTGCAGATCGTGTTAATCTCATCTTCTCTTGCGCTGCTTACAGCGGTACCGGCGGGAATTTTGTTAACCCGGCCAAAGTTCAAAAAATATGAGTGGATTTTTGTTAATACAGCAAACCTTGGTCAAACCATCCCAAGCATTGCAATATTGGCGTTAGCGATGGGTTTTCTTGGTATAGGTATACAGGCAGCTATTTTAGCGCTTTATGTTTACTCACTTTTGCCAATTTTGCAAAATACAATAGCCGGGTTGAAATCAGTTGACCCCGCTGCCAAAGATGCAGCGGCAGGCATGGGAATGACACCGACTCAGATACTATTTAAAATCGAACTTCCGATGGCGGCAAGCTCGATGATTGCAGGAATCCGCACAGCTATTGTTTTAAATATTGGAACAACAGCACTTGCCTATCTCATCGGCGGAGGGGGCTTGGGCGTTTGGATTTTCACTGGCATTCAACTGTTTGATAATACGTACCTTATATCCGGCGCAGTACCGGTGACGATTCTTGCGATTACAGTAGACCAATTATTCAGGGTAATGCAGCTTTTCCTCGTGCCTAAAGGTATTCGAAAAGCACAAAAAGCAGCTGCGGCTACTTAAAACTATAACTTAGGAGGATTATACTTATGAAAAAGAAAATGATTGGATTAACTGCAGCACTTGGAGGTGCCGTTATGCTTTCTGCATGCGGTGGAGAAGAGAAAGAAGTGACAGTAGGTGCCAAAAACTTTACCGAGCAGTTTATACTCGCGAAAATGGCAGAAATCATGTTGGAAGATAACGACTTTCAAGTGGATATGGTCGACAATATGGGCTCCACTGCGCTGCGACAGGCTTTGGAATCAGGAGAAGTTGAACTAACGTGGGAATACACAGGAACTGGCTTGATTACTTATAACGGTGAAGATCCGATCGCAGATGGTGAGGAAGCATTTGAAGCGATCAGCGACATCGATGCCGATCAAGGTATCACGTGGGCAAACATGTCTGACATTGATAATGCATATACCATCATGATGCGTGAAGCTGACGGCGAGGAAAAGGGTATTTCATCTATCTCTGATCTAGCGGAATATATCAATGATAATCCTGGGGAGATGACGTTTGCTACTGATGCAGAATTCGGTAACCGTGGTGATGGACTGCCAGGGGTTGAAGAAACTTATGGGTTTGAATTTGGAAGTGATCAAGTTAACGAAATGAGCTATGGATTGAACTACGAAGCGCTTGCTAACGAAGAAGTTAGTTCAGCAATGGGACATGCGACCGACAGCCGGATTGAAGAATATGATCTATTTAATCTCGAAGACGATCAACAATTCTTTCCTTCCTATCACGCAGCACTTTCTATGAGAACCGAAGTGTATGAAGAGTACCCTGAGATCGAAGAGATTTTACAGCCACTCTCTGAAGAACTTGATACAGAGACAATGATGGGGTTGAACTATCAAGTGGATATTGAAGACGAAAGCGTTGATGAAGTAGCGAGAACGTATCTGGAGGAGAACGGATTTTTAAGTGAATAGTAAGGAGGTTTCCTATAATAAAGGATTAGTCGAGAGCATTTCACAAGTTTTTCTAACCTTGTGAAATGCTTTTTTTACTTCGCGCAGGTGAATGTATCGCTCACAAAAAATTGCAGGCGATGTTAGTTGTATATTAAGGCAGGCTAGGGGCTCAAGGTTGATTCATCTACTGCCGGCTGCTGGTAAGTCATCGATACCTTCTTTAGAATGAAGAAAGGAAGCGTGCGTAAAAACAAAGGAGGGTCCAAGGTGTCGGACGAACAAAGAAAGTTACCGTTGTATCTTCAAATCAAAAATAAAATGGTGAACAACATTAAAGAAGGGGCATGGAAGCCGGGAGAGGCGATCCCTTCTGAAAATCGATTAATTGAGCAATACAACGTAAGCCGCACAACCATCCGGCAGTCGATCCGAGAGCTGGTGCAGGATGGTGTTTTAGAAACAAGGCGCGGAACGCCGACGCGTGTGCGCCAAACCCCCAAGGAGGAGGAAGGAAACCCCGGCGTGGTCCATCACGAACTTGGCGAAGAGCTGTCAGTTCAAGTGTTGCGCTCGGATCAATGCGCGGATCGTTATTACGCCAAGGGTGAGTTAATGCTTGATGACATAGATGAAGTGTTCTTTTTCGAACGTGTACGGATGGCAGATGCCAGACCGATTGCGTATCAACAATTATTTCTGCCGAAGCCGGTGGGTGAAAAAGTAAAAGATGACGCAGCAAAGATGTTCGATATCTTCCCAGCGCTTGGGATGCATGATGTGCATTATAAAAATATAAAAGAGACCGTTTCTGCTTCAAATGCGACGCAGTATGAAGCAGATATATTAGGTTTAATTCCAGGAGAGGCGTTAGTGGATATTGAGAGAACGACGTTAGGAATTGATGGAATCCCGATCGAATACAGCCGGACAAAGTATATAACAAGCGCATTTAACTACCGGATTGAAATCGGAAGATAAACTTTTGTGGCGAATCTTGTTGCGATAACTGATTAACTTGTTGTAACATGTAAACAAGTTAAATATAACTGAATGCAGACATATGCAAACAGGAGGAAGAAAACGTGAGTAAATTAACAAGTATTCGTCACGACAAAACGCAAATTGACCTTGTACGTATGCGTCAATACCGGTTGAGCCGTGTGCGTGAACAGCTAAAAGCAAAAGGGTATGGAGGTATTGTCATCTTTGATCCTGTCAACTTGCGCTATGCAACAGGCAGTCGAAACATGCAGGTGTTTATGCTGCGTAATCCAGGCCGTTATGTTTTTATTCCTACAGAAGGACCGATCACGTTATTTGATTTTCCAAACTGTGAACACTTATCTGAAGGAATTGAAACCATTGATGAGGTAAGAGAAGCAACGACCCTGTCTTATGTTGCCTCTGGTGACAACCTTTATGATAATGCCAAAGCTTGGGCCGAAGAGATTGCTGACTTATTCAAACAGCATGGCGGTGACAGCAATAAACTAGCCATTGATTATGTGCCATCGGTAGGTGCTATTGAGCTTTCCAAATTAGGCGTAGAGATTGTAGATGGGCAAGAACCGATCGAGCACGCCCGCAGTATTAAAAATGATCAAGAAATCGAAGCGATGAAAATCTCAGTTCGGACAGCAGAAGAAGGTATGATCCGTATGCAGCAGGCGTTAGAACCTGGGATTACAGAAAATGAGCTATGGTCCCATCTGCATCAAACGAATATTGCACAAGGCGGAGATTACGTTGAAACGAGACTGCTCAGTTCCGGCCACCGGACGAATCCTTGGTTTCAAGAATGCAGCGACAAAGTGATCAACGAGGGAGAACTTGTTGCCTTTGATACCGATATGAACGGTCCGTTCGGCTACTTTACTGACATCAGCCGTACCTTTTATTGCGGGGAAAGTGAGCCGACAGATGAACAAAAACGTCTATATCAAACTGCGTATGAGCAGATTCAATACAACATTGAGCTGCTGAAACCAGGGATGACTTTCCGAGAATATGCAATGAAGAGTTGGCAGATCCCGGATGAATTCTTTCCAAACCGTTACTTCACAGTTGCACACGGGACAGGCTTAAGCGGTGAGTATCCTTACATTGTTTATCCACAGGACTTTGAAGAAAAAGGGTATGACGGTGTGATCCAACCGAACATGGTGCTGTCAGTGGAGAGTTATATCGGTTCGCCAGGCGGCAAAGAAGGCGTGAAGCTTGAAGAACAGCTGCTTGTTACTGAAGATGGCGTTGACAACTTCTCGGACTTTCCGTTTGAAAGAAAGCTGATGAAATAAAAACAACCAACAAGGAAATAAAAGTGAGACATTTATAGAGAAGTACAAGAATGATCATAGGCAGACAGGGCAAAATATTGCGTATGTACAGATTGAGCCGGTGTCACCTTGTATCATGATCATAACGTACGCCTTCTCAACAGCCCCAGTAAAAATATTATTGATTCATTCATACGGAGGTTAAAGCATGAAAGCATGGAAAAAAACAACCGCAACATCAGTATTGGTAGGCACGTTAATTTTAGCCGGATGCGGGGATGCAGACGGTGATGAGTCAAATGGTGACAATGGCGGGACTGAAGATGCTGCTGAAAGTGGCGGCTCAGTAGAAATTGGCTATAACAACTGGGCCGAAAATATTGCTGTAACGAACATGTGGGCCATTCTTTTGGAAGAAGAAGGCTATGATGTTGAGATGAGCAATATGGAGAAAGCACCTTTGTTTGCCGGCGTTGCTTCAGGAGATATTGATATTGGCATGGAAGTGTGGCTTCCGACAACGGACCAGCACCACGTTGATGAGTACGGTGATGATTTTGATGTACAGGGTGAATGGTATGAAGGAACAGTGCTTGGCTTAGCGGTACCTGAGTACATGGAAGATGTTAATTCCATTGAGGATTTAAATGATTATGCTGAAGAATTTGATGAAACGATTATGGGCATTGAGCCAGGCTCCTCACTTGTTGAAACGACCGAAGAAGTGCAGGAAGCTTACGATTTAGATTTAGAATTACAAACTTCGTCTGAACAAGCGATGATTTCAGAGCTCGACAGTGCGTACAGCAGCGAAGAGCCGATTGTTGTCACGATGTGGAGCCCGCACTGGGTGCTTTCGGAATACGATATTAAATATTTAGAAGACCCGGAAAATGTGTACGGCGATGGCGATGATATCGTTTATATTTCCCGTGATGGCTTTGAAGAAGAATATGAAGAAGTGGTCCAGTATTTGAACAATATGCATTTTGACGACGAGACGCTTGGTGCATTAATGGCTGAAATTAATGAAACTGATGATGCCCAGGAAGGTGCCCAGGCCTGGATTGATGACAACCGGGAGCTTGTTGATGAATGGCTGGAGATTGAGTAATTTTTGCAAGCTTAAATTGAATGAAACGAACAACGCCATCAACCCGATAAAAAGGGTGATACGGAGGGGCTGTCCAAAAAGGGCAGTCTTTTTTATTTAGGTTTCTTTTTCAGGGCAGTAACCTACGCATGATCGTTCGGTCAAAATATAATAGTTAAGAGGTGAAAGGGGGAGGTGTCTTGGCGAATATATCATCAAGTAAATGGGATAAGTATCTTGCATTTCAAACTGACGTTCACTTTCACTCGTACTTGCCGGAGACGAAGTTGTGTACACAAGTTAATTTCAATAAAATGATGAAAGAATATAACTCCGTCGTGATCAAACCTTCGAAAGGAAGGTTGGGTAAAGGTGTTATGAAAGTCACCCTGGTAGGTGAGGACGATTTCCATATCGAGTACTTAAACCATACAGTGAAAAAAACAGGGGTTGAAGCAGCCTACCGTTATATTGCCGAGCACCAGGAGAAGCCTTGTATTGTTCAAGAGTGGATCCCCCTGGCTAAAATCGATAACGCCATGTTTGATTTAAGGGTTATGGTGCAAAGGAAGAAAAAATCAAACAAGTGGAAAGTGACTGGTGTAGCTGCAAGGGTAACATATCCGCAATCGATCATTACAAATGCAGCTGTAAAAATCATTCCTTTACAGGAGGCTTTAAATCAAGCGGAATTTTCTGCCGAAGTGAACCGCTCTGCGATAATAAACGAAGTTTACACACTTGGGTTAAAAGCTGCAGCACACTTACAGGATTTTTACCCAAAAAAGAGAGCCTTTGGCTTGGATGTCGCAATTGATCACTCCGGAAGCGTCTGGATCATTGAAGCGAATCTGAAACCGATGATAAATATTTTTGAAAGAATGGGAGATAAGCAAGTTAACGCAGTTATTAAGGAATATAAGAATAGCGGCAGGAAAAGAAGATTTAAGGGTGATGATTTTAAATAGGATGGGTCTTAGCTTGATGATGTATCGTCGAGTAATCGGTTATAGGCTGAAAAAGCAGCAAGTTGACTTTAACGATCTGTCAACTTGCTGCTTTTAGTAATAACTATAGTCCTTGAGAGAGTTTTAAGAAAGTGGGCATCCTAAAGTGTTCAGCTGATCAAACAGCTCACCTTGTGCTGTTCTTGTTGCTTGACCGCCATCCCAAGCAACTTGAAATTGAGTTATAACTTCTTGTGGGGTGAGTTGAAAGTTAATATCAGGGTGAGATGCGTTTAAAAGTGCAGCGACCGACTGGCGGATTAAATTATTTGTGTTTGGAGGCGTTCCACCACCAGGAAGGTTGACTGATACAAATAACGTACTGCTTGGTTCAGAGGCAATTCGACCAAAGATTGTATTAAACAAATCATCGGGATCGTAGTCTGTTTCTTCCCAGTGCGATAGGTTGTCAATTCCTCCCCAAAATCCTATAGAACATCCTTGAAGTGCACCCATACTTTCCCTCCTTTCTGCGTTCGATGTGATATTTTATTCTTGAAGCGTAAGTGAACTATAAGCAGACATCACAAAATTCATAAAAACAGGCGCTCGATTCATTAGAGGGAACTTGCACAGCGTTATAAAAAAGCTTTCCCTACCGATTTTGATAGAGAAAGCTCTTATTTGTTTTACGCTTCAGCCTTGTGCTTGCGTTTCGCTTTATCGGTATACATCGCTTGGTCAGCGCGGTGCATCCAATCCCCTGGTTGTGTACCGGTTTCTCGGTTAAGGACAGCGGTGCCGATGGATACTTCGAGCTTGTAAGGAAGGTTGGTTCCTGCGGCGTCAAGCTGCGATTCAAATTGTTCGACGAGCTGGTGATACAACGTTTCGTCATCTGTTGTAAGCAGCACCGCAAATTCATCCCCTCCAAGACGGTAACAGCGGCCGTAAACACCAAAAACGGCTTGGATGTTCGAGAATGTCAGCTGAATGATTTCGTCTCCATTGCAGTGTCCATAAATATCGTTAATCTTTTTTAAATCGTTTAAGTCAAAGTAGATTAAACGCCGGTAAGGAGGCAACTGATCTGGGGCAAAGCACCGGTTGGTATCCCGATCAAAGGCCAGTCGGTTCCAGCCTTGAACAAGCGGATCTTTGAATGCAAGCTCTTTATAAATCCCGGCTTCGTAACTATGGCGTATGCGGGTAAGCAGGTTTTTCAGTCCAATCCCGGCGAGCAGGGTGATCATCATAAAGAAGCCAACACGTACATAACTGGTCGCAAACAACGGATCTTCTGCAAAAAACATAAAAATTTCAATCCAGGAAAAAAAGGTTAAAACACCAATTGCAGCTAAAAAGAACTTTGCGGCTTGACTTTTCTTTTGGAAGACTTCTTTTACAACATAATAAAGTATGATGACGCTTGCAGTAATAACAAAAAACAAGGTGAGCGTTACAGATTGAAAAAAGTCTCTGATTCCAAAAAGCTGCAAAAGTAAAACGAAGAAAAATTGGGCTAGAAATAAATAAGATAAAAAAGTCATGAAAGCTTTTCTTTGCGTTAAAACGATGTCGCGGGCATAAAGGATCATTGGTATAGGAATTAAAGGAACCATCAAGTAACCAAGTCCGCCGATAAGAAACTGGCTGTCGGTAAAAAACTGAAGCATCCGTGATTCAGCTATAAACCAAAGAGATAAAATAATAGATAACAGGCCGAGATAAAGCAGTTCTGCCGGCTGTAACTTTCGGAATACAAAATAAACAGCGGTAAAAATGAAACCAAGCAGTAAAACACTTACAGCATAAAGAAAATTGAAAAGATAAGATTGGATCACGTGCATCTGCAGGCTGCCAGATGATCCGGTATAAATTGGATTCACCGTACCCGACATTTCTGGATAAGGTGATGAAAAATGCAGTTCGAGCAATTGACCGTCCGACCCTGCCGGGAGTTCAACGAGCCCCCAGCGGCTTGCAAGCGGCAGGTTTAACCCGTGCGCATCATCACCTTCGTGCCCTTGATAAATCAACTCGCCATCGAGGAAAACGTTGCCTTCTTGTAAAGACGAGCGGAACAAAATGGAACGCGGCTGTTCAAAATCAGATGAAAGACTTCTCGATAATGTCATCGTCTCATTCGGTTGAACCGGAAGTTTTGTTGGCATTTCAGTTAAGTTTCCTGTCGTATCAGGCGTTGAATAAGACCAACCTTCATCAAACAACGTTGCGTTGGGTGTAGAAAACTTCATGCCGGCTCCAGAAAGAAAGATTGTGCCGAAGATGAGAACGAGAATAATAATGAAAGATATACTTAGCGTACGAAAAAGTGAACCTTGCATGAAGCAACTCTCCCGCTTATGAGAATATATGTCTAGTACATATAACCTAAAAAAGATTTTTCAAACGCTTAATTGCAAATGTTGTCGAATTTGTTGTAAATAACGTATGCTTTTTAAAGCGCTTGAAGAAAAGAATCCAAAAATCTTCGGCGGCATTTTCCGAGCCTGACATATAAAAGCCCTCCCGCCAATTTTAAATAAGTCTAGGCGGAAGGGTTTTTTACTTAGTTCAAGTTAATTCTTACTTCGTCTGCTGACCAAAAGGATGGTTCAAAAATGAGTTCAAGCTCGGGGTCATCAACGGGGGCTTCAAAAGGAATCGTTCCAGTAACTGTACCTCCAGGGGCCAATTCACCGCTGCTTAACGACGTATCAGAGTCAACCGTTGTAAAGGTTTGATCTGTAATGTTGCCTTGACTGTTTTGTATGCTGAAGTGAAAAGGGTTATAAGATATTGTGTCTTCACCTTCATTGTTCATTGTCACTTCAACAATGACAAACTCATCACCTTCGCTTGGGTTGTCGAAATCATTGCCTTGAGAAAACTCCACATTCTCAACAATCAAGCTGTAGTCGTTATGCTCAACAACATCACCGACCGTAAAAGTTTCTTCTTCAAGTGAGTCTTCACTAGATGCTTCTTGGCTGTCGGCTTCAGCTTCATCGGCTTCTTCATTTTCCTCGTTATCATTTTCGTTTGTGCCTTCTTCGGCGTTGTTCGTGCTTTCCGATTCTTCAGCTTAAGTATCGCTGGCGACGTCGTCTTCTCCACCACCTGTAAATAATGCAACAATCACACCCAAGGCAATAAAAGCGACAAAAACCGTCAAGCAGCCTTTAAAAAACTTTCCCATCTTCGTCTACCTCCTTAAATATGATAAATACTACTAATAATTTACTACAATATAGTTCTTAAATCTACAAACTAATGGACTTATTTAGCTAGTTCTTAGGACCTTTATATATGAAGTTGAAGAACACGAATTCACTTGACGAAAATAAAGCACCCCTATATACTTATATACATAACTATATAGGTATATAGCAGAAGGTGGTGTGAAACTGCGTGGATGCATCCTTTGATGACCAAAAGCCGATTTTTATTCAAATCAAAGAGAAAATTGAAGATCAAATTGTTAATGGATATTTGCAGGAAGATGAAAAGATCCCGTCAACAACGCAGATGGTCGACTTTTATAAAGTGAATCATTTAACGATCTCAAAAGGGATGAACTTACTTGCAGATGAAGGCGTGATTTATAAGAAGCGGGGTGTGGGGATGTTTGTTGCCGAAGGTGCGCAAAGGAAGGTGAAGCAGCAAAGAAAAGCTTCATTTGCTGATGATTACGTGCGGCCAATGATGCAGGAAGCCGAAAAGCTGGGGCTTTCAGAAGATGAAGTGAATCACTTAATTCAGCAGGTGAGAAGGGGCGATAGAGGATGAATACAAAAGTTGACGTGCGCGATGTCTCATTAAATTACCGAAAAATGAATGTAATTGATCAAGTCTCATTTACGATGGAGACCGGTAAAACATACGGGCTGATCGGCCGTAACGGAGCAGGCAAAACGACACTATTGTCTCTGCTTACTGGCTTTCGCCTTCCGGATGCCGGAGATATACAAGTTAATGGAGAACCGTTGTTTGAAAACCGAATGATGATGCCAAAAGTGAACTTGATTTATCCTGCTGATTACGCTGATGAAAGTGACAATGCAAAGTCTTACTTTGAAACGGCTGAAAAGTACCGGCCGCACTTTGACCGCGCCTATGCAGAAGAACTGGCAGAGAAGTTTGGGTTTCCGGTGAAAAAGCCGATTAACAAGCTTTCTACAGGTATGCAGTCAGCATTCAACGCTACGCTCGGGCTGGCTGCGCGTACAGAAGTTACACTGTTTGATGAAGTATATAACGGGATGGATGCACCGACGCGGGAAGCGTTTTATCAAGAATTTGTCCGCGAGCAGGAGCGGCACCCGCGAATCATGGTGCTATCTACCCATCTTGTTTCCGAAATGGATTATTTATTTGATCATGTTTTCATGCTCCACAATCAAAAGTTGATTGCTGATGCACCGACAGATGAGCTGCAAAGCCGGGCCTTCACAGTGACCGGTGGGCAGGCGCTTGTCGATGAAGTGACAAAGCAGATGGCCGTCATTCACGAAGAGGAGCTGGGCGGTATGAAAAGAGCCGTGATTTATGATGCAAACAATGATGTAAAACAAAAAGAAGCCGCAGAAGCTGGCCTTGGTATTGGTGCGGTTACGCTTCAAGACTTGTTTATTTATTTAACCGGGGGAGGAAATGGTCATGAGTGACGGCTTTAGCGCTGTGAAAAGTATTACTAGCGACTTATTTAAGATTCAGATGAAATGGACGTTAAGTTTTTTTAGCGTCGTGCTCGTCGTATTTCTACTATTAGATGCTTCTTGGTTTTTCACTCGGCAGGCACCAGATGTAACACTTGCGGCTTTTATCTTTGAGCCAAGTAAAATTTATATGTTGGTCATCGGCATTGTGCCGTGGTTCGCTTACTTCACGTATTTTATTAGTCACGGGGTGACGAGAAAAGATTATTTTGCCGGCACTGCAATTTCAGCAGCCCTGCTTGCTGTTGGATTAATGGGACTTACCTTTGCCGTGTCTGGACTGATTCATATGATAGAACCGATCACCGGGTATGCACCGATCGGTACAGAACAAAGCTTGGCGTTAATCTCTAGCCACCCAGCTGCACAGCTAACGGGAACGATGATCGTATTATTCCTTTATTATCTTGCCGGCTGGATTGTCGCGATTGGATTTTACCGGTTCCATATTTCAGGAGGGTTCGCCTCAATTGCGATAGTGATTATTCTTCTTTCAATCACAGATGCGATCTGGGCGCAGGGCAACGTGATCGTGATCGATTGGTTCCGTCATATCCAGCCGTTGATTGATACAGCGGCTTTGCCGTTTACTGTACTGGTTGGGTTAAGCTTGATTCTTGCCGGCGCCGCGCTCACCGCGCTTTGGCTTAGCACCCGGCGTACACCAGTGAAAATGGGGTAGGGAAAATGTGCCTGGATATGAGCTTATAGTAAGTAAGGGGCTGACTATGGATAGGGTGTACTTGTATAGCGGAAGTCTTACAAAGCTGCAGTTAAGACTTAACAAAAATTATAATACGAATTTCTGAAAGTTGATGATTTATAGGTGCTTCTGATAAGTGCAATCCTATATCTTGAGATGATGCTTCAATATTCTCTCATCGCGATATTGATATTTATATAACGAATATTTATCATAAAATTTCAGATTGTAAACAAACCTTTTAAAAAACAAAGTCTGACATCGCTTTTCGGCGGACGCTTGCCTCGGGTACGGCCTCAACTTCCTCGGCAGTAAATCGTTGCCTGCGGGATTTTCGACTCGTACTGTTCCCGTAGGCGTCGCCGCCGATGCTTGTCAGCTTTGCACTAATTTATGGTCACGAATTGTAGAGATACTTTTTATCAATTGATATCTACATATTAACGAAGATATGGTGTTGTTAACCCGTCAAGACAATTACAAGTGGTCATCTTTAAAAGTTAGTCTTTTCGCGCATAATGATTCCTATTTGTGGTTTTGTTTCGACGCACAGCTCTTTTAGTCACCACTGGAAGAGCAGCAGTTAAAGACCGCGCAATCAGTGGTTTTCTCACTAGGGGCATTAAACTAGGTATGCGAGCAATAAAGTTGTGCGTGAATTTTAGGTTGGGTATTTTGTCGATAGTTTTAAAGTTTATCAGAAAAATTTCCTGTTTTCATTGACAAAAGAAAGTGTTTTTGTATAAAATAAGGGTATCTCATCGCAACCGACGGGTTGTGTATCCACTAAAAACTGCAGGATCTACCAAAGCAAGGGCTTTGTCCCGGATTTGATCTTGTAGGATCTAAAGAGAGGTCACTTTTGTGGCCTCTTTTTTTTACACAAACAAGGAAATTTCATACATAAAAAAGAGTTATCTTACCTACATGGAGGAGGCGCGAATATGACGCAATATACGTTCGGTTTAGATGTAGGAATCGCTTCGGTTGGCTTTGGTGTCATTGATGAAAATATGAATGTAGTAGAAGCAGGCGTAAGGTTGTTTCCAGAAGCTGATGCTAATGAGAATGAAGGCCGCAGAATTAAGCGCGGAGCTCGTAGGTTACAGCGCAGGAGAAAGCACCGGCAAGAAAGACTGAATTACTTACTAAAAAACTACAACTTTCCAGTAGATAATCCATCAGAGAAAAACCCTTATGAATTACGTGTGAAAGGTTTGTCTGAGCAGTTAACAGAAAGTGAGCTCATTGCTGCGCTGCAACATTTAATTAAGCGCCGTGGCGTGCATAATGTGGATGCAGATGACGGCAAGGAAGATCATGATGAGTCTTCACTTTCAACAAAAGATCAAATTAAACAAAACGAACGGTTGTTAGAAGACAAGCATGTATGTGAAGTACAGCTTGAACGTCTTCAAGCGAATGGGGAGGTGCGCGGGCACCGGAATCGTTTCCATACGAAGGATTATGTACGTGAAGCAGAACAACTTATGCAGACACAGCAGAATTATCACCAAAAAATTGATCATTCGTTCATACAAACATTGATTCAACTGTTAGAGCAGCGCCGGGCATACTATGAAGGTCCTGGGTTTGGGAGTGAGTACGGTTGGAATCAAGATACAGAGCTGTGGTTTGAAAAAATGATGGGTACATGCACATATTTTCCGGAAGAAACGCGCGCGGTGAAAAATTCATACTCAGCAGAACTATTTAACGTGTTGAATGACTTAAACAACTTAACATTAACACGTAGTGAGGAAACTAGGGTTACTGAAGATGAGAAAGAAGATCTTATTCAGTATGTTTTTCTCGCAAGTGGAAAACCTACGTTAAAAAAAATAGCGAAACGCTTGGGGATCCGTGAAGAAGACATTAGAGGATACCGTGTTGACCGAAGTGGTAAGCCAGAGTTTAACATGATGGAGTTTTCTCAAAGAATCCAAAAAGTCGAACCGTATTTGTTAAAAGAGTCGGTGGAATGTTTGGATCAAATTGCAGAGATTCTTACAGTCTGGCAAGACTATGATAATAAATTAGCAAAGCTACAAGCGCTAGAATTGAAATACCCAGAAACTGTTCTTAACAAGTTAGCAGAATTAAACTTTACCGGAACTCACGCATTAAGCTTGAAAGCAATACATTACCTGCTTCCAGATTTATGGGGGACGAACAAAAATCAGATGGAGTTATTTTCAGATTATGGGCTTCAGCCGAAAAAAGTCCAACTGCACGGAATGAAACAGATTCCGCATGAATATATTCATGATTTAATCATTTCACCGGTGGTTAAGCGATCGTTCATTCAATCCATCCGTATAATAAATGCATTGCGTAAAAAGTATGGAGAGCCGGAGGAAATTGTAATTGAGCTTGCGCGTGAAAAAAATAGTGACGACCAAAAGCAGTTTTTGCGTAAACTGCAAAAAGAAAATGAAGCAGTGAACAAACAAGTCCGCGAAAAACTTGATGAAATGGGAGTTGAAGCTAAGAAAGGCATGTTTGAAAAGCTTCGCCTCTGGCATTATCAAGATGGTCACTGCATGTATTCACTTAAAGAAATTCCAATTGAAGACTTAGTGAATAATCATACTCGATACGAAGTAGATCATATTATTCCCAGGTCCGTATCCTTCGATGATTCCCAAGCCAATAAAGTGTTAGTACACACAGGTGAGAATCAGAAAAAAGGTAACCAAACTCCTTTTCAATATATGAAGTCAGGGCGGAGTGCGATCACTTATGAAGCGTTCAAAACGCATGTACTTCAACTTGCGAAATCAAAAGAGAAAGTGTCGAAAAAGAAAAAGGAATATTTGTTAGAAGAGCGTGATATTACAAAATATGACGTGCAAAAGGAATTTATTAATCGTAATTTAGTCGATACGCGTTATGCGACACGTGAAATCATGAATTTACTTCAAGCTTATTTTAAAGAAAATGAAACGGATGTCAAAGTGAAATCTATTAATGGCTCGGTCACAAACTACTTGCGGAAGTTGTGGAGTTTAAATAAAGACCGTGATATAGATTATAAACATCATGCTGAAGATGCGCTAGTCGCGGCTATGGCAGGTTATTTACTTGAAAACCATAATAACTTTCAAGAGCAGGCGGCGATGATGAAAGAAGAGAAAAAAGTAGATATGGAAACGGGCGAGGTATTAAATGAAGGTGAATTTGCAGCTTCATTTACGGAGAAGATGGAAAAAGTAAAGCAGATTAGAGAGTTTCCTAACTATAAATATTCCCATCGTATTGATCAGAAGCCAAATCGGCAGTTGATGAATGATACGCTTTATTCTACGCGCAAAGTTGAGGGTGAAGAATACGTGATCGGAAAGGTTGCCGATTTATACAATCCCGATAATGAGAAGGTTAAGAAACAGTTTGATAAAAACCCGGAATCGTTTTTAATGTACACACATGATCCTAAGACTTTTGAAAAGCTGAAAGTGGTCATGGAACAGTATAAAGAGTTCAAAAACCCGCTTGCTGCGTACCACCAGGAAAAGGAAACTATGCTTACAAAGTACAGCAAGAAAGGAAACGGCCCGCCGGTTAAATCTCTCAAGTATTATCAAAAAAAATTAGGTGACTATAAAGATTTATCACACAAATTTGACTCTAAAGACAAGCGGATTGTTGCGTTATCAATAAAACCCTTTCGCTTAGATATGTATTACGAAGGTGGAAGGTATAAATTTATTACTATTCGTTACGATGACTTACAGGAAACAGAAGATGGTTATGTAATTGATAGGACAGATTATAGTGAAAAGTTAAATGCGAAACAAATTGAGAGTGATTCAAACTTCTTGTTCAGCTTATATAAAAACGACATCTTTCAAATGGATGGACAATGGTACAGATTTATAGGCGTAAATAATGATGGAACCAACCGAATTGAGGTTGACCTTATACAGAAAAAGTCTGAAAAACGGCTGCTTCCAACGATAGGGAAGAAAATCAATTTAATCGAAAAGTATCATCGAAATGTACTAGGTGATCAGTTCGGAGCATCTAACGAAAAGTTGAAATTTAAGTACGACAAATAACTGGGAGGTTTGTATGTCCTGGAGGGTGGTTCATGTTACGAATATTGACCAATTGTCATTGCACTTGGATAACTTACAAGTAAAACGAGGGGACGAGGAATTGAAAATTCCTTTAAGTGATATTTTTTCTTTAATTATTGAGGATTTAACATGTAAGTTGACAAGCCGGTTAATCGTTGAGCTTTCTAAGCATAATATTCTTGTGATTTTATGCGGTCAAGACCACCTTCCGGAGGCACAGATTATCCCTGTCTCTGGCCACTTTGGGCAGCATAAGCGAATGTTACAGCAGTTAAACTGGTCTGAAGATAACCAGCAGGTTTTGTGGCAAAAAATTATTAGGCAGAAAATCTATAACCAATCACGTGTGATGGAGCGAAGCCACATTGAACAAGCCCGGGTGAACCGATTGTTTAATTTGATGACTGAAGTAGAAGACTGGGACATTCACAATGCCGAAGCGCAAGCGGCTAAAATTTACTTTAATTCATTTTTTGATGAAACATATCATCGAGGGGACCGTGACCGCATTGAAAACGCAGCGTTGAATTATGGCTATGCTGTACTGCACGCGGCGATCGGACGAACAATTGTTGCAAAAGGTTTGTTACCAAATGTTGGGGTGTTTCATCGTGGTGAGAGAAATCCGTTTAACTTAGCTTCGGATTTAATTGAACCGCTGCGGCCAGTGATTGACGCTTATGTATTAGAAAGCCCACCTGAGGATTATTTGACGAAAGAATATCGAGTGAAATTGATTAACTTGCTGCATGCGACGGTATTAATTGGCGGAAAAAAGCAGACGGTGATTAGAGCTATTGATATGTTTATTAGTTCACTAATCAACTACTTTGATGCGAATGGAGATGAGAATTTGTTAAAACTGCCAAGCGCAGAAAAAATGGTTGTTCATGAGTTATAGGTTTATGCGGGTATTTATTATGTTTGATTTACCAGTAGAAACGAAGGAACAAGTCCGAACGTATACAAAGTTTCGTAAAAGATTAATTCAAGATGGCTTTTTAATGATGCAGTACTCCATTTATATTAAATCTTGTATAAACCAAGACGCTGCTAACCAAACGGTTGCCAAAGTGAAAGGATATTTGCCGAAGCATGGACATGTACGTGCGATGGTAATTACAGAAAAGCAGTATGAAAAGATGATGATTCTTGTGGGTGAGGAAGATAAAAATATTGAGCTTCTTGGTGATAATCGCACTATTGAGTTTTGATAGCCTTAAGGAGGTGATGAACATGGCATGAAAAATTAATTACTATGATAAGGAAATTGACCTCAACATTCAAAGTTATACTTCGATATTAGATAACTACACATTTAATGAAGTACAGATGCTTAATATACTGTCTGACTACTTTCAGCCTCGATCAAAAATTAAAGATGAGGTTCGTGTCATTGATACGCTCAACAACGATGATACAGTAGATTATCACGATTTTCATTTTTTTCAATTTTCAAATGTGAAGTTATTAGAGGAAATTAATCTTGGTGCGAAGTCTTTATTGAAACAAAGCTTAAAAGAAGATTTGTTAAATGGACTTGAGTTTAATGGTTATGTTCAGACGATGAACAGTTTATTAAATGATATGGTCCAGATCATTGATTCAGAGCTCCCACTATATGCAAAGCAGCTGGATGCAGATGCTATTATTAAATTGTTGGGTGTGGATTTTGAACTATCGGAAGATAATAGCTATGACTTCGTATCAAAACAGTTATTAGCTATTTTCCCTGTTTTAAAAACCGCGATAAAAAAACAGGCTAAGAAAACACCGGTCCTTGTGTATCATTACCCTGAAAACTTGCTAAGTCCCCGCGAGCAGGTAGCCTTTAAAGCTGAGCTTGACGCATGTGCTGCAGAAATGAAAATCATTGTATTGACTAAATCTCGGTATTTTTTAGCGGACGAGGTTCATGGAAATAATGTAATCGCAAACGGAAAGCAAGTAATTACCCATAGTTTTCTTGAAAGTCTGAGGTGGCATGCACCTTTAGATTATGGAAAAGACGAATTAGAGGAGGCGTTAACAAAGTTACTCAAGGCTTATGCGATGAACTTAGAAACTGTGCCTGTTATATCCAACTATGAAATCGCTGATATTCATGTTTTTCGTGATGTGGATATATATGTATTGGTATATTTACTAGCAGAATTGCAGTTTAAGTTTAAGCTCGACCTTGACTATGACAGGATTTCTGCACCAATATCAAAGTATGTACAACGTTATGAAAAGTTTTCATAGCAGGCATTGGTACTCTGCATTTTTAAGTGGATATGAGATACGTCGGTGTCGATAGTTTCGTCTTCTTCTGCATTGGTACTCTGCATTTTTAAGTGGATATGAGATAAAGGCAGGCGGTTATATGACGAATAATTAGCATTGGTACTCTGCATTTTTAAGTGGATATGAGATTTACTGTTTTTCATTGCCTGCTCGTGCTGTGCATTGGTACTCTGCATTTTTAAGTGGATATGAGATGTCGAAGGCAAGCACGTCAAACGCCGAGATGCATTGGTACTCTGCATTTTTAAGTGGATATGAGATTGCGACGCAGAAAACGCGGTAGATGAGCCGGCATTGGTACTCTGCATTTTTAAGTGGATATGAGATTCTTACTATATTTTTAGTGAGATTGTTTTCGCATTGGTACTCTGCATTTTTAAGTGGATATGAGATGATACAGGAGTGGTAATATGATGGTTTTTAGCATTGGTACTCTGCATTTTTAAGTGGATATGAGATTAGAGTAGTCTTCACCTGCATCTAGCTGTTGCATTGGTACTCTGCATTTTTAAGTGGATATGAGATCTCGATTTCCGGCGTGCGCCAGTAAGGGTTGCATTGGTACTCTGCATTTTTAAGTGGATATGAGATCACTGTAGGCCGTAACAGGACACAAACTCGCATTGGTACTCTGCATTTTTAAGTGGATATGAGATGTCAGCGGCCGGAGACTTCGTTGTTCGGTGGCATTGGTACTCTGCATTTTTAAGTGGATATGAGATCATCCACTTGCAAGCCGTGATCTTCCTGCAGCATTGGTACTCTGCATTTTTAAGTGGATATGAGATAAGGTGATAGTATGATTCGAATAACATTACGCATTGGTACTCTGCATTTTTAAGTGGATATGAGATTGAACGCTCAATTCATCATCCCAGCTTGATGCATTGGTACTCTGCATTTTTAAGTGGATATGAGATGCCGGCATGAAGGTGCAACAGATGAATGGCGCATTGGTACTCTGCATTTTTAAGTGGATATGAGATCTCGCCTGCGCTCGGGCTTCCGCCCGAATGGCATTGGTACTCTGCATTTTTAAGTGGATATGAGATAAAACGCGGAGAATTTGCGGAGAAAACGCGGCATTGGTACTCTGCATTTTTAAGTGGATATGAGATTCGTACTCCGCAGCAGACGTTAACGAAAGCGCATTGGTACTCTGCATTTTTAAGTGGATATGAGATCCGCGGTTGATAAGCCGCTCGAATTGTACTGCATTGGTACTCTGCATTTTTAAGTGGATATGAGATCGAATACGTTGCTGACCTATCGCAAAATACGCATTGGTACTCTGCATTTTTAAGTGGATATGAGATCAACTTAGAGTTTAGACGCATCACGGATGGCATTGGTACTCTGCATTTTTAAGTGGATATGAGATTAAAACCATTACGCAACGCCGTACCTGCCCGCATTGGTACTCTGCATTTTTAAGTGGATATGAGATATGATTGAGTGTGCCGGGTAAACGTAGCACGCATTGGTACTCTGCATTTTTAAGTGGATATGAGATGTTACTACGCACGTAAAGCCGGTATCAATCGCATTGGTACTCTGCATTTTTAAGTGGATATGAGATGAGATGCCTCTGGCTGGAAATTTGTTTTAAGTGAACATGAGATTTTCCGTGAAGAATTGTTACACTTAATTTGATAAACTGTTTCATAATTAAATGATTAGCTTGAGGTTATTGCTGTTAGAGGTGAGAAAGGTTGAACAGGTATATAAAAGTGGGTTTATGGATGTTAAGTTCTATGGTGATGGCTTGCATATTTTTCGTAGCATTTCTTTTTATAAACGGTGATTTGAAAATTGTGAGTCCGGACTCTGGCGATGAAACTTCCTCCGCTAACGCAGAAGTGGTAGAAACCAATGTAACTGAAAAAGATTTAAGTACACCACTAGAGGATGAAGTCTCTACAAATGACGAGACTAGTTTGCTTGAAGAACCCGGAACAACGCAAATGACTGAAAAAGGTGAAGTTGATCAAGAAGCAAATCAAAATTTCATAGATGTAGTCGTGAGGCTAACACCTGAAATTAGAGAGGCTTACGAAAATGTTAACCAAGCAATTGAAAACAATAATGAAGTCGTAGCCTCTTTAGAAAAGTTGGAGCGGTCTGCAAATCAATTCAAAAATAAAGTAGAATCTAATCCACCATCTTATCAAAACGAGCAATATGCTGAAGATGTATGGGGAGATGCTGAGCGTATTCGTTCTAAATCAAATATGTTAAAAATGCAATATAACTATATTGAAGATGACATTGACATGTATAACAATCTCCACATTGAAGTCGACAATTTGGAGTTTGCGGCTGAAGAACTGGAGAGTATCTATTAGAGAAATCAGTACCTTTTGAATGTTGCTCTGCTTTTTTCGTTTGAGCGTAAACCTTCTTTTTATTCTAGCTTTATTAAAAGTACGCAGATAAATTTACATATTTTCGTTTCAAGTATTTCTACTATTGTAAGTGACAGCTGTTAACAAAAACATCCCCTTATATGCTTTATCACGAAACGGTGTAAGACGACTTTTCGGAAATGACATTCGAGTTAATTTGTGGCAAAATTAAAATAAGTCGAATCGTGGGGATTGGGGTGGATAGCATCAGCCGGATCAAGTGTCATCTTTTAGCGACAGTTGGACGTATGGCGTGGGTGGTTATGCTCGTGATGCTGTTTTACCAAACGGTGCAGGATGGTCGGATTATGGATATTACCCGCTACATTAAGCCGGTGGATGGGCTGCTGTTGTTTACGATTGCTGCCGGCCTTTGGATGGATGTCTTTTTCACGAAGAAAGAGCGGCGGCTGAAAGATGAAGAGATGTTTGGGGTTTCGCGCCGGTAATGCGCCGGCGCTTAGATTTGTTACAATCACCAGCCCGGCGGGTGTCCCCCCGGGCGCTGTCGCCTTACCCTGGCGCTTTTGCCGGGGCCTTTTAATTTCAGCGCTTGATGCATTGTTCCATGGGTATGTTCGGTGTATACTTGAGTGGTGAATGTAATGAGGTGATGGAGATGCAGCGAGTGACAAATTGTATCCTGGTGCCGGGGGATGAGGCGCTTGTGTTACAGAAGCCGAGGCGCGGCTGGTTTGTGGCGCCTGGTGGTAAGATGGAGCCTGGGGAGTCGGTACGCGATAGTGTTGTGCGCGAGTACCGGGAGGAAACGGGGTTTCATGTGCATGATCCGAGGCTTCGGGGTGTGTTTACGGTTGTGATTCAAGAGCAGGGTGAGACGGTTTCGGAGTGGATGATGTTTACGTTTGTGGCATCTCAATATACAGGGACGCAGCTGGCTGAGTCGCCGGAGGGTGAGCTCGCATGGAAGCCGACTGCAGAGATCGAGACGCTCCCGATGGCGCCAGGGGATCGTTTTATTTTTGAGCATATGTTTCACCGCCCGGGGCAGTTGTTTGGTACATTTTACTACACACCGGATTTTCAGCTCATTGACTACCATTTAACGGCTGAAGTGGAGTGAGCCGTATCAAAGGAGGGTGCTTATGGCGCCGAATGATCATATTCATTTAGTGATTATCACCGGGATGTCGGGCGCTGGTAAGACGGTGGCGATGCAGAGTTTTGAGGATTTAGGGTATTTTTGTGTCGACAATCTGCCGCCGGCGTTAATTCCGAAGTTTATTGAGCTTGTGGATAATTCAGGCGGGGGTATGGATAAAATTGCGCTCGTGATGGATTTGCGCGGCCGGGAGTTTTTTGACCAGCTGCTTGATGCGACGGCGCTTGCGGATGCGCATAAGCATGTGAGTACGCACGTGTTGTTTTTGGATGCGGCTGATGAGAAACTGGTACAGCGTTATAAAGAAACGCGTCGCTCGCACCCGCTTGCTTCGGGAGGGCTGCCGCTTGAAGGGATTAAACAAGAGCGGGAGATGCTTGAGGAGCTGAAAGGGAAAGCGCGTACCCAGATTGATACGACGGATCTTGCCCCGCGTGAGCTTCGTGAAGAGATTATTGCGGAGTTTTCGGCACCGAAAGAGGAGATTTTCACGGTAAATGTTTTGTCCTTCGGCTTTAAACACGGGATGCCGATTGATGCAGATCTCGTGTTTGATGTGAGATTTCTGCCGAATCCGCACTATATTGATGCGATGCGTCCGAAAACGGGTCTTGATGAAGAGGTTTCTACGTATGTGATGAAGTGGCCGGAGACGAAAGAGTTTTACAGTAAGTTGACGGATATGCTCGAGTTTATGCTGCCGCAATACCGCCGTGAAGGGAAGTCGCAGCTTATAATTGCGATCGGCTGCACTGGTGGCAAGCACCGGTCGGTCACGTTGACGGAGAAGCTTGCGGCGCATTTTCAGCAGGAATATAATGTGCAGACGACCCACCGGGATCTGCCGGCGGAAATGAGGAAAAACGGTGAGCGGACCTAAGATTGTTGTGATTGGCGGCGGTACCGGGTTATCGGTGCTTTTGCGGGGGATGAAAACATTTCCGGTCGATTTGACTGCGATTGTCACCGTGGCAGATGACGGTGGAAGCTCCGGCCGGCTGCGTAAAGAGCTGCAGATCCCGCCGCCAGGTGATGTGCGCAACGTGCTGGTGGCGCTTGCGGAAGTGGAGCCGCTCGTTGAACGGATGTTTCAGCACCGGTTTGAGGCAGGGACGGGATTAAACGGTCACAGCCTCGGCAATTTGCTGCTCGCAGGGATGACGTCCATTACTGGTGATTTTGCCCGGGGGATCAGCGAGTTGAGTGCTGTGCTGAACGTGCGCGGGCAGGTGCTTCCTTCGGCGAATCAAAGCGTCGATTTAGTAGCGACTTTTACAGATGGTACGAAAGTGTACGGGGAGTCCAACATTCCAAAGGCAGGCGGTAAAATTCAGCATGTTGCGCTGGATACGACTGAAGTGACAGCGCTGCCGGATACGTTAAAGGCGATTCGTGAGGCAGATATTATTCTGCTTGGGCCCGGCAGTTTGTATACGAGTGTGCTGCCAAACCTGCTTGTACCGGGGATTGCTGAAGAAATTGCTGCGGCTGAAGCGAAGAAAGTTTACATCTGCAATGTGATGACCCAGCAGGGAGAGACCGATGACTATACAGCGTTTCAGCATTATGAAGGGTTGAAACGTCATATTGGTGAAAAGCTTGTGGATACAGTGCTTGTAAATAACGCACCGATCCAGACTGAGCTTGTTAAAAAGTATGCAGAAGAGGCGGCAGCGCCGGTGGCATGCGATTTGGAGCCTTTCGCCCGGGCAGGGGTGGAAGTCATCCAGGATCGGTTTATTACAGAAGAAGGCGGGGTCGTGCGCCACGATGCGGAGAAAGTGACGCGGACGCTTTTAAATATGCAAGGTTAGAATTTTGAACGTGAAGAAAGCGGTGAAGGCGAATGTCCTCATTTGCGGCGATGACAAAAAAAGAACTGACACAAATTGAGCCTGAAGATTGCTGTGCCCGTGCCGAACTTGCTGCCCTCATCCGGATGAATGGCAGTCTGGCACTTGGGAGCGGCGGTATGGCTCTTGATGTAAGCACGGAGAATGCGGCGATCGCCCGGCGCATTTATACGTTGATTAAACGGTGCTTCGAAGGTGTTGGTGTTGAATTAATTGTGCGTAAGAAAATGCGCTTGAAAAAAAATAATGTATATATTGTTCGGATTGCGCAGGAAGGAAAGCGTTTACTGTCGAACTTAGGCATTATGGATGATACGTATTTGTTCACCCGGACGATCGGTAAAGATATTGTGCCTGAAACGTGCTGCAAACGGGCGTATTTACGGGGGGCTTTTCTTGCCGGCGGTTCGATTAATCACCCAGAGACGTCCTCGTATCATTTAGAAGTGTTCTCGCTGTATGAGGAGCACAACAAGTCGCTCGTTGATCTTGTGCAGGAGTTTGAGATTGAACCGAAAGTACTGGAGCGCAAAAAAGGGTTTATCATTTATATTAAAGAGAGTGAACGTATCTCTGAGTTTTTAAATGTGATCGGCGCGCATCAAGCCCTTCTCTATTTTGAGGATGTTCGGATTAAAAAAGATATGCGCAATTCGGTGAATCGGTTAGTGAATTGTGAAACAGCCAACTTAAACAAAACGGTCGGGGCAGCGATCCGTCAGGTGGAAAATATTCAGCTTGTGGATAACATGATCGGGTTGGATCAGCTCCCGGACCGGGTGAGAGAAGTGGCAGAACTCAGGGTGAAACATCAAGATGTGACGCTCAAGGAGCTTGGTGAAATGGTGCCAAGTGGTAAAGTGAGTAAATCCGGAGTCAACCACCGACTGCGCAAAGTAAATGAACTCGCAGAAAAGCTTCGTAACGGTGATCCGGTAGAAACATAATCCAGCAGGAGGTGGCGGGCGATGGAAGAAGTAACAGCAGAAGTTAAACTAAAGACCGGATTGCAGGCGCGTCCGGCCGCGCTATTCGTGCAGGAAGCAAATAAGTTTCACGCAGATGTCCACATCGAAAAAGATGGCAGCCGGGCTAACGCAAAAAGCATCATGGGTATCATGAGCCTTGCGATCCGCACCGGCACATCAGTCAAAATTCTGACTGAAGGCAGCGACGAAACCGAAGCCGCACAAGCGCTGAAAAACTTCGTCGAAACAGAAGATTAATTGAAAAAAGCTGTCCGCCGCGGGCAGCTTTTTTATGTGCAGCTTCCTTGAGTGGCTGCACGACCGCTCGCTGGCGGAGTTGGACTGCACGCTGGAGGCGATGGACCGCTCGCTCACGTAAAAACCATAAGGATGAGCCGGCATCCGCCGGCTTCCGTCCACAAAAAACCCCGCTGTGGCGTAGTGTGCGCCGCAGCGGGGTTTCATTCATCAATATAAAGCTTACGTTTCGAGCACGTGGTCGACGAGGCCGTATTCTTTAGCTTCGCTTGCGCTCATGAAGTGGTCGCGGTCTGTGTCGCGCTCAATCACTTCATACGGCTGACCCGTACGCTCAGAGAGGATGCGGTTTAGCTTCTCGCGCATTTCAATGATGCGTTTTGCATGAATTTCAATATCAGAAGCTTGACCCTGCGTACCCCCAAGCGGCTGGTGGATCATCACTTCACTGTTTGGCAGCGCATAACGCTTACCATCTGCACCCGCAGAAAGCAGGAAAGCACCCATGGATGCGGCCATGCCAACACAAATTGTGGATACTTTTGGAGAGATGTGCTGCATCGTATCATAAATCGCCATGCCGGCTGTAATCGAGCCGCCCGGGCTGTTAATGTATAACGATATGTCTTTTTCCGGATCTTCTGCCGCCAAAAACAGCAGCTGCGCAACAACGGTATTCGCCACGTTATCATCAATACCGGAGCCGAGCATGATAATGCGATCCTTCAACAAACGCGAGTAAATGTCATACGCGCGCTCCCCGCGGTTCGTCTGTTCAATAACTGTAGGAATTAATTGCATAAGTATGTCTCCTCCTTTAATCTCGAAAGCTTCAATTTCAAAGCTCAGCACAAACGTGCCGCCTAGAATTGCTGACATCATCATAACTTAAAAGGTCAATGATGGTCAAATAAAAAGGCTGTCGCTCTTAAGCTTCCCATCGCAAATTACTTTCTACATATTAACCGTAAAACCCTTTCGTCAAACATAACGAAGGTAGCGGCATGTTTTTTGATCATGTATAATAAACCAAACAACACTTCTGCTGAAAATGAAAGCCGCCTACTTCAGACTTTTTGCGTGTCGTCCGGATCAAAATTATCAAGGCGCCAGTCTCAAAGCAGACGACATCAAAGGGGCCGGCAGCGCTGTAACCAACAAAAGCTCCAAAAAAACGGCTGAATTTATTTAAAAATTCAATTTAGATAGATGTAAGACGTGCCTATTTTGCGTATAACATAAAAAGAAACCGCTTTCACTACTGGAGGTGACTGTACAGATGATGCATATGGATATGTCCCTTGTGCAGCAGCAGACGATGAAGCTCGTCATGACCCAGGAGCTTCGGCAGGCAATTTCATTACTGCAATATTCAACACTCGAATTGAATGAATATATTGAAGAGCTCGCCCTGGAGAATCCGCTGCTTGATGTTGAGCGCGGCACAGGGGAAGAAACGGTGACCGCGTTTCATTCGCCGGTCATGTGGCAGGATGGAGACACATATCAAGAGCAGGAAGATCAAGAAGAATCCTCTCCGTTTGACCGGGTGCGGGCACGCGGTTTATGCATTGCAGAAGATGTAGTGGATCAAATCCGGATGCAGCACAGCGATCCACACACCCGGACGGTTCTCATCTATCTTGCGCGTCACCTTGGCGATGATGGCTACTTGTATATTGATCTAGAAGAGGCAAAAGCCGCTTTAGCGCTCACAGACGAAACCCTCGAGCAGTTCATTTTAGAGCTGCAGGCGTGCGAGCCGGCAGGTGTCGGTGCCCGCTCCTTAAGTGAATGCCTTGCCCGCCAGCTGGAGCGGCAGGAAAGCCCGCACCCGCTTGCGCTGCAGCTTGTGCGCCATTATTTAAACGATGTCGCTGAACGCCGTTACAAGCAGCTTGCGAAAAAGCTGGATGTGCGGGTGCAGGATATTCAAGAAGCCCATGATGTGATTAAGCAGCTCGAGCCGCGCCCGGGCGTGAATTTTGATGACGGCGCGGCAGCGTATGTGCTTCCGGATGTGCATGTCGAAAAAGCGAAAGGGGAGTACCATGTCACCCTTCATGACGGGACCCTCCCTAAAATTCGGATGAACCGCCAGTACCGTCACTTGCTTGAAGGCAGCACAGAAGGCAGCAGTGAAGCTTATGAGTATGCGAAAAAGAAGTATCAACAACTGACATGGTTGTTAAAGAGCATCGATCAGCGCCAGCAGACGCTTTACAATGTAACGTGTGCGATTGTTGAGGCGCAAAAAGATTTCTTTGAACACGGCCCTGGTTATTTAAAACCGTTAACTTTAAAGCAGATTGCTGAAGAGGCTGAAGTTCATGAATCCACCGTGTCACGGGCGACAACGCAGAAATACGTCCAGACGCCGCGCGGCTTGTTTGAATTGAAGGACTTTTTCACCTCAAAAGTTGATACAGCCGGCGCAGAAACTTCAGCCAACGCTGTGAAATCTCATATTCAAACGATTGTGGATAACGAGAATAAACAAAAACCTTTGTCTGACCAAAAAATTGTGGATATGTTGAAAAGTGAGCATGAAATCGAAGTCTCCCGCCGCGCGATCGCCAAGTACCGCGACGAACTTTTCATCCCATCCTCATCGAAGCGAAAACGTTACGAAGCATAATCAATGAGCGCGCTGCAGCCTTTGCCGGCTGCGGCGCGCTCATTTTTTGTGCGAGAGAGAGGGGAGCGCTCCGAGTTTGGTAGATCGCGCTCCATTTTTGGGGTTGCGAGCTCCATATTCGGAGGTGCGAGCTCCATATTCGGGTGATCGGGTTCCAACTCGGTTGGCCGCGCTCCATTTTTGGGGGTGCGAGCTCCATATTCGGGTGATCGGGTTCCAACTCGGTTGGCCGCGCTCCATATTGGGGGATGCGAGCTCCATATTCGGTTGATCAGGTTCCAACTCGGTTGATCCAGCTCCATATTTGGAGGTGCGAGCTCCATATTCGGGTGATCGGGTTCCAACTCGGCTGGCCGCGCTCCATATTTGGAGGTGCGAGCTCCATATTCGGTTGACCGGATTCCAACTCGGTTGGCCGCGCTCCATATTTGGAGGTGCGAGCTCTGAGGACGGCCGACTCCCTTTCACTTCTTTCTCGATTTTTAAATAGGCGTATGTAAACAAGCTCTCGGGAAAAGATAGAACAGTGGTGGGTGAAGGTGAGTGTGCAGCTGAAATATTTTGTGTAGAAATTTGTTGAGAAGTTTTCGGTTTATTGTTAGGATATGAATGTACGATATTTACTTACAACGTTACCGGGACGGAAAAAGTCTATGCGGGACAAAAACGTTCCCGGAAAAGGTGATAACATGCGCGAATGGGTGGAATGGCAGAAAAAGCTTGTGCCTGAAGCGCTTGATACAATGGGGCGGCGCTACCGCATTCTGCAGTACGTCCGGGTGATGCAGCCGATTGGCCGGCGCACTTTGGCGCAGCACTTGCAGTTTACTGAACGCGTGCTCCGCAATGAAGTTTCGTTCCTTAAAAATCAAGGGCTGCTTCACATCAGCACTTCCGGTATGGAGTTAACGGATGAAGCTTATGACTTGCTCGATGAACTTGAAGAGAGTATGAAAGCAGCCTTTGGATTGTCTGCTTTAGAGCAGAAGCTGGCTGATAAACTGCAGATTCCGGAAGTGATTGTGCTCGCTGATGACAGTGATGAACAAAGCTGGGTGAAGCGTGAGCTCGGCCGGGCCTGCATTGATATTATGGGCAGCCGGCTTGCACCGGGTGATGTAGTCGCGGTTGCTGGTGGAACGACGCTCGCTTCTATTGCTGAAATGATGGTGCCTAACGATGTGTTCAGTTCGATCACCTTCGTTCCGGCACGCGGCGGTCTCGGCGAGGATGTTGAGATTCAGTCGAACACAATCGTTTCGCAAATGGCCAAGCGGGCGCGGGCGAACTACCGGCTGCTGCACGTACCGGATCAATTGAGTGAGGAAACCCGCGATTCTCTGCAGCTAGAGCCCGGCATTAAAGAGCTGCTCGAGTTGATCCGCCGGCCGCGCATGGTTGTGCACGGCATCGGTGAGGCAGAGACGATGGCGCTTCGCCGGCGGACAGAGGAAACAGCGGTTGATGAGCTGAAAAAACAGGAAGCTGTAGCTGAAGCCTTTGGTTACTACTTTGATAAAGACGGGCGGATTGTTCATAAAGAACAGACCACCGGACTGCAGCTTGATGATTTAACGGAAGAACAAACGGTGATTACCGTTGCCGGCGGGGCTTCGAAAGCTGAAGCGATCGCAGCTTACATGAGATACCGGCCGAGTGATTTATTGATTACTGATGAAGGTGCGGCGCAGGCGGTATTAAACTACGCGTCGGCTGGAAGTTTTTAAGCTCGGTGGACTTGCTTCTTTTTAGAAGCAGACTATAGATGATTGATTACCTTAAAGGAGGATGTTGTGAAATGGCAACAAAAGTAGGAATTAACGGTTTTGGACGTATTGGACGCCTTGTATTTCGCGCAGCACTTGAAAACGAAAATGTAGAAGTAGTAGCAGTCAACGATTTGACTGACGCAGAGATGCTCGCTCACCTGCTCCGTTATGACACGGTACATGGCGGCTTGGATCAGTCTGTTGAAGTAAACGGTGAAAACCTTGTTGTCGGCGGTAAAGAGATCCGTGTTACTGCTGAAAAAGACCCGGCACAAATCGGCTGGAATGATGTAGATGTAGATATCGTTGTTGAAGCAACAGGCCGCTTTGCAAACCGTGCAGACGCAGCACAGCACATCGAAGGCGGTGCGAAGAAAGTTGTCATTTCCGCACCGGCGAAAAATGTTGACGCAACGTTCGTTATGGGCGTTAACGACAGTGACTACGACCCGGCAGCCCACGATGTTGTTTCCAACGCATCCTGCACAACAAACTGCTTGGCACCACTTGTTAAAGCGCTCCACGACAACTTCGGCTTGAAGCGTGGCTTTATGACAACGGTTCACTCTTACACGAACGACCAGCAGATTCTTGACCTGCCGCACAAAGACTACCGTCGTGCACGTGCAGCTGCTGAAAACATCATCCCGACAACAACAGGTGCGGCTGAAGCTGTAGCTCTTGTACTTCCTGAACTTGAAGGCAAGCTTAACGGTGGCGCAATGCGTGTTCCAACGCCAAACGTATCCTTGGTTGACCTCGTTGCTGAACTCGACAAAGACGTTACAGTAGAAGAAGTTAACGCAGCGCTTAAAGAAGCATCTGAAGGCGAGCTTAACGGTGTACTCGGCTACACTGAAGAAGAGCTTGTATCCACAGACTACAATGGTGATACGCACTCCTCCACAGTAGACGCTGCTTCTACAATGGTCATGGAAGGTAACATGGTTAAAGCAATCTCCTGGTACGATAACGAGTACGGTTATTCCAACCGCGTTGTTGACCTTGTTGAGCACATTGCAAACCAAGGCGTATAAAATTTTATAAAACGAAAGAGAGGGAGGAGAGAAAAAGTGTTTTCTTCCTCCCTTTTTCACGGGTAATATGTTGTTGGAGGATATGATTTAACGCGAAGGAGGCGCTCCGAATGAATAAACAAACGGTGCACGATCTTGACTTAAAAGGAAAAACGGTATTTTGCCGTGTGGACTTTAACGTGCCGATGTCAGAAGGTACAGTGAATGATGACACGCGTATCCGCGCTGCTGTACCGACAATCCGCCACTTAACAGATGCAGGCGCAAAGGTGATTCTTGCAAGCCATCTCGGCCGTCCAAAAGGTGAGGCGCATGATGAGCTTCGTCTCGGTCCTGTAGGTGTCCGTCTCGGCGAAATCATGGGCAAAGACGTAAAAAAAGTGGATGAAGTTGTCGGTGATCAAGTAACGCAGGCGGCGAACAGCCTAATTGAAGGCGAGATTCTCCTGCTTGAAAATGTCCGCTTTGAAGCAGGCGAAGAGAAAAATGATGCTTCTCTTGCAAGAGCTTTCGCTGAACTTGCTGACGTTTATGTGAATGACGCATTCGGCGCGGCGCACCGGGCGCACGCATCCACTGAAGGCATCGCGCATCACTTGCCGTCTGCTGCTGGTTTGTTGATGGAAAAAGAATTAGATGTGCTCGGCCAGGCGCTTGCAGATCCGGAGCGTCCGTTTACCGCAATTATTGGTGGTGCGAAAGTAAAAGACAAGATCGGTGTAATCGATCACCTGCTTGATAAAGTAGATCACCTTATCATCGGCGGCGGTCTCGCTTACACGTTCGTGAAAGCACAAGGTTATGAAATCGGTCAATCGCTGCTTGAAGAAGATAAAATTGAGGTTGCAAAAGAATACATGGAAAAAGCAAAAGCAAACGGCGTTTCCTTCCACATGCCGCAGGACGTCATTGTAGCTGATGACTTCGGTCGCGATGTAAACACGAAAACTGTGGATATCGACAGCATTCCGGCAGATTGGGAAGCGATGGATATTGGTCCAAAAACCCGTGAAGCTTACGAAAAAATCATTAATGACTCCAAGCTTGTGATTTGGAACGGGCCGATGGGTGTCTTTGAATTTGAACTGTTTGCCGGCGGCACCCGCCACGTTGCTGAATCCCTCGGCAGCGCATCTGAGACGTACTCTGTGATTGGCGGCGGCGATTCTGCAGCAGCAGTTGAAAAGTTCGGTCTGGCTGAAAAAATGAGCCACGTTTCCACCGGTGGCGGTGCTTCCCTTGAGTTTATGGAAGGCCGTGAGCTTCCAGGTGTCAGCATTTTAAGCGAAAAGCAGTAAAAAATATTTTGACGAGGTGAAAACCGATGCGCAAACCATTTATCGCAGGAAACTGGAAAATGAACAAAACGCATGAAGAAGCGCTTGCTTTTGTTAAGGAAGTGAACGGCCAGCTCCCTTCACACGACCAAGTTGAAACAGCTGTATGTGCGCCGGCATTGTTTCTTAAAGATATGATTGATGCAGCTGAAGGTTCCGACCTTCAAATCGGTGCACAAACCATGCACTTTGAAGAGAACGGCGCTTTTACTGGCGAGATCAGCCCGCTTGCGCTTGCGGATCTCGGCGTGAGTGCAGCGGTCATTGGGCACTCCGAGCGCCGTGACATGTTTAACGAAACAGACGAAACAGTAAATCATAAAAACCACGCGGCGTTCACACATGGCATCACCCCGATTGTCTGCGTTGGCGAAACGCTTGAAGAGCGCGACAAAAACGAAACAGAAACGGTGGTTAGCCGCCAAGTGGAAGAAGGCTTAAAAGAGCTGTCCGAAGAGCAGGCAAAGCAGGTTGTTATTGCGTATGAGCCGGTATGGGCGATCGGTACAGGCAAATCTTCAACAGCAGCAGATGCAAACGAAACTTGCGGTTTCATCCGCAGCGTGCTTGCAAAACAGTTCTCTGAAGAAGCAGCTGAAGCTGTGCGCATCCAGTACGGCGGCAGTGTTAAGCCGGAAAACATTGCTGAATATATGGCGCAGCCACACATCGACGGGGCTCTTGTTGGTGGTGCAAGCTTGAAGCCGGATGACTTTGTGAAACTTGCGGAGGCGGGTAAGCAATGAGTCGTTCCCCGGTAGCGCTTATGATTTTAGACGGCTGGGCGATGCGTGAAGAAACGTTCGGTAACGCAGTCGCTCAAGCCGAGACCCCGAATTTTGACCGCCTGCTTAAGACATTTCCAAACACGCAGTTAACCGCGTGCGGGAACGCGGTCGGTCTTCCGGAAGGGCAGATGGGCAATTCCGAAGTCGGCCACTTAAACATCGGTGCCGGCCGGATTGTATATCAAAACTTAAGTTTAATTAACAAAGGTATTGAAGAAGAAACATTTTTTGCGAACGAAGCATTTTTACAGGCTTTACAGCACGCTGAAACGCACGGCAGCGCCCTGCACATTTACGGCTTGTTGAGCGATGGCGGGGTGCACAGCCATATTCAACACTTGTTTGGTCTATTAGAGCTTGCCCGCCGCAAAAATATTGAAGATGTGTACGTACATGGTTTCCTTGACGGCCGCGATGTCGGTCCGGTGACGGCGAAAACGTATATTAAGCAGCTGCAGGATAAAATGGTTGAGTTAAACACGGGCCAGATTGCAACTTTACACGGGCGTTATTATGCGATGGACCGGGATAACCGCTGGGAGCGGGTCGAGAAATCGTACCGCGCGCTTGTGTACGGTGAAGGCAATAACTTTCAAGATGCGATCGAAGCGGTGGATGCTTCTTATCAGCAGGAAGTTTATGATGAATTCGTCGAGCCTTGTGTGCTGACAGATGAGCACCAGGCGCCGGTAGCTACTGTAAGCGACAACGATGCTGTCATCTTCTTTAACTTCCGGCCGGACCGGGCGATTCAGCTTTCCCGCGTGTTTACCGACAATAACTTTGATGGTTTTGACCGGGGAGAAGCGTTTCCGTCAAACTTGATGTATGTCACGATGACCAATTATAGTGAAACTGTTAACGGTGAGGTTGCATATCCGCCGATGGATCTGCCAAATACGATGGGCGAAGTCGTCGCAAACGCTGGTAAAACCCAGCTGCGCATTGCAGAAACAGAAAAGTTCCCACACGTGACATTCTTTTTCAACGGTGGCCGGGAACAAGAGTACAGCGGTGAGAACCGGATCTTAATCGACTCGCCAAAGGTGCCGACGTATGATCAGCAGCCGGAGATGAGTGCTTACAAAGTGACAGAAGCCCTCTTAAAGGAAATTGCTGAAGATAAGCATGACGCGATTGTGCTTAACTTTGCCAATCCTGATATGGTGGGGCACTCCGGCGATCTAGAGGCGACGAAGAAAGCCGTTGAAGTTGTTGATGAATGTCTCGGCCGCATTTTAGATGCGCTGCACGAAAAAGGCGGCTATGCGGTAGTTACAGCGGATCACGGTAACGCTGATGAAGTGACAGATGAAAACAATGAGCCGATGACGGCACATACGACGTATCCGGTGCCGGCGATTGTTACGAAGCCGGGTGTAACTTTGCGTGAAGGCGGTATGCTTGCAGATTTAGCCCCGACGGTGCTTGATTTAATGCAGGTGGACCAGCCGGCGGAGATGACCGGTCGTTCGTTAATTCAAAACTAGAAAAAGGAGCGATTTTTCATGAGCATGATTGCAGAAGTTTATGCCCGCGAAGTCCTGGACTCCCGCGGTAATCCGACAGTTGAAGTTGAAGTTATTACAGAAGAGGGCGTCATGGGCCGCGCGCTTGTACCAAGCGGCGCTTCCACAGGTGAACACGAAGCTGTAGAACTGCGCGATGGCGGCGACCGTTACAAAGGTAAAGGCGTATTGCAAGCTGTAGATAACGTCAACGAAGAAATCGCAGCTGAAATTGTAGGTGTCGAAGTGTCTGATCAGACAGGTATCGACCAAATGCTGATTGACCTTGATGGCACGCCGAACAAAGCTAGCCTCGGCGCGAATGCGATCCTCGGTGTCTCTATGGCAGCGGCGTACGCAGCAGCAGAAGAGCAGGGTAAAGAGCTTTACGAATATCTCGGCGGCTTTAACGCAAAAACATTGCCTGTACCGATGATGAACATCTTAAACGGCGGCGAGCACGCAGACAACAGTGTTGACCTGCAGGAGTTTATGATCATGCCGGTCGGTGCAGAAAGCTTTAAAGAAGGCCTTCGCACAGGCGCAGAAATCTTCCACACATTGAAGAAGGTGCTCGGTGAAAAAGGCTATGCTACAGGTGTAGGTGACGAAGGTGGATTCGCACCGGACTTGAAGTCTAACGAAGAAGCGCTCACAACTATTATCGAAGCGATTGAAAAAGCAGGCTACAAGCCGGGTGAAGAAGTTGTACTCGCTATGGATGCTGCAGCTTCTGAAGTTTACGAAGACGGCAAGTACAACTTGAAAGGCGAAGGCGTTGTTAAAACAGCAGACGAAATGATCGAATTCTACACGAACCTTGTAGAAAAGTATCCGATCGTTTCCATTGAAGACGGCCTTGATGAAAACGACTGGGAAGGTTGGCGCAAGCTGACTGAAGCCATCGGCGACAAAGTTCAGCTCGTCGGTGACGACTTGTTCGTAACCAACACTGAAAAGCTTAGCCGCGGCATTGAAGAAGGTGTAGGTAACTCGATCCTCATCAAAGTGAACCAGATCGGTACACTCACTGAAACCTTTGATGCCATTGAAATGGCGAAGCGCGCCGGCTACACAGCTGTCATCTCCCACCGTTCCGGTGAAACAGAAGACGCGACCATTGCAGACATTGCCGTTGCAACGAACGCAGGTCAAATCAAAACCGGTGCACCATCCCGCACCGATCGTGTTGCGAAGTACAACCAGCTGCTCCGCATCGAAGACCAAGTGCAGGGCACCGGCGTCTACGAAGGCCGCAACGCATTTTACAACTTGAACAAGTAAGCCAAAAAAACCGCTCCCGCATAGGGGGCGGTTTTTTGTGTCTTTGGTAGGGGTCTGACCCCTGCCAATTTAATAAATTCGAAATCTTCATCTCCTCCTTCTTGATCGAATCGTTCAACAAGCAGCTGAAATTATATCTACCGGAAGGAGGAGATCTCGTCTAAAAGCTCGGTTAAACGCATTCTTTTCATCCAGTTTGAGTCATATAATGAGTAGGTGTCCATGCGGTTTCACCAAAGTTTTGATTTATTACTAAAATTTCTTTGTGAAGTTTACTAACATTTTTATCGTGCAAAAATTTTAAGACAGGTAATATTAAGACATCGAAATAATGATTGAAGTCAAAACAAAAAGTTCAGATTAATTTGACAACACGAAGGAAAGCGATTACAATTAACGTCAACATCGATTTAACGTATCGATTATTTTTTAAGACAAATCAGTATACTGTATACAATTGATGTGAAGACTTGTTACTCAGTCCGAACACGAAAAACTTCACACTTAATTTGCTGAAATTTCATTATATTACAAACTGTATACAGTATTCAATTATTGTGGTTTAGCGACTTTCTTTTACGAGCGTTCACCTAAATAACTGTCACACAAATATAAAGGGGGGTTGATGGTGCGAAAAATTTATCGAGCGGAATCATTAACAGAACAAGCCTATCGTTTGATTAAAGATTCGATTATTAATACAGAAGTAGAACCGATGGAAGAATTAGCTGAAGAGAAAATAGCAGGTGAACTAGGGATCAGCCGTACACCAATACGTGAAGCATTAAAGCAACTTGCCTTTGAGGGTTTGGTGGAGCTGAGAAAAGGTACAAAAGCGCGTGTCAGCTCAGTTTCACCGGAAGAAGCGTTAGATTATCAATTACTTCGTGAGCAGTTAGAGGCGATGGCTGCAAAGTACGCAGCAAAGCATGCCACAGAAAACGATGTAGCTCACTTGAAAGATGTCACTAATAAACAACATGATTCTATTAAGGATGGTGATTTTCATCGGTTTATTGACTTAGATTACGAGTTTCATCACTACATCGCTGTTTTATCTCAAAACAAAAAGCTTCAGGAATTCACAGAGAACTTAAATAGTCAGGTGCAAAGGTTTCTTATCTTGACGCAAACATTGACAGAAAGTGTGACACAAGCAGTTAACGAACATTTAGCGATCATTGAAGCTATTGAAAGCCATGATGGAAGTTTAGCGGAGGTACAAATGAAAACTCATATAGAGCGTGTAACAAAACGAATTTTTGGGAGCGTACATTTTGAAGACAACGAGGAGGAGAAATGACTATGAAAAAACTAGCATTTGGTGCAATGACGATGGCGGTAATGGGGACCCTAGCGGCTTGCGGCGATAATGGAGCTGAAAACGAGGCATCAGGAAGCGCAGAAGATACAGGTGAAACCCATGAGATTCGTGTAGCTCATCTTGTGAACGAAGATCAATCGACCCATGTGGCTTTAGAAGAGTTTATTGAAAATGTTGAAGCACGATCTGACGGACAACTTCAAGTAGAAGCTTATCCAAACGGTTCTTTATATGTGTCTGACCGGGAAGCAATAGAAGCCGTACAAACGGGGAATCTTGAAATGACGATACCAGCTGTGGCGCCGTTATCTGGATTTAATAGTAGCTTCATGGTGTTTGATCTTCCGTTCCTTTTTGAAACAAAAGATGCAGCATATAGTGCACTAGATGGGGATCTTGGAAATACGCTCCTTGATGAGTTAGAAGAAGACAACCTGAAGGGTCTTGCATTCGCTGAGAACGGTTTTCGTCATATCACAAATAACAATGGTCCGATTGAAGATCCAGACGACCTTGAGGGCATGAGCTTACGGACAATGGAAAACCCTGTTCATACCGACACCTTTCAAGCTTTAGGTGCCAATGCTTCTCCATTTGCTTTTGGTGAGTTGTATACAGCCCTTCAACAAGGAACATATGACGCGATGGAAAGTCCAGTTTCCCTTGTGTATACAAACAATTTCTACGAAGTTCAAGACTATCTAACGGTTAGTGAACATTTTTATGCGGCTACAATTCTACTAACGAACCCGGACTTCTTTGATGATCTACCGGAAGATTTGCAAGAAATTATTCAAGAAGAAGCGGATAACTACCGCGAAGAGCAGCGCCAGATTGCCTCAGAACAAGATGAAGAATGGATGGAAGAGTTAGAAGATGAGATGGAAATCAATGAATTGTCCGAGGAGCAAAAAGAGCAGTTTATTGAGCAGACGTCTTCTGTTTATGAGGACTATGAAGAGGAAATTGGCAGTGACTTAATAGAGATGGCGCGAGAAGCAAACGAGTAATTTGTTGCTCATCAACAACATTAATCTAATAAAAACCTCGGTGAGCGCCCGGCTGAGCCGGGTGCTGCTGTGGAGGTGAGAGGCATGTCGATATATAAATTGTTGGACCGTCGTTTGGAAGAAATTATTCTCGTTATAACGATGGTGGTAATGGTTGTCTTAATATTTTACCAAGTGCTCTCACGTTACGTCTTAAGTAACTCGCTGAGCTGGACAGAAGAAATGGCAAGATATGTACATGTATGGCAAGTGTGGATCGGAGCAAGTTTTGCAGTTCGAATGGATAAACATATTAAAGTAGAAATGGTGAAAGATCTTCTACCCCCTATGTACCGGCGGATAGTGGAATTAATAGCTTTACTTCTTTGGTTTTTCTTGGCGGTAGTTCTCGCTTATATTGGTACAGTCGTTGTTCTCGATATGATAGGTTCTGGGCAAACCTCCCCAGCGATGCGGATTCCGATGTGGATTGGTTATGCAGCCGTACCCGTAGGCGGTATCTTAATGTCACTTAGACTTGTTCAGCAAATTGTGAAGCACTTTAAAAAACCAGCAGAAGAAGCTTCGTAAGGCGGGGTACTATGACAATACTCGTTCTCTTTGGAACACTATTCTTATTAATACTTATTAATGTTCCGATTGCTATGGCGCTCGGTTTAAGCTCGATCTTTACAATAATTTTCACAACAAATATGGATTTAAGTATTGTTGCACAGCGGGCGTTTGCATCACTGGATTCGTTTCCAATCATGGCGATTCCCTTCTTTATGTTAGCAGGCATACTGATGGGAAAAGGCGGTGTGTCCAAGCGGTTGCTAAACTTTGCAGCTGCGCTTGTTGGATGGATAACTGGTGGATTAGCGATGGTAACCGTCGTTGCCTGCATGTTCTTTTCAGCAATTTCAGGCTCAGGACCAGCGACGGTCGCAGCGATTGGTTCCTTTATGATTCCAGAAATGAAAAAGCGTAACTACGGAGAAGGTTTTGCATCAGCGATCACGGCCGCTTCAGGATCGATTGGGGTTATTATCCCGCCGAGCATTCCGTTTGTTTTATACGGTGTCGTCGCAAGCGTCTCTGTCGGAGGTATGTTTTTGGCCGGGATAATCCCTGGCATACTCATTGGTTTCTCGCTATTACTGATCTCCTATGTAATCGGAAAGAAGAATAACTTTACGAGCGACGGCCAGGTGTTTTCTTTTAAATACTTGATGAAAACGTTCTGGGAAGCGAAATGGGCGCTGCTTATTCCCGTTATTATTCTCGGTGGCATCTATGGAAGCGTCTTTTCTCCGACTGAAGCAGCGGCTGTCGCAGTAGTTTATGCACTTGTAATTGGCGTGTTTGTCTATCGTGAACTTAATATGAAGAACATTTACGAATGTTTTGTAGAAGCAGGGATTATAAACGGGGCGACAATGATTATTATCGGCTTATCAATTTCGTTCTCGTTTCTTATGACCTCCGAACGCGTACCTGTCACGATTGCAGAATATTTAACTGACTTATCTAGTAATCCGATTTTTATATTACTGCTGATTAACCTGTTTTTATTAATTGTAGGTGCGTTTATCGATACGATCTCAGCGCTCGTTGTTTTAGCGCCGATTCTTTTACCGGTCGTTACCGAGTTAGGAGTGGATCCAATGCACTTTGGTGTCATTTTAATTACGAACCTTGCGATTGGATTTATTACGCCGCCGGTAGGCGTTAACTTGTTTGTTGCCTCAAATATCGGTGGTACACGGATTGAGGCGATTTCAAAAGCCGTTTTACCGATTCTGTTTATGCTGATCTTTTCCCTTTTAGTTATTACATTCGTACCAGAGCTTTCTACATTTTTACCTGAAACATTTTTATAGGAGAGATGGCTTATGATTGTAAGCACAACAGATGAATGGACAAAAGCGCAGATTCGCACCTTTGCAGAAGTGACCGATGAGCCTATGCACATTTATACCAACATCGAGCAAATACCTGATGAAGTTAAGGCTGAAACAACCATTCTGATTACATTTGGCAATGATTTAACATCCGAAAATGTACCACTATTTAAAAAACTGAAGTGGATTCAACTTTTAAGCGCAGGACTTGAAGATTTACCATTTAATGAGCTTCGTACCTTGAATCCAATCATAACGAACGCTCGCGGCATTCATACACGTCCAATGGCTGAGTATACGTTGGGTGCCATGCTGTATTTTGAAAAGCACTTTGACCGCTTTCTTTCGTTGAAAAAGAAAAAAACGTGGGATCGAGATCGGCTTGTCGGTGAATTAATTGAACAAAAGGCTATTGTGTTTGGCACAGGGGCCATCGGTCAGTCGGTTGCAGCATCTGCTTCTTACTTTGATATGGTCGTGCACGGAGTGAACACTTCCGGGAAAGCGCAAGATCCGTTTGATGAAGTATTTACGCTTGAGGACGGATTAGCACGTATCAATGATTATGCGTACGTAATTCTAGTTCTTCCATTGACGCCGGACACTCATGGGTTGTTTTCCGAAGAGGTATTAAAGCGTTTAAATGATGATGCGGTGCTGATTAATGTGGGGCGTGGCGGCCTTGTAGATGAGGATGCGCTCGTTGACATGCTTACTAAGCGGAAAATCAAAGGGGCGGCGCTGGATGTGTTTATTGAAGAGCCACTGCCAAAGGAGCACCCGTTTTGGGAACTTGAAAATGTCTTACTGACACACCATATGTCGGCGAAATCCGCTCATTATTTAACGCGCTGTATGGATATTCTTACAAAGAATCTAACGGCTGTAAGGCGAGGTGCTTCCGATTTGGAGCTGATCAATTACGTAAATTTGACCAATCGTTACTAACAGGAATGGAGGAGACGATGTGAAGGTTATGGAAAAAACTCGTTTACAACCAAATGAACTCTATCACCGCATCAAAGGTCTTGATACGCCCGAACAAATCGAAGTGATAACTTCGCAGCTCGTACGTATCGAAAGTGTAAATTCAACAGCGGGAGAGACAGAGATTGCTGATTATATAGCAGCCTTTATCAAAGAGATTCCATACTTTAAAAAGCATCCAGGCAAAGTGTGGGAACAAGCGCTGGAAGATGACCCTCTTAAGCGAAAAAACGTGTTTGCGTTCGTTGAAGGTCAAGGGTCTTCAACTGAGACGGTAGTGTATCACGCTCATCTGGATACGGTTGGTGTGGACGACTTTGGGGCGCTTAAGGACGTTGCGGTTCACCCGGAAGCATTGAAGGAGCATTTCGCCCACCATGCTGAGGATCCTGAGGTGAAAGCAGCCGCTACGAGTGGGGATTGGATGTTCGGCCGCGGATCTGTCGATATGAAAAGTGGAATTGCCGTCCACCTAACGAACATTATTCACTTCTCAGAGTATGTTGAAGATGTTTCAGGAAATATTCTTGTCATGATTAACCCAGTCGAGGAAAACGAACATACGGGTGTGATGGCGTCGGTAGCTGAGTTGTTAAAGCTTAAGGATGAACTTGGGCTTAGTTATCAAGCTGCGATTAACAATGATTTTGTAACGGAACTGTATAAGGGAGATATGAACCGATACGTATACACTGGTGCGGTCGGCAAGCTCCTGCCGTGTTTTTACATGTACGGACGTGCCGCACATGTCGGTGAAACTCTGACAGGGGTCGATCCAACGTTAATATCATCAGAAATTAATCGTGAGATGAATAACAACATGGCGCTTGCCGAAGAGCTCGAAGGTGAACTTGTCCTGCCGCCCTCATGCCTATATCAGCGCGATAACAAAGACTTTTATAATGTGCAGACGACAGTAAGTAGTAGATTATATTTTAATTACTTCATTTATGAACGTACACCAAAGCAAGTCATGGATCAGTTAAAAGAAACAGCGGCTCAGGCCTGTGCGAAAGTCAAAACGCATATGCATGCGCAGTACGAAGCGTTTCGCACCCTCACCGGTCACCCGGACTCAAGATTTGAGTGGAAGGTGGATGTTTATTCTTATGAAGAATATATCGAAGCGCTTGTGCAGGACGGTGTGGACGTTGAGGCCGTAACGGCAAGCGTTCTTAAAAAAAGTGAAACAACCGACAAACGAGAACTGTGTTTTGAAATGCTCGAGGCCTTGCAAGAGGCGGATCCGAGCAGTCAGCCGAAAGTGGTTATCTTCTTCGCTCCGCCGTTTTGTCCACATAATTATTTGCGAGAATCCATAGGCGCTGAAAAGGAACTGATTGATGTTTTACAGGGTGTGCTTAGTGACCAGCAGGAAAAGACCGGGGAGCAGTTTGCGTTGAAAAAGTTTTTTCCTTTCTTATCAGATAGCAGCTATTTATCGAGCCACGATACGGATGAGGAACTCAAAGCACTCATTCACAATTTTCCTGAATGGGAACAGATCTATCCGGTCCCAATGGATCACATTCGTGAATTAAACATTCCGTCCATTACGATCGGCGTGTACGGCAAAGATGCCCATAAACATACAGAACGCGTATATAAGCCGTATACCTTTGGCGTGTTACCGCACGTCATTCGTGATTTTACGAAACAAGTACTTAATCCTTAAGGAGGTATTCAGATGACACAGACAAAAAATTCCCTATTTGACCGAGCCGCAAAGGTAACCCCGCCAACTGCTCAGCGTGCTACACAGCTGGGTGTAACGAAAGCAAAAGGAAGCTACCTCTACACAGAAGAGGATGAAGCGTATTTAGACTTTGCCAGCGGTGTTGCCGTCATGAACGTAGGGCACAATCATCCGAGAGTAGTGGAGGCTGCCAAGGCCCAGCTTGAAGAGATGATTCATGGTGGTCATAATGTTGTCTACTATCCATCATATGTCAAGCTCGCTGAAAAGTTAAATGAGCTTAATGGCGGTGACCATATGGTTTACTTTTCGAATAGCGGGGCTGAAGTCAATGACGGAGCAATTAAATTAGCTAAAAAAATCACAAAACGGCCGGCGGTTATCTCATTTAAGCGCGGTTTCCACGGGCGGACCATTGGGGCGACCGCACTGACAGCATCAAGTGCAGCATACAGAAAAGATTACGAAGGTTTGCTTCCAAGCGTGTACTACAGTGAATATCCGTACCCGTACCGCAGTGACTTAACTGAAGAAGAAGAAGTCGAGCGCTGCATACAACGATTAGAAGACGTGTTTCAATTCCAAGTCACTCCCGATAGCGTCGCGGCGATGATCATGGAGCCGATTCAAGGTGAAGGCGGCTACATTGTGCCACCTGCGTCCTTTTTAAAGCGTATCCGTGAGATTTGTGACAAGCATGGCATTCTGCTTATCTTTGACGAAGTGCAAACAGCGTTTGGCCGGACAGGAACAATGTTTGCGTATGAACATTTCGATGTGAAACCTGATATTTTAACACTTGCTAAAGGGATCGCGTCCGGTTTTCCGTTAAGTGCAATTGTTGCTCCGCGTGAAATCATGGAGCATTGGCCGGCAGGAACACACGGAGGTACGTATGGGGGTAATCCAATTGCCTGCGCCGCGGCATTAGCATCGATTGACGTGTTAGAAACCGAAAGTTTAGCTAATGCAAAAGCGATGGGTGAGTATTTCAAATCGGAGCTTACAAAACTACAAGAACAAGAGAGAGGGATTGGTGATGTACGCGGCTTAGGTTTAATGCTTGCGATGGAACTTGTGGGGGACGATGGTTCCCCGGATCCTGACAGGATGGCAAAACTACGTACGCATGCCCTTGAAAATAATATCATTTTGCTCGGCTGTGGAACGGAAAAGAATGTTATTCGGTTTATCCCGCCAACGACTGTGAAGAAAGAAGAAATTGACCGCGTCATTGCTGTTGTTAAAGAAGCGTTGCACCAATCCAACTAACTTGAGGTGAATCCAGCATGTTGTATATTAACGGAAATTGGCAGTCATCTGCAGAGAATGAAACGTTTGCAGTAACGAATCCTGCAACGGTTGAAACGATGGAATATGTCGCAAAAGGAAATGAAGTAGATGCCAATCAGGCAATTGAAGCCGCTAGTGAAGCGTTTCCGGCCTGGAAGCATACCCCGGCCAAAGAACGGGGGCGCTATCTCGTTTTAGCGGCGGCTTATCTACGTGAGCGAATCGATGATTTAGCCCATACTATTACAGCTGAAATGGGTAAGCCATTAGCTGAATCAAAAGGTGAAATTAATTTGGCGCTTGATTATATGGAGTGGTTTGCTGAAGAGGCAAAGCGTGTATATGGTGAATCCATTCCAGCGTCTGTTCCAAATAAACAACTTATGGTCAAGAAATCACCCATTGGTGTAGTTGGTGCAGTGACACCATGGAATTTTCCTGTCGCTATGATAACGAGGAAACTTGCACCTGCACTTGCAGCGGGTTGTCCAGTCGTTATTAAGCCTGCGTCTGCAACACCGCTATCGGCCATGAAAGTGTTTGAAGCACTTGATCAAGTCGGGTTGCCAGCGGGGGTAGCTAACCTTGTCAGCGGATCAGCTTCTAAGGTTGTTGGTGAAATGACACGTCACCCTGATGTAAAGAAGCTTACATTTACTGGTTCAACCGATGTCGGTAAAAAGTTGATTCGCGACTCTGCCGATACTGTTAAACAAGTATCAATGGAACTTGGAGGTCATGCACCGTTTATCGTGTTTGATGACGCTGATATCGATAAAGCAGTAGATGGCGCTGTCGCGAGTAAGTTTCGCAATGCCGGCCAAACGTGCATCTGCACGAATCGTTTATACGTGCAGGAAGGCGTAGCAGATGAATTTGCCAAGAAATTTGCCAAGAAAGTAAGCGAGCTTAAGGTGGGTGCCGGAATCGAAACAGGGGTAGCGATCGGACCGCTCATTGATGAAGGAGCACTTGAGAAAGTAGAAGAGCATATCGAAGACGCAAAAGCAAAAGGCGGTCAAACACTTACTGGCGGCACGCGCCAGCAGCCGAACGGATTGGGAGGGTACTTTTATGAACCAACAGTCATCCATAATGCAACGGATGATATGTTGATTGCCTCTGAAGAAACGTTTGGTCCTGTCGCGCCGATTTTTACATTTGAAACGAAAGAGGAAGCGGTAAAGCGGGCAAATCATCCAGAATATGGACTTGCCTCTTACTGCTATACCAATGATTTGAGCCAGGCGTTTTACGTCGCAGAGGAACTAGAGTATGGTATTGTCGGTATAAATGACCCGATACCAACTACAGCACAAGCACCATTCGGTGGTGTGAAAGAAAGTGGAGTTGGTCGTGAAGGCGGTCATCAAGGAATAGAAGAATATGTAGAAGATAAATTTGTTTCTTTTCAATTGAATTAACGATTAGTTTTCCGCATAGAGCAACTATTGAAGACTGAAGCAACCCTTTAACACAAGAAACGTAGTTTAATTGCTGAATTTCTGTATTTTGTATATTTTTGGTGGTTCAACTATTAAAAAGGATTGTGGTTTTCATGCCTCCTCTCTCGCTGCGCTGACTACCGATGAATGGTTGTTAAGGTTGAACCTACTGGAAATCATGTGCGCAGCGAACCATCTAGTGTTAACTTGTAAGGTTTTTATATCATTGATTGAGAAAAATGCTCGATTTTACAATCATTACCAGATAATGAAATCTAGCAAAAAAACAGGTTTTACTGAAACAGATAACCCCTTAACCAACGAATCGTGGTTAAGGGGTTTTGCATAGCTAGGAGGTGTTGGAGTGAATGTGGAAATCGACCTGTCTATAGTTATCTTCCTTAGTTTGGTCGCCTGGGGGTTGATTACGTTTGTGTACCGCCGGCGGGCGGAAGATGAACCGTATTTCGTTTTGAAGCACGTCGTGTATTTTGTGCTCAGTTTACTTTCAGTGACTTTGGATGGTTTGGTGCTGCCGGTTGGTTATGCGGTAGTTGCAGTGCGTTTATGGGTGATGCAGCCGGCGAATCGTTCAGGCAAATGGCTGGTTGCGAATACGGGGCTGGTCATCATATGGCTCCTGCCGATCTTTTGGGAGATGCTAAAACACTTCCTTTTTGAGTTTACGCCGATCTTTGATATGGTGATGCTCTAAATCGTCCACCTCATTACGACGAGGCACGTTCTTGGGTGTATGAAGCACGTTCTTGGGTATGTGAGGCACGTTCTCGAGCCAGCGAGGCACGTTCTTCTCGGGTGTGCGAGGCACGTTCTTGGGTATGTGAGGCACGTTCTTGGGCATGTGAGGCACGTTCTCGGGTGTGCGAAGCACGTTCTCGGGTATGCGAAGCACGTTCTCGGTATTTCGCATATCGCTCATAAGTGATCATTGCTTTGGTTAGCTCAGGAAAATTGCTACACTAGTTGTAGAGAGAAACCATGTAGGAAATGAAGGTGACGTTGATGAAAAAGGAAGTTCATGTCGTTGGTGCGGTAATTATGGAGGGAGACAACATTTTATGTGCCCAGCGCGGGGCGACGAAGACGCTTGCGCATAAATGGGAGTTTCCCGGGGGCAAGATTGAAGCAGGTGAGACGCCGGAGGCAGCGCTGCATCGTGAGATTGAAGAAGAGCTTGGCGCTGAAATTGCGATTGATCATCATATTGCGGACTGTACATATGAATATGATTTTGCCGTCGTACATTTAGCGACATATGCGTGCCGGCTTCTTTCCGGTGAGCCGGTATCCGAAGAACATATTCGTCTAGCGTGGCGCAAGCGTTCGGAGCTGCCGGAGCTTGACTGGGCAGCGGCGGACTGGCCGACGATTGATGCGTTAACGAGCGGCTAAGGAGGCACAATCATGGAAGAGCTGACAGCGCAGCTGCGGGCGTCACTTGAGCACGGTTTTATTGATCAACAACATATGCCGGTCGAGCGGATGCGGCCGCAGCTCGTCTTAAATGAAGCGGATCATCATATGCTGCATACACTTTTAGAGGAGCTCGAAGTATGCAGCGGCTTTTTATTTTCAGTTGCATTTATTACGGAAAGTGGTTTATCAGCGTTAAAAGCAAAGCTGCTCGACCTACACTTTCGCGGGGTGAACGGCAAGATTTTAACGTCGACGTACTTAGCGTTTAATCAGCCGAAAGTGTTTCGTGAACTGCGGAAACTGCACAATGTTGAGGTGCGCACAACTGCTCGTGAAGGGTTTCACGCCAAAGGGTACATTTTTCAGCATCAAGAGCACACGTCACTCATTGTCGGCAGTTCAAATTTAACAGCTTCGGCGTTAAAGACGAACTATGAGTGGAATATTAAGCTCACTTCCCGGGATGAAGGGGATATTGTGCATCACTTTCATGACCAGTTTCTCCGCGTTTGGGAGGAAGCAGCGCCGTTGACGGATGAATGGATTGAAGCTTATGAAAAGCTGTATAAAGCTGAAGTCCGCCGGCGTCCGGCTGAAGCGGTGGCAGAACTTACGGCCGGCTACGAAACGAATGCGCTGCGCGAGGCTGTGCAGCTTGAGCCGAATGCGATGCAGCAAAAAGCGCTTGCGGGCATCGCCGGCTTGCGCAGTGAACAAGCCCGGCGCGGGTTGGTCGTTTCAGCTACCGGTACAGGCAAAACGATGCTGGCCGCGTTTGATGTCCGGCGGATGCAGCCGGCACGTTTTTTATTTATCGCACATCGTGAGCAGATTTTGCACAAGGCAAAAGAAACGTTTCAGACGGTGCTTGGTTTAAATGAAGAAGATGTCGGCATTTTAAGCGGCGGGCGCGACGAGTCTCATAAACGTTACGTATTTGCGACGATTCAAACGCTGTCGCAGTCAGAGCGGTTATATCAAGAAGCAGCGGATGCATTTGATTACATTTTAATTGATGAAGTGCATAAAGCAGGCGCTGCAACGTATCAGCGGGTCATGGATCACTTTACGCCGTCATGGCTCATGGGGATGACAGCAACGCCGGAGCGGACAGACGGATTTAATATTTTCGAGATGTTTGATTACAACATTGCCTGCGAGATCCGGCTGCAGGAAGCGCTTGAAGAAGATATGCTTTGTCCGTTTCATTATTTTGGTGTGACAGATGCATCCATTGCTGAAGGTGCCAAGGACGTAACCGCTAAACTTCACCAAGTTCCGGTGGAAGATCGGTTTACGCATATCTTAGATAAAATCAAGTATTACGGATATGCCGGCGAACGGGTGCAGGGCCTCATTTTTTGCGGGGATAAGCGTGAGGCTCATAAGTTGAGTGAACTGATGAATAACGCCGGATACCGCACTGCGGCACTGACGGGTGAGGACGCGCAAGAAGCGAGGATGCAGCGGGTAACGGATTTAGAGCATAACCGTTTGGATTATATCTTGACCGTTGATATTTTTAATGAAGGAATTGATATCCCAACGGTCAATCAAGTTGTGATGCTGCGCCGCACAGAATCGAGCATTATTTTTGTACAACAGCTTGGGCGCGGCTTGCGTAAAGCTGAAGGTAAGCCATTTGTGACCGTCATTGATTTTATCGGTAACTATCAAAATAACTACTTAATTCCGGTTGCGCTTGCCGGGGATCAGTCGATGAATAAAGACAATTTACGGCGCTACTTACAAAACACTGATTTTGTGCAGGGGCTGTCGGTCGTTAATTTTGAAGCAGTCGCGAAAGAGCAGGTGTACCGGGCGGTGGATCAAACCCAAATTGCCGGGCTCCGCATGATGAAGTCAGCGTATGAAAAGTTAAAGTTCCGGCTGGGACGTAAGCCAATGCTCCATGACTTTATAACCCATAATGCCCTTGATCCTGAAGTGATTGTTCATTATCAACGCACAAATTATTACGACTTTTTGCAGCGTGTGGATCCGGAGGCATACGTGCTGAATGAATGTAAGCGCTCCGTGCTCACGCAAGTGTCGCAGGAGTTTTTGTCAGGTAAGCGCAAGCATGAGCTGGTGCTGTTGGACATGCTGCTGCAAGGTGGCGTAGTGACAGATGAAGCTTACGCCGCCCGGCTTGCCGAACTGAACTGTTACTGGGATCAAGATGTTTCTCATTCTGTCGCCGGAATGTTTGACCTTACGTTTTACAAGCAGCAGGAGTTGAAAAAGTACGGCGAGGTTCAATTTGTTGAGCGTTTTAATGCAGGTTATCAGTGGACAAAAGCGACGAGCGAAGCGCTTCAACGTGATGAAAATTTTCTTGCCTTTTTAAAGGATGCAGTCGCTGCTGGTTTGGAAAAGAGCAAAGCGTACCGGCCGGATGTACGCCTCACCCGGTTTCAAAAGTATACGCGCCGGGAGGTTGTAAAACTTTTAAACTGGGAAAAGGATGAAAGTAGTGCAGTGTTTGGCTACCGGACGAGACAACAGACAACACCGATTTTCATCACGTATGATAAGCAGGATGACGTGAGTGCAAGTGTTGCTTACAAAGATGAATTGCTTTCACCTGAGCGGCTGCAGTGGTTTACGAGAAACCGGAAAACCCTTGCATCTGAAGAGGTGCGCGATGTTGTGGAGAGCCGTGAGCGGGGCAATACGTCGTATATTTTTGTGAAAAAAAGTGATGATGAAGGCACAGGCTTTTATTACCTTGGTACAGCTGAGACGGTGGCGGGCACCCCTGAAGAAACAACGATTACAGATGATAAGGGGCAGGTGCTGTCCATTGTGAAGATGCAGCTTGCACTTGAAGCCCCGGTGGATGCAAGATTGTATCAATATTTGCTTGAGTAACATGAAAGGGAGGGGGATGAAGCATGGCAGCAAAGCATAACAATACCGGCCTTTTGCGAATGACGTGGGAACATGTGCTGTTTATGCACTGGCCGGTACCATACGAAGAGATTCGTCCTTACGTCCCTGAATCACTTGAGCTTGATACGTTTCAAGGGCAGGCTTATATTGCGGTTGTACCGTTTGTGATGCGCTCGCTTACATTGACGCGTCTCCCGGTGCTTGGGCGTCTGCAGTTTCCGGAGCTGAATTTACGGACGTACGTCACGTATAACGGAAAGCCGGGTGTGTATTTTCTTCACTTAGATTCTGGCAGCCGGGTTGCAAATCGCATCGCCCGCCGGCTGTTTCACTTAAATTATCAAGATGCTTCTTTTCAGCTGCACCCTGGCCTGGATACATTCGCCCTTGATATGCGGCACCGCCGCCGCAACAGTGAAGCGGAGTTTGCCGCGCAGTACGGCCCGGCTTCGCCGATGTTTTCCGCCTTAAAAGGTTCGTTTAATGAATGGTGCACAGAACGGTACCGCTTCTTTTCTGTCTCGAACCGTGGTCACGTTTACGAAGGTGCCTTGTCCCATCCGGTTTGGCGCCTGCAGGAAGGAAGCGTGAATGTGCGGCGGAATACGCTATTTGAAGCGTTCGGCTTAACGCCGCCAATCGAGGATCCGCATGTTTTATACAGCCGCGGCGTTGTAGTCAGTGCAAAGCGGATCCGCCGCATCGATACATGAAGTGATCCTAGACCTCTCGAGTGGGGGGCAGAATGTAAACAAAGTATCAAACCTAAGATTCGCGCACAGCTTACTACTCCGAGCACCGCGAGCTGCCGAATTAAGAGGGTAATCACTGAATCATGAACGTAACCTTCACGCCAGACGGACGCTTTCCCGAGGGCTTGGCTTCAGCTAACTTGTTCGATTAAAAACCAATCGAACAAGTGGATCTTCAGCCTGCGCTTGATCCTCCGGGAGTCGACGTCTTTCGTTTCGATCACTTTTTATTTTTAGTATCATATGTCTATAGTTCGTTTAATTGTTAATAAAGTGTCGTTTTGAAACTGATTCATCATGATGCTCCTTGATCAAAATGATCTCTATCATTCATGACGATCAAATGACGCAAGGCTGACAAGCATCTGCGGCGACGCCACCAGGAACAACGCGAGCCGAAAATCCCGCAGGCAGCGGTTGTATGCCGAGGAAGTTGAGGAGGTACAAGCGGCTAAGAAGATACGGTGCGATCAAACGGTAGTGCAGATCAAACCGATGTCGCACTTGTGCCCTCCGGGTGCAAGCGTCCGCCGAAATGCAAAGTCATCCATAGGTAGTATTAATTTGAGACCTCCCGAGCGGGGGTCTTTTTGTATAGGAGAAAAGAGGAAGCGGCAAAATTGCGCATCATTCGAGCGCGGGTTAGAGCTGGATGTTATGATAGAGAAGGAAGACTGATAGAATGGAGTGAACCGCTTGAGTGAATATATTGCGCGCATTCAAAAGCTGAAACAAAACATTCAACAAGTCGTCGTAGGTAAAGACCAAGAAATCGAACTAAGCCTTGCAGCCCTTCTAGCCGGAGGTCATGTGCTGCTTGAAGACGTACCTGGTGTCGGGAAAACGATGATGGTGCGTGCCGTCGCGCAGTCAATCGGTGCTGAATTTAAACGAATTCAGTTCACACCTGATCTGCTCCCCTCTGACGTTACCGGGGTATCTGTATTTAATCAGAGAACGCAGATGTTTGAATACCGCGAAGGCCCGGTCATGGCAAACGTCGTCCTGGCCGATGAAATCAACCGGACGTCACCAAAAACCCAATCGGCGCTGCTAGAAGCTTTAGAGGAGCAAAGTGTTACAGTAGATGGGGAGACGAAGCGCTTGAAAGATCCGTTCTTTCTTATGGCGACCCAAAATCCGATCGAATACGGGGGGACTTATCCGCTTCCGGAAGCGCAGCTTGACCGGTTTTTATTTAAAATTAAGCTCGGTTATCCAAACCGTGAAGAAGAGCTTGAAGTTCTGAGCCGGACCGAAACGTCGCATCCGATTGAAACGTTAGAGCCGGTCGTATCGCTTGAAGACATTGCAGCGATGCGTGCAGAAGTCGAAAACGTTTATGTAGATGAAGCCGTAAAGTCTTATTTACTTTCCATTGTACGTGCCACGCGCACCAGCGATAAAGTCGAGCTCGGGGTGAGTCCGCGAGGGTCGATCGCTTTAATGAAAGCTGCACAGGCGTACGCTTATTTACAACACCGCGATTATGTCATTCCTGATGATATTAAGCAGCTGGTGCCTTATGTCCTGCCGCACCGGATGATGATGCGTAATGATTTATATGCGGGCAGCTTTTCCGAAGAAGAAGTGCTTCAAGCCATTTTAGCTGAAACGGCCGTGCCAGCCTCAAGCCGGCAGAAAGCAGCCTGGTAACGATGTGGCTGCGGTTAAGTTCGTATGTGCGCTGGGGCTTGCGCGCTGTAATTGCACTGCTTATTTTGGTGAGCTTATTTGCTTACGCCATGTTTCAAGGCGGTTTTGTAAGCTGGTTTTTATTTTACACCGTCTTGATCGTTTTTAGTGCGAGTCTCGTTTATATTAGCTATCCATTACGCGCAGTAACAGTAGAGCGTACGGTAGAGCGACCTTGGCTCATGAAGGGTGGGTCAGCTGATGTGACGATTCATATTTATAAACGATGGCTTTTGCCGCTGCCGTTTTTGATTATTGAAGATGCGATACCGGAAAACATGGAAATTGTTGAAGGCAGCCGCCGGCATATGACATTTTTAACGTTCCGCCGCCGTGCTTCTTATACGTACCGGGTGCAGAGCCTGAAGCGTGGCGAGGCAAAGTTTCAGCACGTACGTCTGCAGACGACGGACATGTTCGGCATTTGGCAGAAAGAACATTTTAAGCCGGTCGAAACAGAGATGATTGTGTATCCCAAGATCTATGAGCTTACAGGGGAGCTCGCCTGGACGCGGGAAGAAAACGAAACTCCGGTTTCCTCGCCGGAAGCGGCAGAGCGGACAATGTCAGTAGCTTCGGTACGTGATTATGAACCAGGTGACCGGATGACAAGCATTGATTGGAAAGTAACCGCACGTTCAAACAAACTTGTCACGAAAGAATTTGATGTGCAGGAAGGACAGCGGTACAGTATTTTAGTGCAGCCGAGGGGCCGGGAGCCAGAAGCGGTGGAAGCTACTGCTGCTGCGGCAGCTTCACTTGTACACAAGTTGTCAACACAGCGCAGTAATTTTACGTTATTTCCACTTAGTGATCTTGCAGAACATGTGATGCCTTCAGGCCGTGCGCCGCTTCTTCATGCAGCACTGCGTGAGCTTGCACGCCTGGACCAGGAGCTCACTTCATCGCCGCTCCCTGCTGGAAAAAGCTGGGCTGCTGGTGCGTGGGTATATTGCACCCCGTTGCTTGATGAAAAAATCATGCAGGATTTGCAGCAGCTTTTAAAGACGAAACAACCTGTTGTACTGTTGTATGCTTCAGGTCGTGAAGCATTGGCTCGAGAAGATCAAAGCCAGCTGGAAGCGTTCCGCCGGCAGGGCGGCCAAGTATGTCTGCCGGAATGGAAAGCCCCTGTGGCAGGACCTTAATGGAGGTGGCAAAAGCTACATGTCAACCCGGACGCCGAAACAGGCCGTCGTTTTTATGCTTGCATTTTTACTGTTAATGGAATGGCTCGTTCCACTGCCGGCAGTGACCGACACAGGGTTTATTCACATTTTTATGATCGTCGCTGCTATTTATTTTCTCATTATGTTTTTGCAGCTGCCAAACTGGCTTACCCTCTTATTAATGAGCGGTGTAACTTTATATGGCCTGCATCATATCTTTTTTCATGAACCGTTTTTAGGCGCAGCGTGGTGGCAGGTCGTTGCTGATGAATTTGTAGTCAACTATCAGCTCCTCATGAACGGTGCATTTATTGAAGTAACCGATTTTTTCCGCAGCTTAATGCTTCTTATTTTGCTTGCAATCATGAGTTACTTAATGTATTTTTGGGTGATTTATGTTCAACGCATTTTTTTCTTTCTTGCTTTAACTGTTGTTTATGTTGCGGTGATGGACACATTTACCGCTTATGATGCAACAGGTGCAATGGTGAGAATTGTGCTGCTTGGCTTTACCCTCCTTGCGCTGCTAAAAGCTTACCGCCTGACAGCGTCTGCAGCCCCGGGAGAGCGGGGGGCGCTGTTATTTCGATGGTCGCTTGGGGCGTTTGTTATCGTAGCAGCAGCCGTGCTTGCTGGTACGGCTGCACCTAAAGCTGAGCCGCAGTGGCCGGATCCTGTGCCATTTATTGAGAGTGCAGCTGGTATTGAGGGAGGCGGTGGTGGTCCTGGTGTACAGCGGATTGGCTACAGTACAGAGGACAGCCGCCTCGGTGGTGGTTTTGAAATGGATGACTCCCCGGTGTTTCAAGCAGAAGTCGAGCATACGGAATACTGGCGCGGAGAATCGTTAAATCATTACACAGGTCACGGCTGGGAGGAAAACCGCACCGTTGAAGAGCAGCCGGATTACACCTTGTATGAAGATGAAGTGGATACAGAAGCAGGGACGGCTGAAGTACAGTTTGCCGAGAACGTTTCCTATGATCCATGGTTTTATCCAGGTGAGTTTCAGCAGGTACTCAATTCTTCCGGGGAACAGGCTGAAGCGGATGGGTTCACCGGTGAGTTGAGAACCCAAGGAGGCGGCAGCGCACCTCCATCTTATACGTTAGGTTACGAAACGGCCTCGTTCCCGATCGAACGAATGCAGGAAGTTACGACAAATGAATCTGATCCGGCGCATGTAACAGAGCAGTTCACACAGGTGCCGGATACACTGCCGGATCGGGTGGCAGACTTAGCTGAAGAACTGACCGAAGACTATGATAACCGTTATGATCAAGCAAGGGCGGTTGAAGATTATTTAACAGGGCAAGAATTTGTGTATGACACAGAGAACATCCCGGTTCCAGGAGAAAATGAAGATTACGTTGATCAATTTTTATTTGAATCGCAGCGCGGGTATTGTGACAATTTCTCTACCTCTATGGCTGTTCTCCTTCGTACACTTGATATTCCAACGCGCTGGGTGAAAGGTTTTACACCCGGAGAAGAGGTTGATTACACGACAGAAACGACCACCCGTGAAGTTCGTAACGATAACGCCCACTCCTGGGTTGAAGTGTATTTTCCAGAAGTAGGCTGGGTTCCGTTTGAGCCGACCCCTGGGTTTTCTGATTCGTTCAGTTATGTGTACGAAGAAAGCGGCGAAAGTGAAGAAGAATGGGAGCCGTCTGAACCAGAGACACCAGAGTTCCCAGAAGAAGACGAAGAAGAGGAAGAAACTGAAGAGGAAGACACCGCAGAAGCAGCAGGAGAGAGCGGCGGCTTTAACTGGTGGCAGCCGGCACTGGCGGCGCTTATACTTGCAGGAGGGCTCATATACTTCCGCCGAAATCTCGTGAAGCTGTGGATGCGCCGGCGTTATCAATCACCGGGGAGAGGTGCCGGTTTTGTACGCTCATATGAAAGTTTACTCCGTCTATTACACCTCCTTGGCTGGAAGCGTGGACCGCACGAGACGCTTCGCGAGTACGCTGTGCGGATGGATGAAATCTTGGAAACAGACAGCTTGCGGACATTAACGGAGCATTACGAGCGCCAGTTTTACGGCAGGAAAGCAGACGAAGGAATGCCGGATCATATTGCTGAAGCATGGCGTGATGTAGTCGGCCGTGCCGGTGCTTGACCTTGGTCAAGCCAGGTGGTAGAATGTCGCGCATGTGGAGAAAATAAGAATCCTTCGTATATGCATAAGGATACGGCTTGTGCGTTTCTACCATTCACCGTAAATGAATGTCTACGAAGGCAGTAACGTCTGCGCAGGAAGGTGTCCTGCGACCGGCCGGGGTCTGCCTTCAATAGGTGGGACGCCGGCGTTTTTTGCCTTATTTTGAAATTCTGAAAAAAGGTGATCCCGGTTGCTTTTTACACATTCAAGCCGGTATGATGATTGAAATGCCTCTGACCACGCTTTGTTTGAGGTGGGACATTGAGAGAACAATTCTGTTGTGTTCTTGAGGCGCTTCTGCAGAAAGCAGTGTACTTATGGAACAATAGATTAAATCCGCCGGAATAAAACCCGGTGCTGTGAAGGTGGTAATGAGATGGAAAATGTAAATGAAACCATTGTTGTGCTAGACTTCGGCGGCCAATATAATCAATTGATCGCCCGCCGCGTACGTGACCTCGGCGTATACAGCGAGTTGTATCCAAATACGGTCAGCGCAGAAAAGTTAAAAGAGATTCAGCCGAAAGGGATTATCTTCTCCGGCGGTCCAAACAGCGCATACGTTGAAGGTGCGCCTTCGTGCGACCCGGAAATTTTTGAGCTTGGGATTCCGATTTTAGGTATCTGCTATGGTATGCAGCTCCTCGCTCACCAATACGGTGGCAAAGTGGAAGCAGCAGAGCAGCGGGAGTACGGGAAAGCTTTGATCAGTGTAGAAAATGAATCTGCCCTTTACGAAGGTATGCCGCATGAGCAGAGTGTGTGGATGAGCCACGGTGATAAAATTATTGAACCGCCGGAAGGGTTTCAAGTGGATGCGACCAACCCGAACTGTCCGGTCGCCGGCATGAGTGACGCAGCGCGTGGTTTGTACGGTGTGCAATTCCACCCGGAAGTACAGCATACCGATCACGGCGATACATTCTTGAAAAACTTTGCGTTTAATGTTTGCGGCTGTGACGGCGAATGGACGATGGAAAACTTTATTGATATTGAAGTCGCAAACATTCGCGAAATGGTCGGTGACCGAAATGTACTTTGTGCTTTAAGCGGCGGCGTGGACTCATCTGTTGCTGCTGCCCTTGTACACCGGGCAATTGGCGATCAGTTAACATGTATGTTTATTGATCATGGTTTGCTGCGTAAGGGTGAAGCAGACAGTGTCATGGAGACGTTTGGCGAAGATTTCAACATGAACTTAATCAAAATTGACGCGAAAGACCGCTTCTTAAACAAACTAGACGGTGTATCCGATCCGGAAGAAAAGCGGAAAATTATTGGTAATGAATTCATCTACTTGTTTGAAGAAGAAGCACAAAAATTAACGAACATGGACTTTCTTGCGCAGGGGACGCTTTACACCGACATCATTGAAAGTGGAACAGATACAGCACAAACCATTAAATCCCACCATAATGTCGGCGGTCTCCCGGAAGATATGCACTTCAAGTTAATTGAGCCGCTGAATACGCTGTTTAAGGATGAAGTGCGTAAACTTGGTACCGAGTTAGGTGTGCCTGATGAAATCGTTTGGCGTCAGCCGTTTCCAGGGCCTGGCCTTGGCATCCGGGTGCTCGGTGAGATTACTGATGAAAAGCTTGAGATTGTTCGCGAGTCTGATTGGATCCTTCGCGATGAGATTCATAAAGCAGGCCTTGACCGCGAGATTTGGCAGTACTTCACGGCCTTGCCGGATATGCGCAGTGTCGGTGTGATGGGTGATGCCCGTACGTACGATTATACCGTCGGAATTAGAGCGGTAACGTCAGTCGATGGTATGACTTCTGACTGGGCACGGATTCCGTACGATGTGCTTGAAAAAATTTCGACGCGGATTGTGAACGAAGTTAAGCACGTGAACCGCGTTGTGTACGATGTGACGAGCAAGCCGCCTTCGACCATTGAGTGGGAGTAGTTTGCGCTTCGGGTGTAAAAGCGAATAAAAAATATATTTTTTGATAATAATGTTCGGTTTTAGTTGACGCAGTCTTTCGAATTCTGCTAGAATCGCACTAGTTCGACATCAAAACATTCGAAAGCGTATAATCGCGATAATAAGGTTCGCGAGTCTCTACCAAGCCGCCGTAAATGGCTTGACTACCTGGCGCTGCGTTACATTAAGAAATTATTAGGCGCAGTATGACTTTTCATTAACGAAAAGGCTTCAGGTAGCATTTGACCTGAAGCCTTTTTTAGGTAGCAGAGAGCTTTCGTTGTACAGCAGAAAGAGAGGGGCTTACAATGAAGCAGTATTTTCAGTTTAGAGAGCATGAAACGTCGACAAAGCAGGAATTTATGGCCGGGCTGACCACGTTTTTATCCATGGCTTATATTTTATTTGTGAACCCGACCATTTTAGCTGACGCAGGTATGGACGAAGGTGCCGTTTTTACCGCAACCGCGTTGGCTGCAGCACTTGGAACTTTGATTATGGGTGTGCTTGCCCGTTATCCGATCGCGTTAGCACCAGGCATGGGCTTGAATGCGTTTTTCACATACACCGTCGTTATTAATATGGGTGTTCCTTGGGAGATCGCATTATTCGGTGTGTTTTTATCTGGTATCATCTTTATTGTGATTACGTTATTAAAAATTCGTGAGCTCATTATTAATGCAATCCCGGCAGAATTAAAATATGCAGCTGCCGCAGGTATTGGTTTGTTTATTGCTTTTATTGGTTTGCAGGATGCAGGATTGGTTGTTCCTTATGAAAGTACAGCGGTAACGTTAGGTGAAATGACAAATCCTACAACTTTATTGGCTGTGTTTGGCTTATTAGTGACTGCAATTTTAATTGTACGCGGCTATCAAGGTGGTATTTTTTACGGCATCTTATTAACTTCAATCGCTGGAATTATCGTTGGTTTAATTGATATGCCGGATCAGGTCGTAGGTGCGGTACCGAGCTTAGCACCAACCTTCGGCGCGGCGTTTACAGAGGTTGCTTCAGTTGAATGGTCAACGGCCCTCATTCTACAGCTGCTCGTCGTTGTATTAACATTTTTATTCGTCGACTTTTTTGATACAGCAGGAACATTGTATGCAGTAGCCAATCAGGCCGGTTTTGTCAAAGATAATAAGCTCCCGCGGGCCGGGCGTGCATTGATGGCTGATTCGACAGCATCTTCGCTCGGGGCTGTACTTGGTACGTCAACAACAACAGCTTATGTTGAATCGACAGCTGGCGTTGCTGCCGGCGGTCGGACTGGGTTCACATCGGTAGTGACTGCAGGTTTCTTCCTCCTCGCGCTCTTTTTCTCTCCGCTACTTACGGTTGTCACAGCTGAAGTGACAGCGGCTGCGTTAATTATCGTTGGTGTGTTCATGGCTTCATCTTTGCGTTTCATTGATTGGAAGAGTTTCGAAGTTGCGCTGCCGTGCTTCCTAACAGTAGTCGCAATGCCGCTTACCTTTAGTATTGCAAACGGAATTGCGCTAGGGTTTATCTTTTATCCAATTTTAATGGTACTCAAAGGTCGTGGCAGAGAGCTGCATCCGATCATGTATGTACTCGTGATTATATTTGCGGCATACCTTGGCTTTTTGAGCGAGTAATAAAGAAGCGAAAACAGGCTGCGATGCATTTGCATTGCAGCCTGTTTCGTTCGTTTTAGGGAGGAGACGCTCTATTTTAGGGTGTGCGAGCTCCAACTTGGGCGAGGGATTAGCTTGCTTGTTTGTGTGTGTATGCTTGTTTTGCAACTTCAGCTGGTGTTTCAGTGTTTTCGGTGTCATCGCTGGTTTCGGTATCAAGTTGTTGGGTGTTCTTCTGCAGATCGTTAGCTGTAGATGTAAGTGTTTCAACAGCTGAAGCTACCTGATCCATGGCTGCATTTTGTTCTTCGGTTGCAGCTGCGGCATTTTGCGCGGTTGCTGCAGTTTTAGACGCGATGGCAGCCGTTTCTTGAATGGCTTCTTGTAAAGGTGTGCAACGATTGGACATTTGCTGAATATAGCGTTCAACGCTTGAAGCTTGGTCGTTAATTTGATATACCGTTGAAGATAGTTGTTCAAACTCACCGCCGGCATTTTCAACGTGTTGAATCCCAGTGCCGACAGCTTCGTGTCCATCGTTCATTGCAGCTTTTGAATGCTTGACGCCTGCTTGAATCTCTTGAGCCAAACGGGTGACATCTTCGGCAGAGTGATTTGACTGATCGGCAAGTTTTTGTACTTCACCGGCGACAACAGCAAATCCTTTTCCATGTTCACCGGCGCGGGCTGCTTCAATAGACGCATTTAGTGCGAGTAAGCTTGTCTGTTCTGCAATGGTTGTAATCTGAGTAATGATTTCTTCAATTTCTTGTGACTTATTGCCAAGGTTATCAATGGTATGTTCGATATTTTTCGTTCGGTCTTGGATGGTCTGCATTTGTTCAACAGCTGCTTGAATGACTGAGCGACCATGGCCTGCTGTATGGCTGGCAGATGCTGTTGCCGCTTGGACGTCGGCCATTTTCTCTGTCGTTTCATTCATCCCATTTGTAAAGGTTTCCGTTGTCTTCGCTGCATCCTGCAGGCGTTCGTTTTGGATCTCTGCCCCTTCAGCAATGTCTTGGACCGATGCTGAAATTTGCGTTGAGGCTTCGGTGGTTTCGTATGCACGCTCGGCGAGCACCTCACTTGTCGTGGCAACATGTGAGGTGCTTGTTTGAATGTCGTCCACCATTTGTTTCATGTTATCGGTCATTTGGGCAAAAGCATCGCGCAACTCGCCAATTTCATCCCGGCTGTGATGTTGAGTGATTGTAACATTCAAGTTTCCGCCAGCAATGTCACTTGCAGCAGTTGCAAGGCGGCGCAGCGGTGCGGTCGTGCGCCGTGCTGTAACGATCCCGGTTGTAAGTGCAGCTAGAAATGTGACAGCTGCAACGATGAGGGCTGTCGTTTGGCCGCGGCTTACTTGGGTCTCGATCGCTGCTTGTTCTTCAGCCGCGTAAGTATCCAACCATGATTGAAATTCATCAAGCAGTTCGTTCATTTCATTGTCCAGTGGAAATACAGCAGCATTGGCCAGACCAAGCGCTCGATCACGATCTTCAGCAAGTGCTGATTCCATAGCGAGCCAATACTGTTCATTTAAGTCTTCAATATCAAGCAGTAACGCTTCAGCTTCATTCGCTGTGTTTAAATTTTGGGCGTTTTGAATTGCCGTTTGGATGTCGGATTGAGCGTCTTCCACTTCTTGAATGTGCTCGTTGTCACCGGTCATTAAGTAGCTTCGGAGATGACTACTCTGGGTAATATGACTCGTTGCCATTTCAGCTTCATAATGGTTGAGGCTGTTAATTTCATTGTGCAGATAATCATGGGCATCGTTTGTTTCATAAATCGTATAAAAAGCAATAACTAAGGCCGTGCCGAAGCCGAGCGCTGTAGCAGTGAAAGCGATGGTAAGCTTCTTTTGTAGTGACAGTCCCCGCATGAAATTCGCTGCTTGTCCGGTTAAACATGCAAGCAGCGTCACACCTCCTTAAAATCGTATTTGAAATTCAATTTATTTAAAACTTTAGAACTAAACATAGCAACCTAGATTATACAAAGAGGGGTCAGTTATAATCAAATAGGGTTTATCCTTGTAAAATCAGGATATAGCAAAGCTTCAGCATCACAGCTTATTGTTACGCCATTTCACGGCTCTTCAGCCGGGCTGAATCGACTTATTCCGCGGTGGAGATGTTACAAATTTTCCCGGATTGGTTGTTGTGGGGTCCAAATTACGTAAACCGCGTAGACTGTAGACATCTAAACTTCACGCACAGCTTACTGCTTTGAGCCGCCGCATAAAGAGGATAAAAACCGAATCATGAACGTAACCGAAACGAAAGATGGACGTACTCCCAAGTAGGCTCCAGCTAACGATACACTTCCACAAAGGATCAATATTTTTCGGTGTCAGGCACAAAAAAGCGTGCGAGACACCTAGCCCAAGTAATAAATAAAGAGCGGGTGACAAGCATCGGCGGTGACGCCACTAGAAATAGCGCGAGTCAAAATCCCGCTGGCAGCGGTTGGTCTGCCGAGGAAGTTGAGGCCGTGATGGGGGCTAAGAAGACACGGTGACTTCAAGCGTAAGCGTAGATCAAACCGATGTCGCACTTGTGTCCTCCGGGTGTAACTGTCCGCCGAAAAGCAAAGTCAGCTTTTGTTTGTCTACACGCTGCCGCGTTTCTTTGATAATTTTTACTGCAGCTTATTGACGAATAACATCAGCTTTGATAAATTTATAAATGTCGCTAACATTTTGTATGGGGCCATAGCTCAGTTGGGAGAGCGTCGCGCTGGCAGCGCGAAGGTCAGGGGTTCGAGCCCCCTTGGCTCCACCATAATCATTTAATTTCATACAAGTAATTCTACAACGACACGGTTCCGGCATTTAGCTTGCGGCTGTGTCGTTTTTTGTAGCTTTAAATAAAAGCATTGACAGCAAGGGCTGTGCAGGATAAAATACACTCGATTTCGAGGAGGGCTTGCGGTGTACGTAACGATGATGAAAAGTAAAATTCACTGTGCAAAAGTGACTGAGGCTAACTTGAACTATGTTGGCAGTATTACAATCGATACAGACATTTTAGATAAGGTCGATCTTCTTCCAAATGAGATGGTGCAGGTCGTCAACAATACAAATGGTGAGCGTTTAGAAACGTATGTGATTGCAGGAGAGCGTGGGGGACGTGATTTCTGCTTGAACGGAGCAGCAGCCCGCCGCTGTCAGGTTGGTGATGAAATTATTATTATTGCTTACGGGCAGATGGAGCGCGGCGAAGCTTCAGAACATGAGCCGAAAGTCATCTATATGTTTGATCACAACACAAATTATGAGATGCTTTCAGGGACGGAAAACGAGCCGTTTCGAACAAAAGAAGAGATGACAAGGTTAAGCTGAATGTGATAAACACCGCCGTGCAGTTGAGCGCGAGCGGTGTTTTTTACGTTGTTTCTGCAGGCGCATAGGCGGGTAAAATAAGTAAATAAGAAGATCAAGGAGGCGTTTTACTGTGATGTATTTACTTGCTATTCTCTTGCCACCTGTAGCTGTGCTAATTGCAGGCAAACCTTTTCAAGCTGTGTTAAACTTAATATTAACATTAATTGTATGGATTCCGGGGGCTGTGCATGCGGTTCTCGTTGTTAAAGACCAAAAAGATGAGGAACGGATGAAGCGCCAGGCAAAGTATATGTCAGATTCCCGGCATTAGTTAAAAATATCCGGGCTGAGGTGTGAGGTAAAGCTGCCGTTTTGAGGCGGCTTTTTTACGTACAATGAAGGTGGTGGCTTACATGATTGAAAGGCAGACGAAGGCGTTTTGGCGCGCAGCAGTGGCACTTGCTTGTTCCAGCATATTTATTTTTGCAACTGTATATTACCCCCAGCCCTTGCTGCCGTACTTTACCGAAGAGTTTTCAATTTCTTCGGTGGAAGCAGGGTTATTAATTTCTTTGCCGTTGATTGTATTGGGGCTTTCTTTTTTTATGTACAGCGGCTTAACAGACGCTTTCGGAAGGAAAAATGTCCTCATGGCTTCGGTGATTGCCGGCTTGCTTGCGACGGTACTCATTGCTTTTAGCCCCGGGTTTTGGACGATGTTGATTTTACGGATGGTGCAGGCGGCGGCCTTAGCTGCTATTCCAGTAACGGGGATGGCTTATATTAGTGAGGAGTTTACACCGCGGGCATTAGCAGTTGTTGTAGGGATTTACATAAGTGCAAACAGTATCGGTGGTATGGGTGGCAGGTTCTTAAGCGGCGTGACGGTAGACGCCCTCGGGTGGCGCGGGTCATTTCTTTTGCTTGCAGCTGTAAGCATTGTCCTGCTCTTTGTCATTTGGCGGCTGTTGCCATCTGCGCAAGAGTTTCAAGCAAAACCGTTTCGTTTTAAGCGTTTGACGGCCGATCATTTGGAGCATTTAAAGAATAAGCAGCTGCGCGCAGCTTATATGGTTGGCGGCCTGCATTTCTTTTTGTTTATCGGGATTTATAACTATATTACGTTTTACTTAAGTGCACCCCCGTTTTATGCAAGTGCAGCACTGCTTGGGCTGCTGTTTTTAACATATGCTGCAGGAACTGTATCTTCCACGATGGCCGGCAAAGCTGCGCAATGGATTGAAAAACCCTCTGTTATGGCGATCGGTATGGTCTTTATGGCAGCAGCGCTTTTATTAACGCTCATACCAAATCTTGGTGTCGTCGTGATTGCTTTATTGTTATTAAGTTTCGGATTCTTTTTAGCGCATTCAAGTGCTACAGCATTTGTGGCAGAACATGCGAAAGGGAAAACGTCGAGTGCTTCCGGCATTTATTTGTCGAGTTATTATTTAGGTGGCGGTCTTGGCAACTTTTATTACGGTGGTTTATGGGAGTGGTTTCTTTGGCCGGGAGTCATTGCAGGATCGTTTATTGTTTTAGCTGTAACGAGCGGTTATGTGTTGCGACTGCACCGTTCAGTGCAACCGGAGGACCTGCGTAAAGGAGCTTAGAAAGCTGTTAAACATGTACGTTAAATCCCTTCGTGCAAGTTGTCATCTTTTCGTATAAAATGATGGTAACGTTTGCATTGTACAAACCTTTTGAATCATTGAAAATCTCATCAAAAAAGAAGAACGTAAGTGGTGAACATGTTGAGTTTTATACAAAAACTTCCGATTAAATGGAAGATTACTGCCTTATCATTTGGTATCGTAGCGTTTTCTTTAGTGATGCTTGGCATCGTACTGCTCGGTTACGCTTCGGATATGAAAGAGGATGAGCTCCGGCAGCAGGCGATTGTGAGCGGTCAGACGGTAGCACAGGATGCTGATGTTCAACAAGCACTAAGTACAGGGGCTGACCGGGATGTTGTGCAGAGGATTGCAGAACAGACCCGCATGATTAATGATAATGACTATATTGTTGTATTAAATATGAACCGTGTGCGCCTGTCGCATCCGATAACGCAGCGCATTGGTACGTTGTATGTAGAGGATGACGCAGACGCTGCTTTTTCAGAACATTTGTACACAAATAAAGCATCTCATGAATCCGGGGTAACTGTACGTTCCTTCGTCCCGGTGATCGATGATGATCGAGAACAAGTCGGCGTCGTTGTGGCTGGCAATGTCCTGCCGACACTTTGGGAGTTAATGTATGATTTTAGACATGCGGCTTACCTTGTGGCGTTAATGATCGCCGTGTTTGGCGCATGGGGTTCTTGGATGCTTGCTCACCATATTAAAAAGCAGACGTTTGATATGGAGCCGGAGGAGCTTGCGCGGGTTTTAATGGAGCGTAAGGCAACGTTTAATGCGATTCATGAAGGTGTCATTGCAATTGATGGTGCGGAGCGGATTACTGTAGCCAATGAAGTGGCAAGAGAAATGTTAAATATTCAAGGGAATCCGGAAGGGAAAAAAGTGCATCATGTACTTCCGGATACACGTCTGCCGGAAATTGTTCAGCATGAAGAAGCCGTTTATCAAAAAGAAATATATATCCAAAACCGGCTTGTGTTAAGCAACCGTATCCCGATTAAAATGAATGGAAAAACTGCTGGAGCAGTTGCGATATTTCAAGATAAATCGGAGGTTGATCATCTCGCCCGGGAGCTGACAGGTGTACAGTCATTTGTAGATGCACTCCGGGTACAAAACCACGAGTATTCCAACAAGATGCATACGATTGCCGGTTTAATTCAAATGGATGAAAGTAAAAAGGCGCTTGATTATATCTTTGAAGTAACGAGCGAAGAAAATGAGCGTACGCACTTGTTAAAACAACGCATCCATGATGACAGTATTACCGGCCTTCTGCTTGGGAAAATGAATCGTGGAAAAGAGCTTGGTTATGAAGTGGTACTCGACAGCCGCTGTTTTTTTGAGCAGTGCCCGGAAGGCATGACCACACATGATGTGGCCGTTATACTCGGCAATTTGATTGACAATAGTTTTGATGCCCTCGAATCGGTTGAGCGTGATGATCAACGCGTAAATGTTCTGTTGTTTCAAGATGAATATGAGCTTGTGATTGAAGTTAGCGATACAGGAAGCGGTATACCTGAAAAAGTCCGGAATTGTTTGTTTGAGCGGGGTGTGACGACCAAAGGCTCCGAAAAAGAACGGGGGATCGGCATGTTTTTGATCCAATCAATTGTTGAGCGGATAGATGGTCATGTTGAGGTGCATTCAGAGCTATATGAAGGTACTGAAATTACAGTTGTACTTCCAATGGGGCGGGGTGGCTATCATGAGCAAAGCAGTATATCCTGATCAGCGTCTGCAAGTGCTTTTAATCGAAGATGATCCAATGGTGCGCGAAGTAAATAAAATGTTTGTCGATAAGCTTAATACTTTTGAAGTAGCAGCTACTGCAGAAAATGGTGAAGAAGGACGGGAAATGCTAGAGGTTTACGAACCTGATCTCGTGTTGCTGGATGTATATATGGCGCATGAAGATGGCTTGCAATGTTTAGAAAAGCTGCGAGCAAGTGCGTATGATGTAGATGTCATTGCGGTAACAGCGGCTAATGATACAAATACTGTTAAGAAACTGCTCCGATTTGGAGTGGTGGATTATGTAGTTAAGCCATTTACGTTCGAGCGGTTAAAACAGGCATTGGATCAATACGTAGAGCGAAGACAGCAATTAAGTGATGAGAAAGTGACCCAGAAAAAAATTGATGATTTAATTTATGAAAGTGTAAGGCCTGATAGCGCCGAGCGTATAAACACGCTTGAACTGCCAAAAGGCATTCAACGCAAGACATTAAATCAAGTCGTACAATATATGAATACACTAGAAAACGCGTTATCAGCAGAAGAAGTTGGAGAGGCGGTAGGGTTAGCACGTGTAACGGTTCGCCGTTATTTAAGCTACCTTGAAGCGCAGGGAGACGTAGAAATGGATATGCATTACGGGCAGGTCGGCCGGCCGATTCAGTTATACCATTTAACAAAGCAAGGCATACGGTGGTTATCATGAAAAATTTGATCGCAATTGTGTCGTTTGTCTGTCTCGGAATTATCGCATCCATTTATGTTGGTTTTGGTCAGCTCACCCCGGCGGCTGTTGATTCGAATGATCGGGAGCTCGATGGTTTAAATGAAAAGTACGTACTCGACTTCACCCATATTGTTGCGGAAAATACACCAAAAGGAAGGGCGGCTGTCCGCTTTGCACAAAAGGTGGAAGAGAAAACAGACGGTTGGGTGGAAGTGAATGTTCATCCGAACGGCCTTCGGTATGAAGCTCAAGAAGAATTTGATGCACTGCAAAACAATCAAGTTGACTTTATAGCTCCTGCTTTTTCGGAAATTGCTGTTCGGGATGAATCTTGGATGATTATGGACTTGCCATACGCCTTTACAGATTATGATGAAGTTTCAAAAGCTTACGAAGGAAAGATTGGGGAAAAGCTGTTTGAGTCTATCGAAGCCAGAGGGTATAAACCGCTTGATTTTTGGGATAATGGCTTTAAACAGTTGACGAATGATGTTCATCCAATTGAAGACCCTCAAGATATGAGTAATTTAAGTTTTCGCGTCATGCCGAGCGAAGTGTTAAACGATACAATGAATCAGCTGGGGGCAGCGCCTGAAAACGCGCCGTTTAATGAAGTGTATTCCATGTTAAATGAAGGTATCGTTGATGGCACAGAAAACACCCTTTCTAATATTTATTCGAAAGGCTTTTATACAGAGCAAAAGTATTTAACGAAATCGAATCATAACTATTTAGGCTATGCTGTACTTATGAATCCAACAACGTGGCGAACGCTGCCGTCTGATTATCAAAGTTCAATCCAAGAGGCAATGGATGAAACCACGGAGTGGCTCGAAGGCTACGCTCAAACGATGAATGAAGAGATGAGTACACGGGTGACAAACGCTTCAATTAAAGTGACGAGATTGACTGATTCAGATATCGAAAAGTGGCGGCAAGAGCTGCAGCCTGTTTATAACCGTTATCGTAATGAAATTGGCCATGAATTAATGTTTGAATTAGAGAAAATGCATGAAGATGAGTTGGGATATTGAACGTAACCAACACTATCGACGAACGCTTTCCCGAGGGCTTGGCTCCATTCTCTGGGAGTCGCCGTCTTTTGTTTCGGTCACTTTTAGTTTGTTGGATCACTTATAAAGCATTATCATGAAACGGATTCATGTAGCAATTGTCTTGATCAAAAAGGTCCTAATAATTCATGTACAGCAAATAACACAAGGCCGAAAAGCAACGTCGGCCTCCGTTTTTCTTGAAAGTTTGTCTACACACAGCATCGCCGATTTGTTCGGTGATGTTTTTTTGTGACCAAAAAGAACAAAAAGACCATTACGTACAAATAAAGACAGGCACATGTAAACGCTTTAAAATCTGAATTGTTAGAAAAACACACAAAGCAAGGGAGAGACAAAGATGAAAAAATTTCTAAGATACGGCATGTTAACGGCAGCGACAAGTGCATTAATTTTTACAACAGCATGTGGGGATGAAGAAGCAGGAGGAGACGAAGCATCCGGCGCAGATGAAGGTAGTGAGGAATCTGCCGGAGAAGATGGTGGAAGTGCAGATGTTGATTATCAAGATTATCCAGATAACGTTGTGCTTGGTACAGCCTCACAAGGTGGTACGTACTACATTTACGGTGGTGGTCTAGGTTCACTGCTTGAAAGCCAATTGGATGTTACCGCTAACGTAGAAGTTACAGGTGGTCCGGTACACAATATGCAGCTCACAGAAGCAGGTGACCAAGATCTTGGAATGATTACTTATGGCCCAGGATATGAAGGTGTTACAGGTACAGGTGAATGGACCGGTGGTGAAGCGCATGAAGATGTACGCGTCACGTTCCCAATGTATGATACACCTTTCCACTGGTGGTCGTTGGAAGGCAGCGGTATTGAGTCAGTCGATGACCTTGATGGGGAGCGTGCAGGTGTAGGACCTGCCGGCGGTACTTCCGGCACGTATCTTCCGCTCATTCACGATGCTCTTGGGCTCGATGTTGATAACGTGGAAGCTGGCGCCAGTGATATGGCAAGTCAGCAGATGGACGGTCAGTTGGATGCGATCGGATTTGCAGCCGGAATCCCAATTTCTGCGGTAACTGAGGTTGAAAGTCAAGAAGATATCACTTTCTTCGGAGTTGACGGAGAACAACGGGATCAAATCATTGAGGAATATCCATTCTTTGATGAATTTACAATCCCTGCTGATACGTACGACCAACTTGATGAAGATTTAGAAACGGTCGCGATGTTTAACTTCGGGGTCGTGCATAAAGAAGCGAATGAAGAGTTCGTTTACGATATGGTCAAAGCGTATCACGAGAATCAAGACACAATGATTGATACACACGCAGCTGCTGAAGAAGCTGACATTGAAGCTATTACAGAAAACGAAGATCTTCCAATGCACCCAGGGGCGCTTCGTTACTATGAAGAAGAAGGGGTAGAATTGCCGGATGAAGTTTATCCGGAAGAGTGGGAAGGTTAAGCAACGTCTCATGGTTAGAAGCTGTGCTGGTGATACCACTGGCACAGCCCCTGCTAATAAAAGCGGCGTTGGACATTGAAAAAGAATGGCACGGGTTCTTTTTGAATGCCTGACGAGAAAGTGGATAGGAGCATAAAGGAGGAAAATGATGAAGAATGGGACCAAGACAACGAAGACGAGTGAAGAAGAAGGCCTCCTTTCGGAAGAAGATTTAAAAAAAGCTGAAGAGGGCGGCGGAGATGATTCGAGTACGAGGTTTTTGTCAGGATGGATAAAATACGCATTTACAATTATTGCTGTGATCGGTGCATTGTATCACCTTTATATTTTAAACTTTAACCCGATTGAACCTTGGGTATTTCGGACAATGCACTTAGCGTTTGGTGCAATCCTCGGATTTCTTTTGTTTAAAGGTGTGAAATCAGGATCTAATAAAGTAACAATTATGGATTGGCTTCTAATAGCTGCAACGATCTGGGTGACTTATTACATTGTTTCAAACGTTTCGGAGCTATTGTTCCGCTTTGGTGTCAGTCCGCAGCCGATGGATACGATCACTGCTGCGATCGGGGTGTTCATTGTTCTTGAGTTAACGCGTCGCACAAGTGGCTGGACGCTTCCGATTTTAGCAGGCGTGTTTATTTTGTACGTTTTTGCAGGTCCTTGGATGCCGGGGATTTTCAATCACGGAGGTTATTCATTTGAGCGCTTTGTAACTTACATTTTCGGTGTAGATGGTATCTTTGGTGTAACTTTAGATGTATCTTCAAAGTATATTTTATTATTCATTATTTTCGGTGCTTTTCTGCAGATGTCAGGGGTCGGACGGTATTTTATCGACTTTTCCTTTTCACTTGCTGGAGGCATGCGCGGAGGTCCGGCAAAAGTTTCGGTTCTTTCAAGTGGGTTAATGGGTATGATGAATGGAACATCAGCCGGTAATGCTGTAGCGACAGGGTCATTAACGATTCCTCTTATGAAGCGGGTTGGCTATCAAGGCCGGTTTGCAGCGGCTACTGAGGCAACAGCTTCTGCCGGAGGACAGGTTATGATTCCAATTATGGGTGCTGGCGCTTTCATTATGGCGGAAGTTACACAGATTGCTTATGCCGAAATTATTGTTGCGGCAACAATCCCTGCTTTACTCTACTTTTTATCCGTTTTCTTTATGGTGGATTTTCAAGCACAAAAAAGCGGAATGCGCGGGTTATCACGTAAAGAGCTTCCTTCATTAAAAGGTGTGTTTAAGCAAGCTTACTTATTTGTGCCGGTCATTTTGTTAATTTATTTACTGCTCTCCGGATTTTCGGTCATTTATTCCGGTTCGGTAGCTATTGTTGCTTGTATGGTGATCAGCTGGTTTACAAAAGAGCACAAGATGGGACCAAAACGGGTGATCGAAGCTTTAGAAACCGGTATGAGAAATACGATCCAGCTTTTGGCTGTTTGTGCTTGTGCCGGCATTATTGTTGGTGTACTCGCTCTTACTGGTGTCGCACAGCGCTTCAGCTCTTTAATACTCGGCATTGCTGATACGAATATGCTGCTTGCCCTCATTTTTGCTATGGGGATCTCAATCCTTCTTGGTATGGGTATGCCGACGACAGCAGCTTATGCAGTTGCAGCTTCGGTTGTAGCTCCAGGCTTAATCAGTATCGGTGTTGAAACATTATTTGCTCACATGTTCGTCTTTTACTTTGCGGTAATGTCGGCGATTACGCCACCGGTGGCTTTGGCAGCTTATGCAGCTGCAGGTGTCGCTGGCGAAGACGCCTTTAAGACCGGGGTACAAGCCTTTAAGCTCGGAATTGCCGCCTTCATTGTGCCGTATATGTTTATTTACAGTCCGGAGTTGATGCTGTTTGGTTCAACTGGAAGCATTGTTCTAGCTGTAGTAACCGCGGCTATCGGCATATACTTTCTTTCTTCCGCTGTTCAAGGCTGGTTTGCCGGCAAGTTATCAAGCGCTCTCGTGCGCGTGCTTCTTATTGCCGCTGCGATCAGCATGATTACAGCTGATTGGATGTTTGATGTGATTGCGCTTGCTATTGCGGCTGCGGCCTTTATGATCCAAAAAGTTAAGAAGCCGACAACATTAGACAAAGACAAAGTTGAACAAGAAGCTTCGTAATTAGGCGTCAGGGGCAGCATTTATCTGTCGAAAAAGTTTATTGAAAGCTTCCGCCGGCAGGAAAACTTAACTCGCTTTTAAAACGAACTTTATCTATACGCACAGACTGCTTCATAATTGGAGCAGTCTCCTTTTTTGTGCACACCTCCTTTCGTTTTTGACGCACAATGATTATAATAGATAAGATGCAGAGATGCGGAAAGAATACAAAATAAAGCAAGGTATATAAAGAATGGCATGCAGAAAGGAGGCAGGACGCTCGCCTGAGAAGGAAGAGCGGACGCGAATCATGAAGAACGAAAAAGCTGTTGTTGTGTTCAGCGGCGGGCAGGATAGTACAACTTGCCTCTTTTGGGCGATTGAAAACTTTCAGGAAGTATATGCAGTTACTTTCTCATATGGACAGCGTCACGATACAGAAATCGAAGTTGCAAAAGAGATCACAAAGGATCTCGGTGTGACGCATGATGTACTAGATATGTCACTGTTGAATCAACTCGCACCAAATGCGCTGACGCGTTCGGATATCGATGTAGCTGAGGGTGAAGAAGGAGAGCTGCCGACAACATTTGTGGACGGGCGGAATATGCTGTTTTTCACGTTTGCCTCGATTTACGGCCGGCAGCGTGGCGCAAAGCATATTGTAACTGGTGTGTGTGAAACGGACTACAGCGGGTATCCAGACTGCCGCGATGTGTTTACAAAGTCCTTAAATGTGACGTTGAACTTGGCAATGGATGATAACTTCGTTGTGCACACCCCATTAATGTGGCTCGATAAAGCAGCAACTTGGAAGCTTGCAGATGAGCTAGGCCGGCTTGATTATGTGAAAAATGAGACCCTTACATGCTATCACGGGATCCGTGGTGATGGCTGCGGGGAGTGTCCGGCATGTGAACTGCGCCGGCAAGGTTACGAACAGTATATGGAAGAGAAAAGGGCGGATGCTTAATGCTGCAGCAATTTTATCCGCAAGTATTTCACGATTATCGTTACGAATTAAATAAAGATATGAACTTAGCGGCTGCTCACTTTATTCCAGATGCAGAGGCCGGCGTATGCCAGCAGATGCACGGGCACACGTACTTTATCAATGTAACAATTGTCGGTGATGAGCTGGATCGCACAGGTTTTCTTGTGAATTTTAAAACGCTAAAAGAAGAAATTCATAAGCGGTATGATCATTCACTCCTTAACGATCACGAAGCGTTTGCCGGAGATCAACCGGATACAATTCCAACAACTGAAGTTGTAGCAGCGCAAATTTGGCAGCAGGTGGATGCATTGCTTGCAGAACGACCAAATCGTCCGTACTGCCTGCAGGTGCTTGTGCGTGAAACGCCGACAAGCTATGTAACGTACCGGCCGAAAAAGGAGGACCACCGCTGATGAAAAAGATTCCGGTGCTTGAAGTTTTCGGACCGACGATTCAAGGTGAGGGAATGGTCGCTGGACAGAAAACGATGTTTGTACGGACAGCAGGTTGTGATTACCGCTGTTCGTGGTGCGATTCTGCGTTTACGTGGGACGGGTCTCAAAAGCCGCGCATGCTTACAGCTGAAGATGTAGCTGAAGAACTTGATGAACTCGCGCCGAACAATTATGGTCATATTACCATTTCCGGCGGAAATCCGGCGCTTCATGCCGGCATAGGCGGGCTTGTTGCGCTTATGGCTGAACGAGGGGTCGGAACGGCTGTAGAAACCCAAGGGTCGGTATGGCAGGATTGGATGCTTGAGGTGGATGAAGTGACCGTTTCACCGAAGCCGCCAAGTTCAAATATGACGACCGACTGGGAGCAGCTTGATCATTATATGAATGCGCTCGGGGCAAGGGAAACCAAGCGGCACAGCTTAAAAGTTGTCATTTTCAACGAAACGGATCTTGCGTATGCAAAGACGGTTCACTTCCGTTATCCTAACGTACCGTTTTATTTACAGGTTGGAAATGATGACTTAAGTACAGCTGATGATTTAAAGCTTCGGGACAGGCTGCTTGCTTCCTATGAGTGGCTGGTTGAACAGGCCGCAAGTGATCCGGATTGGAATCAAGCCCGGGTGCTGCCGCAGATTCATGCGTTACTGTGGGGAAATAAGCAGGGCGTTTAAGAAAGGATGAACGAGCAATGAGCGGAAGAAAAGATGATGAACTACCAAGTGTTTCTCACCTAGGGAGTGAGCAGACGACGTACACTTTTGATTACGATCCGTCTTTACTGGAGACGTTTGAAAATAATCACCCAAATCGGGATTATGTCGTAAAATTTAATTGTCCGGAGTTCACGACCTTGTGCCCGAAAACCGGTCAGCCTGACTTTGCGACGATTTATATCCGCTATATTCCTGAAGTGAATATGGTAGAAAGCAAGTCGCTGAAGTTGTATTTATTCAGCTTCCGCAATCACGGTGGTTTTCATGAAGATGCGATTAATACAATTATGAATGATTTAATTGATTTGATGGATCCGCGTTTTATCGAAGTGTGGGGTAAATTTACCCCGCGCGGCGGCATTTCCATTGATCCTTACGCTAATTATGGCCGACCTGAGACAAAATATGAACAAATGGCAGAGCAGCGCTTGTTGTATCATGACTTGTATCCTGAAGCTGTCGATAACCGTTAAAGAAAAAGAAAGCTCGTTATGCTGTAGGAAGGCATAACGAGCTTTCTTTGTGGTGTGCTTCACATCTATTGAAAATCCAGGGATTGCGGCGGATTTGTAATTCGGAAATAAGTGGAATTCTTATCTGAATCTTTGTTGTTTACAAACGTTTTGAAAAGTTTTAGAATATTGGAGTCTGTGCAAGAGCCTCCGCCAAATGCGGGTGCCTCGGGCTGTAGAAAAACTTTCAAGAAAAGCGGAGGCTGACGTCGCTTTTCGGCGGACGCTTGCACCCGGAGGGCACAAGTGCGACATCGGTTTGATCTGCGCTAACGCTTGGTCGCACCGTGTCTTCTTAGCCCCCGTCACGGCCTCAACTTCCTCGGCAGAAAGTCACTGCCTGCGGGATTTTCGGCTCGCGCTGTTCCTGGTGGCGTCGCCGCCGGTGCTCGTCAGCCTTGCGTCATTTGATGGTCATGAATTGTAGAGAGCCTTTTGGTCAAGTGATATTTAGATGAATCAATTTCATAATGACGCTTCATGAGCGATCAAGCGAACCATATCCAATGGAAATCCTTAATGATCAGTTAACTAACAAGTAACCGAAACAAAAGACGGCGACTCCCAGAGGATCAAGCGCAGGCTGAAGATCCACTTTTTCGAATGGAAATCAATCGAAAAAGTTAGCTGAAGCCAAGCCCTCGGGAAAGCGTCCGTCTGGCGTGAAGGTTACGTTCATGATCCGGTTTTGCCTCTTAATAGGGAAGCCCGCGGCGGTTGGATCCGTAAGTTGTGAGTTAATGTTAAGTTGTGTAGCTTGTCTACACGCTGAGAACACCCGCCAAATGCGGGTGCCTTTTATTTGTATACGCGATATTAACAGAATTTTTCACACATTTTAGGTTTCCATCTGTAATGAGATGAATATTGTGTCGTCATTGATCTAAAATAGGCAAGAACCCCCCACTTCAAACAGCTCGCAAAAGCATTAAATGGTGGGGAGTTCAAAAAGGAGAGAGAAAACGATGAACCATGTATCAAATAAAGATACGTTTTTTATTGGGTTAATGTTGTTTGCGCTTTTTTTTGGTGCAGGCAACTTAATCTTTCCACCCTTTCTCGGGCAGGAAGCTGGCAGTAACTACGGACTTGCAATTATTGGTTTTGTTGTAACCGGGGTAGGCCTGCCTGTGCTTGCAATTATCGCGATCGCCATGACGGGTAAGGGCTTCGAGAATATTGCCAAACGGGTGAATCTGCCGTTTGCTATTGCATTTACAATGGTTCTTTACTTAGCTATTGGACCTTTCTTTGGCATTCCGCGAGCCATGAATGTCGCTTATGAAATAGGAGCCATGCCGTTTTTACCTGAAACAAATGAATGGGTTTATTTACTGACTTATTCCTTTGTGTTCTTTGCCATTGTATATTGGTTAAGTTTAAATCCATCCAAGCTTGTCAAACGTGTAGGGTACATTTTAACCCCTGCGCTTTTACTTGCAATTTTCTTTATGTTTATTGGCACTTTGGGACAAGGTGAGCAAAGTTCGACGCTTTCGCCTTCGGAGGAGTATGCAGCTCATCCTTTTTTCCGTGGCGTTATTGAAGGCTACTTAACGATGGATACAATTGCAGCTCTTGCCTTTGGTTTAGTAATCATTATGATGATTCGCGACCGGGGCGTTATGGATCAGCGTTTAATTGCCCGTACAGCTGGGAAGGCCGGCATTGTTGCTGGTATTAGTCTAGCTGTTGTGTATATGGCTATTGGTTGGTTTGGTGTGAAAAGTGGACCAATCGCGACGTTTGAAAATGGTGGGGAAATCTTAACCTTTACTGCGGAACAAGGATATGGCCTGTTCGGTGTTATTATTCTCGCTATGATTGTAACGCTTGCGTGTCTCACAACGTGTGTAGGGCTTGTTACTGCATGCGGTGAATACTTTGAAAGAACTGTTCCGAAGGCTTCATACAAATCAGTGGCACTTATCGTAACGAGCGTAAGTTTAGTTATAGCTAATGCTGGATTAAATGCAATTATTGCGTTTTCCGTTCCAGTACTGGTAGCCATTTATCCAATTTCGATTGTACTCATTGCATTAACGTTTATTCATGCAGTTAAGCCGCTTTATAAAGGCCATTATGCAGGTGTTGTTATTGGTACATCCATCATTAGTCTGCATGACGGTTTAGCCGCAGCAGAGCTTGTACCAGCTGTGTACACGGAACTTGTCCATGTGCTGCCATTTGCAGCGGTGGATTTTGCATGGGTAGTTCCTGCAATCTTGGGCGGTGTGATTGGTCACTTTATCAGCCGCCAGCCAGCAGATTGTAAAGAAGAAGTATAAGTACCTAATGAAGAATATGAAATAATTAGTCACCGCAATGGTCAATGTTTGAATCTAATGTGATCAATGATACCTCAGCGTTATTTCAGACTTGTTGCAAGGTGACGGAAATACCGGCGCCACATCCAAAACACCCGTGCACGTCTAGGCTCTTTATCTTTCACTTGCGTTTTTACAGCAAATTGCATATGTTCAAGGAAGAACAATCAATGGTGGGTGAAGCGGCGCAGCCGGGCGTCATGCGTGACCAGATCGCTTACCATTTTTACATACGGGGGGGATTAAAGATATGGAACGGACATTGATCACGGTGAAAGATGTTCAATCGATTGGTGAGGGCAAGCGGGTGTGTGTGGATGTTGTGGATGCGCTTGAGCCGGTGGAAGGTATGTTCGCTGGGAGTACGGGCGCCGGAGGTTTTCTTGTTCTGTCGGAGCACCGGGCGACGGCGACGTACCCGCCGCGGACGTTTCGGGTGAATGTCGGAGCGCTCCACCAGTATGTGTGGGTTGGTGAGCAGACGAGTTACGCAGCTGAGCTTCGAGGTGGAGACACTGTAATGGTTGGTTCAGCGGTGTCTCAAGCGTTGCGCGAGGTGGCAGTTGGTCGGATAAAGATGGAGACACGTCCCCTTCTCCGGGTTACAGGTGTGACGTCTGAAGGTGTGCTGGTCTGGGCGGTAATCCAAAATGCAGATAGTGTACATTTGGCAACACCTGAAGGTAAACCGCTGCCTATTGAGCAGTTGACGGCTGGGTGTGAAGTTCAGGGTTCTGCTGATGAGCCAGGGCGCCATTTAGGGGAGCGGACCAGAGGTGTTACTAAGGAGTTTGGCTAAACAGGCGGCGAGGTCGTCGCTGTTTAGTTGAATCTTTAAGGTATATGTAATGCGTAGAAGAGTATTTACCTAAACGTATGATAAGTTAAGAGGTCGGGGACGCCTAGTCCCCGACCTCAATGTATAGACAAACTTTTAAGAAAAGCGAAGGCTGACGTCGCTTTTCGGCATCGGTTTGATCTGCACTAACATTTGATCTCACCGTGTCTATTTTGCCTCTTGCATCTCCTTAACTTCCTTGGCAGACTACCTGCTGCCTGCGGGATTTTCGGCTCGCGCTCTGGCTCGACAGCTGCTCTTTATTTTATCCATGGGTTAGGTGACAGGCACACTTTTTTGTGCCTGTCACCTAAAAATAACGTTCATGATTCGGTTTTTTCCTCTTAATTAGCGTGACATTCCAATTGGATTTTTATTTTTATCAAAGGTAAAGCCTTCACCGCTAACCTCTTTTACATCGTTAACAGAAACGAAAGCATAAGGATCAACGTCGTTTACTACGGTTCGAAGATGAATCAATTGATTTTTGTGAATGACACAGTATAAAATTTTGCGGTCGCCCTGGGTGTAGCTGCCATAACCGGTAATGACGGTAGAACCGCGGGACATGCGTTTTATGATTGACTGTCCAATTTCTTCTGCATGGTCGGAGACAATCATCGCAGACTTGCCAGCGTTTGCCCCCTCAATAATGAAATCAACCACCCGTGCAGCGACAAAGACAGTAACAAGGGTATACATTGCCTGCGTGAGCGTTAAGTTCATAAGTGACAAGCTTATGACCCCGAAGTCGAACATAAACATAAAGGTACCGAGGCTTGTGCCAAAATACTTTTCCGCAAGCCGTGCGAGAATATCAACGCCGCCGGTGGTGCCGCCGGCGCGGAATATAATGCCGAGTCCGGTACCGGCGAAGACGCCTGCAAACAGCGCAACAAGGGTCATGTCTTCTTCAAGCGGCACATTAAATTGCCAGTAAGTTTCAAACATATGAAGCCAAAAGGATAAGCTGAAAATCCCGAATACGCTGTAGATAAATACTTTACGACCTAATAATTTGTAGCCAATAAAAAATAACGGTACATTTAATATGAGATTGGAAATAGATGGTTCTAAGCTGAATAAATAATAAACCAGCAGGGTTATTCCGGTGAATCCACCGTGAGCGAGCCCGTTCTGCAAGTTAAAATGGATGATACCAAAGGCAAAAATGATCGTACCGAGTGTAATAACAGCAATGTTGAGCAGTCGAATGCCCGAAAACCAACGTTTCAAAGTTGTCATGCGAGCGATCCCCTTTCTACATACCGACTCATATAAATTTCAAAAGCCAACGAAGTATAACACAATAATAACCATTCCCCAACAGGTGTACACCGTTCTAAGAAATGCAAAAAAATTCATGTAATTTTGTATATGAAATGCTTTCAAGCATCTCTTTCGTTATAATTAAAATAGTAAGGCATTAAATTTTGGAGGTGAGCGTTTTGGCAACATTTCAAGCACTTGTTGTAAACGAAGATGGAGAAAGTGTAACGAGCAGTATTCAATCATTAACGACTGATGATCTGCCAGAAGGTGAAGTTTTAATCCGGGTTCACTATTCAAGTGTCAACTATAAAGACGGGCTGGCTTCTATTCGAGAAGGTAATATTGTCTCGTCTTATCCTTTTGTGCCGGGGATCGATCTCGCTGGTGTCGTTGAGTCATCAAGTCGCGCAGACGTTGCAGAAGGATCCGAAGTTATTGTGACAAGCTATGAGCTCGGGGTGTCTCACTATGGTGGTTTCAGTGAATATGCCAGGGTACCTGCAGATTGGGTTGTGCCGCTGCCAGAGGGGATGAGCCTTAGGGAAGCAATGATTTACGGTACAGCCGGGTTTACAGCTGGACTGTCTATTTTGCAGCTTGAAGAAGCCGGTGTCACTCCGGATAGCGGTCGAATTGTCGTCACCGGAGCAACTGGAGGTGTCGGCAGTATGGCAGTGGCAATGTTAGCGGCCCGCGGTTATAGTGTCGCAGCAAGTACCGGTAAAGCTGAAGAGCATGATTACTTACGCCGCCTTGGAGCTGAAGAGATTCTTGGGCGTGAGGATGTTTTACCAGAAAAGATCCGCCCGCTTGATAAGGAACGCTGGGCCGGTGCTGTGGATCCGGTTGGGGGCGAGACACTGGCATACTTATTAAGTGCAACGAAGCGTGCAGGTGCGGTTGCAGTTAGCGGTTTAACCGGTGGGACGAAAGTGCCAACAACGGTATTCCCGTTCATCCTCCGTGGTGTCAGTCTGCTCGGTGTAGATTCTGCGTATTGTGAAATGACGCGGCGCAAAAAAGTGTGGGAGCACCTTGCTTCTGATTATAAACCAACAGACGTGTTAGCAGAGATTGGTGAAGATATTGACCTTCACAGTTTACCGTCTGCATTAGAAGATATATTAAATGGAGAAGTACGAGGACGCAAAATTGTAAAGCTTGTATAAATCCTGTATTTATGATTAGCGCAGTAAGCCCGGACAATTGTTCGGGCTTTCATCTTGGGTGTCTTCAGTCCTTGTATATCCAGCAATTTGCGATGGTTATAGGTCTAAGGTTTGTGTTATACTGGCGACATGTTGAAAGAAGTCGAATAATAGAGGGGAGAGGTACATGCCAAGTGCACAAAAAGTCATTAAAGTGACTGGACAAAAAGAGTACGAAGATGCACGCAAAAGCGCACGTACTTGGTTGCTGGATCATTTAGCTGAAGCCCCTCAATTTGAAATGGCAGTAAATGAAGCGATGAATAATGCCGTTGTGCACGGCATGGGGCATGGAGCGGATATCGTAATGATTGAGCTGACTGCTCTTCAAAGTGAAGTTAAGGTAACTGTGTCCGATAATGGTATTGGTTTTGAGCCACCAGCTTCATTGTTTGAAGAGGGGCATGATCAAGCAGGTGACATGCTTCAATGCGCTGCCAATGAAATGTGGGAACGTGGGCGTGGCTTATGGATGATGAAAGCGATGAGCGATCACTTACATATTCACGGTAGGGGAAATAAGGTGACGCTAATTAAATATAAAAATTCATCGTTTACAAATGATAGCTAAGGGAAGGTGTAAAACAGAAATGGAAGCCGAGCGCAAAAGAAATTGGAGGTCATGGCTGTTCCGTTTAACGCTGAAGCGTAAAATGTTTGTAGCAATTTTGATCAGTCTTGTTTTAAGCACACCGATTGCAAATATTGTGAACCAAACATTGCAGGAATTTGACTGGGTTGCAGGTTTATTGATTGAGCACAATTTAATGGTTTATATTAACCAGCTCATTAATCTTCTTGTCACGACAGCAATTATTCTTGTTGGGCTGCAGCTCGTTATTCTTCGTCCATTAAAGCGGGTGCGTGAAGCGACGGCAAAAGTGGCCCAAGGTGAACTTAATGTAGAAGTTAAAGCGGATTCACGTGATGAAGTAGGTGAGCTGTCAGCTTCGGTAAACAAAATGATTGAAAACCTCGGGCAGCTCATTGATCAAGTGAATGAAAGTGTTTACGCGTCGGCAAATGAGGTAGCTGCAACGTCGAATCACGTGTCTGATGAATTAACAAAAGTTCATAACTCTGCCGAGGAGGCTTCGAGCCACACAAAAAATGTTGTCACAGATGCTAAAAGTGGTAATGAAGCGGTTTTAGAAGCTTCTCAGGCGCTGATGGAATTGTCATCACTTATTCAAATTGCAAAAGAGAAAGCACAGTCAGCAGAGAACAACTCCAACGAGACACTGCGGGCGACCGAAGATGGAAACACATCGGTTCAAGAAACCGCTGATAGAATGGCGCAGATTAAAGCGCAAACAACAGAGTCAGAACGGTGGATGGAATCCTTATCGAGTTACTCAGAACAAATTAAAAGTGTAGCTTCAACGATCACAAATATTGCTGAACAGACGAACCTGCTGGCCTTAAATGCGGCGATTGAAGCTGCGAGGGCAGGGGAATCTGGTAAAGGGTTCGCCGTTGTTGCTGAAGAAGTCCGCAAACTTGCAGACCAATCCAACCGTGAGGCGAGTCAAGTTACAGAACTCGTCGGTCATATGGCTTCTGATACAGAACGTGCAGTGGATGCGGCCAAGAAAAGCCGCGAAGAAGCAGAGGTAGGCGTGCAGTTTGTCCACCGCTCCGGTGAGTCATTAAATGAAATTGTGCAGGCAGTTGAAAGCACAGTTCATGACATACGTGAGATTGCTTCGACTGCGAATGAAGAAGTGGCAAGTTCTGAACAAATCATTTCTTTAATAGACTCAGTAGCAACGACGATTGAAAACACAGCTCAAAATGCAGAACAATTGAGTGAACATACAGACCAAACATCTGAAGCGATGGCTGAAGTTCAAAACCGTGTTGAGACGCTTCAAAAAATGGCAGGTGATTTAAAAGCTACAGTGGCGCAATTTAGTACTTAACTTCAATGGAAGCGGGGGTGGCTTGATGGCTTTACAATGGAAAAACCAAACAAAAGGGCAAGTTGAAGCTGTAATCACTGGGGATGTTGATGTAGATCAGGCTTCTAAGATTAAGGAAATGCTGTTACCTTATGTGGAAGACCCTGAGAACACAGTTTATATTCACTTGGATCGGGTCAACTATATTGATAGTACCGGTGTTGGTGTGTTTGTCAGTTTACTCAAGCATGCCCAGGAGAAAAGCAGTCGCCTCATTTTAAAAGGGGTTCATGGAAATGTAGAAGAGATTCTTCAGATGACCCGCCTTGACCGTGTATTTACGATTGAAAATGATTAATAAAAAGGGCTGTCCAACTTGGGCAGCCCTTTTTAGCAGTTTACCACTCAAAAAAGTATTTTAATGCCATGACGATGGCGGTGTAGCCGACAGCAGCCATCGCAAATGTAGGGAAGTGGGCATCTTCTTCAGATGGAAGCTCGACTTTTAAGACGTTTAAAATCATCGCTCCAGAGATAAATGCAAAAATGATAGAGAGCATGAAAGAAGACAATTCAATAAACATACCTGATAACCAGCCAACGACAATGCCACCAGCCATAATAAAGCGGCCGAGACGGTTGTATCTGCGGGCATCTTCGCGCCATAAATCATGGGCCACAGCGATAAAGTGGGTGCCGATCGCGATTGAATAAAACGCAGCCTGGACGCCTTCAACATCCGCTGCAATTACAATATAAGAAATCAACATATTATATACGGTGAAAAAAGCGATTTGAATCCAGAAAAATGGACCTTCCAGCTTAACGCCCTCTTCATCACGTGAGATATGGTCTGCAAGTTTTTGGACACCGTAAAACACGAGCAGTCCAAGCAAGCCGATAAAATAGAGTTCTGACTCCATAACGAACTCTTCTCTTTGTTCGCCAAAGTCAGCCTGTTCTTCATGCAGAGAAGGGAGTACATAAACAAATACATAAGAAACAGCAATGCCGGCAGAAAAAGAAAGCCAACGTAAGCGCTGCAGACGGGATGCCGGCATAAGGTGATTGGTAAGAAGATGTATAATGATGAAAACAAGTCCGGTAATAAATGCATCCAAGGACACAGCAGCGGCCTCCTCTATGACATATGAAAATAGGGTGCTTGTTCATTTTACAGGCTGATCCGCATAAAAAACAGTCCAACGTATTAGAAACTCAAACCATCAGAAGAAAACCCTCGCATTCACGAGGGTTTCAGTGTGTAGACAAACTTTCAAGAAAAGCGGAGGCTGACGTCGCTTTTCGGCGGACGCTTGCCCCAGGCACGGCCTCAACTTCCTCGGCAGAAAGTCACTGCCTGCGGGATTTTCGGCTCGCGCTGTTCCTGGTGGCGTCGCCGCCGGTGCTCGTCAGCATTGCGTCATTTGATGGTCATGAATTGTAGAGAGCCTTTTGATCAAGCAATATTTACATGAATCAATTTCATAATGACGCTTCATGAGCGATCAAGCGAACCATATACAATGGAAATTCTTAATGATCCGTTAACTAACAAGTGACCGAAAGAAAAGACGGCGACTCCCAGAGGATGAAGCGCAGGCTGAAGATCCACTTGTTCGATTTCATTGCTAATCGAACAAGTTAGCTGAAGCCAAGCCCTCGGGACAGCGTCCGTCTGGCGTGAAGGTTACGTTCATGATCCGGTTTTGCCTCTTAATAGGGAAGTCCGCGGCGGTTGGAGCCGTAAGTTGTGAGTCAATGTTAAGTTGTGTAGTGTATCTACACGCTGAAACCCTCGCATTCACGAGGGTTTCAGTACAATTTGAGAAGTGTTAATCATCACTCGTTATTTTCTAGAAACTCATCTTCGTCAAAGTCAGGCATTTCGTTTTCAAACTGTTCCTCCTGCCATTCGAGTAACTCTTCCATTGTAATAATATTCTCTTCTGACGGGATGCCGTAAGTGAATGCTACTTCTTCATTAAAGTTTTCCATGTTGACCGCGTAGTCAATCGCGAATTCAACCTGGTCGCCTTCAATATCAAAAGCGAGGGAGATGCTGCCAGTATCATAAGTGATGTAGCCGTCTTCATCAATCGCTTGATAAAATTCCATGGTTTCAATGTCGAGGCTGTCGAGCATAAGCTCAAGCGCTTCATCAAAATCGGCCGGCTGTTCGGTTTGAATGTCTTCCATTTCTTGATTCATTGCAGCAAGTTCAGGTGTTTCAAGCAGTTCTTCAAACTCGGGTAAAATGTCTTCCTCAACGGCATCGAACAACGCAACAAGGTCATCTTCTGTTAATTCATAATGAAGCGCGTAATCATGGTCCACATGGGCTAGTGCTTCCACTTCCCCGGCAGGCAGGACGTCAATGGCCTCACTCCCAAGCGCTTCGATCATAGGCTCATAAAGGGCTAGAGACGCTTCTTGGATTTGGTCATAGTTAAAGTCAAAGCCGCTGTCTTCAGGAACGGTTTGTTCAATAAACTTTCCGGTCCATTCCTCAGGATACGTTTGAAGCTCATCATCTGAAACCTTTGTGTAAACAGCGTCTTCTGTAACAACGCTTGCTTCTTGGATTGGTTCCATCATGTCATCGTTCATGTCGAGTGTCTGCACGGTTTCAACAATGAGAGGCTCGGCTTGGAATGCACCTTCTAGATCACTGTTGATTTCAGTGTTTGTGTCAAATTCATTGTTTTCGTCATCAGGAAGGTCGACGTGAAAGTCCATTGTCCCATCAAAGGTGTAGCTTTCAACATTAAGATTTTGCTTCATGACGTCATGAATTAATGCTTCAGTATCGTCTGTCTTATCCTCTTCATGATTTAACGACCGGCTGATAATTGTAGCTGCTTCTGCTCGAGTAATCGAGCGGTCCGGGGAGAATGCAGCGGCAGATGTCCCTTCGATGACCCCGGTTTCATGGAGGGAAGCAACAGCCTCAAATCCCCAGTGATTTTCGTCGATATCCTCAAAGTTTACCGGTGTGGAGGCAGGAGGGAGGTCATAAGCGTTAGCGATAAGCTGACTCATTTCAGCACGCGTTACGTTGTCATCCGGCCGGAAGTACCCATCGGCACCTTGCATAATACCTGCAGCAGCAACCGCACCGATCGCTTCGGCTGCTTCATGATCTTCACCTGCATCTCTAAAATCGGCACCTTCTAAGTGATTTTCCAAGTTTAAAAGGTTCTGTACAAAATAAGCAGCTTCAGCACGAGTCATATGTGTATCCGGTTGGAATGAACCATCGGGATAACCGTGAATAATACCGGCATCATAAACATCGTGGATGTAGGCGTCCGCCCAGTGATCTTTACTAACATCATCAAAAAGTTCTCCTGCGTGAATTGTCCCTGCAGCTAAGAAAGATCCTGTCAATAAAGCGCCTGCCGCTGGTAAAGTCCATCTTTTCATAAAAAGTTCCCCTTTCAAGTGTGTGAAATTGCATCTCCCTATACATACGTAAAAGCACGCGATACGTTTCGCGTGCTTAAACATTTTATAAAGACCCTGCGGACTCGGCTGCAATTTCAAGCTGGAGGCTCTGCATTAAGCGCCTGGCATCGTGATAACCGCGGCGGTATAAATGCAGGAGATTGTAAGGGTTACGTTCGGTGCGTTTGACATTTAAATCAAGCGGTGGACGAAGCACAGTAATTTCACCATGGTCTTCGAGCTCTTCAATCCAGCGGATCGTTTCATTATACTGTTCAGCCCGGGTAGCGATGGTTTCTACAAATTCAGGATATTCCCGGTACATCCTTTCCGTAAGCGCAGACATATAAAATGAACCTTTCCGATAGCCGCGCTCGCGGGTTAGAATTACAATGTTGTTTTTAAAGCCATCTGTCCGTGCCTTTGCCAGCGGCACGGGATCTGCCACACCGCCATCCATTAACGATAACCCGTCGATATCGACCGGTTGAGAAAGCAAGGGAAGACTGCTTGAAGCTTTAACGGCTTCTAAAATATCGCAGGCGTCCCGATTGCGGAAGTAGTGGGGTTCACCAGTTTCCATGTTTGTGGTGGCAACGACAAACTCCTGTGGGCTATTAATCACTTTATTAACATCAAGCGGAACGATGCGCTTTGGAACTTCATCAAACAAAAAATTCATGCCGAATAAGCTTTTCTCGCGCAGGAAATTGCGCCAGCTAATAAAGCGCGGGTCCCTTACAAGGCCGATATTCACTTTTTTGTTACGACCTTTTTGTCCGGAAATGTAGGAGCAGGCAACCGAAGCGCCGGCAGAAGAACCGATCACATATGGAAACTGTATATTGTGATCGAGAAAGTACTCAAGAATGCCGGCGCTGTACGTGCAGCGCATACCGCCGCCTTCGAGTACAAGACCGGTTTGATCCATTGTTTACCCTCTCCTTTTAAAAAGTTAGTTTTGTTGTTGGTGAAAAATAAACAGCATTTTGTAATTAAGTTTAATATTGAACTTGTATGAATGGTTGATGCATGTCTGAAAATGGTCGTGCCTGCATATAAGCGTATTCCTCATGCCGGCGTATATCAAACGTGAAATCTGCATGTATGGATGGAAGAATTTTGGGCAATTTAAGCGTACGTTGAGAAGAGGAGGCGGACGGATGCCAAAAATTCAAGCAGCAGCCAGGGCACTGCCGGCACATCATATTGATCAAACGGAAGTTTCTGAGCTTGTACGAATGTTGTTTGCAGAGGCTTATCCAGATATTGACCGGCTGTTGTCGGTTTTTGCTTCCGGTGGGATTGAAGAGCGGCAGTTTGCAGAACCGCTTGAATGGCACCGACGCCAGCACTCGTTTGCTGAACGAAATGATGCTTATATCCGACATGCCGTCGACCTTGGCGTTCGTGCTGTTGAAGATTGTTTATCATACGCAGAAGGTGTAGATAAACATGATATAGACGCTGTTATATTTGTATCAAGCACTGGCATTGCAACTCCGACAGTGGATGCAAAATTGATTAATGCCCTCGATTTTCCGAAAACGTGCAGCCGGCTTCCACTTTGGGGTCTTGGTTGTGCCGGCGGAGCTGCCGGACTCCGACGGGCGCACGATTACTGTTTAGCATATCCATCCGCTCATGTGCTCGTTGTTTGTGTGGAGTTGTGCAGTTTAACTTTTCAAGCCAAGGACCACTCAAAAAGCAACTTAATTGGCACGTCTTTATTTGGCGACGGCGCGGCATGCGTGCTTGTCAGTGGAGAAGACACGGCTGAAGGGAGCGGTTGGTATACGAAAGCAGGCGGCGGGGAGATGCTGCATGATGCTGAAGATGTGATGGGCTGGGACGTTGTTGATGATGGTTTAAAGGTTATCTTTTCAAGAGATATCCCAAGCCTTGTGAAATCCTGGTTTCAACCGGCACTGACTTCTTTTTTAAACGATATCGAAGCCGAAATAACAACTGAGACCGCTTTAGTGCTTCATCCAGGTGGGAGAAAAGTAATCGAAGCGTATGAAAAAGCACTCGGAACCGGTCCAGAAGCGACAAGTTACAGCCGGGAAGTACTGCGCAGGCATGGCAATATGTCGTCGCCAACCGTATTATACGTGCTTGAAGATGTCATGAACGATGATGCACTAACGGCAGATACAGCATTAATTGCCGCACTTGGCCCCGGTTTCAGTGCAGACTTTTTATGGGCGGAAAGGAGATAGCCTCATATGTTTTGGTTCGTTTTCAGTTTCGTCGTTGTGCAGCGCGTTTTCGAATGCTTGATCGCTAAACAAAATGAACGGTGGGCGAAGCGCCGCGGCGCGGTGGAGGCCGGCAAAGCGCATTATCCGGCGATTGTAGCGATGCATATCGCTTTTTTTCTCGCGCTTTTCGTTGAAGTGATCTTGTTAAACACTTCGCCTCCGGCCTTTTGGCTGCTTCCGCTTTTATTGTTTATTGCTGCTCAAGTTTTGCGGGTTTGGGCACTAACCTCACTTGGCCGCTTTTGGAATACGAAAATTTTTGTAATCCCCGGTGCTGTCCCTGTGAAACGCGGTCCGTACCGGTTGATGCGTCATCCGAATTACTGGGTGGTCGCGTTGGAAATTTTAGCGCTCCCGCTTTTGTTTGGTGCCTATACGACAGCCGTCGTTTTCACGCTGCTAAATGCTTATATCCTTTTAGTGCATCGAATTCCGGCAGAAGAAGCAGCTTGGCGTGAAGCAGGCGGTAATGACTTAACTAAAGCTTAGCTCGAACATTCCGGCTTGTCATTGCCGGTAATAGAAGATTTGGGTGAAGAAGACGGGCAAGTGTATAAATCCCCTCGATTAAGTCGATCCCCGGCTGGGTAAACAAATCAGCGTTTATTGTGTACACTTCGTTATTTTTAACAGCCCGAAGCGCTTGCCATTCAGGGCGGACAAGCTGCGTTTGAACTTCAGTTTCAGCCTCAGACGGAGATAAGCCGCAAGGTGCTGCGATCATGACCTCTGGATCAGTTTCGGCAATGTCAGCGACATTCACAACACCGGATTTGCCGCCGGGACGGCCAAGTGGGTCAAAACCACCGGCTGCTTCAATCATTTCCGGAATCCAGTGTCCGGCGTGAAATACTGGATCCGGCCATTCCATAAAGAAAATGCGGCGCTTCGGTTCGTTTTCTAAACAACGGCGGAGCGCTTGAATATCTTGGGTAATGGCTTGACGCATCTCCTCGCCTTTTTCAGGCGCACCGACAGCGTGAGCAACAGTTTCAATATCACTCCATACATCATTTAACGTTTTCGGAGAAAGTGGAATCACTTCCGGCGTCGGTGTTAATGACTGCACCGCTTCACGCGTCTCGTCTTCGCCGATCTGACAAACATTACATACTTGCTGGGTGAACACGACATCCGGCGCGGCTTTTGATAGTTCGTCTTGATTCACGCTATACACCGATTCCCCTGTTGCTGCAGCGTGTTGAATTTTTTCATGAATCTCACTGCTTGAAAGCGATTCATCCTCTAACGCCGAATGCACAATGACTGGCGCATCCCCTGGACATTCGAATGTTTGACCGTATAAATGTTCGCTTAGTCCAAGCTGCTGAAGCATCGTCGTAGCTGCTGGTAGAAAAGAAACAGCCCGCATCTTGATTCCTCCCTGCGTATTTTCCGTCGATTATATCATAAGAGAAGGAAGTGAACGCTGGAGGAGCTCGGTGAGGATTAGCCGTGGCCCACTTATCGTGAAGTGCGTTCCATTTTCGGTAATGCGCAGCTCATACCGAATGAGACCGTCCCATTTATATAGGATCCGCGTTCCTAGTGCTATCAGCCCCGTGCTGAATTTGTAAAAGCAAAACGAATTTCAAAGGTTAAAAGGGTTTCTTCAAGTGAGGTAGAACGAATACAATAGATGGACAGCAGTTGCTGCTGCATAGAAAGGGGGCGCCGCCGGTGATTGATTTCCTCATTGATAATGCCGTTACGCTTGTTTTATTAATTTTGAGTATTAATGTTGTTTATGTCAGTTTGTTTACGATCCGGATGATTTTTACGTTAAAGGGGCAGCAGTATTTTGCCGCAATGGTTGGTATGGGAGAAATTGTGGTGTACGTGCTTGGGCTTGGTATCGTACTCGATAATCTGGATTCATTTATTTATGTGGCGGCGTACGCCTTAGGGTTTGGCGGCGGTGTTCTTGCCGGAATGAAGATTGAAGAAAAGCTCGCACTCGGGTATATTACAGTGAACGTGATCACAAAAGAGTATGAACCGGATATACCAAACCGGCTGCGTGACCGGGGTTATGGTGTCACGAACTGGGTGGCTTACGGCCGTGAAGGCGAGCGCTTAATGATGCAAATTTTAACGTCGCGCAAATCTGAGCGCGATTTATATGATACGGTACGTGCGCTTGATCCAAACGCATTTATCATTTCCCATGAGCCGAAAGCGTTCTTCGGTGGGTTCTGGGTGAAAGGAGTTCGAAAGTAGTGGCAAAAAAAAATCGTAAAAATGAGAAGCCGAAAAAGCAGAAGTATGAAGTGAAGGAAAATGAGTCAATTACAGACTGTCTTGATCGGATTGCAGCAGACGGTTACCGGGCGGTGCGCCGGATGGAAGAGCCGGTGTTTGAAGAAGTAACTGGAGAAAACGGGACCGATTATGTTCCTGTCCGGCAGGCAATTGTGTTCGAAGCAAAGTTAAATGAGGACACAAATTAAGCAAAAACCGAACGTTATAAATTGAAATGATAATTTCATTCGATTATTTGTTGACAGATCATTTGACAAACCGGTAAGATGAACATAGACAAATTGATCGCAAGACCCCTCGTATAATCTTGGGAATATGGCCCATAAGTCTCTACCCGGCGACCGTAAATTGCTGGACTATGAGGGAAAGCAGAAACATAAAGAGTGTGGTCTCTTTATGATTTCCGCCCGAGCTTTGACATGGTGACATGACCCCGGGTGTTTATGCTTTCTCTTCGAGACGAGGGAAGCATAAATGTCCGGGGTTTTTTACGGGCTGCGGATTAAAGGTGGTGAAGTGATGAGTGTTCAAGTTGGCGTGATAATGGGGAGCGCTTCGGACTGGGAAACTATGAAAGAAGCGTGTGTAATGCTTGAAGAACTTGGTGTTTCTTATGAGAAAAAAGTGATCAGTGCACATCGGATGCCGGATGCGATGTTTACGTACGCTGAACAAGCTAAGGAACGCGGCTTAAAAGTCATTATCGCCGGCGCAGGCGGCGCTGCCCACTTGCCGGGCATGGTTGCGGCAAAGACGACGCTCCCGGTCATTGGTGTGCCGGTGGAATCAAAGGCACTGCAAGGCATGGATTCGCTGCTCTCGATTGCGCAGATGCCCGCAGGGGTTCCGGTTGCCACTGTTGCGATCGGTACAGCAGGAGCCAAAAATGCTGGTATTCTTGCAGCGCAGATGATCGGCGCATTTCAACCGGTAGTTAATGCGCAAGTTGAAGCGATGCGTGAAGCACGGGCTGAAAAAGCGGTAGAGGATGGTGAGAAGCTGACATGATCCAGGCAGGGAGTACTATTGGGATTTTAGGCGGTGGACAACTCGGCCGGATGATGGCGTTAGCTGCCCGGCACATGGGATTTCGCATTGCTGTGCTTGAGCCGAAGGAAAATTCAAGTGCAGGACAAGTTGCCGATCACGAAATCATCGCCGCCTACGATGATCCGGACGGTTTGCGACAGCTTAATGAAGTAAGTGATGTGATCACCTTTGAATTTGAAAATGTTGATGCTAAAGCAGCTGCACCGCTTATCAAAGCCGGGAAGCTGCCGCAGGGAACAGACGTGTTGAAAGCTTCTCAGCACCGGCTTGAGGAGAAAAGCACGGTTCAAAAAGCAGGTGTTAAGGTCGCGGCATACGCTGCAGTCCATGAAAAAGCAGATCTCGCTGAAGCGTTGAAAACAACTGGATTTCCGGCGGTATTGAAAACGTGTCGCGGTGGTTATGACGGGAAAGGGCAGGCGGTTGTCCATACGCTAGAAGAAGCTGAACAGGCGGTGGACGAACTTACAGGTGAGCTGGTGCTTGAAGCACTCGTTCATTTTGACCAGGAAATTTCAGTGATCATTGTTCGTAATGAAGCGGGTGAAACGATCTGCTTTCCGCCTGCAGAAAACATTCATCAAAACGGGATTCTGCATCAATCCATCGTTCCGGCACGCACGCCGGCTGCAGTATTGGATAAAGCTGAAGCGGCTGCCCTGAAAATTGCTGATCACCTCGGACTTGTCGGTACGCTTGCGATTGAGATGTTTGTGCAAGGTGACGACGTCTTTGTGAATGAAATGGCGCCGCGTCCGCACAATTCCGGACATTACACGATGAACGGTACATCAATTTCGCAGTTTGAAGCGCACATCCAAGCAGTGGCAGGTTGGCCGCTTCGCCAGCCTGAGCTCTACACCCCAACCGTCATGGTGAACATTTTAGGGGAGCATGTATCAGCAGCAAAGAGAGAAGTACCACAGCTGAAAGAAGCTGCACTGCATTTGTATGATAAAGGAGATCCGCGCGCTGGTCGGAAAATGGGCCATGTGAATGTGAATGCAGCAACAACAGCTGAAGCGCTCGCCCGGATCGAGGAAACACGGATTTGGACATAACAGGGAGGCAGCAATATGATTGAACGTTATACCCGGGAAGAAATGGGTGCGATCTGGACAGAGGAGAATCGGTTTCAAGCGTGGCTTGAGGTTGAAATTGCCGCGTGTGAAGCGTGGGCGGCTGAAGGTGACATTCCGGAAGAAGATGTGAGAAAAATCCGGGAGCGTGCATCATTTGATGTAGAACGCATTCATGAAATTGAAGCAGAAACGCGGCATGACGTCGTTGCGTTTACCCGGGCGGTGTCAGAAACCCTCGGTGAAGAAAAAAAGTGGGTGCACTACGGTTTAACTTCGACAGATGTGGTAGATACAGCACTCTCGTACTTATTGAAGCAGGCGAACGAGTTGATTTTAAACGACTTGGAAAACTTCCTTGCTGTTTTAAAAGAGAAAGCAAACGAACATAAATATACGATTATGATGGGCCGCACCCACGGCGTACACGCCGAACCGACGACTTTCGGCTTGAAACTAGCTCTCTGGCACGATGAAATGAAGCGTAACATTGAACGTTTCAAAGCAGCGGCTGAAACGGTCCGGGTCGGTAAAATGTCCGGAGCGGTTGGTACCTTTGCCAATATCCCACCGTCAATTGAAGCGCATGTCTGCAAACAGCTTGGCCTTGAGGCCGCACCACTTTCCACACAGACGCTGCAGCGCGACCGCCACGCCCATTACGTGAGCACCCTTGCGTTAATTGCAACATCCATTGAAAAGATGGCTGTCGAGATCCGCCATCTGCAGAAAACAGAGATGCGTGAGGCTGAAGAGTTTTTCGCCAAAGGTCAAAAAGGTTCTTCAGCTATGCCGCATAAGCGCAACCCTGTCAGCTCGGAAAATATGACCGGCCTTGCCCGGGTCGTAAGAGGTCATGTGCAGACAGCTTATGAAAATATTCCGCTTTGGCATGAACGCGATATTTCGCACTCGTCGGCAGAGCGCATCATTCTTCCGGATAGCACAATTTTATTAAACTATATGCTCAACCGCTTCAGCGGGGTCGTTAAAAACTTAACGGTTTATCCGGAAAATATGAAAGAGAACATGGACAAAACGTACGGTTTAATTTATTCGCAGCGGGTGATGCTGACATTGATTGATGCCGGTTTCTCTCGTGAAGCGGCGTACGACCTTGTACAGCCAAAAGCGATGCAGGCGTGGGAAGAAGGTACTTCGTTCCGCCAATTGATTGAAACAGAACCGCAAATTACCGATTATCTCTCTGATGAAACGTTGGACGCCTGCTTTGACTATCGTCACCATATGGCGCAAGTCGATCACTTATTTGAGCGTGCCGGTCTTTCGTAAAAGGTCAACGGTACTGTAGCAGCTTGAAAGTTTCAGATTTTCAAGGCTGGCAGTGCTTTTCATAAAAAGACCCAATATTCTGACTTGAAAAGGGGTGTCGACGTGAGAGCGCCGTTGTATGAAGGGAAAGCGAAGCGATTGTTTGAAACCGAAGATCCAAATGTTCTCCGTGTCGAATATAAAGATGAAGCCACTGCGTTTAACGGAGAAAAGCACGATGTGATGGAAGGAAAAGCAAAGCTGAACAATGAATTGTCCGCTCTCTTTTTCCGCGAAATAGAAGAATCCGGCATCCCGGTTCATTTTCAGGAAAAGATTTCAGAGACGGAACAGCTCGTGACTAAAACAGAGATCATCCCACTTGAAGTCGTTGTGCGCAACCGGGTAACTGGAAGCCTTGAGAAACGCACCGGCCTTGAAGAAGGCACGATCATCAATCCTGCAATTGTTGAGTTTTACTACAAAGATGATGCGCTTGGAGATCCGTTATTGAATGAGGATCATATTCGCCTGCTTGGCGCAGCGACTACGGAAGAGCTTGTTGAGATGAAGCGTTTGGCGCTTTTAGTCAACAACGTGCTGACATCGCACCTTGAAGCTGCCGGCCTGCTCTTGATTGACTTTAAGCTTGAATTTGGCCGGCTTGGTAACGACGGGGAAGTGATCGTTGCCGATGAGATCTCACCGGATACGTGCCGGTTTTGGGACGCGCAAACGCACGAGAAGCTTGATAAAGATGTGTACCGCTTAGGCACCGGAAAACTACAGGATGCGTACGAGCAAGTGCGTGCGCGGATCGGAGGCTAACCTATGAAAACAGTTCATGTGTATGTCACGTTAAAAGAAGGTGTGCTTAACCCGGAAGGAAGTGCGATTGAGCGTTCGCTTCATGCGTTAGGATACGAGGAAGTACAAAAGGTGCAGACCGGTAAGTGGGTATCGCTTCAAGTAGAAGACGGTCCAGAACTAGCGCAGCGCGTCGAGCGGATGTGCGAGCAGCTGCTAGCCAACCCGGTCATTGAGGATTACGAGATTCAACTTTCGGATGAGGTGACAACATGAAAGCGGCAGTGATTGTATTTCCAGGCTCGAACTGTGACATGGATATGCAGCATGCCCTTCAACTGGCTGGCATGGAGGTGGAATTTGTCCGCCATACAGAAACGAGCGTGGCGGGCTTCGATTTAATCGCACTGCCCGGCGGTTTTTCTTACGGGGATTATCTTCGTTCCGGGGCGATCGCACGGTTTGCACCGGTGATGGAAAGTGTGAAAGAACAGGCAGACAAGGGGACGTTAGTGCTTGGTGTGTGCAATGGCTTTCAAGTATTGACTGAAGCAGGGATGCTGCCAGGAGCATTGAAGCGAAATGATGGACTGAAGTTTATTTGCCGGCCGGTTGCTTTAACGGTTGAAAATGAACAAACGCCGTTCACCTCTGCGTATGAACAAGGCGAAACGGCTGTAATACCAGTAGCGCACGGAGATGGCTGCTACTTTGCTGATGATGAAACGATTGCGGCGTTAAAAGCGAACAGACAAATTGTGTTTACGTATCAATCAGAACTTAACGGCTCTAAGGAAGCGATCGCCGGCATAACAAATGAACGGGGCAATGTGCTCGGCATGATGCCGCATCCGGAGCGGGCGGTTGAAGCGCTCTTAGGCTCAAGTGACGGTGCACCGCTGTTTGACGCAATGATTAAGCATTGGAGGGAAGCACATGCTCCTGCAACATGAACCAGCGCCGGAAACAATTGAAACAAAAGAAGTTTACAAAGAGATGGGTTTAACAGATGATGAGTTTCTAACTGTGAAAGAAATTTTAGGACGACGGCCCAATTATACAGAAACCGGCCTGTTTTCAGTGATGTGGTCGGAACACTGCAGTTATAAGCATTCCAAAAATGTGTTGAAAAAGTTTCCGACCCAAGGTGAGCAGGTTGTGCAGGGGCCGGGAGAAGGGGCCGGCGCTGTTGATATTGGCGACGGGCAGGCGGCGGTCTTTAAAATGGAGAGTCATAACCATCCTTCTGCTGTTGAACCGTATGAAGGTGCAGCAACCGGTGTCGGCGGGATTTTACGCGATGTGTTCTCCATGGGGGCGCGTCCGGTGGCCCTGTTGAACTCGCTTCGGTTTGGCCCATTAAAAACGGCGCGGGATCGGTATTTGTTTGAAGAAGTTGTTGCCGGCATTGCAGGCTACGGAAACTGTGTTGGTGTGCCAACCGTTGGCGGGGAGATTCAGTTTGATCCATGCTACGAGGAAAAACCGCTGATGAACGCCATGTGCGTTGGCTTGATTGATACGAAGGATTTGCAAAAAGGGCTTGCGGCCGGAACGGGCAACACGGTCATGTATATCGGCGCAGGAACCGGGCGCGACGGGATTCACGGTGCTACATTTGCTTCAGAAGAGTTAAGTGAAGAGTCGGAAAGCAAGCGGCCGTCGGTGCAGGTCGGCGATCCTTTTGCGGAAAAGCGCGTGCTTGAAGCATGTATGGAAATTGTGCAGGAAGATGCGTTAATTGGGATTCAAGATATGGGTGCCGCCGGACTTACTTCTTCTTCAGCAGAAATGGCAAGTAAAGCAGGTTACGGCATTGAGATGAATTTAGATCACGTGCCGCAGCGGGAAAAAGATATGACCGCTTATGAAATGATGCTTTCAGAATCGCAGGAGCGGATGCTCATTGTCGTTAAACAAGGTGAAGAAAAGACATTTAAAGATATTTGTGCGTACTGGAATCTTCATGCCGAAATTATTGGGACGGTGATTGAAGAACCGCGGCTTCGTTTAACGCACCATGGGGATGTTGTCGCCGATGTACCGGTAGACAGCCTGGCTGAAGACGGCCCGGTTTACAGCCCGGAGAAGCAGGTGCCGGCTTACTATGAAACGTTTCAATCCCAGCCAACATGGAACCCGGAAGGTGAAGTGACAGAAGACTGGCTCACATCACTTTTACAGCAGCCGACGCTTGCGAGTAAAGAGTGGGTGTATGACCAATACGATTATATGGTACAGACAAATACGGTCGTCGCGCCAGGCGCAGATGCGGTTGTGCTCCGTTTAAAAGGTTACGACAAAGGGATTGCACTCACGACAGATGGAAACAGCCGCTATATTTATATGGATCCAGAAACCGGTGGGAAAATTGCCGTAGCAGAAGCGGCGCGCAACATCGTTGTCTCTGGTGGCGTACCACTTGGGATCACCGACTGTTTAAATTACGGCAGCCCGGAAAAGCCGGAGATTTTCTGGCAGCTAGATACATCGATTACCGGGATGAGCGAGGCAGCAGCAGTATTAAATACACCGGTTGTCGGCGGTAACGTATCGCTTTATAACGAAACAGCTGCAGGGGCAGTGTATCCGACACCTGTGATTGGTATGGTCGGTAAAGTTGAAAAACTTGCTCATATTACCCCTTCAGCATTTACAGCCGCAGGGGACCGGATTTATGTGCTTGGTGAAACGCAGGCTGAATTTGAAGGCAGCGAGCTTCAGCAAATGCAGATGGGTGCAGTAAGCGGCCGGCCGCCGGCGCTTGATTTGGAAAAGGAAGCAAATCGGCAGCATCAGCTGACAGCAGCCATTCAAGCCGGGATGGTTGCATCTGCTCACGATGTAAGCGAAGGCGGTCTTGCGGCAGCACTTGCTGAAAGTGTGATGACAACAGAAGGCCTCGGGGCTGATGTAAGCTTGGATATGCACGCTGAACTGCTCTTTAGTGAAACGCAGTCCCGTTTTATTGTCAGTGTAAAAGCTGAAGACGCAGAAACATTTGAAAGCATTGTACCGGAAGCAGTGAACGCCGGCATCGTTACAGCAGATGAGCAGCTCTATATCAACACAACTGATAAAGCTCTCTCGTGGCGCGTCCAACAATTGCGCGAAGTTTGGAAAGGAGCTATTCCATGTATGGTGAAATCAAAGGGCTGAACGAAGAATGCGGCATCTTTGGGGTATGGGGACATCCAGAAGCGGCCCAGATTACGTACTACGGCTTGCACAGCTTACAGCACCGCGGCCAGGAAGGCGCCGGTATCATTACGAGTGACCAGGAGCGGATGTATGCGCATAAAGGTCTCGGGCTTGTAACTGAAGCTTTTCAAGAAGGAGATTTGGAGAAGCTCGGTGGTGAGGCGGCGATCGGACACGTTCGGTACGCTACAGCCGGCGGCGGCGGGCTCGTCAACTGCCAGCCGCTTCATTTTCAATCACATAGCGGCGGCCTTGCTGTGGCTCATAACGGAAACCTTGTGAACGCTGAAAGTTTAAAGCAGCAGCTGGAACAGCAGGGGAGCATTTTTCAGTCCACTTCAGACACGGAAGTGCTTGCCCACTTGATTAAGCGCAGCATGTATCCACAGTTGAAAGAGCAGTTAAAACAGGCGCTTTCGATGATTAAAGGAGCTTACTGCTTCGGGGTGATGACTGAAAAAGAGTTGATTTTTGCAATGGATCCAAACGGGCTGCGCCCGCTCTCGATTGGTCGGATTGGTGAAGGTTATGCGATTGCGTCAGAAACATGTGCTTTTGATGTGATCGGTGCTGAACATATTCACGATGTGCAGCCAGGCGAGATGGTGATTTTTAACGAACACGGCATGCATATTGAAGGCTTTGCCCAAACCTCCGCTCGCTCGATCTGCAGCATGGAATATGTCTACTTTTCCCGGCCCGATTCCAACGTGGACGATATTAATGTGCATAGCGCACGCAAGCGTCTCGGTAAAGAACTGGCAGATGAAGCTTTTGTGGAGGCAGATGTCGTAACCGGTGTGCCGGACTCCTCAATTTCAGCGGCGATTGGTTACGCTGAGCAGGCGCAGCTGCCGTATGAGCTTGGTTTAATTAAAAACCGCTACGTCGGCCGGACGTTTATTCAGCCGTCACAGGAGCTGCGTGAGCAAGGTGTGAAAATGAAGCTGTCAGCTGTGCGCGGCGTTGTCGAAGGCAAACGCGTCGTCATGGTCGATGACTCAATTGTACGCGGTACGACGAGCCGGCGCATTGTGCGCATGTTAAAAGAGGCAGGAGCGCTTGAAGTGCATGTCCGGATCAGCGCGCCACCGATTATCAGCCCATGCTATTACGGGATCGATACGTCAAATAAAGCTGAACTCGTTGCGGCGAGTCACAGCGTAGAGGAAATGCGCGAGATGATGGAGGCTGATTCGCTGTCATTTATCAGCATTGACGGGTTAAAACGCGGAATCAGCCGGCCGGATGCAGATCCAAACTGCGGGCAGTGCCTCGCCTGCTTCACCGGCAATTATCCGACCGAAATCTTTGAAGATACGCTGCATCCGTACGAAAAAGTTGAAGTGTAAACGCACGTAAGGCGGAGGCCGCGCACAAAACGGCGTGAGCCGCGCCTAAACGAGCGAGAGCCGCGCGTAAACCAGCGTGGGCCGCGCACAAAACGGCGTGAGCCGCGCGTAAAGCAGCGTGGGCCGCGCACAAAACGGCGTGAGCCGCGCGTAAACCGGCGTGGGCCGCGCGTAAAGCAGCGTGCGCCGCGCACAAAACGGCGAGAGCCGAGCGTAAAGCAGCGTGGGCCGCGCCTAAACGAGCGTGGGCTGCGCCTAAACGAGCGAGAGCCGCGCACAAAACGGCGAGAGCCGCGCACAAACCGGCGAGAGCCGCGCACAAACCGGCGTGGGCCGCGCGTAAACCAGCGTGGGCCGCGCACAAAACGGCGAGATCCGCGCACAAAACGGCGTGGGCCGCGCATAAAGCAGCGAGAGCCGCGCGTAAATCAGCGCGCTAAATTGAAAAAAGGAGCGTCTTGAATGAGTGATGCGTATCAAGCGGCCGGGGTGGATGTCGCTTCAGGGTATGAAGCAGTACGCCGGATGGCGGCACATGTGAAACGGACAGAGCGCCCGGAAGTGCTCAGCGGCTTAGGAGGATTTGGCGGATTGTTTGATATTTCCGAGCTCCCATATGACGCGCCGGTCCTTGTCTCTGGCACAGACGGCGTCGGTACAAAGCTGAAACTCGCTTTTCAGATGGACAAACATGATACAATCGGCAAAGATGCAGTCGCGATGTGTGTAAATGATATCGCCGTTCAGGGAGCAGAGCCGCTCTTTTTCCTCGATTACATTGCCTGCGGTGAGCTATCGCCGGAAAAAGTTTCCTCCATTGTCCACGGCATCGCTGACGGTTGTGTTGAAGCCGGCTGTGCCCTTGTCGGTGGAGAGACGGCGGAAATGCCAGGCATGTACGCACCAGCAGAATATGATATTGCAGGGTTTTCAGTCGGTGCAGCAGAAAAGCATGTCGTGCAGACCCCACCTGCAGCTGAACAAGGGGATGCAGTGATCGGCGTGGCGTCATCCGGCCTGCATAGTAATGGATTTTCGCTTGTGCGCAAGTGTCTCCTTGAAGAGCAGGGGCTGAAGCTTGATGAAGTGTATGCGCCGCTTGAGCGTCCGTTAGGTGAAGAATTGCTGGAGCCGACTAAAATTTATGCCGCCTCGTTGCAAAGGCTCCGACAAGCTGTCGATATCCGCGGCATGGCGCATATTACCGGCGGCGGCTTGTATGAAAATGTGCCGCGTATGCTGCCGGAGGACGTAGGTGCTTCACTGGATCTGGCGCGTTGGGAAGCGCCGGCGGTGTATCAGCTCCTGCGCGAGACAGGCGGCCTCACCGAGCAGGATATGTATCACGCGTTTAATATGGGCATCGGCGCAGCTGTCATTGTTAAGGAAGATGACGCAGCAGCAGCCATTCAGGCACTAACAGATGCCGGGGAAACTGCAGCCGTAATCGGGACTGTGACGAATGAGCCGGGAGTTCGTATTCAAGGAGTGGATCACGTATGACACGCTTTGCCATACTAGCCTCAGGCAGCGGCTCTAACGCTGAAGCGCTCATGAAAGCAGCAGAAGCAGGTATCATACCGGCTGAAGCGGCGCTCGTTGTCACAGACAAGCCAAATGCCGGCGTGTGCGAGCGAGCGGCGCGTTACGGGGTGCCGGTCGCAGCATTTCAGCCGAAAACGTATGAAACGAAAGCGGCCTTTGAAGAAGCGGTAGTGCACGAGTTGAAACAAAGGGACGTCGACTGGCTCTTTTTGGCCGGATATATGCGGATCGCAGGTGAGGTACTGCTCACGGCATACCCCGGCCGGATGGTCAATATCCATCCGTCCTTGCTGCCGGCGTTTCCCGGCAAAGATGCGATTGGACAGGCCGTCGCTCACGGTGTGAAAGTGAGCGGTGCGACAGTTCATTTTGTTGATGCAGGCATTGATACAGGTCCGATTATTGCACAAACCCCTGTTCCTATTGATGAAGGTGATACGTTAACGGATGTTACAGCACGCATTCAACAGGCGGAACATGAACTCTACCCAAAGACTGCAGCACAACTTATTCAAGAAGAGAGAAAGCGAGTGGGAGTATGACGATTCGTCGAGCATTGCTTAGTGTATCTGATAAAACCGGGTTAGTACCGTTTGCCAAAGCATTATATGAACAAGGGGTCGAGCTTATTTCAACGGGTGGTACAAAGCGCGCCCTTGAAGCAGAAGGGTTGAGTGTGACAGGCGTTGATGAAGTGACCGGGTTTCCGGAAATTTTAGAAGGGCGTGTCAAAACCCTTCACCCAAACATTCACGGCGGCCTGCTTGCAAAGCGTGAGGAAGCGGCACATGAAGCTGCGCTAAGCGAGGCAGGTATCAACTACATAGACTTGGTCGTTGTGAATTTGTATCCGTTTCGAGCAACGATTGAAAATCCAGAGAGCAGCTACAGCGACGCCATCGAAAACATTGATATTGGCGGCCCGTCCATGCTGCGCGCAGCGGCCAAAAACCATGCAGACGTTACAGTAGTGACTGATCCGGCAGATTATGAGGTTGTTGCTGCTGAATTGAAAGAAAACGGTGCAACGTCAGCAGCAACGCGGCAGAAGCTTGCGGCAAAAGTATTTCGTCATACAGCAGGTTATGATGCATTAATTAGTCAATACATGACCGAACAAGCTGAAGAAACGGCCCCTGAATCTTACACGGCAACGTTTGAGAAAGTGCAAGGTTTACGCTACGGCGAAAACCCGCACCAGCAGGCGGCATTTTACCGGAAGCCGGGAGCAGGCGCTTCCTCTATTGCAAATGCAAAGCAGCTGCACGGTAAAGAGCTTTCCTACAACAACATTAACGATGCAGAAGCAGCGCTTGCGGTCATTAAAGAATTTACGAAGCCGTCCGCTGTTGCAGTTAAGCATATGAACCCGTGCGGGATTGCTTCAGGTGAAAACGTATATGAAGCGTTTGATAAAACATATCAAGCCGATCCAGTCTCCATTTTCGGCGGAATCACTGCATTTAATGAAGAAGTTGATGAGACGCTTGCGGTGCAGCTGAAAGATATCTTTTTAGAAGTGATCATTGCACCAGGCTTTACTGAAGAGGCGGTGCAAGTGTTAACAACGAAAAAGAATTTACGCCTGCTTGAAGTACCTGTGCAAGCATCAGCACAAACAGAAAAGCGTTTAACTTCCATCCACGGCGGTCTGCTCGTGCAGGATGAAGATACAGGCAGCTTAAGTGATGTGGAACTCTCCGTCGCGACCGAACGCGAGCCTGATGAAGAAGAGTGGCGCGACCTTGAACTCGCTTGGAAAGCGGTGAAACACGTAAAATCAAACGCCATCGTCCTTGCGAAAAACGAACAGACAACAGGTGTTGGAGCCGGGCAGATGAACCGGGTCGGCTCGGCCGGTATTGCTATTGAAGCTGCCGGCACTGAAGCCCGCAACAGCGTGATGGCCTCTGATGCTTTCTTTCCGATGAAAGATACAGTAGAAACCGCAGCAGGGGCCGGCGTTCGTGCCATCATCCAGCCAGGTGGATCGATCCGTGATGAGGAGTCGATTCAGGCAGCAAATGAGCACGGTATCGCCATGGTCTTTACCGGCATGCGCCACTTTAAGCATTAAAGGAGGAAGCGGCGATGAATATTCTCGTTATTGGCGCCGGCGGCCGCGAGCATGCGGTGGCAGCAGCCTGCGCAAAACATCATCACCACGTGTTTGTCTCCCCGGGAAATCCAGGCATGACGGATGTGGCGGTCGTTTTAGGGATTGACACAAAGGACCGGGAGGCACTGCTTGCCGCAGCAGAAGCCCGTTCGGTTGATTTAGTCATTATCGGTCCTGAAGATGAGTTAACTGCAGGATTAAGTGATCAGTTCAGTGCACGTGGCTTCAGTGTGTTTGCACCATCTGAGGCAGCGGCTCAAATTGAAGGTAGTAAATCGTATGCCAAAGAGCTCATGTTCCGCTACGACATTCCGACTGGATATTATGACGTATTTGATAACTATGATGAAGCCGTTGCGTATGTAAAACAGCAAGGTGCGCCGATTGTCGTTAAAGCAGATGGAATAGCTGCCGGCAAAGGGGTGACAGTTGCAATGACTGAAGCCGAGGCAGAAAGTGCGTTAGCTGATGTGCTTTTAGAAGGGAAGTTTGGCGCCTCTGGTACGCAGGTTGTGCTTGAAGAGTATTTAGAAGGTGAGGAATTGTCGGTGATGGCGCTTGTGAACGGCCAAACCGTGGTTCCGCTTGCTGAAGCACAGGACCATAAACGTGCTTATGATGGGGACGTTGGACCAAACACCGGCGGTATGGGCGCGTACTCTCCAGTACCGCAGTTTGATGAAGCGGACCTGGCTGCGGTGAAAAAGGATGTACTGCAGCCGGCAGCAGATGCGCTTGCTTCTGAAGGCCGTCCGTTTACTGGCGTGTTGTATGCAGGCTTAATGATGACCGCTGACGGGCCGAAAGTGATTGAATTTAATGCTCGTTTTGGTGATCCGGAAACACAAGTTGTCCTCCCGCGGCTTGCATCAGATCTCGCGCAAGCGGTGATGGAGCTCCTAAACGGCGAAACACCAAAGCTCACTTGGCACGAGCGGGCGGTGCTTGGGGTGGTGCTTGCGTCAGTCGGTTATCCAGGGACGTATGATAAAGGAGTTGTGCTAACAGGAATCAATTTTCCTGAAGACATTCATGCCTTCTGGGCTGGTGTAGCTGAAGAAGATGGTATGTTTTATACAGCCGGCGGACGGGTGCTTTTAGCGGCTGCTGAAGCAGAAAACCTACAGGCGGCGCAAACAAAAGTGTATGAAGCTTTAACGCCGCTTCAAACGCCGGGGCTTTTTTACCGAGAGGACATTGGTTATAAAGCTATCGCTGCCGCTTCAGCCAAACGAGAAGCAGAACAATAACAACACCGATGATCATGGCGTAAACAAACCCTAAATCTGTGCCCCGTTCTAAAATCCATGCAGATGACATATTAACGCCTCCTTTATGTAGAATCAGCCGGCGGGATAATGCCGCCGGCTTTTGGTTTCATAATGACGCTTTGTGCGCAATCAAACGAAGATAATCCATCGAACGAGCAAATGTTTGTCTCAAAATAATTTTCAGGTTGCCACCGGACATGAATCCGGTGGTTTTAAATTTCTTCAAGTGATAGCGTTGTATCTTCAACTGGAGGAGAAGATGCTGAATTTTGTTTAGACTGCTTGAAAACAGCTGTCAATGGGCAGTATCTATGAAAACCACTGGCCATTTTAACGCCAGCCAAAAAAGCAATCAGCACGTGAATTAAGTTCCAACGATGGCGCACCAAGCCGGCAGAACTTAAAGCAAGCATAGCTACACCACAGCCGGTACGCATTAAAGCATTCATGATTCCGATGTTAGGTTTCATAACAAGTCTCCTTTCTTGAGGGTTGGATAAATGTTAAGATGTTCTCAACGCTTTCGCATTGTAAAGACCTACAGTGCGAATTGTGATAAAATAACAATTGCCTTCATTGACGACACTTCAATGAAGAAGCTTGATCATGAAAATAAAGCAGGTGAGCCGAATGGCAAGTCGTAAAGATCGATGGACAAAAAAAGAAGTACGCAGGCAGTTAGACGTTGTGCGCAGTGAGGTTGCACCAACCAAAGTTTTAAAAAACGCCGTATATTTAAATAGCGCCCGCAAAGTGTGGAGTGAAGCTCATATTTGGATCAGCGGGGACCGGATCGCTTATGTCGGCAGTGAACTTCCTAAGAACATGGATGAAACTGAAGTAATCGACTGCAGCGGTAAAGTCGTCGTTCCCGGCTATATGGAGCATCACGTCCACCCGTTTCAGTTATATAATCCCCTGTCGTTTGCGGAATATGCATCTGCACGTGGCACGACAACATTATTGAGTGATAATTTATTCTATTTTTTAAATTTAGAAAAAAAGAAAGCGCTTACGTTAATTGAAGAACTTGACCGCTTTCCAGCATCGATGTATTGGTGGGCGCGGCTCGATCCACAGACAGAGTTAAAGCATGAAAATTATTTATTTGCGCCATCGCAGATGAAGGCGTGGCTTGAGCACCCGCTCGTTTTACAAGCCGGGGAAATGACGGCTTGGCCGAAAATGCTGACAGGTGATGATACACTGCTGCACTGGATGCTCGAAGCGCGACGGGAGTATAAACCAATTGAAGGGCACTTGCCTGGTGCATCAGAAAAAACATTGGCGCAGATGGTGTTAACAGGCGTCACAGCTGATCATGAAGCTATGACAGGTGAGGAAGTGATCCGCAGGCTCGATGCCGGTTTAGTCACTTCGCTGCGTCATTCTTCCATCCGACCGGACTTACGCCGGCTGCTTCGTGAAATTCAAGAAGCTGAGATTAACGATTACAGTCGTCTTCTTTTAAATACGGATGGATCGACACCGGCGTTTTATGAAGACGGGGTCATGGATGCGCTAATCAAGATCGCGTTAGAAGAAGGTGTACCGCCGATTGCAGCGTATGAAATGGCAAGCTACAACCCGGCGCGCTATTACGGCATTGATGATACCCATGGTTTAATTGCACCTGGACGGATCGCTCATTTGAACATCCTTTCTTCTGTAGAAGAACCACAACCGGAAGCGGTTCTCGCAAAAGGGGCGTGGGTGCATGGTCCGGCAGCAAATAACTCGTTTCCGGCTGCTTTTCCTTGGGAGGATTTTGGGGTGCAGCCTTCCCGTTTTGACTGGGATGTGCAAGATGAGGACTTTCACTTTTCGATGCCGCTCGGGATTGAACTTGTGAACTCCGTCATTTTAAAGCCATATCAAGTAGCAACAGATGTAACACAGGATCGGATGCCTGCTGGTAGAAATGAAAGCTTTTTTGTCATGATTGATAAGCATGGCCATTGGCGGATTAATACGTTAATTAAAGGCTTCGATACCGATATTGAAGGGTTTGCGACAACCTTTTCAAACACAGGAGATGTTGTGTTAATCGGAAAGTGTAAAGAAGAAATGAAACGAGCTTTTCAGCGGCTCAAAGAACTTGGCGGAGGTATGGTGCTCGCTGAACAAAGCGATGTGGTGTATGAGCTGCCGCTTCCGTTGTTTGGCATTATGGCTGATCAGTTTATGGAAGACGTGATTGCAAAACACAAAGCTTTAAACGAACTGCTGAAAGAACGTGGATATCCGCACGACGATCCGGTGTACAGCTTGTTGTTCTTTGCTTCTACACATCTTCCTTACATTCGGGTGACGCAGGAAGGAATTTATGATGTGCATAAAAAAACAGTACTCTTTCCTTCAATAATGCGTTAAAATAGTAACGTGAGAAAGTAAAGTAAAGGTGGCACGAAGGATGAAGCGATTTTTTATAATACCTGCTGCTTTCGCGCTTTTGCTGACGGCATGTAGTGAAGATGAGGATCAAACTGAAGCGGAAGAGGCAGCTTCTGGTGCGTCAAACTTGGAAGTTCGCGATGACCCTTCTGAAATCACAGAAGACACAGTTGAAGATGATTCATCTGAGTATGAGTATCCACTCACAGGCTTACCGGCAGATAACGAAGAGGCTGCAGCTGAACGTCCAGTGGCTGTTACGATTAACAATCATCCAGATGCCCGCCCGCAGAGTGGTTTAAATCAAGCGGATGTCGTATATGAAATGCTCGCTGAAGGAGAAGTAACGAGGATGGTCGCTTTGTATCAAAGCGAATGGCCGGAAGTTTTTGGACCGGTTCGCAGTGCCCGCGATTATCATATTGATGTAGCCCGCGGCTTTGACAGCGTCTTTGTAACTCATGGCGGGAGTCCAAGTGCTTTAAGCCGGCTTGGAGCAGGCGAGATCCCTTCTTTAAACGGCCTTCATTATGAAGGAACGTTATTTGAGCGTGAAGCCCACCGTCAGGCGCCGCATAACTCCTACATCTCTGCTGACCATTTAGAAGAAGGAATTAGAGAAGAAGGTATTGAGCAGGAGCGTGCCATTAACTCGCTATCGTTTTCTGAAGATGAGCCGGATGTAAGCAGTTCAGAGGCTTTTGAAGCAGAGATCACATACCCACAAGGGCAATACAATGTGACTTATACGTTTGATGAAACAGAAGAGGCGTATATGCGTTCAAGTGATGGGGATGAAACGGTGGATGAACGGACATCTGAACGAATCGGTGCAGAGAATATTTTTATTATGAGTGCGTCTCATAACGTTATTGATGATGAAGGACGCAGAGACATCTCTTTACAAGAAGGCGGTCGCGGTTATTTACTGCGCGGTGGTGAAATGTACGATGTGGACTGGATCAATCAAGACGGTCGGCTGGTCCCAGCTGTTGAAGGTGAAGAAGTGCCGCTTGCGCCAGGTCAAACATGGGTTAACGTTTTAAATGCGCCGCTTGGAGAAGTTGTGGAAATTACAGACGAAGAATCACTATAATATTGGATTTATAAAGAGAAGAGGTGAGCGCCGTGCAAATTGATAAGCTTCGCGGACCAGAGCTTGATCAGCTGTTTCATGCGGTTTTATCGCTTGAAGATATTGAAGAATGTTATCGTTTTTTTGAAGACTTGTGCACAATCAATGAAATTCAGTCCCTCGCCCAGCGGTTGGAAGTAGCTCGTATGTTGAAAGAAGGCAGTACGTATCATAAGATTGAAACGGAAACTGGAGCCAGTACGGCTACAATTTCACGTGTAAAGCGCTCGTTAAATTACGGCAATGAAAGTTATGATATGGCTTTATCCCGTGCAGCCGAACGTCGAAAAAGTGAAGGTTCATAATATATAAAACGCCTGTGAAGTGATATCCAACTTCACAGGCGTTTTTTTCATAAACATAAGACAATGACTTCAAACGGTGTGGTTTGGGCGGGAATGCTTTTTGTAGATGGGCCGTAAATAACAACTAGATCCCGATTCGCAGGCGATTTTGTAAATGCCAGCCCGTTCGTTAATGAGCGTTTTGTGCAGGGTGCAAGATGTAATTTTAAGCTTTTGTCTTGGCTGACGAGATGTGAATCAAAAGCGTCAACTTTCACGTTTCGAACAGGGCTTTCTCTCACGATAACTAAAGCGCGGTACTGCGGTGGGTAAATTAACGGTACAGGTGCATTCGCATCGTAATAACCTGTAATCCAATCACCGACAGAGATCCTGTCACGTTCGACAATGTAAGTGGACGGGGAAACAACAAAATTTACAATTGAATTCGCACCGTCTTGAACGGATAGAAGTTGATAACAACCTGTCTGATCATCAGGGGTGATCAAAAAATCATGAATTCCTGTAACAACCCCGCTGAATGAATGAAAATTGATCATTTATAAACCCTCCCCAGCTTAAGGAATCAAGCGTACTTTAAGCCTTCATCTCTTTTAAGCTTACGTGGGAGAAATAAAAAAGTGACAGCTGATGCGGGGTAAATAAACTTTCCTCAGACTGATGACATAGTAAAAAACTTGAAGTTCATGTACAGCTTACTGCTCCGAGTTCCGGTAAGGATCTACAGAAACAAGTTGCTGTGCGGTAACGTCGTATAGTCCTTGCACCGTCAATTTTAATTCAGGAATCACAGGCAGCGACAAAAATGATAGTGCAATGATTGGGTCAAAATTGCCGGTAAAACCTATATCTGCGAGCGGCTGCTGCATCGCTTCGAGCTTATGCGCAACTTCTTCACTAGAGCGATCGGAGAGCAAACCGCTGATCGGCAGCGGCAGTGTAAAAAGAACAGTGCCATCTTGTGTAATAGCGATACCGCCTTGCAGTTCGTTAAGTGTTTCAACAGCTAAAGCAATATCGGTATCATTTGAGCCGCAGGCGATGACGTTATGCGCATCGTGTGCGATTGTAGAGGCGACAGCGCCGTCAATCGTGCCCAACCCTTTCACAATACCAGCAGCGGTTTTATTGTCCGAACGGTGACGGGCGGTGCTGATTAATTTGTTAAAGCCATTACCTGGGGTGAAAAGCTCGTTCTCTACGGGTACGGACTCAATCGAATGACTTGTCATAATTGATCCAGGGCTAACGCCCATCACCCTTGCCTTTGCTTCGTTGTTCCGAATGGGAATGTCAAGATGATCTTGATTTAAGTTGCAGCTGTGTACACTCCCCGCAAGAGATTTAGGCGGTGCTGGCGGCTGGAAAGCAGGGCCGGTATACGTGTGATCAGCTGCGACCTCTTTTCCTTTCACCCATGTTTTTGCCGGGCTGAAGCTCTCAAGGTCAGTCAGCCAAACAAAGTCTGCATCTCTTCCTGGTGCAATCGCTCCTTTATGGTGCATTTGAAAGCATTCAGCTGCGTGCAGGCTTGCCATAGCAAGCGCCGTGATGGGAGCGACACCTTCTGCCACCGCAATTCGAATATTTTCACCAATACTCCCTTTTTGTAAAATTTCATCCATATGTTTGTCATCTGTCACAAATAAACAACGGTGGGCATTCCCTTCATGCACAAGTGGCAAAAGCGCTCGGACGTCTTTAGCGCCGGAGCCTTCACGCAGCATTAAATACATCCCGCGAAGCAAGCGTGCCCGTCCTTCTTCATAGGTGACAGCTTCATGATCGCTCCGGATACCCGCGGCTGCATAAACGTTTAAATGCTCATCTGAAAGGCCGGCAGCATGCCCGTCAATCGGACGGTTTCTCCTGCTTGCGTCATCAAGTTTTTTCATCATATCCGGGTTTGTCTGCGCGACAGCCGGGTAATCCATCACTTCAGCAAGGCCGAGCACTTCGTCTGTATCATAATACGGCATGAGGTCGACAGCATCGAGGCGGCTGCCGTTATCTTCAAGCGGTGCAGCCGGGACGCTTGATGGAAGCATAAACTTAATATCAAGCGGAACTTTGCGGCTTTCGTTGATCATAAAATCAATACCTTCGGTGCCGCTCACATTGGCGATTTCGTGTGGGTCGGTAATGACTGTAGTAACCCCTTGTGGCAGTACAGCTTTCGCAAATTCAGCCGGTGTCACCATTGAGGATTCAATATGTACGTGGCCGTCAATCCACCCCGGGGCTAAGAGGTAGCCTTTGGCATCGACTTCGTGACGACCGCTAAAAGTTCCGATGCCGGCTATATTGCCATCCTGAATGGCAATATCCCCGCGTTCCCACGTTCGGTTAAAGACATCGGCAAAGACAGCGTTTTTAATAACACAGTCTGCTGGGATTTCTCCGCTCGCTGCTTTGATCTGCCGCTCCAGGTGTGAATCATGTGCGTGCGTCATGCCGTTTACCCCCGATCTTATAATTTCGTATATCTTAGCACGTTTTTGCAGGTTTATGAAAATATACGCTGTTAAATTCAAAACAGGGCTAACATCGATGAATGGGGGTTTATCTGCTATAATTAATGGTTGAAGTTTGCAGATGAACCGTAGAAAACGAAACAGACGAAGCACCGGTCTTCACGGGACACAGTGGTGGTTTGTCTTATGGAGGAAAAGACGATGATTGATATGTCAACGTGGCGGCATGTGTTTAAATTAGATCCTGCAAAAACATTAAATGAAGCTGAACTTGAAGCCGTATGCGAATCAGGTACAGACGCCGTCATAATCGGCGGTAGTGACAATGTCACCCTCGATGATACACTCCGTCTCCTTGCATCGGTGCGCCGTTATGCAGTGCCGTGTGTGTGTGAAGTATCAAATCCAGAAGCAGTCACACCGGGGTTTGATGCGTACTTTATCCCCTCGGTACTTAACGCAAAAGACCCGATGTGGATCACAGGGATGCATCAGCAGGCATTAAAGGCTTTTGGTCCGCTCATGGATCATGAAGAAGTGGTCGGTGAAGGATACTGTATTTTAAATCCAGAAGCAAAAGCTGCTATGCTGACCGGGGCAAAAACCGATCAAACTGCTGAAGATGTTGAGGCATATGCCCGGTTAGCTGAAAAAGTGTTCCGGCTTCCGCTGTTTTATGTGGAATACAGCGGCATGTACGGTGAAACTGAAGTTGTTCAAGCAGCGAAACGCGGTCTTGAAAAAACCCAGCTTTTTTACGGCGGCGGCATAACAAATGAAGCAGAAGCAAAAGAAATGAGCGGTATTGCAGATACGATTGTTGTCGGTAATGCGCTTTATGACAATTTCCGTGAAGCCATTGCTACAGTTAACGCGGTTAAAGCACAAAGTTAATTTAGCAGTATTTACGTTGAAGTTACATCGGCTTGTTTACAGTAGATTTAAGAAAAATTCTACGCTTCAGCCCAGTGATGAAGCGTAAAACATAGAGGTGGTTGCGTCGTGCAGAAACGAATGGTTGAACAGCTGTTAGCTGGTTTAAATGAAGAACAAAAGGCTGCGGTCATGCATACAGAAGGTCCGCTCTTAATTATGGCAGGCGCTGGTAGTGGAAAAACGCGGGTACTCACGCACCGGATTGCTTATATGATCCGGGAAAAAGGGGTCCCGCCGTACAACATTTTAGCGATTACTTTTACAAATAAAGCCGCGCGTGAAATGCGGGAGCGTGCTGAGCAGCTCATCGGCGGTACTGCCGACAGCCTCTGGGTTTCTACATTTCACTCTATGTGCGTACGGATTCTCCGGCGCGACATTGACCGAATCGGCTATAACCGGAATTTCTCTATTTTAGATGCATCAGACCAGCAGACAGTCATTAAGCAGGTGTTAAAAGAACAGAACATTGACCCTAAAAAGTTCGAGCCCCGCGCGATTCTCGGTGCGATTAGTTCGGCGAAAAACGAGTTGAAAACACCTTCTGATTTTGCGAAGGAAGCCGAGGGCCCATTCCAGGAAGTTGCGGCTGATGTGTATGCAGCTTACCAAAAGCGGTTAAAAGGCAATCACGCCCTCGATTTTGACGATTTAATTATGATTACGATTCAGCTGTTCCGTCAGGTGCCGGAAGTGCTTCATTATTATCAGCGGAAATTTCAATACATTCACGTAGATGAGTATCAAGATACGAACAAAGCTCAATATATTCTTGTGAACCTGCTTGCAGAAGCGCACCGGAACTTGTGTGTTGTTGGTGACTCCGACCAATCGATTTATAAATGGCGCGGCGCAGACATTGCGAACATTTTATCGTTTGAAGAAGACTACAGTGATGCAAAAGCCATTCTGCTTGAGCAGAATTACCGCTCGACCCAGACGATTTTAAATGCAGCCAACGAAGTCATTAAAAATAACCAAGGCCGTAAACCAAAAGAATTGTGGACAGATAACCCGGAAGGAAAAGGGATTCATGTTTATGAAGCAGCTGATGAACGTGAAGAAGCGTTTTATATTATTGATGAGCTAAAACGTGGCGTTCGCGAAGGGGAATTCGGCTATCAAGATGCTGCTGTGCTTTACCGGACGAATGCGCAGTCTCGTGTGATTGAGGAAATGTTCAATAAATCAAACATTGCGTATCAAATGATCGGCGGAACGAAATTCTATGACCGTAAAGAGATTAAAGATATCCTTGCGTACTTGCGGCTTGTAGCCAATCCGGAAGACGACATCAGCCTGCAGCGTATTATTAACGTGCCAAAGCGCGGGGTTGGGGCAACGACAATGGACAAGGTTGCAGCATACGCAGACCAAAATGGGATTTCTCTATTTACCGCAGTGAAAGAAGCAGACCAGACCGGGGTATCAGCCCGTGCGGCGAAACAGATGATTGCTTTTGCAGAACAGCTTGAACAGTGGGTACAGATGCAGGAGTACTTGTCGGTGACCGAAATTTTAGAGCAGTTAATTGACCGGACAGGTTACCGGGACATGCTCCGTGAAGATCAGTCGCTTGAATCTGCGAGCCGGCTTGAAAACATTGAAGAATTCGTCACAGTCGCCCAGGAGTTTGAAAAACGTCAGGATGATAAAACGCTCATCGCTTTTCTTACGGATCTTGCGCTTGTCTCGGATATTAACGAAAGTGATGAAGCAGCAGACGAGGATAAAGTGACAATGATGACGCTCCACGCAGCGAAAGGTTTAGAGTTTCCGGTCGTCTTTCTGCTCGGTGCAGAGGAAGGCATTTTTCCGCACAGCCGTTCGCTTGCTGATGACACGGAAATGGAAGAAGAACGCCGGCTTGCTTATGTCGGTATTACCCGGGCGGAAAAACACCTCCATATCACGCGGGCCAATATGCGCCGGATGTTTGGAAAACTGCAGACGAACCCGCCATCCCGCTTCATTAGTGAGATTCCGGAGGTGTATATTGAAACTGCCGGACGTAACCACGGCGGTCAAACGATTGCACAGGCGCCGAAACAGCGGAATACAAAGCAGCCGCAGGCGGCCGTTAATACAGGTGGTGCAAGCTTCGACTGGCAGGTAGGCGACCGGGCAGTTCATAAAAAGTGGGGAACAGGCACCGTGGTAAGCACAAAAGGTGAAGGCGAAGATTTAGAGCTTGATATCGCCTTCCCAACAGAAGGTGTCAAACGTCTATACGCCAAGTTTGCCCCGATTACAAAAGAAACATCGACAGAGTAAGGAAAGGACGAAACGATCATGAAGCAGAAAGAAGCAGCTGTACGGATTGAAAAACTGCGTGAATTGCTTGAGTCCTATAACTACCATTATCACGTGCTCGATGCACCGAAAGTATCTGATGATGAGTACGATGCGTTGATGCGTGAACTGTTAGAGCTTGAGCAGGCTCATCCACAGCTTCAAACGTCAGATTCACCATCTGTTCGTGTCGGCGGTGCGCCGCTCGAGCAATTTGAAAAAGTGGCGCATGATACGCCGATGCTTAGTTTAGGCAATGCTTTTAATGAGCAGGAGCTCCGCGATTTTGACCGTCGTGTGCAGGGCGGTGTGGAAGGAGAAGTATCCTACAACTGTGAGCTTAAGATTGACGGGCTGGCGGTTTCACTCACGTATGAAGACGGCCGGTTCGTCCGCGGGGCAACCCGGGGTGACGGCCGGGTCGGAGAAGATATTACGAACAACTTAAAAACGGTAGGCTCAATTCCACTGCGTTTAAATGAGCCGGTGGATTTAGAAGTTCGTGGTGAAGTGTTTATGCCGCAGGGTTCCTTTGAAAAACTTAATGAAGAAAAAGAAGCCGCCGGCGAAGCGCCATTTGCCAATCCGCGTAATGCTGCTGCCGGCTCGCTCCGGCAGCTCGACCCGAAAATTGCAGCGCAGCGGAATTTGGATATTTTCTGTTATGCCATTGGTAATGATGAAGCTGCCGGGATTACAAGTCATCATGAGGCGCTCACTTATATGAAAGATCTCGGCTTAAAGACAAACCCAGAAAACAAGCACTGCCCAACGATCGAAGATGTGCTGACGTATGTGAATGCGTGGGTGGAAAAGCGCAGCGGGGTGCAGTACGAAATCGATGGCATCGTTGTTAAAGTTGATAGCATTGCTCAGCAGAAAACGCTCGGCTTTACGGCAAAAAGCCCGCGTTGGGCAATCGCTTATAAATTTCCGGCAGAAGAAGTGGTGACTACACTGACTCATATCGAACTTTCTGTCGGCCGTACAGGGGCTGTCACTCCTACCGCTCATCTTGAACCTGTTCAAGTTGCAGGGACCACTGTAGCGCGAGCATCGCTTCATAATGAAGATTTAATCCGTGAGAAGGATATTCGTATCGGAGATCAAGTTGTGATCAAAAAAGCAGGCGACATTATTCCTGAAGTGGTGCGCGTACTTGATGATTTACGTACAGGTACAGAAACCCTGTTTCATATGCCAAAACATTGTCCGGAGTGCGAAAGTGAACTCGTGCGGATCGAAGGCGAAGTTGTGCTACGCTGTGTGAACCCGGAGTGTCCGGCACAAATGAAAGAAACCTTGATTCACTTCGTTTCCCGGGACGCTATGAATATCGATGGCTTAGGCGAAAAGGTAATTGAACAACTCTTTAAAAATCAGCTTGTAAATGGCATACCGGATGTATATAAGCTTGAACGAGAATCCTTACTGCAGCTCGAGCGTATGGGGGAAAAATCCGTAAGCAACCTTTTACGTGCCATTGAAGCTTCAAAAGATAATCCGCTTGATCGCTTATTATTTGGGCTCGGAATCCGGTTTGTCGGTTCTAAAGGCGCACAGACGTTAGCTGAGCAGTTTGGTACGATGGAACGGCTTGAAAAAGCAACTTATGAAGAGTTGACCGCCATCTACGATATTGGTGATAAAATGGCGGATGCAGTTGTACATTACTTTGCCAATCCGGATGTGCAGATGGTCATTCAAGAACTACGCCGGCTTGGGTTAAACATGACGTATCAGACGGAAACAGAAGGTGAAGCGGACGATACGTTTGCCGGAATGACCGTTGTTATCACCGGAAAGCTTGAAAACTGGTCGCGGCCGGATGTAAAAGCCCGCATTGAAGCAGGTGGGGGAAAAGTCACCGGAAGCGTCAGCAAAAATACGGATTTATTAATCGCAGGAGAAGACGCCGGTTCTAAGTTGGAAAAAGCTGAAGAGCTCGGCATTAAAGTGTGGGGTGAGACAGAGCTTGCAGCCCAGTTTGACCTTTAAGCGTTAAGCTTCAGCCGGCATAGAGAGGAGAAAAAAGATGAAAAAACGTTGGCTGCTGGCGGGGGTACCGCTTTTGTTTTTGAGCGGTTGCCTTGATTTTTTAGAAGAAGATGAAGAAGCGGTAGAGCTTGAAGAAGAGGAAGAAGAAACTGAAGAACAAGATGTGGAGTTAAGTCCGGAAATACCAGCGCTTGACAATGAATATCGTACCGTGCTCCAGGATGGACAGTATATTCACGGTAATGCCCGCGGCTTCAGTACCGCAGTCATGAATAACCGGATGGACCTTGAACGTTTAGAGACCGGGTTGATGGAGGTTGCTTCTGAAGAATACTCGCCGGAAACGTATTATTTTAGAGAAGGTCAATACATTGAGCGCGAAGAATTAAACAGCTGGCTCGTGCGCCAGACGGATGAAGAAGACGACGGCGATCCTTCAACAGATGTTGAGGGGTTAAACCCGGCATTAGGTGAAGGTGAAGACTTTGAAGAACAGCAGCGGAGCAGTCCGCGTGTATTATCGCATATTATGGAGCATAATTACGTCGTAGAAAACGATGAAGGCGCGCTGCAGCTTGGCGGGGTTGTGATTGGCTTATCCATGAATGAGGCGTATTATTTTCGTGAGCAGCTAGACGACGGTACGTTTGGTCCTTGGTATGAAGAAGAGATTCCAGAAGAAGTAAGCATTGAACAAGGGCAGGAAATTGCAGAGGAAGTTCTTGAGCGCCTGCGCAATGAAGCGCGGGAAGAGGGAAAGCTTGATAAGGTCCCGGTAACATTCGCAATATACAGAGAAAGTCCGCGCGATGCAGCCGTACCAGGTTCCTTTTTAGCGACAGCAACTGCGCCGCCAGAAGCTGACATCGGCAGCTGGGAAACAAAAAATGAAGCCTATTATTTGTTCCCCTCAAGTGAAACAGAAGCCGAAAATATTGGTGATTCTGACCGCTTCAGTGAGTTTAAAGATGAAGTGAATGAGTTTTTTGAAGATTACGTTGGTGTAACCGGTGTAGGGCGTTATCAAAACGAAACGCTTCAAGAAATGACAAAGGAGATTCCGATCCGCTTTCATAGCAAAACAGAGGTGATGTCGTTTGCACAATATGTCGTAAACTTACTGGATCGCTATCCACAGGAAGTGGATATTGAAGTAGAGATCACCTCGGATGATGGAACGGAAGCTTTAATTATTAAAGAACCGAACGAAGAAGCAGAAATGCACGTTCTTCGATAACTCTCTTTGCCACAGTGAAGGCTCATTTGGTATCATCGTAGTATTGGAAAATGATACGCGCTTATAAATAAAGTCGCATTATTAAACGATGGAGGTGACGTTATGATTACAAAAGAGCAGGTTGAACACGTAGCTCATCTTGCACGTCTCGAAATTGGTGAAGATGAAATTGATGATTTCACGAATAAACTTGATGCAATTATTGGTTACGCAGAGCAATTAAATGAACTGGATACGACAAATGTTGAACCAACAACACACGTTATTGATATCCGTAATGTACTTCGTGAAGATGAAAATAAACCATCAATCGAGCGTGAACAAGCGCTTGGTAATGCACCAGAGTCCGAAGACGGTCAAGTGAAAGTACCATCCGTCTTAGATTAAAGGAGGGAACCGTATGTCATTAATAAAAGAAAGCTTTGCATCTTTACATACAAAGCTTGAAAACCGTGAAATCAGTGTTTCAGAACTGGTTGATGCTTCCCTGAACCGGATCAATGAAGTTGACGGCCAAGTGCACGCATTTCTTACAGTCAACGAAGATGAAGCCCGGGCACAGGCGAAAAAGCTCGATGAAAAAATCGGTGTTGATGGCGGTAAAGGCGCACTTTTCGGCCTGCCAGCCGGTATTAAAGATAACATCATCACCCGCGGGGTGCGTACAACTTGTGCGAGTAAACTGCTTGAAAACTTTACGCCGGTACATCACGCTACAGTGATGGAAAAACTCGATGCAGCTGAATCTGTATCGGTAGGGAAATTAAACATGGATGAATTTGCGATGGGTTCTTCCAATGAAAACTCCGGCTTCATTGCGGCACGTAACCCATGGCATTTGGATTATGTACCGGGAGGGTCAAGCGGCGGCTCTGCAGCAGCAGTCGCAGCCGGAGAAGTCACATTTGCCCTTGGTTCAGATACTGGCGGCTCGATCCGTGAGCCGGCAGCTTACTGCGGCGTTGTTGGCATGAAACCGACCTACAGTCGCGTATCTCGTTTTGGATTAGTAGCTTTTGCATCCTCGCTCGACCAAATCGGCCCATTAACACGCAGTGTAGAAGATAATGCTCACGTTCTCCAGCAGATTGCAGGTTTTGATAACCGCGATTCCACCTCTGCCAATATGGATGTACCGAACTATGTTGAAGCACTTGGCGGCGACGTGAAAGGCATGAAAATTGCTGTACCAAAAGAATACCTTGGCGAAGGCGTAAATGAAGACGTCCGCGCTCACGTTTCCAATGCTCTGCGCGAACTTGAAAAGCTTGGAGCAACTTGGGAAGAGGTTTCTCTCCCGCATTCACAATATGCGGTGGCTGCGTACTATTTGATCGCTTCTTCTGAAGCATCGGCCAACTTGGCCCGCTTTGACGGTGTCCGCTACGGTGTGCGCCACGATGCCCGTAATGATTTGATTGAGATGTATAAAAAGACGCGGAGCGAAGGCCTCGGAGACGAAGTAAAGCGCCGCATTATGCTAGGTACTTTTGCGCTTAGCTCAGGCTATTATGATGCGTATTATAAAAAAGCACAGCAAGTACGAACCTTGATTAAGGAAGACTTTGACAATGTTCTACAGCAGTATGATGTGATTATCGGGCCTACGGCACCGACAACCGCCTTTAAGATCGGCGAGAACATTGATGATCCTTTAACAATGTATGCCAACGATATCTTAACAATTCCGGTAAACCTTGCCGGTGTACCTGCGATCTCTGTGCCGTGTGGTTTCTCCCATGGCCTGCCAGTCGGTTTGCAGATTATCGGTAAACCGTTTGATGAGCGGACAGTTTACAAAGTCGCGCATGCTTATGAACAAGCCACAGAACATGCAAAAGCACAACCAGTGCTGTAAGGGGGGACATAAAGAATGAAATTTGATACAGTCATTGGCTTAGAAGTCCATGCCGAATTAAAGACGAATACAAAAATCTTCTGCTCCTGCTCCACAGCGTTTGGCGCTCCGCCAAATACGCAGACATGCCCAGTTTGTCTCGGTCATCCAGGTGTATTGCCGGTATTGAACAAACGAGCGGTGGAGTATGCGATCAAAGCAGGTTTAGCTACAAACTGTGACATTGCTGAAGAAACGAAATTTGATCGGAAGAATTACTTTTATCCAGATAACCCGAAAGCTTATCAGATATCGCAATTCGATAAGCCGATTGCAGAAAACGGCTCAATTGAAATTGAAGTGAACGGGAAAAAGAAAAACATCGGTATTACCCGAATTCATATGGAAGAGGATGCCGGTAAGCTAACTCACGATGAAGATGGAGGCCACTCCCTTGTTGACTTCAACCGTGTAGGTACGCCGTTAATTGAAATTGTTTCTGAGCCGGATATTGAAAGTCCTGAAGAAGCGTATGCGTATCTTGAAAAATTGAAAGCTATTTTACAGTACACAGAAGTATCTGACTGTAAGATGGAAGAAGGTTCTCTCCGCTGTGATGCGAACATTTCCTTAAAGCCGGCAGGTCAAGAAGAGTTCGGTGTCAAAACAGAGCTTAAAAACTTAAACTCCTTTGCAAACGTGCAAAAAGGACTTGCTTACGAGGAAAAGCGTCAAGAAGCAGAGCTTCTCTCCGGCGGCGAGATTTTGCAGGAGACGCGGCGCTGGGACGATGCAAAAAAAGAAACGGTCCTGATGCGGGTGAAAGAAGGGTCGGATGATTACCGTTACTTCCCAGAACCGGATCTTGTAACGCTTTATGTCGATGATGAGTGGAAACAAACGATTGGCGAAGATATTCCAGAGCTACCAGATGCCCGCCGGGAGCGCTACATTCACGACTTGAACCTGCCGGCATATGATGCAGGCGTGGTGACACAGGTTAAAGCGATCTCGGACTACTTTGAAGAGATGGTAGCACAAGGCGCAGACGCCAAGCAGGCAGCTAATTGGCTCATGGGTGAAGTGAACGCGCACTTGAACGCAGAGCATCTCGAAATTACCGATGTGCCAATGCAGCCAGGAGAACTTGCCAAGCTGATTCAGTTGATTGAAAAAGGCACAATTTCAAGTAAAATTGCAAAGCAGGTCTTTGCTGATTTAATTGAAAAAGGCGGCGATCCGGAAAAGATCGTTGAAGATAAAGGCCTTGTACAAATTTCAGATGAGGGCGAACTGCAGCAGATTGTTGATAACATTCTTGATAACAATCCTCAGTCCATTGAAGACTTTAAAGGTGGTAAAGACAAAGCCTTTAAGTTCCTCGTCGGCCAGGTGATGAAAGAAACAAAAGGGAAAGCTAACCCACAAGTTGTTAACAAGTTAATCGAATCCGGTATCGAAGCCCGGTAAAAAAACAGAGCCGTCCGCATTACGCGGGCGGCTTTGATCGTTGAAAAAGTACAAAACTTAAAATTCACGCACAGCTCACTACTCCAAGCTCCACGAGCCGCCCTTAAAAACCAAATCATGAACGTAACTTTCACTTTAGACGGGCGCTTTTCCGAGGGCTTGGCTTGATCCTCTGGGAGTCGCTGTATATCGCTTCGGCCACTGTTACATTTACGGATCATCAATCATTTCCAATGTATATGGTTCGTTTTAACATTGATGAAGAGTCATTATGAAATTGATTCATGTAGCTATTGCTTGATCAAAAAGATCTCTACAATTCATGATCATCAAATGATGCAAGGCTGACGAGCATCGGCGGCGACGCTTACACAGAGCAACGAGTGAGAAAATCCCGCAGGCAGCGATAGTCCACCGAGGCAGTGGAGGAGGTACAAGAGGCTAAGAAAACACGGTGAGATCAAGCGATATCGCACTTGTGCCCTCCGGGTGCAAGCGTCCGTCGAAAAGTGACGTCAGCCTTCACTTTTCTTAAAAGTTTGTCTACACACTGAACCGCCCGCATTGCACGGGCGGTTCAGCTTTTTTAAAAGAGTGAATGGCTTCATCCCACTGGGAAGTGATCATTAAGCGTTATTCGTCAGCAAAGCTTGCTTCGAGTTCATCAACAAGAGATCCAACGTAGGCGACAGCTTCTTGAATCGGTTCTTTTGTCGTCATATCGACACCACTAAGCTGCATTAAATCCAGCGGTTTCATTGTACCGCCGGCGCGTAAAGAATTTAGCCACCGTTCTACAGCAGGTTCGCCTTCCTCAATAATGTGACGGCTTGCTGCAGTTGATGCTGTTAGGCCGGCAGAGTACGTATATGGATATAAGCCCATATAGTAGTGGGGCTGCCGCATCCACGTTAAACCAGCCCGTGCATCTACGTTCACTTCATCTCCCCAAAATGTTTGCAGAACATCTTGTTTTTCGTTACATAAAAGTTCAGCTGTTACCGGCGTTCCTCGATCTGCATAGGCGTAAATACGGCGCTGTAGTTCGCCTTCAAGAATATGAGTGACAAAGTTATGGTAATACGTTCCAAGCGATTGCAAAACGACCCACCGGCGCATTCGCGGATCATTCGATTGATCAAGGATGTGGCGGCTTAATAGCATTTCATTCATCGTCGACGGCGCCTCGATAAAGTAACGTGAAGGACGAACATTTGCTAAGCGTTGGTTTTTACCGGCAAGGCGAAAATGAGCTGCATGTCCAAGCTCATGCGCTAGTGTAAAGGTATCACCCATGGAGCCATTCCATGTCATTAAAATGTAAGGATGAACACCGTATGGACTGCTGCAAAAAGCGCCGGAGCGTTTGCCAACGTTGTTCGCTCGATCAACCCAACGGTTATAGAGCCCTTCTTTAATAATACTCATGTACTCTTCGCCCATAATTTCCAAGGCATTTTCAATGTAACTTGCAGCTTCGTCATATGATACTGCCGGTGAAAAATCCGGATCAAGCGGCACTTTTAAATCGGCATAATGCATTTCATCTAATCCGAGGACCCGCTGTTTTAACTTAGCGAGCCGGCGCATGTGCGGAGCAAGCTCGGTTAAAATGGTGTCGAGCTGCCGGTGATACATATCTTCGCTTACTTCTTGATCATACAGTAGAAATGAAGTGACTGAATCATGACCCCGGAGCTTTGCCTCGGTGACTTGTTTTTTTACTTCTGTTGCAAAAGTAGCGGCATACGTATGTTTGTATTGGTTAAGTGTATCGTAAAACGTATTGTAGGCTTTATGGCGCATTTCAGTATCTGCAGAAGCCTCAAACGATTCGAATGTGTTAAAGGTAAGTGGATATTCCGTTTGGTCAGCCGTTTGAAACGATGGAAATGTTAAGTCCGAAGATTTACTCCGTTCGTAAATCATAAATGGTGACTGCTGGAGATCACCAAACGCCGCTAAGACTTCTTCTGTTTCCGGAGCAAGCTTATGTTCACGTGAGGCAAGCAAATCTGTAAGCATCTTTTGAAACTCTTCTAAACGCGGTTCTTCTTTGAAAAACTGAGTTAATTCGTCATGAGATAACTGTAATATTTCCGAGGAAATAAACGAAAGTCTGGCATTAAAGTTTGCTGCAGCAGCACCAGCGCGGGCAGCTTTAGTTTGATGCGCAGGATCGGTTCCGTCACCGGACTGGTTTAAATGCGCATAAGTAGTCATGCACATCAGTCGGGCACGAAACTCATCGTACGCAACAAGACCTTGGTACAATGTAGCTGCACTTTCCACTAGTTGACCGGCAAAACGCGTAACCTTCTCGACTTCGGTTTCAAGCGCTTGAAGCTCTTCCTCCCAAGATTGATCTGTTGCAAATAAATCCGTTAAATCCCAAGTTTCTTCTGTTGGAACGTGCGCACGCGTTAACGTTTCTTTTGTCGTTGTTCCCAAAGTAATTCACCCTTCCATAAGTATGATACAAGTAATGCAGGCAGTGTTTGTCCGTCGAAAAGTGATAAACATCGGTTATCGACACGTTGTAAAATTTCGACTTGCGAAATATACTTATTATTTTATAGAAAAAAATGAAAATTTTAAAGGGTAGATCGCAAGTTTGTGAAATTAACACTTATGTAATTTGTCAGTACAAATCAGCAGGCGTATAATTGGTCTTTAGGTTCACGAAAAAGTATAGGCGATGATTGTGAGGTAAAATCATGGCAGAGACACAAAACTACAGTCGCGTATTAATTGCAAGTCTATTAATTGCCGGCGCGTTTATTGCAATATTAAACCAAACGTTGATGATTACAGCGATTCCACCGATTATGGAAGAGATGAACATCACAGCAAATACAGGGCAGTGGTTAACGACAATTTTTATGTTGATCAATGGAATTATGATTCCGGTATCTGCATTTTTAATTGAGAAATTTACCACCCGGCAGATCTTTTTAACGGCAATGGGTGTTTTCGCCTTTGGTACGCTCGTTTGCGCGCTTGCTCCGAACTTCTCGGTGTTAATCACCGGGCGTGCTGTTCAGTCGGCAGGTGCAGGTGTCATGCTTCCATTAATGCAGACGGTTTTTCTATTAATCTTTCCTGTAGAAAAGCGTGGAGCAGCCATGGGTTATATCGGGCTCGTCATTTCTTTTGCACCTGCGATAGGGCCTGTTCTTTCAGGGTATATCACCTCTAATTTTGATTGGCGGATCATGTTCTGGGGCATTTTGCCGCTTGCTTTAGTTAAGATTGCTATTGCGTATTTTGCGATGCGGAACGTGACAGAATTAAAGCATCCAAAAGTTGATCCGATATCAATTATTTTATCTTCTTTAGGTTTCGGAGGCTTATTGTACGGCTTCACAAGTGCTGGTAACTTCGGTTGGGCAGCACCTACAACTCTAGTGTCACTTGCCCTTGGCAGCGTAATCATTGTTATCTTTATTATGCGGCAATTGCGGATGTCGCATCCGATGTTAGAATTCCGCGTATTAAAGCGCAAAGTTTATACATTATCTGTGATTATTTGTGCAATTAGTTTCATGGGGTTAATCGTACTTGAAACGATTATTCCAATGTATATGCAGAACATGCGTGGTTTTACAGCTGCAGAAGCAGGGCTCGTCTTGCTTCCAGGCGCGCTTATCACAGGGCTTATGGCGCCCATTACAGGAAGAATCTTTGACCGCGTAGGTGCAAAAGCTTTAGCTGTACCGGGGTTAATCATTATGACACTTGCTACAATTAGTCTCTTATTTATTGATACGACAACGTCGCTAGGCTACTTAGCCACGATGTATGCGATCAGAATGTTTGGCTTTTCAATGGTGATGATGCCTGTGAATACAGCTGGCCTTAATCAAATGCCACCTAAATTGATTCCTCATGGTGCAGCGGTAACAAATACGATACGCCAGCTGGGTGCATCGGTTGGGACGGCCGTGCTTGTTACAGTAATGACAACAACTGCCGCAGCTACAGAGGGTTATGAAGCTGTCAGCCGCCCTGATATTTTTGGTGTTGTGGTGGCATTCAGCGTAGTTGCGCTTTTAACATTAGCGGCGTTAATCTTATCGTTCGCATTAACAAAGACCTACCCACCGACAGATGAAGAATGGGATGAAGAAGAAAAACAAGTGAAAAAACATGACGTTTAGAAAGGATAATTTTTCTTAAGAACGGCAAGGCTGTATCCGGAAAGGATGTGGTGATGTGAGTGAAGAATTCCGAGAAACTCCACAGCTTCCGGAGGAGCCGTCCTCGTATTGGCGTGAGCATACGACGCTCACCTCTTATACGAAGCTGAACGAGGATAAACATACGGATGTTGTCATTGCCGGCGGCGGGATCACAGGGATTACGACAGCTTACTTGTGTGCGAAAGCCGGTTTTAACGTAGTTCTACTTGAGGCAGGGCGTATTCTGGACGGTACAACGGGTTATACCACCGCCAAAGTAACGGCCCAGCATCAAATGATTTATGATCAGCTGCGACGCCACTTTGGTGATGAGAATGCTCGCTTGTACTATGAAGCAAACGTTGAAGCAATGGCGTTTATTGAAGACACTGTTGAAACATACGGGATTGACTGCGATTACGAAAAACAGGATGCTTACGTTTATACAACGACCAATCAAGGGCTGGGCAAGTTAAAGCGTGAGCATGAAGCATACGAAGAACTTAACATCCCTGGTTCATACGTTGATCAGATGCCGCTCTCGCTGGAGGTTAAAGGTGCACTGAAGATGCCTGATCAAGGTCAGTTTGATCCGGTGAAATTTGCGTCGGCCCTTTTAGCACAAGCGGTTGAACACGGAGCAGTAGTGTTTGAAGATACTCTTGTTGAAGATGTGAATGTTGAAGACGGTGTTGTTACAGTCACAACCGATGCAGGCTATCGTGTAATGGCTTCGCACGCAGCGGATGCCTCTCATTTTCCATTTCATGACCATGGTGAGTTTTTCTTCGCCCGTCTGCATGCTGAGCAGTCTTATACAGTAGCGGCAGAGGTTGAAGATACGTATCCCGGCGGGATGTATATCAGCCTTGAAAAGCCGGTGCGTTCAATTCGGTCGGTAAATACAAAAAATGAAAAGTTATGGCTATTTGGCGGGGAAGGTCACAAAACAGGACAGGGACAGGATGAATTGCATCATTATGAAGCATTAAAGCAATTTGCTGATGAGAATTTCACAACGAAGAGCTTTCCTTATCGTTGGTCGTCGCACGATATTTTCACGCTCGATAATTTTCCGTTGGTCGGTGAAGCTGACAAAGATCTGCCTAAAGTTTATACAGCAACTGGCTTTCAAAAGTGGGGCATGACCAACGGCACGGTTGCTGCAATGATTATAGCTGGAGAAGTGACCGGTGAGAAAAGTCGATATGCTTCGTTGTTCTCACCGCAGCGTTTCGTTACGGATCCTAGCTTAAAAACACTTTTAAAACAGGGCGCCAATACCGCCGGTGCTTTTATGAAAGGTAAATTTGGTGAAGGTTTACTTGATCCGGAAGAGTTAAACCCTGATGAAGGTTCGCATGTGAAATACGAAGGCAGCCATGCCGGTGCTTATCGGGACAAAGACGGCCGGCTGCACATCGTCGATACGACCTGCACACATATGCAGTGTGAAGTGGAATGGAATGAAGGCGATCGAACGTGGGATTGTCCATGCCACGGTTCTCGGTTTAACTATGATGGTGAAGTTTTGACAGGTCCGGCAAAAAAACCGCTGGAACAGTTAAACGTTTCCGAGTAGCTTATCTGTATCTTTAGTAATGGTTTCAATGATTTCATGCACTGCATGCTTACTACTAAGCCGCGGGCTTTGTCCGGACCATAGGGACATAAGCTCCGGCTTATTTTGATCGGCAGCAGCTTTACGTATCGGTGCTGTAATATGATGTTGGATCGGATAAGTGGGAAAGTCATTCTCAAAATCTACCATATCACGTATAAACTGATTGGCTAGCCCGCGGGCAGGTTTGCCGCTGAATGCTTTAGTGATAACAGTATCGCTTTCTTTACTCTTTAAGATGTGCGCTTTATGAAGGGGATGAGCACTGCTTTCTTCGGCGGTTACAAATGCCGTCCCAAGCTGAACGGCTCGAGCTCCAAGCATCAATGAGGCCGCCGTTGTTCGACCGTCCATAATGCCGCCAGCAGCGACTACCGGAATATGAACGTGATCACACATTTGTGGAACGAGCGACATTGTACCAATCATTCCGGCGCTAAATGAGGTGTTAAAGGTGCCGCGATGGCCGCCTGCTTCACTCCCTTGTGCTACAACCATATCCATCCCGGCAGCTTCGTTCGCGACGCCCTCGTCAACAGTAGTAGCAGTGCCAATAAGTGTGATGCCTGCCGCTTTCAATGCTTGTACCACTTGTGCCGGCGGCAGTCCGAACGTGAAGCTGACCACCGGAACGTTATGCTGTTTAACAATTTCAATTTGCTTTGCGAACAAAGTTTGATCTGGATAAGGTGAAGTTATAGCGTCTACAAGATTCAGTTTTTCTCGATATACAGCTGTTTGATCTTTAGAAAACTGAATAGCTTCACGCTCATTTTCCGGATATTCGGGCACGAACAAGTTCACTGAAAAGGGCTTGTCAGTGGAGCGCTTTACTTTTGTTAAAGCTTCATCTAAAGCATCACCACTCATATAGCCGGCGCCGATGGAACCTAACCCGCCGGCATTAGAAACAGCAGCCACAAGCGCAGGCGAGGTAATCCCACCGGCCATACCTGCTTGAATGATTGGAAGTTCAATGTTTAACATTTTTGTAATTGTCGTGGTTCTCCAGTCGTTCATCTTTTCAAACCTCCATGAAAGTAAATCGTTTTCATTTATTATAACTTACATGGAGGAAACAGCGCTAAGCATGACATCGTGCCAGTTCATTTCCGAGAAAAGCAGCGTCCCCATTGTAAATTCATCGTTAACTTACAGCAGCTTCCAAATGTTTCAGCATCTTCATCCATCTTAAAAGTGACAGAAGTGGGTGTGTAAGAAACCTCAACAGCAGAGTCAATTTGAAGGCTGTTGATGATTCGTTCGACTTCCTCCTTATCGTTAACTTCAGCGGCAGCCATTAACTGCTGCATAAGATCAGGCGAAGAAGTTAATTGGTTGATAAGGGCGGAACCTTTGTTTAATAAGTTTTGATAATGAGCTAAGGATGCTTCAAAATATTGAATATCCGGGTTGCGTCTCTCTGTAGTATCCGAGAAAATAAATGTTCGCTGCAGCATGAGCAACCTCCCTCATGTCTAAGTTAGGTACACTTCATATTATGCAAATATCCGCTCATTTGTGCGGCTTGCAACGGCGGCGTGTGTGAGCTATATTCAAGGCACTTATTGAAATAGGATAAAGAGGAAAGGAAGATTGAATCATGGATGAGTTTCATATATATGTTCAAGAAGAAACAAAAGCAGCTTTAATGTCGGGCAGTCCATTAATTCCTAAAGACGGCCTCATGCCAGGTCAAACACTGCCTGATGAAGGCACCGTCGTTCACGTTAGATCAGCTGATGACGAGCTGATTGGTACTGGTTATATCGGTGAACAAACAAAAGGTGTAGGCTGGCTTGTATCGCGCCGGGCAGATACCGTCATGGATGCGTCATTTTTTGCTGAAAAAATACAACAAGCTTGGCATCACCGGAGAAGTTTGCATCAATCTCAAGAGACGACCGCTTATCGTATTTTTAACGGTGAAGGAGATGGGGTTGGTGGGTTAGCGATTGATTATTATCATGGCTACGCCTTGATTCACTGGTACAGCGCCGGCATTTTTGCGTTTCAAACTGAAGTGCTTCAAGCGTTGGCAGCATTGCCAGGTGTTCAAGGAGTTTACGAGAAAAAGCGGTTTGAAACTGGAGCTATTGTCGAAGAAGAAGAAGACTTCGTTCAAGGGGAGCGGGCGCCGGAACCGCTCATCGTTCATGAGAATGGGATCAATTATGCTGTGGATCTTGATGATGGTCCGATGACGGGGATTTTTTTAGATCAGCGACACGTCCGCCGCAAGATTCGTGATGAATATGCAAGAGGCCGAACTGTGTTAAATACATTTTCTTATACAGGAGCTTTTTCTGTAAGTGCAGCATTAGGAGGGGCAGTGCATACGACAAGCGTCGACTTAGCAAACCGGAGTTACGCAAAGACCGTTGAACAATTCAGTATAAATGGCTTGGATTATGAAGCACATGACATTGTCGTTCAAGATGTTTTTCAATACTTTAAGCGTGCGAAAAAGCAAGATAAGGCATTTGATCTTGTTGTTGTTGATCCGCCGAGCTTTGCCCGTAGTAAAAAGAAAACTTTCAGTGTGAAAAAAGATTATCAAGCACTATTGGAAGAAGTCATTGCAGTTACTGCAAATGATGGGATTGTGGTAGCTTCAACAAATGCAAATGTCGTGGCGATGAAAAAGTTCCGCTCTTTTGTAGATCGTGCCTGCCAATCAATGAAGCTTGATTATCAAATTTTAGAAACCCACCGGCTGCCGGAGGATTTCCCAACTGTGAAAACAAAGGCTTACGATAGCGATTATTTAAAAGTCATCATTTTTAAAGTGAGTCGAAAGTAATTAGTTTGAACAAACTAGATTTAAAGTCTTGCTAAAAAGGGTATTTGGAACTAATTAGATTTTTGCGATATGTAAGTAATTAAGAAGTTATGATGATATGGAAAGAGGGTGAGGAGCATGCAGAACGAGATTCTTCGAAAAGCAGAACAAAAAGAGCATGTTCGGTTTGTCATTCTCGCCCTGCTCGTTGTATTTCCTGTTTTTCTATTTATTAATCTGATAGATGTACTGTTTCTCGGCAGAAATATGAATGTTACGGCGTTTATTATGCAGTCAATGTTTGGGTTAGCTTTATTTGCCGTTGTTTTGTCAATCTTTGTGAAACGTTATTTACGTACTGTCATTGAGAGCCGTGCTTACAAAGCCTTGTTTAAAAATCCCATTTATCCTGCGTTTGTTTTAACCCCGGCTGGGCGAATTGTGGAGGTGAATAGTGAGCTTGCAGATCTTATCGGTTATGATAGTGAAGAGCTCGCAGGTCGCTCCAGCCAGGAGTTTCTTCCGGTAAATGACACTGCGTTTACCACAATGATTGAGCGTATTAAAGCTAAAGATGTACCTCGTTTTCATACAAACTTTTTACATCGCGATGGTCATCTAATTGAGGTGGAGTTAACTGTAACGGTGATGACGTTAAAAAATCGAGTTGTGGGTATTGTAGGCATGGGCCGGGACCGGACAGAAGAACTACGCCTTGAAAGAGAGCTTAGAGATCAAGCAAATATTGATGGTTTGACGGGTGTGTTGAATCGGCGGGCGTTTGAAGATGTATTTGAAAAGCGGTGGTCAGAAGCGTTAAAAAGCGGGGAGCCGCTTACTGTCATTCTCGCTGATATTGATGAGTTTAAGAATTACAACGATTATTACGGTCACTTAGAAGGGGACTATACCCTCCGTCACGTGGCGCATATTCTTGAAGCAACATGTAAACGGGAACAAGATGCGCTTGCTCGTTACGGTGGGGAGGAGTTTGCAGCGGTACTTCCGACAACGAACGAGCGGCATGCCCAAATTGTGGCAGAGATGATGAAGCATAGTGTGAGTGCGCGCAAAATTCCACATAAAGCCTCCGCTACAAGTGAGTATGTGACGGTAAGTGTTGGTTTTGCTGTCATTACGCCAACAGAACATAACGACCGTCACGAACTTTTAGACCGTGCTGATCGCGCTCTATACACTGCTAAGTCCAGTGGTAGAAATCAAGTTTTTGCTTTTCATGAAATTGATGAGGAGCAGCTCGGGACTACACCGTAATATGACCTGTATATAATGTAGGCGTATGTATAATAAACAAGGGCTGACATTGCTTTTCGGCGGACGCAGGTGTCGCCAATGCTTGTCAGCCCTGCCTATGAGTTAGCCTCAAAAATTTGAGACAACTTGATTGAACCTTTTAAGGTTGTTTAGGTTCAGTCACGAGCGGCACATGCTTAGTCCAACCGAAACTATCCGTTTGGGAACCAGTTTGAATGCTAGTAATCGTGTCGTATAAATCGAGCGCCAGCTTTCCAGCTTTGTTTTCGTTAATTGTGATCTCTTCATCTTTCCATTTTAGGATGCCAACCGGCGAGATAACGGCAGCTGTACCTGTACCGAAGACTTCTTCAAGCTCGCCGTTTTGGTGAGCTGCAATAACCTCATCTACTGTAATCGGCTCCTCACGAATGGTATAGCCCCAGTAACGAATGAGCTCAATGACTGAATCCCGGGTGATTCCAGGAAGGATTGAGCCGTTTAGTGGCGGTGTATAAACTTCCCCATTGATCTTAAAGAAAATATTCATACTCCCGACTTCTTCAATATACCGCTTTTCTACAGCATCAAGCCATAAAACCTGATCATAACCGTAGGTCGCAGCATTCATTTGTGCTTTCAAGCTTGCAGCATAGTTGCCGGCAGTTTTTGCAAAGCCAACACCGCCGCGGACGGAGCGTACAAAGTCGTCTTCAACGTAAATACTTACAGGGCTCAGTTGGTCACCGCCAGTATAGTAAGCACCGACTGGTGAGAGGATAATCATTAATTTGTATTGAGCGGCAGGTTTGACGCTTAAGGCAGCTTCAGTCCCGATAATAAATGGGCGGATGTAAAGCGACTGTCCTTCTTGATTTGGCAGCCAGTCTTGATCAAGTTGGACGAGCTGTTTTAAAGCATCGACAAGAAAGCGTTCATCTACAGGCGGGATGTTCATTCGTTCATTAGAAGTGTTTAAACGTTGAAAATTTTTATCCGGGCGAAACAGTAAGGCATGATCGCTTGATGGATAGGCTTTTAAACCTTCAAAAACCGCCTGTCCGTAATGAAACACAATAGAAGCAGGATCCATTTCAAGCGGTGCATAAGGAACAATGCGGGCATCGTGCCAGCCTTCGTCTTCATGATAGTCCATAACAAACATGTGATCTGTAAAATGGGCCCCAAATGTGAGGTTGTCATAGTCTGGCTTTGCTTTTTTTTCATTTACTTTTTCGATTCTTAACTCCATGCTTGCTGCCTCCTAAGATGACTAGCGAAAGTTTTATAACTATATGTATTTTATCATAATTCAAAAAAAAATCTGTAGATATGTTTAAGATAATTTACAGCGTGGAAACCAATAGATTGTAACACAAAATAATTCAATTCATTGGAGGATTTTCTCATGTCAAAACCACAGAACGTACTTAGCCTTAAATCATTAGGTAAGCTCTCAGCAGCTACTGTACTTACTTTTGGTTTGTCACTTGCCGCTGTTCAAGGTGCATTTGCTGATGACGATAATGACGACGATGTTGAAGCAGAGGTTGAAGTTGAAGGCGACACAGATGTAGACGTAGACACGGACAATGGTGATGTAGATACAGATGACGGTGAAGAAGCTGTTATTGACGAAGATGGCGACATTGACGACGTCGACACTGAAGATGAAGATGGTGTTGAAGTTGATGGTGAAGGCGACGCTGATGCAGAAGCAGGCGTTGAAGAAGACGGTGACGAAGATGCAGACGCTGATGTAGAAGCAGGCGTTGAAGCTGATTATGACGATGAAGATGAAGCTGAAGCAGGATACGGTTATGACGAAGGTGATGAGCTTCCAGCAACAGCTTCTGCTTACCCGCTAGGCCTTGGTGCCGGCTTGATGATGGCAGCAGCAGGTGCGTTTATGCTGTTCAACCGTCGTTCTTCGGTAAAAGCGTAGTTTTAAATTAAGTCAATAACTATTTAAGAGAAGCGCTCTGTTTGATCCCTTGTAGGATCAGCAGAGCGCTTTTTTGATCATGTTTAGGTGAGAACCCCCCGCTTTACACTTTGTAGAAAGTGGGGGACAAGGAGCAGAAGAAAGACTGTAGCGCACTCAGAAGTTTAAGATTTGGTTAAAGATGGTTGCAATTCTTTTGTTTCTTTCTAAGTGGTGGTAAGGTATAAGTGTACAAACCATCAAGGAGGATCATAAATGAAAAAGCCCACAATTTTAACAGTCGGTGCGACGGTTGTAATGTTCGGGCTGGTTGGCTGTTCAGATGAAGAAGATTTGGAAAGTGTTGAAAGCAAAGAATCTTCTGAAGTCGTGCATACGAGCGGTCCACAGCTGGATGCAGACGTTGAAACTTTTATCGAAGGTGAACAAGAAGAGTCTGTGGAAGCTGAAGACGAGAACAACCCTTATGATCAATCGTATTCATATAATCAAGGACAAGAAGTGGCTGAACTTCATGTGCCAACAATAAGCAGCTCATATCCGGTGTATTGGGGAACAGATGAAGCAACGTTGGATCAAGGCGTAGGTTATCATGTGAGTGACTTTACAACACCACCAGATGGTGAGCGGCATACGGTTGTGTCAGGACACCGGGATACCGTTTTTAGTGAACTTGGGGCTTTAGAAGAAGGGCACGCTTTGTCCGTAGATTTCGAAGGGAAAACTTATCATTATACAATTGAAGACATTTGGATTACTGATAAGGATGATCGTACAGTGATCGTTCGCCACGATGAACCGACATTAACGTTAACGACTTGTTATCCGTTTGATTATATCGGAGCAGCACCGGACCGTTATATTGTTCAGGCTAGCCTTGATTATGTCGAGGAACATTAGAATCAAAACAAAATTAAAATCAATTAAGCCTGTGCCGTTTACTTGCGTGCACAGGCTTTTCATTCCTTATAAATACATAATAGTAAATTGATTCTAAAGATGTAGTCAATCTTGTCTAAAAGGTTAAAAAGTCCTTTATATATCGAGCAAGTTTAGATAATATCATCTTCGGGAAATACATCGGTAATAATGTATGTGAAACTTTATAACTAAGGGGCGGTTTTTGCGTTGAATGAAGTCCGGTTTGTAAAAAAAATGATTGTGAAGTTTGTGTTGGCCTTAGTGGCTGTGTTGCTTTTGAATGCAACAATTGCCAATTGGGTTCTGCAAGGAATTGACGCTGTAGGCATTGATTTAGGGATTCTAGGGGTTTGGTTGAATAACGTTATGAACGTTGTTACAGGAACGGTGATTATTGCGTTATTGTTAAACTTTATTATTCTGCGACCAATCCGCCGCATGGTAGTAGATATTCAAACGTTTCAAGCAGGAGAATTAAATCACCGGATTTCTATCAAAAATGAAGATGAACTAGGTGTATTATCGAACAAACTGAACAGCCTGTTTGCTGAGGTTGAAAAACATAACCAACAACAAGAAAAGCATGCACAAGCAACTGAAGATACTGTGGAAACGCTCGATGGTCGCTTAAATCAGCTTAGCGAGAAAACCGCAGAAGTGAACGAAGCGATTGAATCTATCGAAGCACAGGCACAGACACAGCTTGCTACTTATGAAGAAACGGCTACAATTACAGACAATATGGATCAAGGAATGCAGCAAATGGCGGCGCAGCTTCAGGATATTGCATCTGGGATGAGCGAAACCGAACAAACCGCGAGCAAAGGTGAACACCAGATAGAAGAAACTTCCGAAGCGATTCAGCAGTTATCCGAAGAGGCAGAAGCATCGAACCATGAAATTCAAGATTTATCCGAAGAAATTCAAAAGATTGAGCGTATTGTTGGTGTCATTGAGGATTTCTCCGAGCAGACGAACCTCCTTGCTTTGAATGCTTCAATTGAAGCGGCACGTGCAGGTGAGAGCGGCAAAGGTTTTGCCGTTGTTGCTGAAGAAGTACGCAAACTGGCAGAGCACTCGATGGATGCAACAAAAGATATTAAAACATCTGTACAATCTGTTATAGGCAAGGTTGAACAAACGGTACAGCGGGCTTCCGACCGTGTAAAATCTATGGAAGAGAGCGCTTCGTCTGTCGGTGAGATGCGCATGCAGTTTCAACATATTATCAAAGACTTAAAAGCAAGCTCCCAACAGGTGCAGACAGTCAACCGCTCGTTGCAATCGTTAAGTGAATCAAGCTCTGAAATTCAACAAACTGTTGAAGCCGACACGAAAGAATTAGAGAAGACGACTGAGAATGTCTCTGAAATCAGTACAAGCATAGAAGAGCAGCTTGAAACAACTGAAGCGATCCGCGCTGAAGTGAAACGTTTCCATGAAGCATTGTCGCAAAACAGTGATGTTGATAAGAAGGAATCGCATACAACGCGAGCAGCCTAATACAAAAAACTGCAGCCTGCCCGGCTGCAGTTTTTTGACTGTCGACAAAGTAGAAAACCTAACATTTAAGGACAACTTATTCCTCCGAGCTCTCCGGTTTCCCCGTATTAAGAGGATAAAACTTAATCAGAACGTAACCGAAACGAAAACGGAAGCTTTCCCGAGGGCTTGGCTTCAGCTAACTTGTTCGAATGAACCAATCGAACAAGTGGATCTTCAGCCTGCGCTTAATCCTCTGGGAGTCGCCATCTTTCATTTCGCTCACTTTTACATTTGTCTTTTGTGTATGATTCGCTTGATCGTTCATGAAGCATCATGATGAAACTGCTTCATGTAGCTGTTGCTTGATCAAAAAGATTTCTACAATTCATGACCATCAAATGACGCAAGGCTGACAAGCATCGGCGGCGACGCCTACTCAGAACAACGAGCCGAAAATCCCGCAGACAGCGGTTTCCTGCCGAGGAAGTTGAGGCCGTACCCGAGGCAAGCGTACGCCGAAAAGTGACGTCAGCCTTAGCCTTTTCAAGAGTTTGTCTACACGCTGAAAACTGCAGCCCGCCCGGCTGCAGTTTTTTCGTATTAAGAACCGAAAATAATTAAATTGACCGCAGCGATTAATACGATAAATAATGCCAGCTGCTGCACCCGTTCGGTTGATATTTTTTGAAAAAAACTGAGCCCGAGTGAAGAACCGAGAAAAACACAGAGAACACCAACAGCAAAGTAAACAAGAAAGTTGGTATCTAAGTGGCCGGAAGCTCCGTGAACGATTACTGTAAACAAATTCGTTATAAAAAATGAAGCCTGTAAGTTTGCACTGTATGCTTGTTTATCTTGATACAACATTAAAAAGTAAACCACAAGAAAAGGGCCCCCGATCGCAAATACGCCGCCGGCAAAACCTGCAAGTCCACCTAAAATGATAGGAGCGGCAGGGTGCTTAATAAATCGTCCGCTCGTTGTAATAAACCGTCGTAAAAACAAGTAAGCAACCATGCCACATAAAAATATACCAAGAATCGGCTGCATAACCGGTAATTCGCCGTATTCACTTAAAACGAAAAAAGCACCGATCCGACCGGCAATTGCTGCTGCTAACACCCATAAAAAACTTTTAACTTGTATATGGGTGTAAAGCCGGAGTAAGATTGAAAAAGAGAGGACAATTGTTAACGAGACAACAAGCAGCGTGCTTTCTTTTAATGTGAACAGCAGCGGAAGAAAGCCCATTGCGAACAGGCCAAAACCGAAACCACTCAATCCTTGAATAAAACTACCAACGAACAAAATGAGAAAAACGATGCCGAGTTCTACAATCATTGTTGAAAATCCTTTAAGTTGATATGACGTTTCTTAGTTAAAGGATACCATATTTTCATGGGTGGCAAGTGGTAAAGGTGAATAAATCATGATGTAAAGGAGGGAGGCAGCGATCCGCTGCCGCTTCATATGAACGAAACGATAGAAACAATTTTAAACCACCGCTCGATTCGTAAGTTTCAAGACGAGCCGTTAACTGAGGCACAGGTTCATACTTTAATTCAAAGTGCTCAAAGTGCAGCTACTTCAAGCTATATTCAAGCTTATTCAATTGTTGGCGTGACCGACCGAGAGAAGAAGAAAGCTTTGGCTGAACTTGCCGGTGGCCAGAGCTATGTTGAACATAACGGCCACTTCTTCGTATTTTGTGCTGACCTATATCGGCATGCGGTGTTAGCTGAAGAAAAAGATGTAGAAATCACACCTGCTTTAGAAAGTACCGAGAAATTTATGGTGACCGTTGTAGACGCTGCACTTGCTGCGCAAAACGCAGCTATTGCAGCGGAGTCTATGGGACTAGGTATTTGTTATATCGGCGGGATTCGTAATGACTTGGAACAAGTTCAACAGCTCTTAGAAACACCAGCGTATGTCGTCCCGTTATTTGGGTTTGCCGTCGGTGTTCCGAGAGATAACGCCTCTACAAAGCCGCGGCTTCCGATGACTCATATTTACCACGAGAATACGTACGATGCAGACCGGGCCCGGGTTCATGAAGAGATTGCAGCGTACGATGAAACGATTCAAGCTTACTATGAAGAAAGAACCGGCGGGGCACGCAGTGATACGTGGAGCGAGCAGATGATGCGTCTGCTGCAGAAAAATAGCCGGAGTTATATGAAGGATTTCGTGCAAAATCAAGGTTTAAACCGCCGGTAAAGATGAAGCGCAGACGCTTTGTTAGTAGCGTCTGTGCTTCATATATTAATGGTGAAAATGTGCTTCGCTAGCGTATTGCGCCAGCTGATCAATTAAAGGGGAAGGGCCATGTCATTTTTAAAATCAGCAAGAATACAAGCATCTATAGCGTACATCCTCCCGCTCATATTTCCCTTGCCGCTGTTATCATTAGCGGTTGTCCTTTTTTACCGCTCAAAACTGCGACCGGTCAACACGTTCGCGGCTGAACATTTAGCAGAAAGCGCGAATGCCCAATTGTCATTACATATCTATATTTTACTAATGGCTGTGTTTCTGTTCACTTCAGGACTGGCTTTAGAGGCAGGGAGTCTTCTTCTTATTTTTGCATTGCTTGGGCTTGTTGTATATACAGCCTGGTTAGTCATGATGGTGAGTGCAATTGTGTTGAGCCTTTTTGGTCAGCCATTTCGTTTTCCATTCAACTTTCGTATATTTAACTAAGTGTTCTCAATACGGCACGCACTGGACTGCCATCCCCGCCTTCAATGAAAAGCGGAAATGCAAACAGCTCATAAACCCCCGGGGCTACGTCTTCAAGCACTGCGCCTTCAAGAATATAAATGTTGTGGGCAAATAAAGCGTGGTGGGCCGGCAGGTTGTGACTATCAATTGGGTCCACTGACGGGGTGTCGACCCCGACAAGCTGTATTCCCCTGCGGCTTAAAAGCGGTGCAATATCATCGCGCAGCGGCGTAACATGTGTCGGAAACTGTGCACGATCCTTCCAGCTGTTTGTTTTAAAAAGAACCTTTGTGACATCAGTTAAATCCAAGTCTTCAATATCTACTGCACCTACACTCGGCCGCTCTGATACATCAATAACCCGGACTCTCCCTCCGTATAATGACAAAGGTAGTTCATCTACAGTTCCCCCGGAATCATCAATATGAAAAGGAGCATCAATGTGAGTACCGGTATGGGCACTTAAATGCAGCTCTCCTGCATTGACTGACCCGTTATCAGCTTTCCGTTCAGTGAGTGCAAAGCTGAATGAAAGATCCTCCGGCCATACAGGTGTTGTTTTTGTTAAACGCTGGCTAATGTCAATCCAAGTCATATGTATCCCTTCCTTTTAAAATCATGTACAATAGCATACGGGGTACCGTATAATGTAAATGAGCTATATACTTTTCATATGTTATACCTTTATTTATTTTCCCTGAAATGAAGGGTTTTACACTTTAATAAACTTTGTCATTTAAAAATATTTAAAAGAAGTGTTGACATACCCCTTAGGGTATAATAAACTGTAGTTAGTTCTTCACGGAACATAAAATTTTTTAAACGTTTATATACCCTATACGGTATAAGGAGGCGAAAGCATGACGATTCAAGCAGATCATACAATTGATGCAAAAAACCTTTCCTGCCCGATGCCCATTGTGAAAACAAAAAAAGCAATGGATGAGGCAGAACCTGGTGAAGTTTTACAAGTTGAGGCGACAGACCCTGGCTCACTTGCAGATATGCAAGGGTGGGCTCAGTCCACTGGCCATAATTATTTAGGAAGTACGGAAAACGAGGGCGTTCTTATCCATTATGTACGTAAGTCCAACCCTGAAGAGGTGAAAGATGTGTCTGCATTTGAAGCTGAAACAACAAACGATGAATTAAAGCAAAAGCTTGAAGATGACAATGTCACGGTCCTGGATGTACGTGAACCTGCAGAATACGCTTTCGGTCATGTACCAGGTGCGGTATCAATTCCGCTAGGGGAGTTAAGCGATCGGATCAATGAACTTGAGAAAAATCAAGAAATTCACGTCATCTGCCGAACCGGAAACCGTAGTAACTTTGCTGCGCATCAACTTACAGATCAAGGCTTTCAAAATGTTTACAACGTTGTTCCAGGCATGAGTGAGTGGGACGGACCTACTGAGAAAAATCAATAAGCTATTTAATAGAAAGGAGAAAAATTCATGATTGAAAAAATGTCTGCAAAGCAAGTAGCTCAAAAGGTTATTGCAAAGGAAAATTTGTTTATTTTAGATGTTCGTAATGAGGACGCTTACGAGGATTGGAAAATTGAAGGTCCATCTATTGAAAGTATGAATAAACCTTATTTTGAAATGCTTGATGGTGTAGAAGAAGTTGTTGGTGACATTCCGGCAGAACAGGATGTGCTTGTAGCTTGTGCCAAAGAAGGTTCTTCAATGTTTGTTGCTGAACAGCTTGCTGAAGCACTTGACCGCACCGTTTATTACCTTGAAGGCGGTATGAAAACATGGAGCGAGCACCTCGAACCGGTACACGTCGGTGATTTAGAAGGTGGAGGCTCGGTTTATCAGTTTGTTCGTCTTGGGAAAGGCTGCTTAACGTATATGATTAAATCCGGGAACGAAGCAGCAATCATTGATCCGCTTCGCATGGTGAATCATTATGAGGACTTTGCTGAAGAATTAAATGTTGAAGTACTGCATTTAATTGATACGCACTTGCACGCTGATCACATTTCCGGTGGCCGCCGCTTAGCAGAGAAGCACGGCGGAACGTATCACCTGCCACCTAAGGATGCAGGGGAAGTACAGTTTCATTACGAGCCGCTTGAAGACGGGAAAGTGATTACGTTCGGAGCGGACCAAGTGAAAATCCGTGCATTTTACAGCCCGGGCCATACCATTGGAAGTACATCTTTAATTGTTAATGAGACGTATTTGTTTACTGGCGATATTCTCTTTATTGATTCAATCGGACGTCCGGATCTAGCAGGTCTTGCAGAAGATTGGGTAGGAGATTTGCGCGAGACATTGTACGATCGTTACAAACAGCTAGATCAAAACTTGATGGTGTTGCCGGCTCACTTTGCGAAAATGAAAGAACTTGATGAAAAAGGTCGCGTGTTTGCAACGCTTGGTGAATTGTATCAAGAAAACCATGGCTTGCAGATTGAAGATGAAGGTGAGTTCCGTCGTGTAGTGACAGAAAACCTTCCGCCGCAGCCGAATAGTTATCAAGAAATTCGAGAAACAAATATGGGTAAGCGTGAACCAAATGAGGAAGAAGAAACAGAAATGGAGATTGGACCAAACCGCTGCGCCGTATCCTAAGTAATGTTTAACTTTAACGTTAAGGTGCTTTAGTTTAAGCAGTAAAAAAAGAAGCTAATCAGCACCTTAGCGATCTTAAATGAAGCTAGTGAAAATATTAAATAATAATAGATCTTAAGGAGCGATGAGTGATGGAAAGCACAAAAGTACTCGATGCAAAAGGATTAGCCTGCCCAATGCCGGTTGTTAAAGCGAAAAAAGAAATGGATCAACTGCAGTCAGGAGATATTCTTGAAGTGCATACAACAGACAGTGGTGCAGCTGCTGATATTCCAGCTTGGGCAAAAACTGGCGGCCACGAGCTTGTTCAGCAGGATAAAGAAGGAGAAGTATTGAAGTTTTGGATGAAGAAAGGTTAAATCGATATCGTAGATAGGATTAGGTGATGACTCATGTTAGAGCGGTGGCTTCCGGGCTTAAAGCCGATACTAGAAAGTACCGGTGAAGACAAACGGAAAGATATAACAGCCGGCATTATCGTTGCAATTATGTTGATTCCCCAAGGGATGGCTTATGCAATGCTTGCCGGTATGCCACCGGTTTCCGGCTTGTATGCCGCAACGCTGCCGCTTATCATTTACGCATTGTTCGGCACCTCCCGCCAGCTCGCGGTAGGGCCGGTGGCAATGGTTTCATTATTAATTTTCAGTGGTGTCTCGCCATTGGTTGAGCCGGGTACGGAAAGTTATATTCAGCATGTCTGGCTGCTCGCTTTAATGGTTGCTGTTATTCAATGGCTCATGGGGGTTTTTAAGCTTGGGGTCATTACAAAGTTTATCTCTCATGCCGTGATCAGCGGTTTTACTTCCGCCGCAGCAGTTTTAATTGCACTTAGTCAGCTTGATCATCTGCTCGGTTTTTCAATTGAAGCAAGCGACAATGTTTTTCTCATCATTTACGAAGCAGTTATGCGGGCGGCTGAAACCCATATTATGACACTAATATTAGGCCTTATGCTATTATTTATCCTTTTGGGTGCCAAGCGTGTGCCACGGATTCCTGCGCCGCTTGCAGCGGTCGTAATCGGTATAGGCGTCACTTATATGCTGAACCTGCCGGAAGCGGGCGTTGAAATTGTCGGAGATGTTCCGTCAGGTCTTCCGCCGCTTAGTCTGCCTGTCATTGATTTAGCTGTCATTACGGCTCTGCTTCCTTCAGCAATTACAATTTCAATCATTGGGTATGCAGAGTCGTACGCAATGGCTAAGATTTTAGCTTCACGTGATAAATACCGAATCGAGCCTAACCATGAACTAAAAGGCTTGGGTCTTGCTAATGGTGCCGCTGCTTTTACATCCGGTATGCCGGTAACAGGCGGGTTTTCCCGTTCAGCAGTCAACTATGATTCCGGTGCAAAAACGGGTCTTGCTTCGATCGTAACAGCGGTTTTAATACTATTGACGTTGTTGTTTTTAACACCGGTCTTTTACTACTTGCCTCAAGCCGCGCTTGCTGCGATTATTTTAGCTGCTGTATATAAACTGATCGATGTGAAAGAAGCCGTTCATCTTTGGAAAGTGAAGCGAAGCGATGCATATGTGTTGATCATAACCTTTACAGCGACGTTAATGTTCGGTATTGAGCTAGGACTGTTAATCGGGGTGTTATTTTCATTAACCGTGTATTTATGGAAAAGCGGCAATCCGCATATGACAGAGCTGCGCTATGTCGAAGATGAAGATATTTACCGCAATCCTGACCGTTTTCCGGATGGGAAGGCAATCCCTGGTGTTTTAATTTACCGTATTGATGCGCCCTTGTACTTTGCGAATGCAACAGGTGTGGAAGAGCGATTAAACGAAGCATTAAAAGAACATCGTGACATAAAGTGGCTCGTTCTTGATTTTAGCGGTGTAAATGACATGGACGGAATTGCTGCTGATGAACTACGCGAATGGATGCAGGAATGGAATAATCAGGGGGTTCGTATTTTAATCGCTGAAGCAATAGGGCCGGTGCGGGATGTGTTGGAGCTTGACGGTTTTTATGATACGTTTGGTCATGATGTCGCTTGGAAAGATCTGCACCATGCAGTACACTGGATTCAAAGCGGTATTAAAGCGTAAAAAGGAGGCAGACGCTGATGGAATACGATGACAAGTTGAAACAACGGCTTAAGCGGGCAGAAGGTCAAATTCGCGGTGTACTGAAAATGATGGAAGAAGAAGAGGAGTGCCGGGATGTTTTGACGCAATTATCAGCAGCCCGTTCTGCACTCGATAAAGCAACAGCTGTAATTGTTGCAACGAACCTTGAAGAATGTGTCCGCCGCCAGACTGAAGAAGGCGAAGATACGTCCGAAACCATTGAAGAAGCTGTGAATATGCTCGTAAAAAGCCGCTAAATAACAACATCCCCCCTTGGGAACCAAGGTTTCAAGGGGTGGTGCAATTATATATTTCGTGTGTCTAAAATCTTCACTTTAAGGAGTGTCTTTTCATGGATAAGAATGAACGTTTAACGATGATCGTCTTTGACGGTGATTTAGATAAAGCTATGGCAAGTTTCATCATTGCGACAGGTGCTGCTGCGATGGGTAAGCAAGTAACGATGTTCTTCACTTTCTGGGGGCTGAACGTTTTACGCAAAGACGAGCCGATTCAGGCGAAGAAGAAGTTTATGGAAAAAATGTTTGAGCGAATGATGCCGCGCGGTCCAAAAAAACTGCAGCTTTCGAACATGAACATGGCAGGAATGGGACCAAAAGTTATGAAGAAAATGATGAAAGACCATAATGTATCTACGCTCGATGAAATGATTGATATGGCTGAAGAACTAGATATTAAGATGGTAGCTTGCACAATGTCGATGGATGTTATGGGCTTAAAACAAGAAGAACTTCGCGATGGCCTTGAATATGCCGGCGTTGCTTCTTATCTTGCTGAAGCTGATGAAGCAAACACCAATTTGTTTATCTAAAACATTTCTCAAGTAAAAACCACGGTTCATAAATTTGGAACCGTGCAGCCTAGACAAACTTTTAGATTAACGAAGGCTGACGTCGCTTTTCGGCGAACGCTTGCACCCGGAGGGCACAAGTGCGACATCGAATTTGTCTGCGCTTACGCTTGAAGTCACCATGTCTTCTTAGCCCCGGGCACGGCCGCAACTTCCTCGGCAGAAACTCGCTGCCTGCGGGACTTTCGTCTCGCGCTGTTCCTGGTAGCGTCGCCGCCGGTGCACGTCAGCCTTGTGTAGTTTGAAGGTCATCAAATGTAAAGACCCTTTTGATCAAGCAATATCTACATGAGCCAATTTCATAATGACGCTTTACGGACGATAAAACGAACCGTTTACATTGGAAAGTGACCGAAACGAAAGACGGCGACTCCCGGAGGATCAAGCGCAGGCTGAAGATCCACTTGTTCGAATGGTTTTGATTCGAACAAGTTAGCTGAAGGCAAGCCCTCGGGAAAGCGTCCGTCGATAGTGTTGGTCACGTTCATGACTCGGTTTTTAACCTCTTAATACGGCAGTCCGCGGAGCTTGGAGCAGTATGCTACGCGTGAATGTTACGTTTTATACTTTGGCGACAGTCTCCACGGTTTCATAAATTTGGAACCGTGGTTTTTGCTTTTCACAAAGGGGCTTTTCCTGTAATGTAGTGCAATACATAGAGTTTTTCATCCTTACCAGTTGTCACCGCAATCGACATCCAAAGTTATTCCGTGACAAATAACGGGTAAAGCAAGGTATCTTTTAATTAAATTAGGGAGGAATATCTTTGTCACAACAAGCGGTACAAAAATCGAATGAAAGCTCAAGTCTGGTTGAAATTTTAGATAAGGTACTTGATAAAGGAATTGTCGTAGATATCACGGCTACGATCTCACTCGTAGGTATCGAAGTTATAAAAATTGAAGCGCGTATTGTCATTGCAAGTGTAGAAACTTGGATTCGCTATGCTGATGCAACCGGTTTGCTTGAAGCAGAGCGTCGCAGAAACTTAAAAGAAGCTGAAGAAGACAAAGGGCTAGGTCAGCTCGGGCAGCAGGTTGGTCAACTGACTGAGGGCTTAACGGACTCGGTTTCTAACGTGGCCAACGAAGCAACTTCTGCTGTAGGCAATGTGACAGACCAAGTGCAAAATACAGCCCAAGGGGTTGCGAATACTGCTCAAAATGTTGCTGAAGGTACAGTGAACACCGTACAAAACACGGCAGAAGGCGCTGTTGAGTCTGTCCAAAATACAGCCGAAGGTGCCGCAAACACAGCTCAAAACGTTGCTGAAGACACAGTAGACACGGTTCAGAATACAGCTGAAAGTACGGTTGAATCAGCACAGGATGCAGCCGAGAGTACAGCTGAATCTGCTCAAAAAACAACTGAAAAAGCAACAGAAAGTGGCTCCTCTTCCGGTGGTTCAAACAGTAATACTAATCAGTCAAACAGCTCAGGAAACGCTAAAAACTCCAGTAACTCCAACTCTAATAAATCAAGCAGTAATTCCAGCAGTCAGTCTAAGAAAAAGGGTGACGACTAAGTGAAATTAAATACCGTAATTAAGAATGTGCATTTGTTTTTTGAAGCGTTTGTCGCTCCACCTTTTCGAACCATCGCTGTAATGAAGCGTGAAGATGGTGAAAAAGGATGGGTTGTACAAGTTGAAGTTATTGAAGAAAGAGAACGTATGAAAGCTGTAGCTAAAGATGAAATGGTTGGTGTATATGAAGCAATCACCGACGCTGACGGTGAAGTTGAAGAATTTGAGCGGCTGCACCATCGGTATCGCACAGAGCTTTTTGAACGTGGTGAAGAAGAGTAATCATTTTATGTAACGTAGCAAAGAAAAGGCGGGGAAAAGATGAGTGAGACATTCGTTTATATTTTCGGGGTCGCAAGAAAAAACGAGCACCGCACAGCGCAGAAGGTCATGATGGAGGGAGAGCCCCGCTCCCTCCGCGCTGTCAATGAAGGGGATCTTGACTTTATTGTCACGGATGTCAGTGAAGAAACGCTGCCGCCGATCGAAGCAAACGTCCGCGGTCATAAAGAAGCATTAGAAGCAATTATGACTGAAGAAACTGTAGCTCCAATGAGCTTTGGCACAATTTTAGGTGATGAGCAGGAAGCCCGGCGTTTGTTGCAGGCAATATATGATCCTGTGAGCGAAGCGATGCCGAAAATTGATAATAAGATTGAGGTAACAGTGCAGATCAATTTAACGGAAGAGGCATTTAAAAGCTTATTTGCTCACAAGAAAAAGAAGCCAAGAAGTTATAAAGGCCAGCTTGCCTTAGGAGAAGAAGCGAAAGCCGTTATGGACCGCTACCGGACGAAGCATCAGGAATCAATTGGTAAGCCGCTGGGTGACTTAAGCGCAAGTTCGATACTGAAAGAACCGAGCACAGAACGTACTTTGTTTGAAGGTGTGTTTTTAATCGATCGTGAAGATGAAGCAGCTTTCGATGAGGCGGTAAACGATTTATACAGTGTTTGGAAAGAGCAAACGGACTTCGTATATACCGGACCGTGGCCGGCTTACAGCTTTGTGGATATGAGGTTTGCTGCAGCCGAACGGAGGTAGTCACATGTTTAGAGCACTTACCTGGCCGGTTCGCTCTTTAAAGTTTATCGGTGAAACAATTAAAGAAGAAGTGGATAAAGAGTTGTTTGACCTTGAAACGATTAAACAGCGAATGGTTGCGGCTCAGGTGGAATTTGAAAGAGGTAATTTAACCAAAGAAGCTTTTGAAGAGGAGCAGGCGGTACTTGCTGAGAGGTACCGCCAAGCAAAAGCACAGGAATTAAAAGAGTTAAGAGAAGCTTTACAACAAGACCAGCAACCTCAAAAGGAGGCTGGTGAAGAGCCTGTAAACCGACGGAAACAAAGAAGCAGAAGGCGAAGGAGAAGGCGGTAAATGAGTGAATTAATTTACGTTTACGGTTTTGTGCTTTATGACCACGCAGGGGAAGAAGAAAACGAAATACCGGATCTTTATGATGAGTACAGTTTAACGTTTTTACATGGAGGTAACGTTGCAGCTGTTTATTCGGTTGTTGCAAGCGAGGATTTTGGAGAAGAATCGTTTCAAACGAACGTGCAGAATTTAGAGTGGCTTGAGCGGTTTGCAAAACGCCATCATCATATTTTAAATAGGCTGCACCAAAAGTATCAAATTCTTCCTTTGAATTTTGGGACGATTTACAAAGGGATTGATCGCCTTAAGCAAAAACTAAAAGATGAGCATAACCGGCTTTATGAAGCTGTTCAATTGATTCAAGGCAAAGATGAATGGAGCGTAAAGGTATATGCTGACATGGAGACAATTGCCTCACAGCCTACGTTTACGACACCGCTCATTGAAGAAAAACAGCAGGAAATTGAAAATATGCCGCGGGGTCGGCAGTATATAGAGAAAAAACGTTTAAATAAAACAATTGCCGAAGAAGCAGAGCGTTATGTCAACGGTGCTGCCGATCAGATGCACGAGGCGTTAAAGCAGATAAGTATTGAAACAGATGCACGTGAGGTGTGGAGTAAACAAGTAACCGGCCGTACTGACGAAATGAAATGGAATGGTGGCTATTTAATCTCCCGCGCTGATCGCAACATTTTTGTGGAAACTGTTCAAGCATACGAGAAGGAATTTCCAAGTGCCATTGTTGTTGAAGTCTCAGGGCCATGGCCTGCTTATCACTTTGTGCCAAAACAAGGCCAGGAGGATACAAATGGAGCATGAAGTACTGAATGGACAAGATGTAACGCTTGTTGATGTATTAGACACGGTGCTTGATAAAGGTGTTGTGCTGCAAGGAAGCCTTGTCATTACAGTTGCAGGGATTGATCTTGTGTATATTGATCTTAAACTGCTCGTCTCAAGTGTAGAAACGTTGCTTAATGCTGCTGAAAAGCATAATGAAATACAAACGTCAGGAGGAGAGTAGCTGATGGATCCATCTTCAATTATGAAGTCTTTAGACACTGCCAAAATGCCGGAAGGAAATATACGTTTTAACGATGAGAGTAATTCGACCGAAGACGGACTGGCTCAGCTTGTTATTACGGTGATTGAACTTTTAAGAGACTTAGTAGAGCGGCAGGCAATGGACCGGGTGGACAGCGGACGTTTATCAGAAGATCAGGTAGAGGCATTGGGAGAATCTTTGATGCAGCTTGAAGAACAAATGCAGCGTCTGAAAGACTTCTTCGGTTTTACAGACGAAGACTTAACCATTGATCTTGGACCGCTTGGAAACTTGCGTTAATCGAAAGGGGGAGAAAGGATGTTACAGCAAGGAGGACAGAATCAAGTAGAAGCTGTTGGCAGCACGTTAGTGGAAGTGCTTGAAACGGTTTTAGACAAAGGCGTCGTAATTGCCGGAGATATTCGTGTGGACGTAGCTGGCGTAGAGCTTCTAACGATTAAAATACGCTTGATGGTCGCTTCAGTTGATAAGGCAAAAGAGTTAGGTATGGACTGGTGGGAAAATGATCCTTTTTATAGCTCGAAAGCGCTTGAGAGTCAAGAGAACCAACACCAGCAAGACCGGGAAATGCTTGAAAACCGGTTGAAACAGCTAGAACAACAGCTTGCTGAAGAGCAAGCTAAAAACAACAGCGAAAGCTGATTAACTTTCGCTGTTCGGCGCTAGCAGCACTTTACCTTGTTTGCCGTGCTTTTGAAAGTAATCAAGCGCCTGGCCAATATTTTGTAGTTTATAAATGCGGTCGATTACAGGGTCAATCGCTCCTCGATGCTGAAGTTCTGACAGCTTTTTTACATCATGATAAAATGTTTCAGGTGCTTCTGATTTTTCTTTTGCAATGAAATAATAAGTAACTTGATCTCGTCGCGATCCTAGTTTAAGGCGGATATAGCTAAGGATGTTAGTTGCTAGGCTTCCATGCCGAAAGCCGAAAATGATCAGTCGACCGTCTTCCTCGAGAATCTCCAATTCTTTCTTCCAATTTTTTGAGCCTACATGATCAAACACAGCATCCACGCCGGAAACATACAACTGTTTAAAGCCGTGCTTAAGCGAAGCTTCGTAAGAAATATAGTCAGCACCCATTGCTTCAATTGTTTCTTTTTGTTCAGGGGAACCTGTACCAATCGGTTGAATATTGTAGTAGTTGCATAGCTGTATGAGCGCTGTGCCGACGCCGCCGGCGGCTCCTTGAATTAATGTTTGGTCGCCAGCTTTTAGTTCAGCTTTACGAAACATCATTTGATAAGCAGTGACGTAATTGAGCATTAAGGGGCTCATCTTTTGTAGATCACTGTCATCAGGAAGCACAATAACTTCCTCTACGGGAAGATTGATATAAGTCGTATAGCCGCCGGTTTCTGTTAAAGCAGCAACTTTTGTGCCGATACTTATATCAAGCACATGACTGCCACAGGCAATTACTTCACCTGTGATGTCATAACCAGGTGTGAACGGTACTTTCGTTTCTTTAGGGTACTTTCCACGCATCATCATAAAATCAGCATTTGCAATACCTGCATATGCTACACGGATTTGGACTTCGTCTTCAGCCGGGGTTTTCATTTCTTCTTGAATCATCTGCCAGCGTGGTGTGTCTCCTGTGTGTGTTACCAACATCCGCTCGTTCACGCAAAGTTCCCCCTTAAAGTTTTAACTCCACTACTTAGATTCCCAAAAACCTTGTTGATTAAAAGTAAAATATGAAGAAAAACAAAAAGTGTAGCGTTCATTTTATAATGATATAAAAATTGGTAACCATGATGTCTTAAACAAGCTGCATTGAATGAAAAATAAAAGCACACGCGAGCTGTCCACCTATATAATCTAGTCGCTGCTTTTAAAAGCAGAGCTCATACTGTCGATAAAGTACAAAGCCGAAGATTTACGTACAGTTTTACTGCTCGCTTACCATGGTTTAGAACCTGTGTGTAAATACAATCGCGCTTTAAGGTGTCTGTGTTACTGTCGTGTTTACGGTCAATAACTCTCTATCTTCGTAAAAAGATTAAACTTAAGACTTTCAAGTTTTCACATATGTGGGTCAATGTCATCATGACGCTTCATGAGGAATAAAACGGACAATATCCATTAGAAATTATTGACGATACGTAAGTTGAAAAGTAACCGAAACGAAAGACGGCGACTCCCAGAGGATCAAGCGCAGCCTGAAGATCCACTTGTTCGAATCAAGCTGAAGGCAAGCCCTCGGGAAAGCGTCTGTCTGGAAGTGAAGATTACGTTCATTGTCCGATGTTATCCTCTAATGACAAATGATGAAATGCATTCATGTAGAGGTTGCTTAATCAAAAGAATCTCTACAATTCATGACTATCAAATGACACAAGGCTGACAAGCATCGGCGGCGATGCCTACGCAGAACAACGAGAGAGAAAATCCCGCAGGGAGGGTTGTTTTGAGGAAGTCCAAGAGGCTGAAGACACGATGTAATCAAACGCCAGCACAGATCAAACCGATGTCACACTTGTGCCCTCCGGATGCAAGCGTCCACCGAAAATCGACGTCAGTCATTGCTTTTCTTATAAGTTTGTCTACACGCTATTCCCTGCTTTTAAAAGCAGGTTTTTTTTGTAAGGGTCTGGATGGATGTAGAGTAATTTTTATGCATTTGGTAAGGCTACATGTTAGCTGAAAAGATTTTAAGGAGGGGTCATATGCAGTCGGAAGCACCGACGGTAACATATCGGGAAGTATTGTGGGACTGGCTAACTACGGTTGATCATAAGAAGATTGCTGTAATGTATTTTATTGCAGGAACGATTTTATTTTTAAAAGCCGGTTTAATGGCTTTGTTTATGAGAATTCAACTGATGTATCCAGAGATGACCTTTATTACAGGACAAACATACAATGAACTGCTCTCAATGCATGGGGTAGTGATGTTGTTTTTGGCGGCTACCCCCCTGCTTTTTGGGTTCATGAACTTTATCATGCCGCTGCAGATCGGGGCGCGGGACTTAGCTTTTCCTTTCTTAAATGCCTTAGCCTTTTGGATCTTTTTTTTCGGTTCCTTTTTATTAACGCTAAGTTGGTTTTTTGGCGGTGCTCCTGATGCTGGGTGGACGGCTTATGTGCCGTTATCTGGACGGGATTATGCAGGTACCGGGATGGATTTTTACGTACTTGGTCTTCAAGTAAGCGGTATAGGCACGCTCATTGGTGCGATTAATTTTATCGTAACGATCATTAATATGCGGGCCCCGGGGATGACAATGATGCGCTTGCCGTTATTCGTATGGACTACACTTGTGTCCTCCATTTTGATTGTTTTTGCTTTCACACCACTTGCAGCCGGACTGCTGCTATTAATGGTGGACCGCATTTATGGCGCCCAAATATTTATGCCTTCCATGGAAGGGAACGTCATCTTGTGGCAGCATATTTTTTGGATTTTCGGTCATCCTGAAGTATACCTGCTCGTACTGCCGGCGTTCGGGATTATATCTGAAGTGATTCCGGCTTTTTCTCATAAACGTTTGTTCGGGTATACAGCGATGGTGTTTGCGACCCTTGTTATTGCGTTTTTAGGGTTTATGGTTTGGGCACACCATATGTTTACAGTTGGTATGGGGCCGATTGCGAACAGTGTTTTTGCAATTACAACGATGGCGATTGCTGTACCTACCGGGATTAAAATTTTTAATTGGCTGTTTACAATGTGGGGCGGCAAAATCGTTTTTAATACAGCGATGCTTTGTGCTGCATCATTTGTACCAACGTTTGTTTTGGGCGGGGTCACTGGGGTAATGGTGGCGATGGCGCCGGTGACACATATGTATCATGATACGTACTTTGTCGTAGCCCACTTTCACTATATTTTAATCGGCGGCATCGTGCTTGGTATGCTTGCGGGTTTATATTATTGGTATCCGAAAATGTTTGGCCATAAACTGAATGAAACCCTTGGTAAACTCATGTTCTGGCTGTACTTTATCGGTTTTCATTTAACATTTTTTGTGCAGCACTTCCTCGGTTTAATGGGGATGCAGCGCCGCATTCAAACCTATCTTGCAGGACAGGGGCTTGATGCGATGAACTTTATTTCAACGGTAGGTACTTTTATTATGACGGCCGGTATTCTCGTTTTGTTAATCAATATTGTTTATTCGGCTATGACACAAGAGCAGCTTACGGTAAAAGACCCGTGGCCGGCCCGCACTTTGGAGTGGGCGACAAACACACCGGTACCTGAATATAATTTTGCGCAAATTCCACAGGTTCGTTCGCTTGATCCTTGGTTTTACGAACGGGTACACGGTGATGGTGAAATGAAGCCGGCGGAACCATTGAAAGATATCCACATGCCAAACAACTCGATCTTACCGTTTTTTATGGCTTTAGGACTTGGAGTCGCAGGGTTTGGGTTTATTGGGATAAATTTAGGGATGGCAGAAGCAGTTGCTTATGGAATCGTAGCCGCAGGTGCGGTTCTTACGTTTGGCTGTATGCTTATCCGTTCGATTCGTGAAGATCATGGGCGTAACATTCCGCTTCAAGATGTGAAGCGTACAGAAGGAATCACAAGTTAACGAAAGGGGTGAGGCCGATCGCAGATGTTGTGTATCAATCGATTATACCGTGGGTCATGGCGGTTATTGTTATGGTTGTACTCATCTACCTTAAGCGCGTATTTGAACGCGAAATGAATCAGCGTAAGGCCTTGCCTTGGCTGCACGGTATCAATATTGTTTTAGTTTTAATGATTTACGGTACGGCAGTAACAGCTTTTGCAGGTGTGACTGGCGGTGTGATTAGCGAACAAGGGGCAATGCACATTTTTTTAAAGTCAACGATATATCCTCTGCCGATCATATCCGGACTTTATCCGCTTGTCCATTGGCAGATGAAACAACTTCTCCGTCCTTATATTAAAGAAAAAGGAAGCAATGTCCTGTACTTAAAACCGAGAATTTATAAACGTTACGGGACGTTGTTAAGATGAATATGACAAAGCGTCCAATCATCGACAGTGATTGGACGCTTTGTCGGTTTTTGTGAAGTACAAAAATTTAAATACATACTCTGCATACTGCAGGTTCACAGTGGTGGTCAAGAAATCTTTGCGTAAAAACAAAAATACAAAGATGAATCGTTACAGTGCAGGACCATTCGTGCGTGAAAAGCGAAGTTAATAAAAAGAACCTTTAAATGTTAGCTGTGGGCATACATGTTTTTTGCTTCTTCAATTAAAGCAGAAGCTTCATGAAAAGAAGGCAGGCCGTGCATGGAGTCTGAACGGACACCTTGTGAAGGGTCAAGTTGTTCAGAAAATGTATGAGCTGTAGCTTGCGCTTCTTTCAAGTGTTTCGTGTTGCCATCTAGTTGTTTGAAGAAGTGTTCAAGATCCTCGTTCAGTTTTGCCTGCAATTCAACGATAAATGTATCGCTCGTTTCTACTTCGCGTACAACCTGCTGTGAAATTTGATCAATCTCATCGCCAAAGCTCTGCATCTCTCGATCAAGACGAGAGATTTCAATGCGGCTCATGACGTTCAACCGTTTTAAATAGTCCATTTTTTCTTTTATCGCAGAAAATTGTTGTTCAACGCCGCGCATTTCTTGTTTAAACGTTTCCTTCTGTTCAGAGAAATTGTCTGTTTCAGCTAGTAAAGTTTCAAGCTCGGTTGAAAAGTTGGCAAGTTCATGCTGCAAAGATTGAATTTTTTCAAGTACATGCTCTGAAAGTGCCTCGCCGTTTTCGACAGTTAAATCATTTAATGTTTGTTCAGCTTTTTCGATAAACGCTGTTTCTTCTCCGGCAGTGAGGCCTTTACTCAATGTTTTAAGTTCATCCATTCTTTCAGCTGTTACAGCGCTTTGACCAGAAGGCAGGCTCTGCTTTATGTCGGTCACAATTTGATTAAACTCCTGCATTTTAATTGTGCGTAATTCTTTGCTATAGTTAAGCAGTCCGTTAATTTTTTCCGTGAAGCGGTCGTTCCATTCATGCAGCCGTTCAACATGTTCATAAGCTTGATTGTACTGTTTTTTCATTTCGTTTGAGAACTCTTTGATGTTTTGCGAAATAACACCAAACGCTTTTCCGTTACCACCGAGTCGACGGGAATGGATCATTGCATTAATAGAAACCATTTCAATGTCGATAATATATTTACGGATGGTTTGAATAATGGTTTTTAAGGCGTCGATGGTTTGATCTTCTTCACTTGTGTCCGATAAAAAACGGTCCAAGGTTTGGCGTAGAGCTTCTTCATCCATCATATTTTTTAGTGGATGAACGATCGTTTCTTCAACCTCATTTAATAAAGGTTGAAGTGGGTGTTCGCCGGTTTGATTAAGATCTTCGATATCACGAAGTAATGTTTCAAAGCTTGATTTTGCTTCTTCTAGGACATTCGGCGTTTCGTTTGTCATATGTGCCCACTCCATTTCATGAAATTCCATCCAAAGTCATCAAGTAACATCCGCTGTTATGCCTATTTTAACATTCCTAAGCTTGGAGGAGGAGACATTCAAGCAAACTTCCGGCTTAAATTTTAGTTTTGTAATAAAACTAAAACCAAGGTGAAACAGTAGATATGCTAGAAAGCAGGTGGACGGAGTTTGATTAAAGATTTAATTACTTCAAAAATTCGTTTGAAGTTAATGTATAAGTTTTTCTTATTTCCTGATAATGCAGCGCACCTTCGAGAAGTTGCCAATGAATTTGGTGATTCAGTTCAAGCGGTACGCTCGGAATTGAACCGACTAACGGATGCAGGGATGCTCCGGGTGCGCAAAGAAAAGAACCGCCTTGTTTACGAAGCAGACCCAGCTTACGAATATTATGAGGATCTGCAGTACTTTACGCGGAGGTCGCTGCATTGGGGAGATAATGATGTTGAAAAGTTGAATCGTATGCGGTCCAACTTTCATTTATTTATGATTAAAAAAACAATGGGTGATGAAATCGAGTTTGTCACTGCTCCTGCAGGTAATCAAGAAAACGACATTCCTGCAGAGATGGCGCCTTATTTCAGCATTGTGTTGTCAGAAGTCGAACTAAAACAAGAACTAGACAAAGTTGCATGGCGTGTTTGCTTAAACGCTGAAGCGCCAAAGCCTGTGAGCAACCCATCAGACGAAGCATTCTTATAGTGGTTCACAACAAAGTCACTTCTATGTTTTGAAACTGTCATAACTTCCGACTGCAGCGTCTTGAAGCAACTTGTTAAACTGTGTACGCTGAAGCTGAGTAAACGAACAACGATGACAGGAGGATGTAATTTGTGAAAAAATTTGTCTGGATGTTAAGTTTAGGGGCAGTTCTTGCTGCTTGCGGGCAGAGTGATACGGAAGAAGAAAGTAGCGGAAGTAGTGAAGTTGCTCCAATTGATGTTGAGGTTTTAATGGATGATGAAATTCAAGTGGGCGAAGCGGAGTTGAAGACTTCAGTAACAATGGCAGGAGAGCCTGTTACTGAAGTGGATGAAATTATTTTTGAAGTGTGGCAGATGGGTGAAAAAGAGCGCAGTGATATGATTGAAAAAGAAGAAGGTGAAAACGGGGTTTATACCGCTGATTACACCTTTGAAGATGACGGAATTTATCATGTGCAGCCGCACGTTACCGCAGAAGGGATGCACAGTATGCCAGTGCACGATCTTGGCGTTGGAGAAGTGAGCGAAGAAGAGTGGCAGGCGCTTGAAGAAAAAGACGAGGAAATGGAAAGCGAATTCATGGATGATGAAGATCATGGGCATGAGAACGACCATGAACACGATCATGAACACGACCATAGTGAGGTATTGGCCATCACATTAACACCAAAAGTTGTTGAACAAGGTGATTCAGAAACGTTAACAGTAAATATTAACGAAGAAGAGGATGCATTAACAGATGCAGAAGTGACGTTGGAAATTTATCCAAAGGCCGCTGAAGGTGACGACCACGACTGGATTGATGCAGAAGAAGAAAACGATGGTAACTACAAAGTTGATTACACGTTTTCTGAAGCAGAGCCTTATGAAGTTATGATCCATGTTGAAAACGAAGAACTACATGAGCATGAAGCAGTTTCAATCGAAGTAGAATAACGCAATCTTAAATATGTAGTTTATATACCTAACAGAACCGCCTGCACTGCAAGGCGGTTCTGTCAGACTGTCGACAAATTACAAAATCTAAAATTCATGCACAGCTTACTGCTCCGAGCCGCGGGCTGCCCTTAAAAACCGAACCATGAACGTGACCGGAACGAATGACGGACGCTTTCCCGAGGGCTTGGCTTCAGCTAACTTGTTCGATTTGATTG
>NZ_PYAV01000006.1 GCF_003014715.1 Salsuginibacillus halophilus
GATGGATCTGTTCTCCCGTCGGATTATCAGCTACCGGATCGATGATCACATGGAAGCCGGGCTGTCGTTAAATGCCCTCCGGGAGGCGATCGCCCAACGTCGCCCGGAGGAAGGATTTGTACACCATTCCGACCGCGGCTCTCAATATACTTCAAATGCGTACGTGAAGACGCTTGAGGAAGCCGGAGCCGTGATCAGTATGGGCCGGAAGGGCGACCCGTATGACAATGCCTGTATGGAAAGCTTTTTTGCGTCGCTTAAGAAAGAGTTTTTACACAAACGGACCTTTGCCACAAAAGAGGAAGCCTATGCGGCGGTTGACTTCTACATCCGCTTTTATAACCAGCATCGTATGCACTCCTCTCTGAATTACGTTAGTCCAATGGAGGCTGAAATGGCGTATACAAAGGCACATTCAGCGTACGCCAAAACCAAAGAAGCACACTCGGTATCGTAAGATCAGGGAGAAAGCGAAGAGCCCGGAGAGAGCCCCGTTTTTTGAGAAAATTAAGCAGCAGATTGCAATTATAAATGTGCCAATCTGTGGCATATAGTGTCCACTTTATTGACAGGAGTCCAGCGCGTTCCACCGCGTTTGGATTTGCTCCACTTTTGCACGTGGCCGCTCCATTTTCAGGAGAGCGCGCTCCACACGCGCGGGCGGCGGTAAAGTTGAAGAAACCGGCGGCAGCCGGTTTCTTTCCTTCAAATTTGAGTTGGGCAAAGCCGGCTGTGGGCCGGCTTTGATCCACTTAGGGAAGTGCGCGCTCCACTTTTGCTCGATGCCGCTTCATTTTCGGGGGTGCGCGCTCCATCGCGTTTGGATTTGCTCCACTTTTCCACGTGGCCGCTCCATTTTCAGGGAAGCGCGCTCCATAGACGCGGGCGGGCAGTCCAGAGATAGAAAAAGCCGGCGCTCGGCCGGCTTTTTCGGGGCGGGGGTCAGGCACCTGATATGATGCGGATGAGGTCGTATTGGTAGAAGCGGCGGTTTCGTTTTCGGTCGTCGCCAAAGACCATGTTCAAGTTTTCTAGTTCGCGCAGACTCTTCCGGATGGTAGAAGGCGCAAGGTTGGTGCTGCGCTCGATTTGCTGGACATTGGCAATCGGTTGATCAAACAACGCTTCCCATACCTTTTTGGTAGACGGTTGATCAAGTTTACGGCGTCCTTCTTCATAAAGCTGTTCTGCTTCATCTAGCTTTCTGAACTGTTTGTCTGCCATACGGTCAACAGCATCTAGAAAGAATAGTACCCAACTTTGCCAGTCAGGTGCGGTTTTCCCGATCGAACGTACACCGTTAAGCAGGGCATAATATTTATACCGTTCCCGCTCAAGTTCTTCACTAAGAAAGAAAAAAGGTGAATGGATGATTCCAGTTTGCAGAAGGTAAAGAACGATCAAGATCCGGCCAAGCCGCCCGTTACCATCTAAAAACGGGTGAATGGATTCAAATTGAGCATGAATCACTGCCGTTTTTATAACCGGATGCAACGGGGTGGTTTCCTCTTCTTTATAAGGGTGACCATTCATGTATTGCTCTAAGTTCGACATGTAATCGTTCATGAGCTGTGGCTCAGGGGGGATGTAGGATGCATCTTTCATGTTCTGGGTAGGGCCGATAAAGTTTTGAATTTTGCGGTACTCCCCTGCGCTGCCGCCGGAACCCCGGGCCTCTTCCATTAAGGTGCGGTGCATGTCACGGATCAGGCGCTGCGTTAACGGATAACCGTGCTGCACGGCTTCCACGCCGATCTGCAAAGCTTTCTGGTAGTTCCGGACTTCAACCCGCTCCCAGTCATTTTGTGCTTCAATATTATCCTCAAGCATCTCGCTGAAAGTTACCTGCGTTCCTTCAATTCTTGTAGACTGAACGGATTCCTGCAATGTTAACAGCTGAAGAAACGCTTCATTTACAGGAGAATACTTTATTTTTTGCTTTAATTTTTCAAGTTTTGCTGAAGCATCTACGACTTTTTTGTAAAAGGTGAGTTCCGTTTCTGTATCGAAAGTGATCGGAAGCATCGGTAAATTGTATGGTTGTTTCATCACGCACCTCCACTTACGATGATTTTTATCGTTAATTTACTTTATCATACATGAAAAAGTGTGGTTGTGATATTAATTTCGATATTTTTGTTATGATGTGGAGATTGGTTGAGGGTCCCGCTTTTGCCGGGGCCAGCCCCATTTTGGGCAAAGCCGGCTCGGGCCGGCTTTGATCCACTTAGGGAAGTGCGCGCTCCACTTTTGCACGTGGCCGCTCCATTTTCGGGGGTGCGCGTTCCACACGCGCGCGGAGGTAAAGCGGTAAAGTTGAAGAAACCGGCGGCGGCCGGTTTCTTTCCTCCAAATTTGAGTTGGGCAAAGCCGGCTGCGGGGCCGGCTTTGATCCACTTAGGGAAGTGCGCGCTCCACTTTTGCTCGATGCCGCTCCATTTTCAGGCAAGCGCGCTCCATCGCGTTTGGATTTGCTCCACTTTTGCACGCTACCGCTCCATTCTCGGGGGAACGCACTCCACACGCGCGCGGAGGTAAAGCGGTAAAGTTGAAGAAACCGGCGGCGGCCGGTTTCTTTCCTCCAAATTTGAGTTGGGCAAAGCCGGCTGCGGGGCCGGCTTTGATCCACTTAGGGAAGTGCGCGCTCCACTTTTGCTCGATGCCGCTCCATTTTCGGGGGTGCGCGCTCCATCGCGTTTGCATTTGCTCCACTTTTGCACGTTGTCGCTCCATTTTTGGGGAAGCGCGTTCCACCGCGTTTGGATTTGCTCCACTTTTGCACGTGGCCGCTCCATTTTCGGGGGAACGCACTCCACACGCGCGGGCGGGCAGTCCAGAAATAGAAAAAGCCGGCGCAGGGCCGGCTTTTTTACTTGATTGGGTTTGATGGGATGCCTGACGCCGCTTTCGCGCTGTGACGCATCACCGGGGCGGGGGTCAGGCACGAGAAATTCTAGTTAAAGAAGTCTACGGTGCCGCGGGTGATCGCTTCGGCGGCGCGGCGCTGGGTGCTCGCGCTGTTGAGCTGCTGGGCTTCGCTGTAGTTGGTGACGAAGCCGAGTTCAACGAGTACTGACGGCATCCGCGATTCGCGGGTGACGTGGAAGTTTGCCTGCTTGGCACCGCGGTCGCGCGTATTTAATTCGCGGACGAGTTCGCTGTTAATTTTTTCAGCGAGCTCACGGCTTTCAGCAGCTGAATAATTGGAGCTCCAGTACGTTTCTGTGCCGTGGGCAGCGCTTGAGCCGGCGGCGTTGGCGTGAATGCTGATGAAGGCATCGGCGCCGGCGTTATTCGCCATGTTCGTGCGGCCGCTTAATGAGATAAACCGGTCGGTGGAGCGTGTTTGAATGACGTGCGCACCTTGGGCTTCAAGCATTGGCGCTAAGTAGTTTCCGGTATTTAAAACGACATTCTTTTCAACGACCCCGTATGCTGAAGCGCCTGGGTCATGGCCGCCGTGGCCCGGGTCAACGACAATGGTTTTACCTGCAAGCGAACCGCCTGGTGAACGGAGATAGCTGTTGGACACGTAAGCAAACTCGCCATTGTGCAGGATAAGCGCCCAGCCGCCGTTCACGGTTTCGAGCACATCAACTTCAGTTCCGCTCGCGATTCGGTCGATCGGCGAACCGTCGGTATTCGGCCCCGGGCGTACGTTGAGTCCGCTTGACGCGGTGACAACCCGCGTCTCTCCCGTCATGCCTTCAACTTCCGGACTTCCGTCATTTGAAACGCGCTCTTCCGGATGGAGCACGCGGTCGAGGAAGAGGACCATCTCGTAACGGGTGATGGACTGGTCCGGACGGAAACTGCCGTCAGGATAACCATTGGCAATGCCTGCAGTGGTGATAACTTCGGTACCTGTGGCATGGAGCTTACCAGGGTAAATGTCCCAGAAGTTGGCTTCGCCGTCACGGTTGGTGAATGTAAAGGCACGGGTCAGGAACGTGGCCATTTCACCCCGGGTCACGTCGCGGTGCGGGCGGAACGTGTTGTCTTCGTAGCCGCGGGTGATTTCATCGTGCACGGCGCCTGCAACCATTTGTACGAAGTAGTCGCTGTCGGAAACGTCGCTGAAGTCAGGGGACGTGTAGCCGCTGAATCCGGTAATGCGCCCGATCATGGTGACGGCTTCGGCGCGGCTGACATTCTTATCCGGTCGGAAGGTACCGTCTTCGTAGCCCGCAAGCACGTCTTCGTCAACGAGCCGGTTAACAGCCGCCTCCTGCGATGGCTGAATGTCTGAGAAATGGGGACTTGCGGCGTCCGCTGTACCGCTCTTTTGAAATGGCTCTGCAAAGGGCGCGGCCACGAGGGCTAGAAGAGCAAGCACGAGCGTCAGTCTTTTGATCATGTTGCGAAACCTCCTGAGTATATGTTTTGGCATCATGTGCCTGTCTCATAGATTCTTTGACAGTTTATCACATTATTTTGCTCCTTTTATGGTGCTTAGGTCATATTTCGGCATTACGTTTCTTTTTCAGTTATGTAACAAATATGAAGGTTTATGACGAAGCGATGTCGCCTTGTAGGCGCGGGCCATTTCTAGGGGTTCGCGCTCCATTTTTGCGGGATGTTGCTCCACGCACCAGGGTTGGGAGCGGATGGTGAAACGCTGTTCGCCGGGAGTAAACATGTGCGGGGCAGCGGCTTTACGTTGTGATCCCCTACCTTATTATTGTGAGGGGGCTTTACGCAAAAGAACCCCGGGCGCCTGCGGGGTCCTGTCTAGTTGTGATCCTTGTTCGTGTTTTCGTTGCGAAGGGTTTGTTCGATTTTTTCGTAAAGTTCGGCGCTTTTCTTGCGGTCTTTCGGGCTGGACCAGAAGCGGGCGCGGTCTTTGGCGAGGACTTTGAGGAGATGGCGTTTGTCTTCGCTTGTGAGCAGCATGTTGGGTCCCTCCTGTTGTTTGGTAGTGAACGATGTTTTTTGTTAATGAACATCATCGTGGTGAGCTGTTGTTCAGTTGTGCCGGCGTGCCTAAAATGACGTTTAGGTGATGCAGATGAAACAGCGGACGTTCGGACAGACGGTGTATGAGTTGCGGCTCCGGCATGATTTTTCGCTCCGGGAGCTTAGCAAGGCCTCGGGTGTGAGCTATTCTCATATTCATCAGATTGAAAAAGGTTTGGCGGCGCCGTCGCGGGATACGGTGATGGCGATTGCTGATGCGATGACAGAGGCCGTGCCGGATGATTTGCTTATGCTTGCAGGGTATGTACCCCGTGGGGCGGTTGCGGAAACGCCGGAGGATGCGCCGGTGTTTCAAGGTTCGCTGTTTGCTGAACGGACGGCGGCGTGTCTGCAGGAGAGCGGGGCTTCGTTGGGGGCGTTGGCGGCGGCTACGAATGTTGAGGAATGTATTTGGGAAAGGTGGCTGCGCCCGGCGAGCTATTGGGTGCCGTCGCAGGAACCGGCGCCGGCGCTGATGACGTTGTATAAGGCGGCGCGTTTTTTAGGAGTATCGCCGGATTATCTGGCGGGCTACACGGAAGAACAGAACAGCTATCATCCGTTGGCACCGCGGCCGAAAAATTTGCGTGATGTGTTGTTCAGTGATGATTTCGTGTTTGATCATATGCCGCTGGATGAGGATGATAAGGAGCGGCTGGCGCGGATGGTATATGTGATTTTTGATGAATCTTGATGGGGATGTTGTTTGCGGAGCTGGATCAGCCCGCTTTCGCATGGTGCCGCTCCATTTTCGGGGGCGCGCGCTCCAATAGTTGTTTGCAGAAACCGGCACGCCGCCGGTTTCTTTCCTTATGAAGACTATGATGATGTAAAAAGCCGGCGGCTGCCGGCTTTTTTCTACTAAGTTATGGGATCTTTGCGTGAGCAGGTTACTTTCGTGCATTAACGCGTTCCCGGGCCGGGGGTCAAGCGCCAAAAAATCCCGGGCCGGGGGTCAAGCGCCGGCGTATGTTTTGACGCCGATGTAGCGTTCGCTCCAGTAGCTGTTGTCCATGCTATTAGTTGTGACTCCGCTGGAGGAGCCGGCGTGGACGAATTCGCCGCCGCCGATATAGACACCGGCGTGAGACGGGCCGGGGGCGTATGTTTCAAAGAAAACGATATCGCCGACAGAAGGCTCATCTACTGCGGTGCCGGCGTCATAAATCGCCGCGACGGTGCGTGGCAGCTCAATCCCGATATCTTGAAAAATATGAACGAGAAAACCGCTGCAGTCAAAAGTGTCCGGTCCGTTTCCGCCCCATTCATACGGGGTCCCGATATGTTCAGCAGCGTTGGCAACGAGGTTCGTCATGTCTGCGCCGGTGCCGGCAGATGGCGACGGCTCCGGTTCACTTGTGGTATCCTCCGGGACTTCGCCGTTGATGACTTCTGAAAGGGCTGCCAGTGTGTTCGGACCGGCGATACCGTCTGCTGTTAAGTTATGTTCGCGCTGAAAACGCTCGACGGCGCCGGCGGTAACACTCCCGTAAAAGCCGGTTGGCTCCATGCCGAGATGGCCGAGATTGTGCAGGTGCTCTTGCAGCAGCGTAACGTTTCCGTTTTGTGTACCTGTGGTTAACAATGTGTCTGCGGCAAACAACACATCTTCGTTTGTTTCTTCAGCTTCATCCGGCGCATCCGGTGTTTTTAAGGCGCTTAAAACTGCTTCACCAACCCTGCCGTGGGTTTCGAGACCGCGGCTTGCTTGAAAATCGCGGACGGCGGTTTCAGTGACTGGACCATAAATGCCGGTGATTTCGAAATTATAGTAGCCTTCACTTTTAAGTTGCTGCTGAATCAGGCTTACTGCATTGCCACGATCTCCGGGACTAAGTGTGCGGCTCGCTCCCCCGTCGTTTGGTGAGAGCATGGCGCCGGCTAAGTCTTCGATCGTTTCAAACGTACCGCTGCGCAAGGAACGGGCGCTCGTCTCCGGCTCACTTGTTTCAACGACAATACCATCTGCCTGGCGCACAGTGCGCAGAGCGGCATACGTTTCTGGTCCTGCGATGCCGTCCACAGTTAAGTTGTGCTCGGTTTGAAACGCACGGACGGCACGGCTTGTCCCGCGGCCGTAGTAGCCGTCGGGCTCACCTGAAAAGTGGCCGGTATCCTGAAGCTCGTTTTGCAGCTGTTTCACTTTACGACCATCATCGCCGGCGCGGAGCACACGCGTTGATTCGGTGAGTGAAACTTCGGTGTTTGCTGCCGTTTCGGCGGCGGCTTCAATCGCGCTGTCGTCGTCCTGGGCTGTGAGCAGCGTACCGAGCGTTTCAGGTCCGGCAATGCCGTCGACAGTTAAGTTATGATCCCGCTGAAACTCGCGGACGGCGCGGGTCGTGATGGTGCCGTAGTAGCCAGTGGCGGTGTGATATGTAAAATAGCCTTCGTCTTTTAAGTGGTGCTGCAAGGTTTCGACGTCGCTTGATTCGGTGCCTTCGGTCAAGACTTGATTTTCGAATGCGGCATCAGCGAGGGCCGGGGTGGCGGCAAATGCAGCTGCTGCAGCGGCACCGGCGGTTGTGATGCGCAGCGTCGTGCGTTCGGCAGTCGTCACAGGCATCTACTCCTTCACGTTACATTTTTCTGACATTTTCTATTGTACCGAATACAGTTCATGGTGACCAGCCGTTGTAAGCGGTGCAGGTCGTTTCACTTAAATAGTCTTACATATGAAAAATAAGCTTTCGGTTTTTTACCGAAAGCTGCGTCTATTGTCATGTGATTTACGTATGATTCTCCGGTAAGTCCATTTCTATTAAGCCTGGAAATTGTAAAGCAATCATATTTGCAACGGCCATAAGATCCGGGGTGTAGAGGGTCCCATCAGACTCTGCTGCTGCGTGGATCACAAGCAGGGGGTGGTAGTCTTCGGGGTAAGGTGATCGGTAGGCGATCAAGTAATCAGTGGCAAATAGATGCTGCATTTTAACGATGAGCTGATAATCGTTGCAACGGACTAGTGCGTCAATACGTCTACCTTCACTATTGCGCCACTCGGTTTTTGTTTCAACGTAGGCCATGAGCTCACGAAAACATCGGTTCCATGCCTCAGGTTCGATATCTTCGGGCATGACTTTTACATCTAGGGCGTCAAAAGGGATCATGTGAGCACCGCCTTCATCTTGATAGCTTGTTTTATTATGTTTTCTACCTTGTTTTCTATTTTATAACAATTTACAAAAAAATTAAACACTTTTTATGCATTTGAAGGTTTAATTTTTATCTTTTTCGGATAGGGGGGTCGAGATATATTTAAATGAATTTCAGCATTCATCGTAAGAGGATAAAAACCGGATCATGAACGTGCCCTTCACGCCAGACGGACGCTTTCCCGAGGGCTTGGCTTCAGCTAACTTTTTCGAATGAATACCATTCGAAAAAGTGGATCTTCAGCCTGCGCTTGATCCTCTGGGAGTCGCCGTCTTTCGTTTCGGTCACTTGTCAATTTAACGATCAACAAGCATTTCCAATGGATATGGTTCGATTGATCACTCATAAAGCGTCATAATGAAATGGCTTCATGTAGCAATTGCTTGATCAAAAAGGTCTCTACAATCCATGACCAGCAAATGACGCAAGGCTGACAAGCATCGGCGGCGACGCCACCTGGAACAGCGCGAGCCGAAAATCCCGCACGCAGTGACTTTCTGCTGAGGAAGTTGAGGCCATGAGGGGGGCTAAGAAGACACGGTGACTTTGAGCGTGAGCGCAGATCAAACCGATGTGGCACTTGTACCGTTGGTGAAAGCGAGTATATTTCCCATGCCTATCATTTAAAGTATATCTCATGGCACAGCCCTTTTATTTACAACAAAAAAGCCGAGGAGCTTAAAGGCTCCCCAGCTGTTGTTGTGCGATTATTCGTCTTCTTCTTCGTCCTCTTCTTCGATGTCAAGGTCAAGATCTTCGTCTTCGTCGTCTTCTTCAGCGTCGAGATCTTCATCTTCTTCCTCGTCTTCTTCGATGTCGAGGTCTTCTTCGCCGTCTTCATCCTCAAGATCGTTGTCTTCGTCTTCGATCTCAAGTTCTTCGTCAGCTGGTGCGTCTTCTTCCATGTCGCCTTCCATTTCTTCTGCATCGTCGCCGCAAGCTGCTAGCAGGCTGATGGAAAGTAGACCTGTCAATGTACCGAACAATAGTTTCTTATTCATGAATGGTTCCCCCTCAAATTGAGTATATCTTTATGATTTCAATTGAGCATTTTGCTGCTCAACTGATGCTAATCATAGCAGGGGAGTCCGGTGGCGTCTATACTGTGCGGTGCTTTTTGAAGGTCTTTAACAATTTCTCACAATGACAGAAATCGCTGAATTATCAGTTTATCAGCTGTTGCAAGGTGCGCTGTGAATACTTTAATATTCACTGACTGCATAACTGTTGTGCCCCGTGCGGCTACGCCCACTTTCTGCTTCAATCCAGGTTATTAATTCTCCCGGAGGTTTCGGAGGCAGGTAATAATAGCCTTGCGCCGCCGGGCAGCCTTCACGCTCTAAAAAGCTGAGCTGGGTCTGGTTCTCCAAACCTCCACAGACGACGTGGAAGCCGAGCCGGTAAGCAAGGTGAAGGATAAGTTTAATAATTTCTGCATGTTCATCTGTCCCGTTACTGTCCTGCAAAAAGCTCCGGTCAATTTTTAATGTATCCACCGGGTAATCTTTTAACCGGCTGAGTGAAGAATAGCCGCTGCCAAAGTCATCAAGTGCGAGCCGCACCCCGAGTTTCTGCAATTCACGAAGACGCCCGGCGGCCCACGGGATATCCTCTACTGTATCGTGTTCATTGATTTCAAGGCTTAACACTTCTGGAGGAAGATTATAATGGTTCAGCACCTCCTGCACATAATCAATAAAACTTGAGGCTTCAAACGTCTGCTTTGCAATATTGACTGAAACGGTCCACGCGTAGCCTTGATTCCGCCAAGTACGCAGCTGCCGGCATGCAGCTTTCACGGTAAGTTCGTCAAGCTGGGCTATGTGACCGTTCGTTTCAGCAAGCTTAATAAAGTCGCTTGCCGAAAGCAGGCCGCGCTCCGGGTGGTGCCAGCGGACGAAGGCTTCAAGAGAGGTTGGATCACCGGATTGCACATCAAACTGCGGCTGATAATGGAGAAACAGTTCTTCTCTTTCAATCGCTTTGATTAAGTCGGTTTCAAGTTCTAGCGCATCCACCGTCGTTTTCGCGTCCTCTGGTGTATAAACGTGAAAGTTGTTGCGGCCTTCGTCTTTTGTTTGATACATTGCCTGATCGGCATTTTGCATTAAACTTTGAAAATCGCGGCCATGGTCCGGGAAGAAGCTGATCCCGATCGACACTGTGATGGACACTTCCCTGCCGGCGAGCGTAATCGGCGTCTGAAAAGCTTCGAAAATATCATCAACCACCGCTTTCACTTCACGTTTGTCGTCGAAGTGCTCAAGCAGCACTGTAAACTCGTCTCCGCCAAATCTGCTGATGAGGCCATTCTGCGGGGCAACCACGCTTTGCAGCCGTCGGGCCACTTCTGTTAAAAGGGTATCGCCTGCTTGATGACCAAAGGAATCGTTTACTTTTTTGAAACGATCTAAATCGAGAAACAGCAATGCAAGTGATGAGCGGCCCTGTTCCGCTTCCTTTAATGACGCTTCAACTTTTTCCTCAAACATCATTCGGTTAGGCATTTTTGTTAAGTCGTCGTGATACGCCATGTAGCGCACCCGGCGTTCAGCTTCTTTACGTTCCGTAATATCACGGATTAACCCGATATAATAAGAGTCTTCTTTATTTGTGCCCGGGATATAAGTAATGGTTAGATAAGACCAGAAAAGCTCGCCATTTTTACGGCGGTTAATCACTTCACCCGTCCATGTGCCTTCGTTCTCAAGGCTTTTCCACATATCTTCATAAACGGACTGCTTCGTTTGATTCGAAGCGATATGATTCGGATTTTTACCGTGCATCTCCGCAAAGGTGTAGCCGGTGATTTTTTCATACGACGGGTTAATCATCACAATACGCAAGGCTTGATCGGTCACAATCAATCCGTCGTTCATATGTGTAAACAACTGCCAGACATGTTCCGGTTTTGATGCAAACTGGCGGAACAAACGCTGCATTGTTGTATCTTTGTTTGATTGAGCCGGCACGGCAATCCCTCCTTGTGTCCAGAGACACTTCGTTACATACCCTACATCGCTGGAATCTTTCTAATAATATACTACTAAATATTTCTACGATTGGATAGGTATATGTTGCAATTTGCCATGTGAAAAATTTCAAATTTTAAGATGTTAGATATAGATGAGGAGGGAGGGGAGGTTCATCTTTGATGGGGCTTTGGAAATTGGCTCCCCATGTCTCACGATGCGCTGGGCTGCATGCGTGAGCGTCTACATATAAAAGGAGGATGTTTCCTTTCATCACAAGAGTTTAAAAAAGCACAGGAAATATACGAGACTCCTGCAGGAAAAACAACGTTTGAAGACCCCGCAATGAGCGTTTTTTGCTCATGAGGAGACTGAATCGTTGCCTGCGGAAAACGAGTATATTTCCCATGCTATCATTTCAAATATACCTTATTGGGACAGTTCCTTTTAGGCGTTATTGTTATCCTGCAGGGCGAACATGAGCTCAGCTTCGGCGACGATTTCACCGTCGACGTAAGCGGTGCCCTTCCCTTTCCCGATTTTGCCGCGAAGGCGGGTGAGTTCCACTTCAAGGGTGAGGACATCCCCCGGGCGGACCTGGCCTTTGAAGCGGCAGCTCTCGATACCGGCAAAAAAGGCGAGTTTGCCGGCGTGTTCATCTTTACTTAAGATCGCCACTGCTCCGGTTTGGGCCATGGCTTCAACAATGAGCACACCCGGCATCACTGGATATTCCGGAAAGTGGCCGTTGAAAAACTCTTCATTGTTACTCACATTTTTAACAGCTTGTGCCCGCGCTCCTTCTTCAAGGTCGGCGACACGGTCGATGAGTAAAAATGGGTAGCGGTGCGGGATAATCGCTTTAATTTGATCCGTATTCAACATCCGTGGTCTTCCCTTCTTCGTTAATCGTTCGCCTGGATAAAGTCGAGCAGCTGCTGCCACGTGCTTGGCTGCAGCACATCATAGCCTTCAGCATCACCAAACCATGAATAACCGGCGATTAAACCAATCACCAAACTTACAGCAAATAAAATGGTTACAATGATTAAGCGCAGCCAGATCGGGAGAATCCGCCGGCGTCCACGCTTTTGCTTCGCTTTTTTCTTCGGCTCTTCATCCGCTTCAGCTGCTGCATCTTCCTGGTAACGCCGGCCGGTACGCGGCGAAGCCTCATCCGCTTCAGCCGGTGGATGCTGTTCATTTGTATCTTTCATGCCAAGCTCTCCTTCAATCCTGGTTAACGCACATTGTTAATCAACTGCATCATTTGATCCGAGTTCTGCATCGCGCGGGCATTCATGGAATAAAGCCGCTGCGCGTTCATTAACTCCGTCATTTCACTGCCCATATCCACGTTTGAACCTTCAAGCCCCTGCTGCATCACAAGGTCGTCTGTGGCAGCAACAGGTTCTTCTAGAATCTCTTCACCTTCAAGCCCAAGCTCCTCTAAATCCGGGAGCTGAAAATTATTATTTCCGATCGCCTCAAGCACCTGCGGGCGGTTTGCATACGTTAATTCGAGCTCCGCAATATCTTCGGTCTCCTCATCATCGTCGTCATAAACTGCCTGCAGCGTACCATCCGGCGCCAGATTTACCGTTTGCGTATCACCTGGGACAACAATCCGGTCCCCATCTGCATCAAGCACAAAATCACCGGTGCTCGTTACAATATTCCAGCCGTCATCCAGTTGATCTTCAGACAGATGAAACGAACCGTCACGCGTATACGCAATTTCTGTTTCTCCGGCTTCAACTTCTGTTTCAACTTCGAACAGATAGCCGGGCTGGGTAATCGCAAAGTCCAGGTTACGCCCGGTACTCTGCAGCTCACCTTGATCCATCCGCAAAGCTGTCTGCGCCACCGCAGCCCCGGAGCCACGGCGTAGCCCCTCTGGCGTGAGACGGCCGCCGTCTTCGGCCGGACCGTACTGCTGATTATCAATTTGTTGAAACAACAAATCAGAAAAGGAGCTCTCACGGCGGCGGAATCCGGTCTGATCCATATTTGCCATATTGTTAGAGACGGTATCGATTTTTTCCTGCAGCTGTCCCATCATCGTCGATGGAGGTACCATTGAGCTGTACATCTTGTTTCACGCCTTTCGCGGTCCTGCCTCTACCGGATGCGGCTCGTCAGTTAACGTCCTTGTGCCGGCGGCAGGTCTCATAGTTTCAGCCAGAAGGTTATTGAAGGCGTCCGACGTCGTTGACGGCGCGTTCCATACTTTGGTCATAGGCTTGGAGGACGGTTTGGTTGGCTTCGAAAATGCGCATGGATTCCATCATGTCGCTCATCGTGCGCATGAGGTCGACGTTGGATTCTTCGACGAAGCCTTGGTTAATGTCATAGTTAATATCGTCGTCGCCGATGGCTGTCGGCAGGGCGTCTTCGTCTTCAGGTACAGCGAGCAGACCGTCTCCTTCTTTAACGAGGTCTTCCGGCGCTGCGGCAAAGGAGATGTCGATGGTTGCGAGTTCTTCACCGTCATCATCAAATACGTTGCCGCCGGCATCTACGGTGAATTCTTCATTGTTTACAAAGATTTCGTCACCCGCATCATCGAGGACGTAGTTGCCTTGTGCGGTGGTGAGAAAGCCTTCACCATCAACGGCGAAGCTGCCGTTTCTCGTGTAACGGAGGTCACCGTCTTCATTCGCTACGTTGAAAAAGAGGGCGCCCGAATTGCCTTCCTCGTTGACTGGAACGTCACCTTGTACAATCGCCATATCGGTGTTGTTCTCGGTTTGACGCGTATCTCCTTGGGCAAAGTTCGGTGTGCGCTCCTGCATATAGGTGCCGGTATTCATGGAGCCGATCAGCTCGTTGCGCCCGCCGGGGGCGGCGCCTACGTTTTCTGCCTGCATGAGCATTTCCGGAAACGACCGGATGGAAGCATTATCTCCTTTATAGCCCGGGGTTTGTGCGTTGGCGAGGTTGTTGTTCAACATTTCGGAGTGCCGCTGCTGGGTGATCATCCCGGCACCGGCGCCGTAAAATCCTCGTAGCATGCGCGTTCTCCTCCTTAAATTTTCACCTTTTTACTTGACATTTTATCCAAGTTTTCAAGAATGATGCCGGTACCGTTGGCGACACAATGCATCGGTTCTTCAGCGATAAAGACCGGGACTTTCAACTCTTCTGAAAGCAGGTCATCCATGCCGTGCAGCAGTGCACCGCCGCCGGTCACAATAACGCCGCGGTCGATAATGTCTGCGGAAAGTTCAGGCGGTGTACGCTCAAGGACACCTTTGGCCGCATGCACAATATGGCCGACGGATTCTGTTAAGGTATGATAAATCTCACTCGATGTAATGGTAATGGTGCGCGGCAGGCCGCTTACCATATCGCGGCCACGAATCTCCATTTCATTGCTGGAGCCTTCTGGAGAAACGGTAGCTACTTCTTTTTTAATATCTTCTGCCGTCCGTTCACCGATCAACAGCTTGTACTCTTTTTTAATGTAACTTAAAATATCAAGGTCGAACTGATCCCCTGCGGTTTTAATGGAAGTTGCTGTTACAACATCACCCATGGAAAGCACCGCTACGTCGGTTGTGCCGCCGCCGATATCGACGACCATATTGCCGCTCGGCTGAAAAATATCCATGCCGGCGCCAACTGCTGCAACTTTCGGCTCTTCTTCGAGGAAAATATTTTTGCCGCCGCTTTTTTCAGCTGCTTCACGGATTGCTTTTTGTTCGACGGATGTAATGTTTGTCGGACAGCAGATGAGAATGCGCGGCTTTGAGAACATGCCTTTGACGTTGACTTTTGATAAAAAGTGTTTCAGCATAGCTTCAGTTAAATCAAAATCTGCGATCACGCCGTCTTTCATGGGACGGAGTGCTACAATGTTGCCCGGGGTACGCCCGACCATGCGGAAAGCTTCTTCACCAACGGCGAGCGCTTTGCCGGATTGGCTGTCGACGGCTACCACCGATGGTTCATTTAATACAATTCCGCGCCCTTTAACGTGAATCAATACGTTTGCTGTCCCTAAATCAATTCCGATATCTCTGCCAAACATCCAGGGTCCTCCTCTTATAATCTCGCCAGCTCCGCCCATACCATTTATGTTAGGTAAACTTTTAACGTACTACGCGCGATATTACTTATTGTCATCTAATTGTATATTTTATCACAATTTATGATGAACAAAAATAACAAATGTATGGGATATGGGGCGAGAGAACTGCGCAGCCGGTCGGAGGAGGCGGGGGCGCTGCGTGAAAAAACCCAGGCAGGTCCGCCCGGGCTGCTTCGTTATACAGTTTCTTTTGTATCCCCTGCCGGCGTCTTATTGTACTTCACTTTTGTTGCTTCACCGCCGCGCAGGTGCCGGATGGATTTATGATATTCAAGGATCATTTTCACTTCGCCGGCTAGTTCCGGATGAATGTCCGGAAGCCGTTCGGTTAAATCTTTATGCACCGTACTTTTTGAGACACCGAACTCTTTGGCAATGGTCCGGACCGTTTTCCGGGTTTCTACGAGGTACCTGCCGATCTTGATGGTTCGCTCTTTGATGTAGTCATGCACACCCCTCGCCTCCTCAGCTGCTGATCTGGCTTTGCCACATTTTATGAGCTGAAAAAGGCCGGTATACCAAGATTTCTGAATTTATCGACAGGACAGGCTGAAAATATGTGTGTGAGGGCGCGCCCCAGTTTTGGGTGACCGCGCTCCAGCGGGCGTTCTTCTGCTTCATTTTTCCATATCGGCGCTCCACTTTCGCGCTACCCTGGCCCACGCGCTGGGGATCAAGAGGACGAGGAAACCAGGCGCTGCCGGTTTCTTCCTCTTTTCTTTTGGGCAAAGAAGAACCATTATAGCTTAAGGCAATTCATGCGCGATGGGACTCTCTTTTTAAGATGCCCGTATTACGGTCGTCATAACGGTTTAACAACACCATATCGTCGTTAAAAAATGAGTTTACAACATTCACCTATGTAGATAAATCTTGATAGCGGACTCTATAATGTTTCATGACGATGTCATCATTTAAGGATGACAAGCATCGGCGGCGACGCCTACTCAGAACAACGAGTGAGAAAATCCCGCAGGCAGCGGTTTTCTGACGAGGAATTTGAGGAGGTACAAGAGGCTAAGAAGACACGGTGAGGTCAAGCGTTAGCGCAGATCAAACCGATGTCGCACTTGTGCCCTCCGGGTGCAAGCGTCCGCCGAAATGCAAAGTCAGCCTTCGCTTTTCCTAAAACTTTATCAAACAGTAAAAAGCCAGCTCGCGGCCGACTTTTTTTTCCTGTTTAATAGGGATTTGCATCAATTACGGCGGCTACTGCAGTGCTTTTGTGCTGCCTTCGGTGCGGACGGCATCAAGAATGTCGCCCAGGGTGGTTTTGCCGCGGGCTTCAAGATAGCGTAAGAGTTCGACAAATAAATGCGCCGTTGTTAGCGCGTCACCCAGGGCGCTGTGGCGGTCATAAATGTTGGTGCCAAAGTTAAGTGCATAGTGCTGTAAATCGCGCATATCCCAGGAAGGGGCGATGCAGCCGATTAAATCCAACGTATCGATCGCAAGCGGTTCGCGGAAGCTGTGTTTATGCCGCTGCAATTCTTTTTTTAAAACAAGCATATCAAAAGCCATATAATGCGCGGCCCAAGCGGTATTGTCATTGTCAGCGGCAAACGCGTGAAATTGATCAATCGCTTCAAGCGCATCCGGCGCGCCGGCGACATCTTTTTCGGTGATGCCGGTTAATTCAGTGATTCGTGCCGGAATATCGCGGCCAGGGTCGACAAAAGTTTGAAATGTTCGATCGGTGACGTTGAACCCTTCAATATGAACAGCGCCTATCTCAATTAAACGATCGTGACCACCTACAGCAAACCCGGTCGCTTCGGTATCAAATACTGTAAAACGCAGATCGGCAAGCGGCGTGTTTAATGGCTGATCGCGGTATGTTTCATACGGCAGCTGCCGCTTCTTCCAAAACATCATAACAGCAACGCTCCTTTACAAATGCCTTATCTTCAGCTGCTGGCCGTTTTGTTTTCAAGAGCGCTGCAACGCTCTTTATGCGCGCACATATCATACGCTAAGTTTATTATCACACAACAAAGAATTTTCCGAATTTTTATTCTTTATTTATTATAACGGCCGCCGGCGCATTTGTCACTTGAAAAGCCGGCGGACGTTCTTTAACCGCTGATACCAAAGGCGGTCAGCATCTCATTTTGCAGGCTGCGGATCGATTTCAGCGCAATCATTAACTCTTCTTTCTCCCGCGTCTTCATTTCGGAAAAATGAACTTCGCTCGTTGTTGCCTCGCCCCGTTGATAACGGCTCCATGATTGGGAGATCCGTACCCATAGCGCAGTTTCATAAGCAAATAACAGCTCATCTGCAAAATCTGCCGTGACAACTCCAGCCGCCTGCAATGCTGCAATCCGCTCACGGGGTGTGCCTTCCACAATGTTGTGGCGCACACTTAACAACTGCAGGCTGTGATACAGCGGAAACAGCGCCTGCTTTTTAATATCAATACTTTCCCGCTTTTTGCGAAACAGCGCCCGGATCGGGTGATCAAGCGTCGGCACAGGCGTCTGCTTTTCTAGATCCGCCGCCCGGTACAAAAAGATGCGCGCCTGCTCGAGCTGATCTTCCACCGTCTGCACAAACTGATCATGCAGCGCTTCATCTCCGTACATAAATCGAAATGATAAAAAGTTGTGTGCAAGCAGAATATTGTCGTTTGTTGCCCTGAGCGCCCAGCCGCGCAGCCGTTCCTCCCAGCGCGACAACGAGCCCCGCCAAGCCGGAAAGCTCGCCATCATATCTCCATCGCACCGCTTGTACCCGGCTTTCTCCAGCATGTCCACGATGGCTCCTCCCAGTTCGGCAAAATACGCCTCGCCTGCTTCATCCACCGGTTCATAGACAAGGAAATGGTCCTGGTCACTTAACATAAACTGTTCGGCTCTCGCACCGCTGCCCATCACGTAAAATCCGAAAGCTGCAGGCGGATCGCCGTGCCCGGCGTCATGAAGACGATCAAGCGCCAAGGTGACCGCCCGGCGGACGAGCCGGTCAAAGAGGTTCGTCACGACTTCAAGCAGGTGCAAGGTCGGAATGTCATCAGCGATGAGTTTTGTGAGCACGCCGTAAATCGCATGCTTTACTTCGGGCAGGCTCTCGGTGTCGGCGGTTTCAATTTCCTGCAGAATATCAAAGGTGCCCCGGTTTTTCTTGCGGAGCAGATCACTTAGTGTGAGCATACCTGCCGGCGCGCCGTCATCTGTAACAGGCAGGTGCTTGACGCCTTTTGTTAAAAAGGTTGAAAGCGCCTCGTAATAGTAGGTCGCCCGGTGCACCGTATGTGGTTCAGGCGTCATCACATCCCCTGCCGTTAAAGCAGTACTTGCGGTGGAAACCACGCGGGCAACGAGGTCTTTTTCTGTAATAATACCGGTAATCTGGCCCGCTTCGTTAATGACGAGCATCGAGCTTGCACCAGCATCGACCATGTCAGCGGCTGCCTCTTGTACAGGTGTTTCCTCTGTACACATCACCGGCGGCGCGTTCATTAAATCCTGCACCCGTCGGATGAATGCATCACTTTCACCCCACTGATTTGCAAGCTTAACCTGCTCGGCAAGGGAGGCATAAATTTCGCGCAGACGCACAGCAACCTGCCGCAGCATATAAGCACGTACCGTATCATCGACCCAGCGGGCTTCTAGTACTTCAAATGGGATATGAAGACAGACGACCGGTTTGACGGCTTTCACTTCCACCGTATGCGTTGTTTCGTGCATGTTCGGCTCACCGAGAAAGTCTGCGAGGCTTGAAAACCCGATCATTTCCCCGGATTCAAGCACTTCGAGCACTTCTTCGCCGCCGGAAGTTTCTCCAACCTGTACACAGACTTCGGCCACGCCTTGAAGTAAAAGAAGCAGGCCGTCGCGCTCTGCCTGGGCGTACAGCATTTTTGCATTTGATTTGTAATGGGTGAGCGTGCACAAATCATACAAACGCCGAAATTCAGCGGCAGAAGCGCCGCTGAACATCGGGTGGTTTTGGATCATTTCTTCATAAGCACTATTTATCGGAGCCATCGTTCATCCAAACCTCACCATCTTTATACGTCATCTGCTCCGGATAACGGAGATCGTGAACTTCTTCCTGCAGCTTCTGCGATGGTGGCGGTGTCATGAGTGATACGACGATGACAAGGATCACGTTAACAATCACACCGAACACACCAGCACCGGTATCGGCAATACCAAAGAGCTGTACGCCGCTCATCGCAAGGAAGATATAGCTTAGTGTCGCAATAAGTCCACCTAGCATACCTGCAATCGCACCTTGAGCGTTCATCCGTTTCCACCATACCCCGAGGAAGAGTACCGGGAAGAACGTTCCTCCAGCTAAGGCGAAGGCCCAGGCGATAATTTGGGTAATCACCCCTGGCGGATCAAGGGCAATAACACCTGCGGCGATCGTTGCAGCAAAGATGGCAATTCGGCCGGCTAAAAGTCGTTTCGCATCGCTTGCATCCGGACGGAGAAGTCGATAGTAAATATCGTGTGCAAAGGATGATGATATCGTAATTAATAGACCCCCGGCTGTTGAAAGCGCAGCAGCCATCGCACCAGCAGCAACGAGACCGACAACGAACAAGCCGAGATTGGCAATCTCCGGTGTCGCCATGACGACAATGTCTTCATCGATATATAACTCTTCCCAGCTGACCGTACCGTCTCCGGCGGTATCGGCAAACTCGAGCAGCCCGGTGTTAATCCACGGCTCGGTCCAGGCTGGTAATTCATCGAGCGGCTGTCCAACCACTTCGTTCATAATGACAAAGCGGGCAAACGCTGCATAAGCAGGGGCTGACAGGTATAACAACGCGATGAAAAGAAGCGCCCAAGCACCGCTCCAGCGGGCGGCTTTCATCGTCGTTACCGTGTAGAAGCGGACGATAACGTGCGGCAAGGATGCGGTACCGACCATTAAGGTAAATAAGAGTGCTAAAAACTGTGCTTGTGATCCTTGGTCAAACGGCGCGAAATATTCGGACAAACCAAGCTCGCGGTCAATCGCACCGAGTTCATTCACGACATTCCCGTATGTGAGCCACGGCAGCGGGTTGCCGAAAAACTGCAGCGACATAAATACGATTGGAATAATATAAGCCGTAATTAAAATGAGATATTGCGCCACCTGTGTCCAGGTAACACCTTTCATACCGCCGAGCGTGGCATAAATAGCGATAATAAATACACCAATCATAACGCCCCATGCGGATGGGATGTTTAACAAGCGGCCAATAACAACCCCAGAACCGGAGAGCTGGCCGATAATATAAGTAAAGCTGATAATAATTGTTGCAATCGCACCGATCAGGCGCGCCTTGTTGCTGTCAAAACGGTCACCGATGAATTCCGGTACAGTGAAACGACCATATTTACGCAGCTGCGGTGCAAGTAAAAAGGTTAAAAGGAGATAACCGCCGGTCCACCCCATAATGTAGGCAAGACCGTCGTAACCGAGCATCATAACAGTCCCGGCCATACCGATAAACGAGGCGGCACTCATCCAGTCGCCGCCGATCGCCATACCGTTCCAGAATGGCGGGATCCCCCGGCTTGCTACGTAAAAGTCAGATGTTTTTTTCGCACGGTTGTAAATAGAAATCCAAATGTAGAGCGCGAACGTGAGTAAAATGAGTAAAAGAGACACTAACGATTGTTGGTCCATTTGTGTAACCTCCCTATCGCAAATCGGAATCGAAATCTTTTAGCATATTCGTTAGTCAAAGTTAGTGATCGGATGCTCCACCGCTGATTTGTTCGTTCTGCTTCTCATCAATGCCAAACTTCTTATCAACGCGGTCACTAATGATAGCGTTTGCAAATAACAAAATAACAAAGGTTACAACAGAGCCTTGTGCGCCCATGTAATAGTGCGCCGGCATGCCCATAATTGTTACGCCGCTTTGATGGATCGGCTCAGCAAAGATTGCCACACCAAACGAAACCGCAAACCCAATCAACAAACAAACAGCAACAATCGTCGTTCGAATCTTAAAATACTTGTCTGCAACTGCTTTTTCGACTTTTCTCACAAACATTCCCCTCCTTAAACATGATGCAGTTTATATTTTAGGCCTTTAATTGATGAAAGAAGGCCAAAATACCACGCGACCCTTAAAGAATTTTAAACCTTTTCATGATTCTGAAATTTTTTCTGCGAAAATCGCCGGATGCTTATACAGCTCCGGCAGCTTCTTCTGCGTCTTTACCTTTCGTTACTGCACGGCATTTTTGACAAATAATCATCGGCGTATTTTTCTTCGCGATATAATAATTCGTTAAAATGACCGCCGGAATAAACAAGATGATCGCCGTGTACCACATGTAGGCAGCAGCCAGCATAACAACGACCGGTAAAAAAGACATCATAATTACGTACCGCCCGCGAAAAAGGGTAAGTATATGCGAGCTCTCACATGATGGACAGTAGATTCCGTAATCGGGTGGGGATTTCTTTGCCATCTTCATCGACTCCTTCATTGATTAGCGCAAATTAAAAATAAACTCTACCGTATCCCAAAATGGCATCGGCACCATCGCAATCTGAACGAGGAGCATCCCGAATAATAAACCGAACGGCACGAGCAGAAAAACCGGCTTTTTATATTTAATTGTAACAACAATCATCACTAACGTAATCACCCAAAACGTGATTAACATCCACATATATGTGCCTCCTCGTTGTGCAGTCATGCAGTTCAGCTTTTGTTGGTGCATCACTTGAGTTGAGCTCGTCTTTTCATCCATTATATGTACAAGTTGCTGTATCAATTATTTCAAAATTTTGAACAGACCGTCAAGTCTTTTCCGTAATTTTTGAAAACGAATATAAAAAATGGAACAGCCCCTGTACTTGTCCACCGCGATTTAGCGGTAAACAGCCGGACTGTTCCATTTCATTTTATCCTTCTTCGTCTTCTTCGTCTTCGTCGTCCTCAAGCCGCTCGCTGTCTTCTTCAGGGAAAGGAGGAAGCTCGTTTTCGTCAACTTCAGTTGATGGCTCGTCTGACTCTGCGTATTTCGCCTGTACCGCAATGTCCTCTACGCTTTCACCAAAAATATCCTCTGGGTTGTGCGGTGTGCCGCCGGCGCGAATTTCAAAATGAGCGTGAACCCCGGCGTCGCTGTTAAATAAGTTGCGGCCGGCACTGCCGATTACTGCACTTTTTTCAACAACATCACCCTCTTCAACTTGTGGGTCTTCTAAACTGTTATACAAGGTCGTTACTTCATCTTCATGTTCAATCTCAATTACATGGCCTAACAGCGGATCCTGTTCGCTCCGGATGACCTCACCGCTTGCAGCTGCTGTCACATCGAAGGCTTCTCCATCTTCCTTCGCCAGATCAATTCCGGTGTTACGATAGTACATTTGGTTGTAGTAAACGAGTGACTGCTCTTGTTCTTCAGCGGAAGCGTCGTCTTGATAGAAAGTACCAATGATGTCCACGTTACTGTCGCTGATGACCGGCATTTCAAATGCTTCAGTTTCAGAGCCTACTGGCACAGCTTCTTCTTCTTCATCCATGCCACCATCGCCGTCATCGTCCGCATCTTCTTGTTCACCTTGATCATCGAACGGTTCTGCTACTTCATCCGGTCCGCCACCTTGTACAAGGAAAAACGAACCTAACAGTACAGCACATAAGGAGAGGTAGGCCGCCGGCCAGAACCAAGTCTGTTTTGACCATTGTTTTAACTGACCGCGTACACTTAATTTTTCTCCCTGCTGCTTCTGCTTTTCTTCATCTCGCATATGATCACCACCTCACGAACCATTCTGATCCGCAAGATGGAAACTTATACCTTTTATTTTGAAAATTTGTCCATAGATACTTAGTGCACTACTTATTTTATCTAAAAACCCCCACTTCAAAACAGCTTGCAAGAGCGTTAAGTGGGGGGATCGTTCAAATTTCTTCGATTACGACATCAGCATAGTAATGGTGAATAATATCTTCAAAGCTGTAGCCGTTTTCGGCCATCCCGTTCGCACCGTATTGACTCATGCCAACACCGTGTCCCCAGCCGCGGGTTTCTACTGTAATTGTATCACCGGTTCGGTGCCAGTTGAAATCGCTCGAGTCGAGTGCGAGCGCTTCACGAATTTCACGACCGTGAAACACATCTCCGTTGATATCTGCCTTAATTACACGCCCACCGTCTGACCTTTGTTGGATGGCCCCGATATCTTCAGGCGGAAGCTCAACACCTAGGGCAGTCTCGACAGCTTCTACATCGAAAGTCGTCTGATTCGCATAGCGTGGTGATTCTTCGTCCCACGGACTCTCTACACTTTGTAAATACGGAAGGTCTTCTTCCCAATAGTCACTTGCGTTTTCTGTGGATCCGTTGCTTGTGGAGAAGAATGCAGCTGTAATCGGTGATCCATCATGGGTAATGATTTTACCGGAGGTTTCCTGGACCGCTTCATCGATCCGCGGCATTTTCCAGTGGAAATCACTCCCCCATTCAGCTTCAAGCTCATCACGGCTTTGATACACTTGATGCATCTCGTTATCCGTCACATCAGCTCCGTCGGGTACATTGATTGTGTCTTCAGCTTTCAACTGACGCATAATGTATGTCCGGGCGGTCAAAGCTTGAGCCTTCAAAGCTTCCTTTTCAAAGTCAGCGGGCATTTCTGAAGCAACAACGCCGGCAACATACGTTTCAAGGGCGACTTCTTCTACATGACCGCTGTCTGTGCGATACACTGATATGGCCGTTTCTTCAGCTGCTTCTTCAGCGGCAGGCTTTGTGGCAGCAGCCGGTGTAGAAGACTCCGCCGGCTGGGTTCCCGGCGTTCCCGCCCAGATCGTTACGAGCAGTGATGGTAAAAATAAAAGCACTGCGGCAGACACGAGCCCGAGCAGCAAGCTTTTTTTGAGCATGCAAAATTCCCCCTTCGCAGCCTGTAATGGCGGGACGCCGGCCGAACAGCGTCGCAGGGTGTACTGCCTCTGCGCGCCGGCCGGGGTTGCAGGGGTGGTCGTTCGTGATGCCGTCCCATGTGCATGTCTATGCCGGCAGGCGCAAGGTTATGCCGAGCACTTTGTTTTATAAGCTGGCGAGATTTGGGCTGTCAAATCTGACAATCCTAAAAATCCCCGCTGCAAGAGCGAGGGGTTTCAGCGTATAGACAAACTTTCAAGAAAAGCGAAGGCTGAGCGGATGCTTGCCTCGGACCTCAAATTGCTCGGCAGAAGATCATTGTTCTGTGTAGGTGTCGCCGCCGATGCTTGTCAGCGTTGCGTCATTTGCTGGTCATCAATTGTAAAGGTCCTTTTGATCAAGCGATGTCTACATTCGTCAATTTCATCATGACGTTTTATGCGCAATAAAAAGAAGATGATCCATTAATATAAAAGTGACCGAAACGAAAGACGGCGACTCCCAGAGGATCAAGCGCAGGCTGAAGATCCACTTGTTCGAATGGTTTCTATTCGAACAAGTTAGCTGAAGCCAAGCCCTTGGGAAAGCGTCCATCTGGCGTGAAGGTTACGTTCATGATTCGGTTTTTATCCTCTTAATAAGGCAACCCCCGGAGCCCGGAGCAGTAAGCTGTGCGTGAATCTTGGGTTTTGTACTTTGTCGATAGCCTAAAAACCCCCCGCTGCAAGAGCGAGGGGTTTTTGTCGTGATTTAGTTTGCCGCTTCGTGGTCGTGTGTATCTTCGCCTGAGGCTGCTTCAATACGCTCGACGTCGGCACCAAGCGCCTGCAGCTTCTCATGAAAGTCCACATAACCACGGTCAATATGGCGCAGTTCTGTCACGGTTGTTTCACCTTCAGCCACAAGACCAGCAATGACCAGCGCTGCTCCGGCACGGAGGTCGGTTGCAGCAACTTCAGCCCCTTGCAGGCGGCTCGGGCCGGAAATCACAGCCGAACGGTCTTCAATCTTAATTGAAGCATTCAGGCGCTGAAATTCTTCAACGTGCATGAAGCGATTTTCAAACACGGTTTCGGTCAGCATACCTGTGCCGGTCGCCTGCGTTAAGAGCGCCATCATTTGTGCCTGCATATCGGTTGGAAAGCCTGGGTGCGGCATCGTTTTGATATCAACCGGACGTAAAATATCCGGTCCGATGACGCGCATCCCTTCTTCTTCCTCTTCGATCACAACACCCATCTCACGCATCTTCGCAACGAGCGGGCGGAGGTGTTCCGACCAAGCGCCATCAACGTACACATCGCCGGCAGTCATTGCTGCAGCCACCATAAACGTGCCAGCTTCAATCCGGTCCGGAATGATCGTGTGTTCAGCAGCGTGCAAGCGCTCCACGCCTTCAATCCGGATCGTACCTGTACCAGCGCCGCGTACCTTTGCTCCCATCGCATTCAAGTAGTTCGCAAGACAAACAATTTCCGGCTCTTCAGCGACGTTTTCCAGCGTCGTTGTGCCTTCAGCGAGCGCGGCAGCCATCATAATATTTTCAGTCGCACCGACACTTGGGAAATCGAGATAAATTTTGGCGCCCTGGAGACGGCCGTTCACTTTTGCCTCAATATACCCTTGACCAACTTCAACTTCAGCACCCATCGCTTCAAAGCCTTTTAAGTGCTGATCAATCGGACGGGAGCCGATCGCACAGCCGCCTGGCAGCGCAATGTGTGCACGACCAATCCGAGCAAGAAGCGGCCCCATAACGAGAAAGGACGCCCGCATTTTCCGTACATATTCGAATGGTGCATCAGGGCGCAGTGTATTTTCAGCGTTCGCTTGAAACACACCATCTTGATAAGAAACATCCATATTCATATGCGCTAAAACATTCTGCATTGTATAAACGTCAGCGAGCGGCGGTACATCATAAAGTGTGCTCGTTCCTTCATCAGCGAGCAAAGATGCCGCCATCACCGGAAGAACCGCGTTTTTCGCGCCTTCCGCTTTCACCGTGCCTTGTAAACGTTGTCCTCCTCGAACCAATATCTTTTCCAACGTATTCCCCTCCGCGTGGTCGTTCTTGCCTGCCGTGCCCCAAAGTGCCGGCACGAAACGGGCAGGAATTCCGACGTACTTTATTCGTATTCACTTTGTACAATAGGTGTGCCGTGTCATCCGCAAGATGCGGGCCTATATTCGTCAATCCGTGTCAAATTGTACGATTTTCTTCATACATCCATTTGTCTGTAAGCCAGCTGTTCCGGTGTATGTACGCTTTTTGATACCGCCTGTCCATACCGTTTCAGCGGCTTCGCTGAACTCTTCCCGATTCTTCATCCGTATAAACTCATCTGCACTTAGCATGAAACAGGAATTCCTGAGTCATGCACATTCTTTTTCATTGACCTTGGTTTGCATTAAAATAAATACTGAAGCATAAGCGACCAATTCACATAATCAAGCAGAAATTGACTGACGGCATAAGTCAGGGCGACAACCACCAGAACGTATAACACCCTTCCTTGAGGGCTGGCAGGATCCCGAACAAACAATTCAAACTTAAATGACTGCAGGCTCCACCATACAAGGACAAGCACAAACAGCGTCACAAAAATGTGCACAACCGCCTGCTGTCCAACTTCACCAACCATCATGACAAATCCTCCAGTAAACTTAAGCCGTCTTCCATCATAATGACATACGTCACCATTTGAAAGGGTCCAACTTCTCAATTATGCGATTATAACGCATACAACCTCTTCCATGATACACCAAAAATCGAATTTTTGCGAGACTTTAAAGAAAATTGATTCTGAAAGCAGGGGAACCCAATGGAGAAACTTACGAATGAACGTGCCGTACGAAAAGCTTTGGAGCCATTCTGGGCTTCCTACAAATATGAGGTGATGGCGCGGGGATACCGACATTACAAACAGCTATCTGTACGTTTGAATGAAACGCCGCTTTCGGTTCGGTTATTTTATAATGACCTTCGAACTATTCTCGGGCAGCCTTACAGTACAAAAGGGATGCATACAACGTGGGAACATATTTGGGGATACTTTAAAAAAGAAACATCCCATGATGAAAAGGCGTATTTCTTTCAATTACTTGAGCGCGGTCTGCAGGAATCTCCACCAAGATTTTATGTGTGGCCGCCTGCCCTATGCGACCTACGGCACTTTACTTACAACACCTTGCTCGTACGCTACCCGCGCCCGTATTTAGAAGCAACGCGCCTGTTTGCGCCAACTGAAAAGTGGAACGAATGGGAGTGGAAAGGCAAATTGCTCGCGCTGACGCCAACCGGCGTTTATTCCCTGGGAAATGAATCTTGAGAGGGGCGTGCCCCATCCCGCTTAAATTTGCTCCATTCTTCCTGAATCGAGTTCCATACGTGTTATAAGCTAACCTCCCCGTACCTCGTTCAAGGGGGGATGCAGATTGTCGACAAAGTACAAAACCAAACATTCCAGCTTACTGCTCTGAGCCGCGGGCTGCCGCACAAGAGAATAAAAACCGAATCATGAACGTAACCTTCACGCCAGACGGACGCTTTCCCGAGGGGTTGGCTGAAGATCCTCTGGGAGTCGCCGTCTTTCGTTTCGGTCACTTTTACATTTGTATATGGCTAGCTTGATCACTCATAAAGCGTCATGATGAAATGGCTTCATGTAGCTATTGCTTGATCAAAAAGATTTCTAACATTCATGACCATTAAATGACGCAAAGCTGACGAGCATCGGTGGCGACGCCTACTCAGAACAACGAATGAGAAAATCCCGCAGGCAGCGATTTGTCTGCCGAGGAAGTTGAGGAGATACAAGAGACTAAGAAGACACGGTGAGATCAAGCGGTAGCGCAGATCAAACCGATGTCGCACTTGTGCCCTCCGGGTGCAAGCATCCGCCGAAAAGCGACGTCAGGCCCTGCTTTTCTAAAAAGTTTGTCTACATGCTAAAAACCCCCTGCACGAGGTGCAGGGGGTTGGCGTCGTTTTGTTTATTTGTCTCCCTCGGCCACTTCGAGGCGGGTGAGGGCCCGCTTCAAGGCAAGCTGGGCGCGCTTGAAGTCGACCTCTTCCTGACTTGCTGCAACGCGGCGTTCTGCGCGCTCTTTGGCAGCGCGGGCGCGGGCGACATCAATGTCGCTCGGCATTTCCGCTGCTTCGGCAAGGATGGTTACGCGGTCAGATCGCACTTCAATAAAGCCGCCGCTCACTGCAACCAGCTTCACGTTGCTGCCATCTTTCAGGCGAACAGAGCCGACCGACAGCGGAGCCACCATTGGGATGTGGCGCGGCAGAATCCCGAGCTCGCCGCTTTGGGCGCGGGCGCTGACCATGTTCACGTCCCCATTATAGACGTGGCCGTCAGGAGTGACGACGTCGACGATCATAGTCTCCATGATCATTCCTCCTTACCGGACCGTTTAGGTATTCGCGGACTCCGCTTTTTCAAGCACATCCTCGATTGGGCCGACAAGGCGGAACATATCTTCCGGCACATCGTCATGCTCACCGTCGAGGATTTGTTTAAACCCTTTGATTGTTTCTTTCAGTGGTACATATGAGCCCTGTTGTCCTGTGAACTGTTCAGCCACGTGGAAGTTCTGGCTCAAGAAGAACTGCAGACGACGCGCGCGGTGTACAACGAGCTTATCATCTTCGGACAATTCGTCCATACCGAGGATCGCAATGATATCCTGCAGCTCATTGTACTTTTGCAGCGTCTGCTGCACACGGCGGGCTACATCATAATGCTCATCACCAACAACGTCCGGCTCAAGCGCACGGGATGTGGAAGCGAGTGGATCCACCGCGGGGTAAATTCCCATTTCAGTTAATTTACGTTCAAGGTTTGTTGTTGAGTCCAAGTGAGCGAAAGCTGTCGCCGGTGCCGGGGTCCGTATAGTCATCGGCAGGAACATAGATCGCCTGAATGGATGTAACGGAACCTGTTTTTGTGGATGTGATCCGCTCCTGAAGCTGACCCATCTCGGTTGCAAGCGTCGGCTGGTAACCTACCGCAGAAGGCATACGACCGAGCAGGGCGGAAACTTCCTGACCTGCCTGCGTGAAACGGAAGATGTTGTCTACGAACAAAAGAACGTCAGCGCTGTCTTCATCACGGAAGTGTTCAGCCATTGTAAGACCCGTCAAGGCAACGCGCATACGCGCTCCAGGCGGTTCGTTCATCTGACCGAATACCATCGCTGTTTTGTTAATAACGCCGGATTCGCTCATTTCAAAGTACAAGTCGTTTCCTTCACGGGTACGCTCACCAACGCCTGCAAATACAGAGATACCTCCGTGTTCCTGCGCAACGTTGTTAATAAGCTCCTGAATTAAAACGGTTTTACCTACACCTGCACCACCAAAGAGGCCAACCTTACCACCTTTTACGTACGGGGCGAGCAGGTCAACAACTTTAATGCCGGTTTCAAGAATTTCTGTCTGCGTAGACAATTCATCAAACTGCGGCGGTGTCCGGTGGATCGGTTCATGATGAACATCATTTGCAATTGGGTCATCAAGGTCAATGGTTTCACCAAGGACGTTAAATACACGGCCGAGGGTCGCCTCTCCGACAGGTACAGAAATCGGCGCTCCTGTATTCGCAGCTTCAGCGCCGCGGATGAGTCCATCGGTAGAACCCATGGCAACGGTACGTACGACGTTATCGCCAAGGTGCAGAGCTACTTCAAGTGTAACCTGAACCGAGACGCCGTCAGTCTCCGACGCTTGTTGATCAATGGTTAGGGCGTTGTTAACTTCCGGTAGCTCGCCTTCATCAAAGCGAACGTCAACAACTGGTCCCATAACCTGTGTGACGCGTCCTTTACTCATCGTGTTCCCTCCTAACTAGCTGATGCGGACCCGTAATTGCGGGTCACTATTCCAGTGCCGAAGCGCCGCCGACAATTTCGTTGATTTCTTGAGTGATTGCTGCCTGGCGGGCACGGTTGTATTTTAAAGTTAAGTCATCAATCATTTGGTTCGCGTTATCGGTTGCCGCACTCATCGCCGTCATCCGGGCACCGAACTCACTGGCTTTTGCGTCGAGCAGTGCACCGTAAATTAAACTCTCGGCATACTGCGGCAAAAGCTGTTCAAGAATCGCTTCTTCCGACGGTTCATATTCGTACGACTGATTGATCGATTCTTCGGCAAGGTCTGTTAACGGAAGCAGCTTCTGCTCCGTTACGTCCTGCCTGATCGGGCTCATAAAGTGGTTGTACCATAAGTACAGTTCGTCCACTTCTTCGCTTTCAAACATCTGTACCGATTCACGCGTTACTTCTTTAATTTCACTAAACGATGGGCTGTCTGCAATGCCTGTTACCTGCTTACGGACTTCTAACCCTTTTCGTTTTAAAAGGTCACTTCCGATCCGCCCCAACACAAACAGCTCATACTCATCTGAGCTATTGTGCCGTGCGTTAATCGTATCAATCAGCGACCGGATAAGACCGGCGTTATACGCACCAGCGAGACCGCGGTCGGACGTGATAATCACGTAACCGGTCTTTTTTACTTCCCGCTCCTCAAGCATCGGGTGGGATGCATCCGAATGGCTCGAGGCAATACTCGCTACGACGTCGCGGATTTTCTGCGTATACGGCTCGTACGACTGGGCGTTTGTCTGGGCCCGGTTTAACTTGGCAGCAGAGACCATTTGCATTGCCTTTGTAATCTGCCGCGTTTTTTTCGTCGAGCCGATCCGGTTTTTAATTTCGCGCAAGGAAGCCACGTTCGTTTCACCACCTTTTCCACCAGCGGCTGCTCCGCCTTAAGCTGAAGCAGGGGCCCCTGCTCTTTCAGCCTTTAGGCGGAACGTTCCGTTGAGATGCCGTTATTCGTTACTGGAGACGTGAAATGTCTTTTTAAATTCTGCAATTGCGCCCTTAAATTCGTCTTTATCCGGCAGGTTGCCTGTTTCGCGGATGCCGTTTAAGAGTGCTTTATGTTCGCTGTCGAGATGACCGAACATTTCGCTTTCGAAGCGTTGAACGTCAGCGATTGGAACATCATCAAGGAAACCTTCAGTCAGTGCGAAGATGATCGCCACCTGCTTTTCAACCGGAAGCGGCTTGTTTAAGCCCTGCTTCAAGACTTCGACGGTACGCTCACCGCGGGCTAGCTTCGCCTGGGTGGATGCATCAAGGTCGGAGCCGAACTGAGCAAATGCTTCAAGTTCACGGAAGGCTGCCAAGTCAAGGCGCAGCGTACCTGCAACCTTTTTCATCGCTTTAATTTGTGCGGAACCGCCGACACGGGATACCGAAATACCGGCGTTAACGGCAGGACGGACACCTGAGTGGAACAAGTCCGACTGCAAAAAGATCTGACCGTCGGTAATCGAGATGACGTTGGTCGGAATATAAGCGGAAACGTCGCCTGCCTGTGTTTCAATAAACGGCAGTGCGGTTAATGAACCAGCACCAAGGTCGTCGTTTAACTTTGCTGCACGCTCAAGAAGACGAGAATGCAGGAAGAAAACGTCGCCTGGGAATGCTTCACGACCCGGCGGACGGCGCAGGAGCAAAGAAAGCTCACGGTAAGCTGCCGCCTGCTTTGTTAAGTCATCATACACAACGAGGACGTGCTTGCCGTTGTACATGAACTCTTCACCCATGGACACTCCGGCATACGGTGCGAGATAAAGCAATGGTGCCGGGTCAGATGCACCAGCAGAAACGACGATCGTGTAATCGAGCGCGCCTTTTTGACGAAGCGTTTCAACAAGGCCGGAAACTGTGGATTCTTTCTGACCGATTGCAACGTAAATACAAAGCACGTCTTCGTCTTTTTGGTTAATGATCGTATCAACTGCGATGGATGTTTTACCTGTCTGGCGGTCACCAATGACAAGCTCACGCTGGCCGCGGCCGACTGGAATCATTGAGTCAACAGACTTAATCCCGGTTTGAAGCGGCTCGTGTACAGATTTACGATCCATGACACCAGGAGCTTCGCTTTCAATCGGGCGGGATTTTGTCGTACCAATCTCACCTTTTCCGTCAAGTGGCTGACCGAGCGGGTTTACGACGCGGCCGAGTAGTTCCTCACCGACTGGTACTTCCATGATCCGTCCGGTACGGCGAACTTCATCGCCTTCGCGGATGTCAGTATATTCACCAAGAATGACAATACCAACGTTGTTTTCTTCAAGGTTCTGCGCCATACCCATAACACCATTGGAAAACTCGAGGAGCTCTCCTGCCATGGCGTTTTCGAGGCCGTGCGCGCGGGCGATACCGTCACCGATTGTCGTTACGGTACCGACTTCTGTCGCTTCAACTTCAGATTGAAAACCTTCAATCTGTTGTTTGATTAACGAACTAATCTCATCAGGTTTGATGCTCACTTACGTTCACCCCTTACTTCTATCGTTTCCCGGACGTTAGCTGATTTTCCAGGCGCTTTAAGTGACCCTGTACACTGCCGTCAAAGATTTGATTTCCAATACGGACATATATGCCGCCGATCAAATCCTCGTCCACCCGGTTGTCGACAATAAGTTCCGATTTACCGAGACGGCCGGCAAACTGTGTAGATACTTTTGCAAGTTCCGCTTCAGCGAGCGTTTTTGCGCTGTAAACCGTGGCACGGGCAACACCGCGTGCTTTGTCGGCTTTTTCTTGAAACAATTCGATCATCGGCTCGACAACATCGATCCGGTTGCGCTCAAGCAGAAGCAGCAGCGTGCGTTGGACCGTTTCACCGGCGGCAGCAAAGCTGTTCTGCAAGAGCTCCTCTTTTGCCGACTGCGATACTTTCGGATGCTTAAGGATCCGCTTAAGCTCCGGTGTCTGTTGAAAGACGCTAAGCACTTGGCCGAGCTCTTCATTCAGCTGGGCAAGCTCGTTTTTCTCCTGCGCCAACTCAAAAAGAGCAACAGCGTAACGATTCGCTACCGCATAGTTGCTCATAGCTCTTCGCCTACCTCTTTAAGATAATTTTCAATGAGCTGCTCCTGCTCTTGTTCATCAAGCTGCTGGTCGATCACTTTGGAAGCGATCAATACAGAAAGGGTTGCAACTTGGTCGCGTACTTCGTTTATTGCTTGATCTTTTTCGCGCTTAATCTCCAAACGAGCGTCTTCTTTTAGACGGTTGGCTTCTTCATGCGCCTGTTTCACAATATCTTCTCGCTGATTTTCACCGGATTTGCGGGAGTTCTCCACAATTTCCCGGGCTTCAGCACGTGCATTTTCTACTTCCTGGCGCTGCTGCTCCAGGTACGTTTCAGCTTCTTGACGGTTCTTTTCAGCGGTTTCGATTTCGTTTGCAATATGTTCTTCACGTTCTTTCATCATGTTGAAGACCGGTCCCCACGCATACTTGCGCAGGAGCGCGAGCAGGATGGCAAACGTTAATATCGCAAATATTGTATCGCCCCACGTAATTACTTCAGGCACAGAACTCACTCCTTTCACAGGTCATACAAAAGGAATGGCGAAGCTGCAAATGAAAGCGGACTCCGCCATTGTAGGGTTGGGTTTGCTTTAGAATATGGACAAGAATGCAATAACAACGGCGATGATTGGGATCGCCTCAACAAGGGCAACACCGATAAACATAACAGTTTGAAGGCTGCTGCGCAGCTCCGGCTGACGTGCGATACCTTCGATTGTGCTCTTAACAATGATTGCGTTACCAATACCTGCACCAAGTGCAGCAAGACCTACTGCAATAGCTGCAGCTAAAGCTCCGAGTTCCATAGTGAAAATCCTCCCTTTAAATAGTAAAGATGTATTAATGATGGTGCTTATATTGAAGTCTTATCCAAAGATAAGATCGACTTCACAAAAATTCATAGTTTAATGGTCGTCCGACACTTTGTGGGCCATATAAACCATCGTCAACATTAAGAAAATGAAGGCCTGAATGGTGGCAAGGAAAATACTAAATGCCTGCCAGGCAACCATCGGCGCGGTTGCAAACAATGTAGAAAGCCCCCAGGCACCTCCGGCACCCGCTAGAAGCGCGAGCAAAATCTCCTTGGCGTAAAGGTTACCGAACAAACGCATGCCGAGCGTCAACGTGTTTGCAAATTCCTCAATAATGTTGAGCGGCAGAAGGAACGCCTTCGGACGTAGAAAACCTTTTCCGTATTCTTTCGGACCTTTCATTGTCATGCCGTAGTAGTGTGTAAGTACAATAACCATTACAGCAAATGTCATCGTAATGATCGGGTCAGCTGTTGGTGATTTCCACCACACATCATGTGCCGGCTCAGACACGATCATAAACGGAATACCAATTAAGTTTGCCACAAGGATAAATAAGAAAATCGTTATCCCGAGGCCGAAAAAGCGCTCACCGGTTTTCCAGTCCATCGTGCTGTTGATAATTCCTTTAATAAAATCAACAAGCCATTCGAAGACGTTCTGCATCCCGGTCGGCTTCATCGAAATTTTTCTTGCGCTGAAATAGCACAATGAAAAGACAATCACAGCTGAAATTGTGAGCATCATAATGTTCGACAAGTTCACATGAAGCCATGAAATCCCGAACAATTCATAGTATATCGGATCTCCGTGGTCCACTGCATCTCACCTCGCTTTTTAAAATGTAACCGGCATTCTTGCTACAAACGGCGCACTTCAAGAAGCGACCGAAAGAAAATGAGTACATACGGGGTCATTAACCCGCCGACCACACCGGCCGGGTGAAACTCGTCCGGAAACTGGATGATCACAACCGCTGCTAGCGCACCGACGGCAAGCCGTGACAGTGTTCCAAGCGTCATAAACCGGCCTCCGCTGGCAGCTGCTTCACCAAGTTTGCGAATCTTTTGGTACATACTCCAGACGTTGTACAAACTGAAAGCACCGCCGAGAAGCAGCCCGGCGAATACCGGCGTATACGGGGTAAACCCCCAGCCGAGCGCGTACAGTGCCATCGCATACATCGTCCACTGCGCGATGCGCCGAATTTCCACTCCGTAGTCTGTCATCGATCTTCATCGTCTCCTAAGTAATGGGACAGCACTTGAAACAAACCGAACACGCCAGCAGCAACACCGCCGACAACGCCGATGAGCAGAAAAAGCGGCGACAACCCTGTCACCTCGTCCAGCCAGCGTCCACCGAAAATTCCGACTAAAAGTGGCCCAACGAGATAAGACAATACAAGGGATGTCAACGCCATCCGCTGGAAAAGGTGGGAATTTTGTCGACCGCCTTTACCCATGCGCGCCCCCTTTCCCTTCGCCGGACAACACTGTAAAACATCTTCCGACAAGAAGGGATCAGCTCCTAACTTTTGGAGCTGACGGATATTTATGTAGAGAATGATTATATCCTTTGCAATCGTACTACTAAATGTGAACACTGTCAACGGTTTCATAAGTAGAAAATCCTGCTGTGTCAAGGCTTCTGCACGGATGATGCAATGTGTCAATTACGTGACAATTTTTGAGATGCTCATTTTGGGAAGGTTTGTTCGAGTGTAATTAGAGATGGAGTTGGGTCATTACATTTTACACGAATGACTTTCATCATTCGTCATAAGAGGAGAAAATTGAACAATGAACGTAACCTTTACTTCAGACGGGCGCTTTCCCGAGGGCTTGGCTTCAGCTAACTTGTTCGAACGAAAACCATTCGAACATGTGAATCTTCAGCCTGCGCTTGACCCTCCGGGAGTCGCCGTCTTTCGTTTCGTTCACTTTTACATTTACGGATCAGAATCATATCCAATGTATTGTATTATTTGGAGCTGTCTCAAAAGGTTATAAACATACGATTTAAGAAAAAACACAAGAAATATATGAGACTCCTGCAGGAAATCAGGCAGCTGAAGATTCCGTAATGAGCGGTTTTTTCACGCGCAAGCTGGATCATTGCCCGGCGGCAAAGCAGACACGACGAAATCAAGCGTAAGCGCAGGTTAAGTCGATGCCGCACTCGTGCCATTGGTAAAAGTGAGTATATTTCCGATGCCTATCACTTAAAGTGTACCTTATGAGACTGCCCCGGAGCTGCGATCAGTAAACTGTGTGTGAATTTAAGTTTTTACTTTATCGACAAGATATCATTTCACTATTTCTTATTCAATCACAATGTACGTTTCGATCGTGTCTTCTCGGTCTTTGTAAGCAGCTTTAGCCAGGGCTTTGTATACGCCGGGCGCTTCCGGCAGTGCGCCGCGGGGTATTATACCTTCATTTAACCCTTCTTCAGCATCTTTTAATTGAAACGTTTCACCAACTGGCGTATACGTATCCGGTTCATAAATCGAAATTTCCACCTCTTCAGCACCACCGGGCACATACAGCTCGAATCCGTAATCAGGTGACGTCTTTAACTGTTCCACGTGAAACATGGTCAGCCGCGGATAGTCCGGCTCTCCACCAAACAGCAGGAAGGGAATCTCCACGCGCTCCCGGCCCCCTGTGACTGTTAATGTGCCATCCAAGTGTTCAACGTCAATAATATGTGGTTGAATATCAACGGCGATATCGACTTCTTTTGTCTCACCTGGAGCAAGCACCTGCGGCGGCGGGACGTGCCATGTTAAGCCGGTACCGGGTAATGACGGCGGCTCAAATGCATAAGTTCGTTTGACGGTGTCGTGGTTTTCAATCGTCACCGTTTCAGAAAGCTTTTTGGCGCCTGCACGTTCGTTAAAAACGCCGAAGGATAAACTTCCGGGATAAATCAAGGTGGTGGCTTCAACGGCTTTTGCAATGTCAACCCGGCCGGCACCTTGTACGAAGTTTGGATAATGGCTTTCCTCTTCAGAAAGTGGTTCAGCTGTGTTCATAAGTGCTGCTTTCACTTGATCGGGCGTCCAGTCCGGGCGGGCCTGTTTCAAGAGTGCCGCGGCACCTGCTACATGCGGAGCCGCCATACTTGTACCGTTTAATGCGAGATAACCGTCCGGTACGGTACTGTCAATATCTACGCCTGGCGCCACCACATCCGGCTTAATTTCAAAAGACTGCGCGACCGGGCCGCGGGATGAAAACCCGGCCATATGATCGGTCGCTTCCACATATGACGTATCAAGAATGAAACGCTCACCTGCCGCCCCTGCTTCTGCAAGTGCTTCAGTCAATTCCGCCCCATCTTCTTTCGTAATTGTAACAACCGGCAGCGCCTCCGCCGGTTCTACAGCCGCTGCAAACTCTCCCGGCATATTATTGGCGAGCACCACCGCAGCCGCCCCTGCCTCGCGCGCTGCCTGCACCTTATCTTTAAGCGCAACCCCGCCCCGTTCGATCAGCACCGCTTTGCCACGCACCCCGTCCATATCCCCGGGAAGGCCGAGGGCGCCGTCTACAAGTTCAAGCGGACGCTGGAACCGCCAAGGCATCGCACCTTGTACCGGCTGAATTTCAATGGTTTCCTCACGTTTTGGCAGCTTGAGCTCCGGCTGTTTGAGCGGAGGGACGGAAGCACCAACAGATATGGTTTTTTCTGATGTTCCCGGTGAGCCGACACTCCACATGTCCGGACCGCTGTTGCCACTTGAAGTGACGGTGATTACACCGTTTTCAGCAGCTTGATCAAGCGCCCGGCTCGTTGGCCAGTCCGGGCCATTCACAGGGCTCCCGAGCGAAAGGTTTAACACGTCCACCTCATCTTCCACGGCTTGCTCAATGGCTGCGAGAATCGTTTCTGTTGATCCTTGACCGCCTGGACCGAGGGCGCGGTACATGTAAAGGTCTGCATCCGGCGCTACACCGCGGACGGTGCCATTAGCGGCAATGATGCCGGCAACGTGCGTGCCGTGGAATGTCTCCGCACCTTTTTTCCCTTTTGTCTCCATCGGGTCATCATCACCATCGACAAGATCAGCGCCGCCTTTATAATTTTTCATCAAATCCGGATGATTGTAATCAATACCTGTATCAATAATACCGACTTTAATGCCTTCCCCGGTTAAGCCGATCCCATTTTCATCTAAAATACTGCGTACATCTTCTGCCCCGATAAACGGCACACTGTCTTTGAGCTCATGTTCGTACGGCCGGTCTTCGCTCACCCTTGTTACAGACGCTAAGGCTTCTAGCTCTGAAGCTTTTGAAGCAGAAATCTGCACAGCAGCGCCGTTAAACGCATGCTCATACACCGTTTCAACAGAAGCTTGAGGCACAGCTTGGGAAAGCTCTTCTGCAAAGACCGCTGAACTTGTGCCTTCAGCAAGTTCAGCAATCATCGTCACATCTGCTGCATCTGAAGGCATCGACGACGCACCGGTTTGGCCGAGGGCGAGCGTAAGCATTAAGAAGGCAACGCGCAAACGCCCCGGCCGGCGCGGGGTATGCCCTTTATGAAAGAGATGCAAAAGCAACCGAACCATACGAACAACTCCTTTTGCTCGTAGGGTGCACACGGTGCGATAGAATATACGCATTTTGCTAACACACGCAGCGGAGCGAAACATAAAAAACCAGCCGCTCGGGCTGGTCACACTGTCAACAAAGTAGAAAACATAACATTTACGTACAGATTACTGCTCCGAACTCCGCAGACTCCCGTATTAAGAAGTTAAAAACGGAACAATGACGGAACAATGACGGAACAATGAACGTAACCTTCACTTCAGACGAACGCTTTCCCGAGGGCTTGGCTTCAGCTAACTTGTTCGAATCAAAACCATTCGAACAAGTGGATCTTCAGCCTGCGCTTGAACCTCTGGGAGTCGCCGTCTTTCGTTTCGGTCACTTTCCAATGTAAATGGTTCGTTTTATCGTTCGTAAAGCGTCATTATGAAATTGGCTCATGTAGATATTGCTTGATCAAAAGGATCTTTACATTTGATGACCTTTAAAACTACACAAGGCTGACGAGCACCGGCGGCGACGCCACCAGTAACAGCGCGAGCGAAAATCCCGCAGGCAGCGACCTTCTGCCGAGAAAGTTGAGTCGGTGACGGGGGCTAAGAAGACACGGTGAGATCAAGCGACAGCGTAGATCAAACCGATGTCGCACTTGTGCCCTCCGGGTGCAAACGTCCGCCGAAAAGCGACGTCAGCCTTCGTTAATCTAAAAAGTTTGTCTACACGCTGAAACTAGCAGCTCAGGCTGGTTTTTACGGCAATTTATGTTGTACTAAGCGGGCGGAAGACGTCGGGCTTATTGCTGCGCTGGCCGAAGAAGTGCTCGATCGCCTCAACGATGCGGCGGGAGGCTTCACCATCGCCATATGGATTGGATGCCTGCGCCATTGCTTCATAAGCTGCTGCGTCAGTAAGGAGCTTATGCGCTTGGTTGTAAACATCCGCCTCATTCGTGCCGGCAAGCTTTAATGTGCCGGCTTCAATGCCTTCCGGGCGCTCCGTCGTATCGCGTAGGACGAGCACCGGCGTACCGAGCGACGGCGCTTCTTCTTGAATACCGCCGGAATCTGTTAAGATCAGCTCAGCGTGCGCGGCAAAGTTGTGGAAGTCTTTTGCACCGAGCGGATCAACAAGATAAATCCGTTCATGTCCGCCAAGAATGCGGTGGGCCGCTTCCTGTACTTTCGGATTTAAATGCACAGGATAAACAACAGCAGCATCCGGGTGTTCATCAGCCAGCCTTCGGATCGCGCGGAAAATGTTTTCCATCGGATCGCCTAAGTTTTCCCGGCGGTGAGCAGTTACAACAATCAGCCGCTTGCCGGCGGTTTTTGCGAGCACCTCATGGGTATAGTCATCACGTACCGTCGTCTTGAGCGCATCGATGGCGGTGTTGCCCGTCACGTAAACGTGCTCCCCGGATTTAGCCTCCTGCAGCAAGTTTTGTTCAGAAGCTTCCGTCGGTGTGAAGTGCAAGTCTGCGATCACACCGGTAAGCTGGCGGTTGAGCTCTTCAGGAAACGGAGAATACTTGTTGTATGTACGAAGTCCCGCTTCCACGTGACCGACGGCGACTTGATTGTAATAAGCGGCAAGCCCGGCGACAAAGCTCGTCGTCGTATCGCCGTGCACGAGTACGATGTCCGGAGCAGTTTCTTTCATTACCTCATCGAGCCCTTCAAGTGCCCGGGTTGTGATCGTGGCGAGCGTCTGCTTTTCCTTCATAATATTTAAGTCAAAATCCGGTGTTACACCAAACATATCAAGCACTTGATCGAGCATTTCCCGGTGCTGACCTGTCACAGCAACAACCGGTTCGATTGTTTCTGAATACTTTTCAAGCTCAAGGCAGAGCGGCGCCATCTTAATCGCTTCCGGCCGCGTGCCAAACACCGTCAGTACCTTCGTTTTCGCCATCATACTCCCTCGTTTCCTGTAAATTCACTTAGCTGTCATGATACCATATCCTGCTAGCGTTGTTGAATATCAGTTGAGCTGTGTCTGCTGTGAGAGCCCTACAGCACGACAGATACACAAAGCCCCTGTCTGAGCAAGTTTCAGGCAGGGGTGCAGTGCGTTATTTTGTGCCGAAAAGACGGTCGCCCGCGTCGCCGAGACCCGGTACAATGTAGCCTTTTTCGTCTAGTTTTTCATCAAGGGAAGCAAGATAGATGTCAACGTCAGGGTGCGCTTCCTGCACAACTTCAACGCCTTCCGGAGCACCGATTAAGCACATGAGCTTAATGTTGTTTGCGCCGCGCTTTTTGATGGAAGTGATCGCTTCCGCTGCCGAACCACCGGTCGCAAGCATCGGATCAATCACGATAAATTCACGATCCTGCACATCGCTTGGGAGCTTCACGTAATATTCTACCGGCTCAAGCGTTGCTGGGTCACGGTACAAGCCGACGTGACCAACTTTTGCAGCCGGCATGAGCTGCAAAATGCCGTCAACCATGCCAAGGCCGGCACGTAGAATCGGCACAAGGCCGAGTTTTTTACCTGCGATCGCTTTTGAAGTGGACTCGCCTACAGGTGTATTAATGGTCACGTCCTGCAGCGTCAGGTCGCGGGTGATTTCAAACGCCATGAGCGCCGCAACTTCATCCACTAATTCGCGGAATTCCTTCGTTCCGGTTTCAGTGTCCCGGATGAACGTAAGTTTGTGTTGAATCAACGGATGGTCAAATACATGTACTTTTCCCATAACAGTAAGCGCGCTCCTTTATGTTGGCTCTTTGCCAAAAGATTTGATGATCACGAGCATGTGTCTCATTCTTTCAAGATTCTACAAAAAACTGCGCCCGCATTCAAGCCTTAATAAAAAACAGCACGATTCTGACATCTTCAATATCGGGTTTTCGTACAGCGAAACGTGCTTCGCTAACCCGAGAACGTGCTTCACCCTCCCGAGAACGTGCTTCGCCCTCCCGAGAACGTGCCTCGCCCTCCCGAGAACGTGCCTCGCCCTCCCGAGAACGTGCCTCGCCCTCCCGAGAACGTGCCTCGCCCTCCCGAGAACGTGCCTCGCCGCTTCAAACGCGGGCTGCCGATTGCAGCATACACTTGCAAAAAAAGCCGGCCCCGCTGCGGGAGCCGGCTTTAACTAAGCATTTAGCCGAGTTCGGTGTACATCGGGAACTGTGCGGTCAAGGCTGCGACGCGTTCGCGGGCTTCGTTTAATACCGCTTCATCTTCTGGATTTTTAATCGTCATTGCCATTACAGCTGCGATTTCATCCATTTCATCTGCACCAAAGCCGCGGGACGTTACCGCTGCAGTGCCGATACGGATTCCGCTCGTAACAAACGGCCCTTCTTGATCGAATGGAATGCCGTTTTTGTTCGTCGTCAAACCGACTTCATCGAGAGCTTTTTCCGCTACTTTACCGGTGATGCCGAGCTTCGTTAAGTTCAACAGCAGCAGGTGGTTATCCGTCCCGCCGGAAACGAGATCGATACCGTTTGCCTGTAGGGATTCGCCGAGGCGCTTAGCGTTTGCTACAATATTTTTCGCATATGTCTTAAATTCATCTTCAAGCGCTTCACCAAAAGCTATAGCTTTCGCAGCGATAACGTGCATGAGCGGACCGCCCTGCAATCCTGGGAAGACTGCCTTATCGATCTTTTTGCCGAAGGATTCATCACACAAAATCAAACCGCCGCGTGGACCACGGAGTGTTTTGTGCGTTGTTGATGTGACAAAATGTGCGTGCGGCACCGGGTCCGTGTGCTCGCCTGCCGCGACAAGACCGGCAATGTGGGCCATATCGACCATCAAGTACGCACCAACTTCATCAGCGATTTCACGGAATTTCGCGAAATCGATGTCGCGTGGATACGCACTTGCGCCGGCTACAATCATTTTCGGCTGATGCGCCTGCGCCTGTGCGCGCACGGCTTCGTAATCGAGGCGCTCATCGTTTTCAGTCACACCGTATTCAACAAAATTGTACTGCACACCGCTGAAGTTAACCGGGCTGCCGTGGGTTAAGTGGCCGCCGTGGGACAAATTCATGCCGAGGACCGTATCACCATGTTCAAGCACAGTGTAGTAGACAGCCATATTAGCTTGTGCACCGGAGTGCGGCTGGACGTTTACGTATTCTGCGCCGAACAATTCTTTTAAACGGTCACGAGCGATGTCTTCAACAACATCGACGTGTTCACAACCGCCGTAATAGCGGCGGCCTGGGTAGCCTTCGGCGTATTTATTTGTGAGTACAGATCCTTGTGCTTCCATAACTGCACGGCTCACAAAGTTTTCTGAAGCAATCAGTTCAATTTTATCGCGCTGGCGGGCGACTTCGTCTTTCATCGCCGCATGTACTTTCGGATCCTGCTGTTTAATCGTTTCCATTCTCGGCAATCCCCTTTCTTTTCGCACCGGCACTTACGGTTGCAAAGGGCTGAAGCACCGGTCTTTAAAATTCCTGTTTCATTGTAACATGGTTTTTTCAGCGTGTGGACTTGTTTTCTGACAATAAGCGAACAAGTTGGATTGAGGCTGCCATAAGGGAGGGTCAGCTCGCGATTGGGCGTTCGCCTCCTCCGATTGGGCCTTCGCCTATAAAAAGCCGCTGCGCTCAGTGGCAGCGGCCAGAATCTCTATTCATAAATAGCGCGGGCGCCGCCGATCAGCTTTGGCCGGGTGCGCGCCATCGTCACGTGAGCATCGCCAATGTTGGTGTGCGGGCCGCGGACTGGTACGGCGACAGGCTTTATATGCATACCGATGAGCGTGTCACCAATATCAATCCCGGCTTCAGCCTGGATGTGCTCGACGACGACCGGTGCCGCCATATGCTTGTAAGCATACGTGCTCATGGCGCCACCTGCTTTTCCTTGCGGAACGACCGTGACAGGTTCATAACCACGGGCAACGGCTGTCTGCTTATCAAGCACAAGCGCCCGGTTAATGTGCTCACAGCCTTGAAAAGCTAAAGCGGCTCCGGTTTGCGCGCTGAATGTTGTAAATACCTCAAACAAAGCCGCGGCTACCTCATCCGAGCCGGCAGAGCCGATATGGCGGCCGGCCACTTCACTTGTGCTCGTCCCGATCACGAGCAGATCACCGCTTGTGAGACCAGCTTGTTCCTGCAAGGTATCGAGGTTTTCTTTCAGGTGCGTTTTTAATACAGCCACATCCATCGTTAACCCCTCCTTATCGTGGTAAAAAAGCGGCCATCCCTCGCGCAGAGATAGCCGCTGTCTTAACGCCGTTCCTTTATGAACCGTTTCTGTCAACGCCGGAAACAAAGAAGATTATTGTTCAAGGTTCATCATTTTTTCCACGCGGCGTGCGTGGCGGCCGCCTTCGTAGTCCGTCTGCAGCCAGACGGAGGCGATTTCACGGGCAAGACCCGGTCCGACAATACGCTCACCCATGGCAAGAATATTGGAATCATTGTGCTCACGTGTGGCTTTTGCGCTGAAGATGTCGTGCACAAGCGCACAGCGGATGCCGGAAACTTTATTCGCGCTGATCGACATGCCGATGCCTGTGCCACAAACTAAGATGCCTCGATCCACTTCACCAGCAGCAACTTTTTCCGCAACCGGCTGGGCAAAGTCTGGATAATCTACCGAACTCTCGCCATCTGTTCCTACATCTTCATAAGCAATGCCGGCCTCATCCATCATCGCAGTAATTTCTTTTTTTAACGCATAACCTGCGTGGTCCGATCCGATTAATACTTTCATGCGGCATACTCCTTTTTATAAGTTTGAAAACGTTGGTTTATTTTATCATACAAATACCTTTGCTTACGCTGTCCGGAAAGTTTCAATCGTTTCTTTTAAACGGTTCGCTTCTTGAGACAATTCACGTGCTTTACGTTCCGTATCACGGATAAAGGCGGTCTGATCATCTGTAGCTGCTGTCACTTCTTCAGCACCGGCTGAAGTTTCTTCAGCAATGGCGGCAACTTCCTGCGATTCGCGTGAGGTGCGTTCAATTGCGGCAAGCTGTTGTTCCGTTAAGGAAGCAATCTGCTTAACTGCCTCATCCACATTATGAATGGAGGTTTCCATTTCCGAAATGGCTTCATTTGTTTCTGAGCCTTTTTGCGCTTCGCGACTTGCTGCACTCACTTGGGCTTCGATGCGGCTGACGACATTTTTCACTTCACGCTGAATGTTTTGAATGACGCTGGAGACGTTTTGGACAGCACTTTGGCTTTCATCAGCGAGTTTGCGCACTTCTTCAGCAACAACAGCGAATCCTTTCCCCTGCTCTCCAGCGCGCGCCGCTTCAATTGATGCATTTAAAGCAAGCAAGTTCGTCTGTTCGGCAATATCTCCAACCATCGAGATGATTTCCTCAACTTTTTTGGCTTCAGCGTCTAAGGCTTCAACAGCCTGTCGGGATTCTTTATTTTCGCCTTCAATGAATTGAATACCTTCCACTAACGAATAAACGACATTTCGGCTTTCGTTTAACGTTTCTACCATTTCTTTGGAAGAGTCCTGGGAGGCATGAGCCCGGTGTTGTACTTCGCTGGCAAGCTGGGTAACTTCTTCCATGGATTCAGCCGTTTTTTGAATGGAAGTTGCTGAACTTTCTGCACCTTGTGAGATTTCAGTTACAGTGGCAGATATGTTTTCTGCCTGCTCGGTGGCCGTTTCAGCGTCGCTTGTGATTTCATCTACCCGCTTGTTCGTCTGCTCGAAGTTAGTTTCAACATCTTCAACCATACCGCGCAAGTTGTTGGACATGTTGTTGAATGCCAGACCGAGCGCGCGCAGCTCATCATCTGATTTCGACACTTCGATTTCTTCACGCAAGTCGCCGGCAGCAGCGCGGCGGGCGGCCTGTTCAACGTTGGCAATTGGCTTTGTGATAAGCGGTGCGGCAAGAAAGGCTAGAAATCCACTCCAGCCGAAACCGAGAATGAGCGTAATAATGATGAAGGCGTCTTCACTAATCGCCCAGCCTGCAGGAATCATGTCTGCTAGTACAAAAATGAAGAAAGCGCTCGTTGCGTATGTAATCCCGGACACAACGCAGATCCCAAGCACCAACTTTTTACGCAAGCTGAATTGGTACGATTCTTTCCCTGTCATTTGTTTCACCCTTTACATTTACATTTCCTTTCCAATTCGTTCTGCTGCACGTGCAAGTCGTTCCTCAAGCATTTGTGCAGTTCGGCGGTAATCTTCTTTTGTGCCGCCGATCGGATCCGCTACATCACCTTCAGCACCGGCAAACTCCGCCAATGTATAGGCTTTGTCTGCAGCTGCCGGGTAACGGGTCGCAAGCAGAGTTTGATGGCTTGCAGTCATGGTTAAAATTAAGTCCGCCCAGGCAACAACCGTTTCGTCCACCGGAACAGAAGCCCCGGACAAATGAATGCCATGCTCTTGTAACACATCAACAGCTTCCGCTGCCGGCGGCATCCCTGCTGCTGCACCGATCCCGGCGGAGCGCACTTCAAGCTCCGGCATTTTCTCCTTTAATAAGGCGGCTGCCATTGGACTCCGGCACGTATTACCTGTGCAAATCATTAAAACCCGCTCCATCCCCATCACACCTTTCTGCTTGTCCGTTTTTCGTTCATACCATAGCATCTTGAGTTTTCATCGGCGGCTGAAATCCTAATGCCGCCCCTCTCTTAAATCAATATATAAAAAATACTGCACTTCTATTGTAAAAGAAAATGCAGCAGATGAGTAGGTGAACAGGAGTTTTTTCCTAGAATTTTTTTATGAACATCAAGGTCAAATGATTGTTCATTCTACCAAAATTGCCCGGTCATATGCAGGGCAAAAAAGATGAGCACAGCGCCGCCAACCCGCTCGCTCCAGACGCCGAGACGGTGCTTAGCCAAATGCGCAAACCCGAAGCCGACTGCTGTTAAACAACCACTTGCTAAGCCGAAACTAATGAGCACAGGTAAAAGCGGAGTATCCACCGCACCTAAGCTAATACCGATGGAGAAGCTGTCTAAGCTTACGATAAATGCAAACATGAAGACCGCCGCCCCTGCTAAAGGACGTACCGGCTCGTCCGATTCACCAGCATTTTTAATCATCATTACACCGAGCACAAATAAAAGCAGCGCTCCGATCCAGCCGGCTGCATCACTGAAGGCGGCAGCCATCCAGCTGCCGCCAGCCATGCCCAAAAGCGGCATCGCCATATGAAAGCTGCCTACAAGTAGTGAGGCGCGCAGGCGGGCGGACCACATCGTCAAGCTCGCACCGAAAGCGAGCGCCATCGAAAACGCATCCATCCCGAGTGCCGAAGCGAGCATGAATAAACTAAACCATGAATCCATGACCGTCCCCTCCTTCTGCCTTACATGTATGCAGAAAAACAGAAGTGTAGGACAACCGATCTTTAATGCTTCAGCCTCATAGCCTCCTCAAATGATGGAAGGCCCTGACGTTCCGGTAAAAATCCGGACTTGGCTGCACCATCTGCATGCTCATCATCTGCCTCTTCAGAGGACTGAAACGCAGCAACCTCTCCACGCATAAGTGGAAGCTGTATTTTCGAAGGGTGAAGCGCATCATGATGCACAGCCGTTGTGACCGACGTGTCGTTTAATCCCGGACCTTCTGCAATATACATGCCGGTTTCAGGGACGGTGCCGCCGGCGATGCTGAGACGAAGACGACTGCCGGCAGAAAGCTCTACGGACATTGGCGCAAAATCAACTGTATATTCTCTCGGTTGATGCGGGTCTGCTAAAGTATCATAAGGTGCCTCGGCCGCAGGGGCATGTTGATAGCCCGATGTTAAAAGTGTCGATGTGCCGTCTTCGGCAACGACTGAAAGCTGAACGGCGATGTCAGCGTCCGCTTTGGAAAAGGCGGCGTATACGTTAAGTACCGGCGTTCCGATAAGAGCTGCAGTTTCTTTAAGCGGCGGCGTCGTCCAGGTAGCGACACGTTCTTCTACAGGCGTTTGATCTTCTGTCGTCCGTCCGACGAACTGTTCGAAAAACGTGTTCAAATAAGGACCGTGTGCTTTTGTGAATTCATATAAAGCTGGCTCCTTGGCTTCAGTCGGTGGCTTCGGACGCAGCGAATAATCTCCATCGCTCTCTAAACTTTCGCTTGACTGCGCTCGTAAGTAGAAAGGTTTTTTCGGAACTGCCGGCCAGTTTTCGTAGGCGAACCACGCTTCTGTTTCGTACTGATAGAGTAAGGCTGCAGCTTCTCCTAAAGGCGGTTCATCACGTGACTGCTTAACGTAAGCGTCCATAAAACGCTTCTCAAGCTCATCAAACGGATAAGGTGCTACATCCTCAAAGCCTCCATGTGCCTCCGGGCCTACAACGAGCAGGCCTTTGCCGCCGGCGTTATGAAACTGTGTATACGCATCGACAGTACCATCTGTTAAGTAATCCTGCCAGCCGCCGGAAGCAAGCACAGCAATCCCGGCATCGGACATAGCTTGAAAGTCTTCCGCGGTTACCGTCCGATTCTCCCACCAGTCATCGTATGTTCGATGCTTGGAGGCACCTTGAAAACCGTAACCCCCAAACAGAGAACGGCCCGGCCCCATCTCCATACCGCCGGGATACCAGAGGTGCTCGTAACAATCGGCACATGAAACTTCCGGGCTGATCGCTTTCAGCGCCGGCGGCGCCTCTGCTGCTGTCAGCCACTGCGCCGTTCCTTGTAAGGAGCGGCCGAGCATACCGACGTCTCCAGTACTCCATGACTGGGAAGCTGCCCACTCCACCGCGTCATGACCGTCTGTACCAAAGCCTTTGTACAGCCCGCCTTCACCTTCTGAATCACCAAGGCCGCGGGCGCTGATATGCAGTACCGCATAACCACTTTCAGCATAACGCTTTAAGTCTTCTTCATAACTTTCAGCGGCACTGCCATCAATACCATAACCATTCAACAGAATCACGGTAGGGCGCTCTCCTTCAGCTTCCGGCTTCAACAACCGGGCATCGAGCTTGACCCCGTCGCATGCCGGCACTTTCACCTCATCGATCACGTCTACATTATAATCTGAAGTAAATGCACTCTCTGTAACTTTAGGTGTTATGCGATCAACACCGAGGAGAAAAAGTAAACATACAAGCAATATTGGTAAAAACCAGAACCGTGTCATCTTAGCTGCTCAACCTTCCCGTAAATATTTACCTCCGGCTGCTTTTTCGAGCCGGTTCATTAAAGCACCGCCGATCCCATCTGAAGCGTACGAGCGGGCAAAAATAATTTCTGCCTCTGCTTCATCAGCTTCGCGCAAAGCGGCATACAACCGCCGGGCGGCCTCGTTTGTATCGGCAGCAGCACCAAGTGAAACAGCAGTATCCGGTTTCAGTTCAGAAAGCTCTTTATCATCCGCAAGCGCTGCCACCTGCCGCCCTGCTTTCTGAGCAGAGGTGATGTTTTTCTGGAAAAATGCTGTTGAGCCTTCAATAATATAAAGGTCTCCGTCCGGCGCATAGTGGGTATATTTCATCCCGGGTGACTGTGGATGAGCTTCGTTGTCTTCTTTTTCAGCAACCTCCACTGAGCCGCAAACCTTTTGGATCGCTTCAGAAGTAATTCCGCCGGGACGAAGGATGACAGGCGTTGTTCCTGTGGCATCAACGACAGTCGATTCCAGGCCGAAACCGGTCGCTCCGCCATCGACAATCCCGTCAACACGGCCGGACAAGTCTTTTTCAACGTGCGCAGCAGTCGTCGGGCTTGGGCGGCCGGAACGGTTCGCACTTGGTGCCGCCACGGGGACACCTGATGCCTGCAGAAGCTCACGAGCGAGTTTGTGCCCCGGCAGACGCACCGCGACAGTATTTAAGCCGCCGGTCACACGTTCAGGAACTTCCGGGCGCTTTGGGAGAATGAGTGTGAGCGGTCCCGGCCAAAATGCATCCATTAAAGTTTCAGCAAGTTTAGGCACTTGTAACACAAGCTCATCAAGTTGATTTTTTGATCCGATATGCAAAATGAGCGGGTTATCATTCGGCCGGCCTTTGGCAGAAAAAATCCGATCAATGGCATCTGGCTTCCAGGCACTGCCGCCGAGGCCGTACACCGTCTCGGTTGGAAACGCGATCGTTTTACCATCCTGCAGTGCTTTCGCCGCTTCCTGAATGCGCTGGTTGCGCAAGTCCGCTGGAAGTGTTTGATGAATTGTCCACAGGCGGGTGTTGACGTTCCCCATTTTGTTCCCTTCTTTCTTCGTGTGGATAACTGTTCCCCTTGATTTGGCAGGGGTTAAAACCTAAGCGAAAAAGTTACCCACATATGTGGATAACTTGTGCACAACCTTGTGTACGTCATATTTCTTCATTTTCCGCTGTTCCGGCAAACCATTCCTGAAATTTATCCACAATCCATAATCGATATTCCGTTTCTTCTTGTTCTCCTTTTTCTTCAGAAACGGTTTCACTATCATTCAACTCGGCAAAACAAAGTGGCGGAAACAACACGCACCACCAGTTCTCGCCTTCGCCATCCCCAATTGTTATTACTAAAGCTTCATATAAACCAGCAGGATACATGATTGAGCCGTAACGACGGTTTGGAAATTCAGCTTCGTCTTTCACTTCTGCTTCAACATCGAGCGAAAGACTGCGGGCTTCTAGCTCTTCCTGCACGAGCTCCTCAATCGCCTCAAGTTCATCCTCCACATTGTGCCGGGCTTCTGTATGATGTTTGCTTGCATCCATTTCGCCGCGTAGGTAGGTATTTACCCGGTCACGCACCGCCCCTTTTGTATGCTGCTGAAGCAGGCTGTCGCTATGGGCGACGACCTGAAGGCGCAGCGCTTCTTCTGACGCTTCTTGTTCAACAGCCTGGGATTGAAGATCGTACTCCCAAGCGTAAATAAAAACGACCAATGTAAATAAAAGCGTATAAAAGCTCAATGATTTTAACAATTGCTCCCCCACCTTTCACAGTTACATTGTGGGTGGGGAAAAGCTTAATTAAACGTTGAATCGTTCGTCATTTTTCAGCGCAGGTCGGCAAATACCATGCGATCTTTGCCGTTGATGTCGTAGCGTACAGAAACGTGGGCGTTTGGTAGCGCCTGCTGTAACAGGCCGGCTACATCATCACTCTGCCCGGCACCGACTTCAAACGCAGCAAGGCCGTCTGGAGCCAGAACGTCTGGCAGCTGAGCGGCGAGTTCTTCGTAAATGAGCAGTCCGCTCGCACCACCATCAAGGGCGAGGTGCGGTTCGTGATCACGCACGGTGTCATCTAGGGCGGCTAAATCTTCTGTCGGAATGTAAGGTGGGTTGGAGATAATAATGTCTGCTTTACGTCCGTCTGCACGCAAGGTCGTTAGTAAGTCTCCTGCTTCAAACACTGCCGGTGCGCCATGGCGGGAGGCGTTCTCGCGGGCAGTTGCGAGTGCTTCATCATGCAGGTCGATCCCAGTCACCTTTGCGCCGGGCCACTCAAGCGCAAGCGTTACGGCGATTATGCCGCTTCCCGTCCCGACATCGACAATGAGCGGTGGTTCACCTTCTTTTCCTTTTGGGACACGGCGGTCAAGTACGTTTAAAACCAGCTCCTCCGTTTCCGGACGGGGGATTAAAACGTGCTCATTCACTTGAAAGTCGCGGCCGTAAAAGGAAGCTACGCCAGTAATATGCTGCACAGGTTCGCCTTCTGCATGTCGTTCAACCATCGCTTTGAAACGTTCCCACGACTCAGCGCTCATCTTTTCGCGCATCGCCAAATGAAACTCTGCACCATCAACGTTTAGTTCATGCCGCAGCAGCCATTCCGCCGCTCGTTCCTCCCGGCCGCAGGACCGCAAAAAAGACGAAGCCTGTCGCAAGGCTTCGTACACAAATGTTGGCTGCTCCATGGGCTATTCCGCCTTTTCGAGCAGCTTCGCCTGTTCTTCTACGACAAGCGGCTCAATGATTTGATCAAGCTCTCCTTGCATAATTTGGTCGAGCTTCTGCAAAGTGAGACCGATCCGGTGGTCAGTAACGCGGCTCTGCGGATAATTATACGTGCGAATGCGCTCAGAACGGTCACCGCTTCCGACAGCCTGCTTACGGTTTTCGGCGTACTCGTCTTCAGCTTCCTGCCGATACATATCATACAGACGGGCCCGGAGCACTTTCATCGCTTTATCTTTGTTTTTAATTTGTGATTTTTCATCCTGACAGGAAACGACAAGCCCTGTCGGCTCGTGGGTAAGACGAACGGCAGACATGGTCGTGTTTACGCTCTGTCCACCCGGTCCGCTTGCGGCAAACGTATCGACACGAATATCTTTTTCGTTGACTTCGACTTCCACTTCTTCAGCCTCTGGAAGTACAGCTACAGTTGCCGTTGAAGTGTGGATCCGGCCGCCGGATTCAGTTTCCGGCACGCGCTGGACGCGGTGGGCGCCGTTTTCATATTTCATGCGCGAGAAAGCACCCTCGCCATTGACCATAAAAATGATTTCTTTAAAGCCGCCGAGTTCAGCCGGGCTTGCTTCAATCACTTCGGTTTTCCAACCGCGGCTTTCTGCGTAGCGGGAGTACATCCGATACAAGTCACCGGCAAATAAGTTCGCTTCGTCACCGCCGGCTGCACCGCGAATTTCAAAAATTACGTTTTTATCGTCGTTTGGATCTTTCGGGATGAGCAGAACGCGGAGCTCTTCTTCAAGCTCTTCTTTACGCTGTTCAAGTTCTGCAATTTCCGACTTCACCATTTCGTTCATTTCCTCATCAAGGTTATCTTTTAACATTTCTTTAGAATCGGCCAGCTGCTCTTCGACATCTTTGTATTCTTGGTAGGCCTTTACGGTTTTTTCCAGATCCGCTTGTTCTTTTGAGTAATCGCGAAGTTTCTTGGTATCATTCACAACTTCCGGATCACTCAACAGTTCATTCAATTCGTGGTAGCGGTCTTCTACAGACTGCAATCGGTCGAGCAATACATTCACCTCGTTTATGCGTGCTTAGTTTTCACGTACAGGATAACATTACAATTATAGTACAAGGGACATAAGCCGTCAAAACGCTCACCATTTTTGAAGGAACCATCTTGGATGTGGTGTAACGTGCATGTTGTGATCTGTTTTCTCAAGGTTCATACTGAGGTTCAGCAAAATCTATAAACCTCCGGGGGCATATTAACTGCTTATTTCGGGTATGCCGGAAAGTGGAGGATCTATTACTTAAGTGGAGGCTGAAATGATGACAAAGTATGTGATTATTGGCGGGGAAGCTGCTGGTATGAGTGCGGCGATGCAAATTGTACGCAACGATTCTGATGCAGAGATCACCACCCTTGAAGCGGGCGGTATTTACTCTTACGCCCAGTGCGGTCTGCCGTATGTGATTGGCGGCGCGGTGGAAAAGACGGACCACCTCATCGCCCGGGATGTGGAGACGTTTCGCGATCGTTACGGGATTGATGCGCGGACGTATCATACCGTGACAAACGTTGACGCCAAAGCGAAAGAAGTTCACGGCACATGCGGAGATGAACAAACACCGTTTACCGTTTCCTACGACCGGCTCCTTATTGCAAGCGGGGTACGGCCGCGCATTCCAAACTGGCCGGGAACTGAACTTACCGGCGTGCATAAAGTGAAGACCATCCCTGATATTCACGAGATTACTGATGACTTAAGCGGCGTGACGGACGCGGCAGTGATCGGCGGCGGTTACGTCGGACTTGAGATGGCGGAGAACCTGCGCGAGATCGGCGTTAACGTGCATATGATTGAGCGCAACAACCGCCTTGCCAAAATGTTTGATGAAGATATGTCCGCTCACATTCATGAAGAAGCAAAAGCGCACGGGATCGGACTTAGACTGAATGAACAAGTGGAGTCGCTTACTGATGACGGCAGCGGCCGGGTACAGAGTGTGCAGACAAATCAAGGTGAGGTGCCGGCACAGCTTGTGATTGTGGCGACCGGAGCCGTTCCGAACACCGAGTTTCTTGAAGGAACAGGCGTGACGATGACAGACCGGGGCGCCGTTCGGGTGAATGCTTATATGGAAACGAATGTTGATGGCATTTATGCGGCCGGTGACTGTGCGACGCAGTATCACCGCATTAAAGAAAAGGACGATCACATTCCGCTTGGCACGCACGCCAATAAGCAGGGCCGGATCGCCGGCTTAAATATGATCGGTTCGCCTGCAACATTTAAAGGCATTGTCGGAACGGCGATTTTACGGTTTCACAATTTGACCCTTGCCCGCACCGGTTTATCTGAAGCTGAAGCAAGGCAGCTTAATTTTCCGTTTGAAACGGTAGTGAACAAATCCACAGATATTGCGGGTTATTTTGAAGACAGCCACCCACTCCACGTGAAACTTGTATATCACAGCGGAAACGGGATGCTGCTCGGCGGACAGGTGATCGGTGAAAAAGGCGCAGATAAACGTATTGATGTACTTGCGACTGCCCTGTTCCACCGGATGGATATTGATGATTTAAAAGACCTCGATTTAGCGTATGCCCCGCCATTTAACGGTGTGTGGGACCCTATCCAGCAGACCGCCCGCCGGCGTAAATAAGGCGCAAATGTGCCGTTAATAAAACCTTGAGAAGCCTGCGATGCCGTTCATCGCAGGCTTTTCACTGTCGACAACGTGCAAAATCTAACATTCACGGACAGTTTACTGCTTCAATCTCCGTGGACTGCCGAAGAGGAAAAAAGCCGAATCATAAACGTAACCGAAACGAAAGACGAACGCTTTAAAATTTACGGGTCATACCTTATTTCCAATGGATATGGTTTGTTTCACCGTTCATAAAGTGTCGTTATGAAATTGATTCATGTAAATACTGCTTGACCAAAAGAATCTCTACCATTCATGACCATCAAATGAAACAAAGGCTGACGTCACTTTTCGGCGGACGCTTGCCCCTATCTATCATTTCAACTATACCTTATGAAACAGCCCTTTTTTTACTCTAATTTTCATACGACTTCCATTTATCATCAGGCACGTACCAAGGTTTAAGTGCATATACTCAACATTAGTTTTTATCGTAACGCACAGGAAATCCGGGTTGCCTTTTCCCATTTCATGTATTACGATGTCCTAAAGCAGACTAAACAGGTATGCATTGTAAAAAATGGAGGTGTGATCAATTTGGGAGAGCCTTTAGTACAAATAGAACATGTACATAAAACTTTTCATAAAAACAATGAAAACATCAACGTTTTAAAAGATATTAATCTTTCGATTGCAGATGGCGAAACAATTGCCATCCTCGGAAAAAGCGGGTGCGGCAAAAGCACACTGCTGAACTTGATCGGAGGCTTCCACCTCCCTTCAGACGGGCAGGTTCTCTTTGATGGCGAGAAAGTAACCGGACCGTCACGCCGGGCGATTATGTTGTTTCAGCATTACGCGCTGCTTCCTTGGAAAACGGTGCTTGCAAATGTGGAACTTGCTTTAGAGCCTGAACAAATCAGTGCTGAAAAGCGTCGGGAGCGAGCCGAGCGTTACTTACATCTCGTTGGGTTATCAAACAACCTTCAGCAGTTTCCTTCTGAGCTTTCCGGAGGGATGCAGCAGCGCGTTGCGATTGCCAGAGCACTTGCAACGAGGCCGGAAATGGTATTGATGGATGAACCGTTTGCCGCCCTTGATACGTTCACCCGCTATTACCTGCAAGATGAGCTGTTAAAAATCCAAGCGCAGGAATCGACAAACATTGTACTCGTTACCCACGACATTGATGAAGCAGTGTACTTAGCCGACCGGATTATCGTGATGGATGCCAATCCAGGTCGGATCCGCCGCACAGTTACGATTAATCTCCCAAAACCACGAGACCGGAGCCACAGCAACTTTCAACATTACCGGAAGCTGATCTTAGACGAATTTAACTTCAGCCGTCAAAACGACGACATCGAATACAACATTTAACGAAAGGAGCGATGTAAGTGAGCACAAAACGATATTCTTCACTCCTCACCGCAGGGCTTGCTTCTTCGCTTGCGCTGTCTGGATGCGCAGAACCTGGCGGTGGTGAATCCGAATCCGGCGATCAGGTTATCCAAATCGGTCACCTGCCGATCACCCACGCCGCTCCAGCCTATTTTCTCGATCATTATCAAGACGAACTGCTTGATGATGTCGAACTCGAACTCATTCAATTCAACAGCTGGATCGAGTTGATGGATGCCTTAAACACCGGCCGGATCGATGGTGCATCCGTGTTGTTTGAACTCGCTATGAAAGCTAGGTCTCAAGGGATCGAGATCGAGACAACCGCACTTGGCCACCGGGAAGGCAACCCGATTATCGTTGACCCGGAAGTAGACAGTGTCGAAGATTTAAAAGGGGAGACTGTTGCCATCCCGCACACCTTATCTGCACACAACCTGCTGCTTGAAGAGATGCTCACAGGGGCTGGCTTGGATTATGAAGACGTTGAGATTTCCGAAATGCCCCCGCCGGAAATGCCGGCAGCACTTTCTGAAGGCCGGGTAGCAAGCTACGTCGTTGCCGAACCGTTTGGCGCGCTTGGTGTTGAAAATGAGATCGGCAAAGTGATGCATCAATCCAGCGAATTCTGCCCGGATAACTGCCTTTGCTGTGCATTTGTACTCCGCGAAGATACGATGGAAGCTTTTCCAGAAGCGACTGACGAATTGATGGAAGGCTACTTAAAAGCAAGTGAACGTGCCGGCGACGGCTCCGAGGAATCTATGCAGGTCCATGCCGATTACCTCCCTGTGGATGAAGGAGCGCTGGAACTGTCGCTCGACTGGATTTCTTATGACGATTTAGATATTCGCGAAGATGAATACGCGTATTTAAGGGAAAAGCTCGTTGAAATGGAGTTAGTGGACGGACCGCCGTCATTTGATGCACTCGTTAACCGGACACATGTTCAAGGCGGTGATGACTAAATGGACTTACTCAAATCACTAGGTTATGCTGCGATTGCTTTTGTCATTGTGATCACCGCTTGGCAGGTTGTCATCTGGCTTGGCGATTACCCTGAAGCACTGCTTCCTTCACCCCTTGCCGTTTTCTGGGGTGCCGTTTCCATCATCCAGGACGGAACCCTTGCTGAGCACGTACAAATTAGTTTATTTCGCTTTTTTGCCGGCTACTTAAGTGCGGTGTTTGCAGCCGTTGTACTCGGCCTGCTTCTATCGCAGACGAAACATATTTGGCGCATTGTTGACCCGATCGTGCAGGTACTCCGCCCGGTAGCCCCTGTCGCCTGGTCGCCATTTATCGTGCTTTGGTTCGGTATCGGGAATATGCCAGCGATTGTCGTCATTTTTATCGCTGCCTTTTTTCCGGTGCTTTTATCAACCGTTTCAGCGGTCAATAAGATTGACGCAACGTATTTAAAGCTGGCGCAAAACTTAGAATTAAGCAAAACATCGCTGCTATGGAAAATTATCTTTCCAGCCTCATTCCCTTACATTGCAAGCGGATTGCACATCGCTGTCGGTACGGCTTGGATATTTCTCGTTGCCGGAGAGATGATCGGCGCGCAGTCCGGCCTCGGCTACTTAATTGTTGATGCACGAAACGCCTTGGATCTAGACCTTGTACTTGCAGGCATTTTCTTTATTGGTTTACTCGGTTTACTGCTTGATAAGTCACTCGGCTTACTTGAAAAGTGGATCGGCAAACAATGGGGCGCAGGCACTTCCTCTTAAAAATTAGTACACAACATGGCAAAACTGCATAAAATAAATTCAAAGGTTGAATTTTCCGAAACATCACGTTATAATTCTTACTAAATTCATATGAATTACATCCATAAGGAGGATTTATGTATGGCACTCTACCTCGTAGAATCAACGTTAAATAACGACATCCAAACGAAAGCTGCTTTTGAGGAAAAAGTTGAAACACTACAGTCCGAGCTTGCAGCGGAGCTGATTGAAGTTCAAGTAGCTGCTGACTTCAACCGTGCATTCTTTATTTTTGAAACGGAAGATGAAGCAACCCTTGCATCAAGTTTAAGCGAACAAGATGTGCCGGTCGATTTGAAAAAAGAAGTTCGCCTCGTTGGTCAGGAGCTCGAGGAAGCGAAAAAGCAGACCGATAAGATCAACTATCTCGTCGAGTGGAACTTGCCGGAAGATTTAACAATGGACGCTTATTTAGAACGTAAAAAGAAAAACTCTGTACATTATGCAGAAGTTCCGGAAGTCGAATTCTCCCGGACTTATGTATGTGAAGATATGACAAAGTGCCTATGCTTTTATGATGCACCAGATGACGATGCGGTCGTACGGGCCCGCGAAGCTGTAAAAGCCCCGATTGATAGTATAACCCAGTTATCCAATAAGGAATAAAAGTTTCCGGTTTTTTTGAAAGGAGGAGCTACCGTGCAGACGTTACAAGAACTGCTGCAACAATCGTTAAAGCCGCTCGTTCGTGCCGTTGATGAAAAAGCGTATTATCCTAAAGACTTTCTGCTTGAACTCGGCCGGCAGGGCTGGCTCTCATCTGAGGGGCGCTCACGAGCGGAGGCAGCTGAAGCAGAGGCTGAAGTTGTTGAAGCAGTGTCCAGCTACTGCATGACGACCGGATTTAACCTTTGGTGTCATTTAGCCGCGCTCACTTACGTCCGGCACACTTCCAATGACGCACTGCGGCAGCGTTTTCTTGCAGATTTAGAAAACGGGCGTCTGCTCGGAGCTACCGGCCTTTCAAATCCAATGAAATATTACGCCGGGCTGGAAAAACTGAATCTGCGTGCAGAAAAAGTGCCCGGCGGCTACCGGATCAATGGCGCACTTGCAGCGGTATCCAACCTCGGCAGCGGTCACTGGTTTGGCGCTATTGCAGAGGTGAGCGCATCCCAGCGTGTTATGGTATTTGTCTCCTGCGATGCTGCCGGCTTAACGATGAAGGAGAAAGTATCGTATCTCGGGTTAAATGGCAGCGCAACTTATGCCTGCCGCTTTGAGGATGTGTTCGTGCCGGATGAAGAAGTACTCGCTGAAGACGCCGACAGCTTCGTCCCTTCCATTCGCAGCTACTTTGTGACGTATCAAGTTCCGCTCGGTCTTGGTGTAACCAACTCGGCGGTAGCTTCAATGAAAAAGTGCAGCGAGCGGCAGAACGGGGCGAATCAACTGCTGCCAACACAGCCCGAACACCTCGAAGTCCGGCTCGCTGACGTGAGTACGAGATTTCAAGAGGAGCTGACATCAGGTGTTAGCTGGGAAGGGATTTTAGAGGTTCGGCGCCAAGCCGTGTATTTGACGCTCGACGCTGTTAATGCGGCGATGATGCATGTAGGCGGTCCGGCGTATTCACAAACAAGCGCCGACGGACGCCGGCTGCGTGAAGCTTATTTCTTCTTAAATTTAACGCCGACAGCTAAACATTTAGAAAAAATGTTATCAACACAGCCTGTATAACAAAAGAACCGCGGTGGGAAGCCATCGCGGCTTTTTTTGGTAGGCGGCTCATTGAAAGCGGAGCAAATCCTAGCGAAGTGGAGCGCCCTATCCCAAATATGAATCGAGCTTTGCCAACAGTGGAGCGAATTCCAGCGATATGGAGCGCGCTTGCTCGAAACTGGAGCGCGACCTTGGAAAAATGGAGCGAATTCCAGCGAAGTGGAGCGCACTCTAACCACTATAGAGCGCTCCCTGCCTAACTTGAACGCGGATCTCTGAATCTGGTACGACAATCAGCAAACACCTCACCCTATACATCACAGTATTCTCACACCCTACCCACCGCAGCCAGCTTTTTGATATGGACATTTGTCCTCACACTTTGTACACTAAAGATTACAAGAATGATGCGAATCGTCAGAGGATTGCGTCCTTTGTCGATCTAAGTGCTGCTCGAGCGGCCTCCATTTTTTCATAAGCAGAGAGGATGAACATAACGATGAGCGAAGAAAAGAAAGACTTGCGGATTAAAAGCCACGTCATCAGCGAAGGTGCCAACCGGGTGCCAAACCGCTCGATGCTTCGCGGTGCCGGCTTTACCGATGAAGATTTCAAAAAACCAATGATTGGTGTGGCAAGCACTTGGACAGAGGTTACCCCGTGTAACATGCATATTGATGTACTCGCAAAAGAAGCGAAAAAAGGTGCTGCAAACGCCGGCGGTGCGCCGATGATCTTCAACACAATTACTGTCGCTGACGGGATCGCAATGGGGCACGAAGGCATGCATTACTCCCTGCCAAGCCGTGAAATTATTGCTGACTCCATCGAAGCTGTAACCGGCGGTGAACGCCTTGATGGTTACGTTGCCATCGGCGGCTGTGACAAGACGACCCCAGGCTGTCTGATCTCAATTGGGCGCATGAACCTGCCGGCAGTCTATGTGTATGGCGGAACAATTAAGCCAGGTAAGCTGAACGGAAAAGACATCGATATCGTTTCTTCTTTTGAAGCTGTCGGTAAGCACCAGCAGGGCGAAATTAACGACGAAGAGCTTCATAACGTCGAATGTAACGCCTGCCCAGGCGCCGGTGCGTGCGGCGGCATGTACACTGCCAATACGATGGCAGCAGCTGTTGAAGCGCTCGGTATGAGCATTCCAGGCTCTTCCTCAACACCGGCAGTGGATGATTATAAAGAACGCGAATGCGAGCAGGCCGGTGAGATGGTGCTTCACCTGCTTGAAAACGAGATTTATCCACGTGATATCATGACGAAAAAAGCTTTCGAAAACGCGATTACCGTTGTGATGGCGCTCGGCGGCTCCACGAACGCTTTCTTGCATCTGCTTGCGATGGCGCAATCAACTGATGTTGACCTTTCTTACGATGACTTCGAGCGCATCCGTGAGCAAGTGCCACACATTGCAGATTTGAAGCCTAGTGGTAAGTACGTTATGGAAAACTTGTATGAAGTCGGCGGTGTGCCAGCCGTTATGAAACTTCTTCTTGAAAAAGACCTCTTGCATGGCGACTGCTTGACAGTAACAGGCAAAACGTTAGCGGAAAACTTGGAAGAACTACCAGGACTCACTGAAGGCCAAGACGTCATTACGCGGTGGGATGCGCCGAAGAAAGAAGACGGCCCACTATACGTGCTGCGGGGGAACCTTGCGCCTGAGGGTGCCGTTGCGAAAATGTCCGGTCAAAAAGTAACCCGCTTTGAAGGCACTGCAAAAGTGTTTGATAGTGAGGCTTCAGCTACAAAAGCAGTTATGAACAATGAAATCGTTGAAGGCGATGTTCTCGTGATCCGTCACGTTGGACCAAAAGGCGGACCAGGCATGCCTGAGATGCTGTCAGTAACTGCACTCATTGTCGGGCAGGGACTTGGTGGCAAAGTTGCTTTAATTACGGATGGCCGCTTCTCCGGCGGCTCACACGGTTTCGTTATCGGTCACGTAGCACCGGAAGCTGCAACCGGCGGGCCAATTGCGCTGCTTGAAGACGGCGACACTGTAAAAATTGATAGCGATGCGCAGGAGATTAATATGGTCGTAAGCGATGAAGAACTCGAACGCCGCAAGAACAACTGGACGGCGCCTGCGCTCTCCGCCTCAAGCGGCGCACTCGCAAAATACGCTAAACTCGTCTCCTCCAGCGCAAAAGGCGCGGTTACAGACGACTTTGAGAATGAATAAAAAATTATATTTTAAGAGCGGACCTAACAAGGGCCGCTCTTTTTACAACACATATTCAACTTTTAACGAAACTAATCTCGCTGCGACCTATTGTTAATTACTTAGAGTTAAAGCACAGAACCTCTTATAACACTATCTTAAACCATTTAAAAGTCACTTCAACTTACGCCATAGTGTAGAACGATTGATCCCTAACCGCTTAGCTGTTTTGGACTGGTTAAATTCCTCCTCCTCTAACACTCTTTCTATAACTTCTTTTTCAATTTCAGCTAAAGTGTTCGACAAGTCTACAGGCAAACTTGAAGATGACCCCTTTTCACTTAAGTCATCAAGCTTGATAAATGAACTTTCCGCCTTTTCAACTCCTTGCTTAACCAAATCTTTTAGCTCATTTAAGTTCCCAGGCCATTTAGACTGCCACCACTTATCTAAAACCTCACTGTCAACACCTACTATTTGCTTACCATATAGAGTATTGAAATTGGCTATAAAAGATCGAATGTAGTCTGTTAAGAAATTAGTGCGATCTCTTAAAGGAGGAAGAAAAAGCGTAGCCTGCGGCCCTAGATAACTCCACACCCATAGAGGGACTCTACTGTAATTGTGAAATGCTAAAATACAGTAGGAAGGTCCAAATTGAGCAGCCCCTACTATTTTCTCTGCAAGTTCGCGCGAAAGCCCTTCCCAACCCTCTATATAAAATGTTCCACCTGTATTTTTAATCATAAAGATGAGACGTTGGCACATAAAGTCATCTAATTCTGCTGTCAGCCGAACATGCCATTGGTTTTCTGGATAACCCTTGACATGATTGTGTAAAGCCGCAGCAAAAGACCGCTTCCCCGTTCCATGTTCACCTTGAAGAAGAAATAATCGAACCTTACCTGTAGCTTCTTTAGCTTTTTCTACAACTGTAGCTATTCGCTCGTCTGTAAGCGATAACTGCGAAAATGAATTGAGCTCTGTTCGTAAAGGTTGAACTGATAATCCAGGCTGTTCGATAGCATACCTTGATTCATTGCTGAGCTTTAAATAATACTGCTGACGAATCCCTTCTCCCAAACATTCCCCTTCAACATGAAAATGCTGATTTTCAACCGTGAGCATAGTTTGTATATATTCATGGGAAACAACCTCTGAGTAACAGTCTTTAAGCTTTGGTACTTCTTTAGGTAGATCGCTACCTACACAATCATTGCCCTCTAAAAAGAAAGCACGAAAAGATTTATTCGCGAATAAAACACGTCCATCTTCTTCAAAAATAACTACAGATTCAACTAATTTTGTTAACAAGTTTTCATAGCTTTCATTAATTTTTTGTTGCTTTCGTACCTCACAAGCCATTTCATAAGACTGTACAAACGATTGGTTGACTGATTCTTGACCAGAAGTGATCATTACTCCTTGTAACCCAAAACGTTCAGCTGTTTTTATAGTAACTGTATCCCCGATTACAACCTGCACACCACGGTTCGCAGCGGAAATTACAGCACTTTCCACTTCCTGCGGTCTATTAATAGTTTGATATGGAATATACGTTTCAAGCAGATTCGAAACCTCACTCAAACCATGGCAAACGTTAGGAAAACCAATAAGCTCCATCGTTTCTTTCGAGTCCTTAACCAAATAAAGAGTACGCAGGATATCATAACCGGAGACATCAATTTCAACGACCGGAACAGTTACATGTTCCCGTATGATGCTCGCCGTACCTCCACGACTAATCAAAACCTGACACCCTGATTTTTCAAGTGTTAATGCAGGTTGAATTGCATCTGTTAAGTCCGCTATGACAACTTCAACATGTAGCGATGACCAGGAACTCGCCACTCTGTCAACTGTTTCTTTCAAACCTCTATAAGGGGCTAATACGCCTACTTTAATTTCCATAATTTCTCTCCCTAAATGTCCTTCCTTTCATTCTACAAGATGCCAGGAAAGATTGGGAAGCACTTGATTACTTTGGGGATAAATCTACCGCTGTATCAATTGCAGCTAGCAAACTTCGGTCATCAGCTATATTTTTACCAGCAATATCAAAAGCCGTGCCGTGATCCACCGAAGTACGAACCACCCCATAGTTTAACCCTACTGTGATATTCACGCCCGCTTCCAATCCTAAGACCTTTACAGGGGAATGGCCTTGGTCGTGATAACAGGCGACCACCATGTCAAAGTCACCACGAACAGCTCGGAAGAAAAGCGTATCCGCAGGATATGGGCCTTCAACACCTATACCTTCTTCTTTAGCCTTTTGAATCCCCGGGATTAATTGTGCTTCTTCTTCCCCTTCACCAAATAATCCATTTTCACCAGCATGGGGGTTTATACCGCACACTGCAATTTTAGGATCTCTATAACCAGCTGCGTGGAGTGTATCGTACGCTAAGCGTACAACTTTATATGTTCGATCTGGTGTAATTGAGTTAATTGCCTGCTTTAAACCTACATGGGTAGTTAAATGTATAACTTTCAAATTCGGTGCCGCAAGCATCATTGAGTAATCTTTAGTACCTGTTAAGTCTGCCAAGATTTCTGTATGACCAGGATAACTATAACCCGCCATTTGAAGAGCTTCTTTATTTAGCGGCGCAGTGCAAACTGCATCTATTTTGTTTTCTTTAGCTAACTCTACTGCTTTCTCTATATAAAGGTAAGCATGGCGACCTGCCTCTCTAGATAACTCGCCGAACTCTAGACCTGCAGGCAGAGAACCTACCTGTAGACAAAATATACGGCGAGGGTCCATACTCACGAGCTGTAAGTCATCCACCTCTTCAATTTCTACATCAATTTCACAAATGCGAACCGCTTCCCTCAACCGATTGCAATCACCAATAACTAAAGGTACACACTTTTCACGCACTTCTTTACCTACTAATGCCTTTACAATGATTTCGGGACCAACACCCGCCCCATCTCCCATTGTAATACCTATAACTGGATAACTCATTTATCCTCCTCTCCCTTCAAATAACGAAGTAAACGAACGAATGTTTCTTTATGCCCAAACGCTCCTGCCTTTGTAATTGCCACTGGTTCATATTCCCCACGCAAAACTCCTAAAGGGATACCTGTTTCAAATTCATAATAAAGTTCAAATGCAGTGGTTCCCAAATGATGGCAAACAGATTTTGCCATATCTCCACCTGTCATAACAAGCGCTTCATAACTTTGATATTCATAAATATAACCCACGAGAGCCCCTATTTCTTCCGCAATATACTCTGCTATTTTTTCAGCACTAACTTGATATTGCTTTTGATATGAGGCAACACGTTCAATTGACTCCTCACTTACATCTAAATAAAGCGCCGTATACAAACTTAAACTATCACGTACCCACTCATAAAGTTCGCCCCCTCTTTCTTCAATTAGAAGTTTAAGAGGGTCTACTTTTATCGCCTTAACATCAACCTCATTGATGAGGCTATCGCGCTGCTGTACGCTCACTTCACTTCTGCTGCCGATAACGAACAAAGCAGAACTGAATTCTTCATAAGTTAAATTTTCTCCACCTTTATTTTTTTCCTCAATGGAAATAATGTGATGCAAATATTGAGCGACCCCAGCAGAACCTGCCCAAGCCAAATTAAACGGCGTGCCACTCAATAATTTAATTTGTTGTTCAAGTTCGCCTTCAGTCTCTGCATCAATACTTAAATAAGCAACCCCCTGCCCGTGCAAGGACTGCATCAGTTCAGACAAGTTTTCAGAACGAATACTTTCTTGAGAGAGATGAGACACACTATACTGGCTCTGTTCATGAATTATATCGATTGGACGAGATGACAGAAAATCAACCCCCGGGTACGGTGATATACTGGTATCAGTTAATTTCGTACCGTGAACAAATAATTCACCTTTAGAGATCGTCCGTCCATTTTTGGGATAGGCCGAGGTCACAACTACAAAATCTGGGTTTACTACTTCATAAACCGCATCAAGCTCAGCCCCAATATTACCGCGAAGTGTTGAGTCCAGTTTTTTATATACCAATTGTGGTGAAACATCAATAACTGAGTTTAATGCCATCTTAACCCTATCATAGGCTTCTGAAGCTAAAAGATTTCTTGAATCCGTGTTAATTACAAGTGCTTCATTATCTATAAGCTTATCTACAGATGCCATATCAAGCGCTACCCACGGCTTATAGCCATACTCCGTACACTGAACTCCCGAATCATTAGCTCCAGTTAAGTCGTCTGCTATAATGCATAAATCCATGAAATAATCACCTCATTCAGTGAGATAAAGAGAGCTTCGATCTTCAACCGAATTCGAAGCCCCCTAACGTCTTAACATTTATCTATTGCCTCACTTCTGCATATAACCCTCAAGTTCTCCTCTTTTCTCAAGTCGCTTTACTAGAAAACCTACATATATAGGTAAGAGGATAGCAGTTGTAACTACGCTGGCTGCAACTTGTACAGTAGCAATTGGCTCAATACTTACAAAAGCTGCATTTGCAGAAGCTATAGCTGCTGGTGTTGCTACTGCATTACCTGCTGTTGAACCTTCAGATGCACCTACAACTGGGTTCCAGTTTAAGGATTTAAACACAAAGTAACCGGCAGTACCTGTAACAAACACTGTCATAATACCAAGGATAACTCCACCTAAGCCACCGGCAATAATATCTGCAAAATTAATACCCATGCCAAGCGCAAAAGCGAAGAATGGGATCAACATGTTGCTGCCACTGCTTAAGAATTCGCGCAACTCTTCATCCAAATTACCTAGTACCGCGCCAATAACAATTGGAAGCAATACCGAAATAAAGTCTGTCGGTGCAAATAATCCATCAACAAATCCCATCGCACCGAAAATGGATAGAGCAACCATAGTCAAAAATGGTCCATCGTTCAGAGCCAAAATAGAGTATGCGGCTCTATCGTCATTTTTACCATATTGCCCTACCAATGCAACATAAAGTCCACCATTACTATTTGTCATGGCTGCAATAATAGCTAAAGGTGCAAGACCAAGAAACAAGCCATCAGGCCCTGCAAAGAGGTAAGCAACTAAACCAACCGTAGCACCTACCGCCCATTTAACTGTTAGCAACGTGACACCTTTACCTATGGTAACTCCCACATTTTTTACATTGATCTGTGCCCCAGCACATAATAAGAATAAAGCAATTAAAACGAGCGCACCATCCACGAAAAGTTCTTGTGTAAATCCTCCAATACGTAGCATTCCAGGAAAAAAGGTGTTAATGACCGCACCTAAAAGTAACGGCACTACCATCAAACCACCAGGAATTTTTTCGATATTCGCTTTAATCCTCATTATACACCCTCCTTATTTTTTTGCAAAATGCAACACACTTACTAAAAGCGCTTTCAAGTTGAAATATAAAACATAACGCACATTTTATCAACAATCTCATAAAAAATTATTGAAAACGTTTAATTTTGCAACGATTTCATTCATTATATTTTAAGTATGTCTGTAAATGATCTAACTGTTTAACTACCAGGATAGACACAAATCTTCAATCACTTTCTTAACCATTGAGCAACAAACACCTACTGGAAAAACGGCTTTTCTCCACTTTACCTTAGTTAAGAACGAACATACTTTACGTATTTGAAGATATAGAAATAAAGTAGATAATCACTGTTTTCACACCTGAATTACCTTTATACTTCAAACGTAAGTATAACGATTTGAGACCCTCGCCGGCGGCGAGGGTCTCACTTATATTTGTCACTCTTTCGTATATCGCTCACACCGCAGAAGCGTCATGGTATTCGCGTAAGTATCATTTATCAAGAGGTCGTAACGCCTCAGCTCATGAAACGTTCGACATCGTAGAAAATATAACCATTGCACTAACAATAAGTAGCGTTTGTACTGCACTCAGCATGAGAAAGCGAGGCGCCTTGATGTTCACCGGTTGTAAAAAGATATGGTAAGCGAGCATATTCAAGGGCAGCAAGAGAATGAACAACAAAGCTGCATCTAACAAAGGAGTATCAAGGAGTCGAGCAAAGGCTTTTGACACCTCTAAAGTTGGAAGCAGCCGGAGCAGACCTATGATGCCAAAAACAGCAACGGCCTGTACGAAAGAAAGCAAGCCCCATCTCGGTTTTTTGGCATCGGGCACCTGTTGTAAAAATGCGATGTATGCAAAGCCATTTAAAGGTACGAGAATGGCAAACAACACGAAAAAATATAACACCCACTCCTCAACCAACTGAACCACCTCCTCCCTATGATTTTACACCAACAAAGAAATCCCTGCCAGCAACCGGCAGGGATTCAGCGTGTAGACAAACTTTTAGAAAGGCGGGGGCTGACGTCGCTTTTCGTCGGACGCTGTTCCTGGTGGCGTCGCTGCCGGTGCTCGTCAGCCACTCTTTATTCAATACTTGGGCTAGGTGTCAGGCAGGCCTTTTTTGTGCCTGACACCTAAAAATATGGATCCTTTGTGGAAGTGAATCGTTAGCCGAAGCCAAGCCCTCGGGAAAGCATCGGTCGGTAGTGTTGATTACGTTTGTGATTCGGCTTTTACCTTCTGAATAAGGAGGTCTACTGATATTGGAGCAGTAAGCTGGAATGTCAGGTTTCGTACTTTGTCGATAGTTTGAAATCCCTGCCAGCAACCGGCAGGGATTTTCACTTTCATTTTACTTGAACGCCATGGCCGCATGAACCGCTTTCTGCCAACCGTTGTACAATTCAGCACTTTCGCCGCTGCTCATTTCCGGTGCGAACGCTTTCTCGACTTTCCACTGCTTCGCCAAGCTGTCTGCCTCCCAAAAACCTACAGCACGACCGGCAAGGTAAGCCGCGCCCAGGGCGGTTGTTTCCTGAATGTGCGGGCGCTCTACATTAGCCTGCAGCACATCACTTTGAAACTGCATTAAAAAGTCGTTATTTACAGCACCGCCGTCAACGCGCAAGTTTTTCAATGCTATGCCGGAATCTTTCTCCATCGCATCTAGCACGTCTTTCGTTTGATAGGCTAGGGACTCAAGGGTTGCGCGGACGAAATGTTCTTTCGATGTCCCGCGCGTTAAACCAAAGACAGCCCCGCGCACATCCGAATCCCAATAAGGCGCACCAAGACCGACAAATGCCGGCACAACGTAAACACCGTCTGCAGACGTCACTGCTTCTGCATATGATTCGCTGTCAGATGCATTCTGGAACAACCGCAAACCATCGCGCAGCCACTGAACCGCCGAACCGGCCACAAAAATACTGCCTTCAAGCGCATAATTTACTTCACCGTCAATGCCCCAGGCGATCGTTGTGAGCAGGCCGTTGTCAGACGTAACAGCTTCAGTTCCAGTGTTCATCAATAAGAAACAGCCGGTGCCATACGTATTTTTCGCCGAGCCGTCTTCAAAGCAAGTCTGCCCGAAAAGTGCCGCCTGTTGATCACCCGCCGCCCCGGCAATTGGAATTTCGTGGCCGAAAAAGTGATAATCAACTGTATGAGCATAAACTTCAGAAGACGGCCGGACTTCCGGCAGCATTGCTTTAGGGACGTTTAAAATCTCGAGAAGCTCTTCGTCCCATGCTAAATTATGAATGTTGTACATCAAGGTACGTGAAGCATTAGAGTAGTCAGTCACGTGCGCCGCGCCCCCGGAGAGACGCCAGATGAGCCAAGTATCGATGGTACCAAACAACAAATCCCCGTTTTCCGCGCGCTCACGGGCACCTTCTACATGATCGAGCAGCCACTTCACTTTTGTTCCAGAAAAATATGGGTCTAACAGCAGACCGGTCTTTTCGCGGAATAAAGGCTCGTGACCTGCAGATTTTAGTTCAGTACAAATATCTGCTGTCTGCCGCGACTGCCAGACAAGCGCATTATAAATCGGCTTGCCGGTATGTTTATCCCAAACGACCGTTGTTTCCCGCTGGTTTGTGATGCCGATCGCACCGATCTCTTTCGGCTCAATCTCCGTATTTGCAAGCACACCTGCAATAACTGCAAGGACAGACGCCCAAATCTCGTTCGGATCATGCTCCACCCAGCCGGCTTTTGGGAAATATTGATTAAACTCGCGCTGCTCTACGGAAACAATTTCTCCTTCTTGGTTGAATAAAATTGCACGCGATGATGTGGTTCCTTGATCAAGCGATAAAATGTACTTTGCTTCTGCCATTTGGCTTCACCTCATATTTCAAAGTTTAAGATTTTGTATGAATCACTTCGTAATCTACCGGCTTTTTTGAAGCTGACTGCTGCTCTAAAACGACGGCAAAAATGACGGCGAGAATAAACAACGTCACCGCCATCCATAACGCAGGAGTCGTCGTTCCTTCAAACCAAGCTTGATAACTAAGCGCCCCGAGACTCCCTCCTAAAAGCGGTCCAACGACAGGAATCCAAGCATACGACCAGTCCGAATCCCCTTTACCTGATATGGGAAGAAACGCATGGGCCAGGCGCGGACCAAGATCGCGGGCTGGATTAATCGCATAGCCGGTCGTACTCCCAAGGGATAAACCGATCACCATAATTAAAGTACCGACGATGATCGGGTTGACGCCTTCAGCAAAAGCTTGACTCCCCATAGCAAGCATAACGAAAACGAGAAGAAATGTCCCTAAGACTTCACTAAATAAATTAGATGGCCGGTGGCGCACTGCCGGACCTGTCGCAAACACACCAAGTTTTGCAGCTGTATCTTCTGTTTTCGCAAAGTGTGGGTAGTAATGGAGCCAGACAGCCGCCGCGCCGGTAAAAGCACCGAGTAACTGTGCAGTAATATAAGCAGGCACCGATGACCACGGAAAATCTCCTACTAAGGCAAAACCAACCGTTACAGCTGGATTTATATGGGCATCACTGATCGGCCCTACCGTGTAAATCGCCATTGTAACTGCAAGACCCCAGGCAATACTGATCACAATCCAGCCGGCACCTTCTGCTTTTGTTCCTTTGAGTGTTACACCAGCAACAACACCAGCTCCGAATATGATTAATATCATTGTACCAAGAAACTCTCCGAAAAAAGGTGTCAATTTCGATTCCTCCTTTATACACAATTTGCGTTCAAGCATAAAAAAAGACACGTTGCACCGAACCGAGCAGGGTCTGCTAGGTACCGGGCGACGTGTCTCATAAACTCTTAGTCGCTATTAACTTAATTTTATTGAAACACACGTTGAAAACGGTGTCAATCAGATCGTCTTTTAGTAATTTACGCCGCTACTTCACGGCACACTTGTGCACACTCACGACACATTTTTGCACATTGCTGGCAGTGCTCATCGTCATGTTTCGCGCATTCATCTGCACATGTCTCACAAATTTTCGCACAAACAGCCGCCAGTTCAGTTACAAAGGGGCTGCCGCGTTGCACTGCTTGAGCGAGATAAGCACACATATCGGCGCATTCCCGGTCCAAGCGAAGACAAGTAGTCATATGCCCCACGTGATCTTCTTCAAGACAGGCATCAAAACACTGGTTACAGGCAGCTTGGCAGGCTTGTAGCGCTTCAAGCAATTGATTTTGCTGTTCTTTTTCCATTAAAAAACGCCCTCCTTTATGGAAATCTAATATCATCTTTCCCTGAGGACATTTTCATTAATCACTTTTTACAGGCTGTTTCAGCTCCTCGAGCGCTGCCGGCTTGCCGGGTACTTCGTGACAGCGGCGGCACCGCGGTTCATAGGCTTCTGAAGCACCGACCAGGATGATTTCATCATCATAATGCGCCGGTGCCCCGTCAATAAGACGCTGCGTGCGGCTGGCAGTCTCACCGCAGGACGGGCATACCGCCTGCAGCTTTGTCACTTCCTCAGCCAGCGTCATTAACTGCATCACCTGCGGAAACGGCTCACCGCGAAAGTCTTGGTCCAATCCAGCAAGGATCACTTGATAACCTTCGTCTGCAAGGTGTTGTGCCACTTGAACAATCGACGGATCGAAAAACTGCACTTCGTCCACTGCCACAAGCTGTATATGCTCATCAACGAGATCGAGTATATCAAGCGGCTGCTGCACAGCCCGGGCCATTGTTTTCGTACCGTTATGTGAAGCGACCTCTTCTTGGCTGTATCGGTCGTCAAAAGCTTGTTTAAAGACGGCGGCAGGCACGTTGCCAAACGCGGCCCGGCGAACACGGCGAATAAGTTCTTCGGATTTACCAGAGAACATGCTGCCACAAATCACTTCAAGTCCGCCTTCGTATTTGATACGCTGCATTTAAAACCCTCCACACAAAAAATCCATCCCGTGACATGCTGATATGTAATTGCGATCAAGGCATTGAAAAGGAAAAAGAGCAAAAAAGAAACAGGCAAGCGGCGACCCCCTGCCTGTTCTTTAAATGCAACCATGAAATTTTAGTCGAGGTTGTATTTTTTCTTAAAGCGATCGATACGGCCGCCAGTATCAGCCAAACGCTGCTTGCCGGTGTAGAATGGGTGAGAGTCGGAACTGATCTCCACTTTGATGAGCGGGTATGAGTTACCGTCTTCCCAGTCGATCGTTTCCTCAGTAGCGCTTGTAGAACCGCTGAGAAACTTAAAGCCCGTGCCTGTATCCATAAATACAACTTTACGGTATTCCGGATGGATGTCCTGCTTCATGATATTCACTCCTTCTGCCCTGAATCGTTAAAGAATACAGAGTTGGTTTTCACACATAGAGAAATTATAGCAATACCCCTCTCGTTTTTCAACCACTGTTGACGAATTTCCCAATCTACATTTATTGAGAGGAGTAGGCGCCGGCTTTTGTGCCATTTTTCTGATTGCGCTGGCGTTCTTTTTCTTTTTGCATATCATCAAGAAATTCTTGATTTGTTTTCTTTTCTTTCAACTTTTTAATAAAGCTTTCCACATATTCCTGTGAATCGTTCATGGTGCGGCGCATCATAAATAGTGTTTCAAGCTGATCTTTGGATACGAGCAGTTCTTCTTTGCGCGTGCTTGAGCGACGAATATCGATTGGCGGGAAAATCCGGCGCTCGGCGAGTTTGCGGTCTAAGTGCAGCTCCATATTTCCGGTTCCTTTAAACTCTTCATAAATAACGTCATCCATGCGCGACCCGGTTTCAACAAGAGCTGTGGCAAGAATCGTTAAGCTTCCGCCCTCCTCAATATTACGCGCTGCACCGAAGAAGCGCTTCGGCCGGTGGAATGCTGCCGGATCGATACCGCCGGAAAGCGTACGACCGCTTGGTGGAATGACCAAGTTATAAGCCCGGGCCAGGCGGGTGATGCTGTCCATTAAAATGACGACATCTTTTTTCTGCTCCACAAGACGCATTGCCCGTTCAAGCACGAGTTCAGCTACTTTAATATGGTTTTCCGGCACTTCATCAAACGTTGAGCTGACAACATCGCCATCTACCGAACGCTCAATATCTGTAACCTCTTCCGGGCGCTCATCAATTAACAGCACCATGAGTTCAGATTCTGGATGGTTCTCGGTAATGCTGTTAGCAACTTCTTTTAAAAGGGAGGTTTTCCCTGCTTTTGGTGGCGCAACAATTAAACCACGCTGACCAAAGCCGACCGGTGTGACCAGGTCCATAATGCGGGCGGAAGTCCGGCCCGGGGTAGTTTCAAGCGCTACTTTACGATCGGGATACAAAGGGGTAAGCGCCGGAAAATGCGGACGCTCCTTCGCTGTATCCGGCTCGTCACCATTCACCGCTGCCACTTGTAAAAGACCGTGATAGCGCTCATTGTCTTTTGGTGGACGAACTTTACCAGAAACACGATCACCATTACGTAAGTCGAAACGGCGGATCTGCGAAGCTGAAATATAAATATCTTCGTTACTCGGCATATAATTGATCGGACGCAAAAAGCCGTAGCCTTCTGATTGAATGATCTCTAGTACACCTTCCATAAACATGTAGCCGTCTTTTTCCGCCTGGCTCTTTAAAATTGCAAACATAAGCTCACGTTTTGTCAGTTTGCTGTAATAAGAGACTTTATATTCCTTGGCTAATGCATAAAGCTCTTTCAAGTTTTTCTCTTCTAGCATAGCTAAATTTACACTCAAACATCGTCACCACTTTTCTATAAATTCACGGCGCGCACGCCTTCAAATGTATGCTCAAGATGATTTGCAGCATACATAAGTACTTATTTATTGTTCTTATTCCTGTTGAGAACACCGGAAATGGTTACGTAAGACATCCAGTTGGACTAAAAACGGGAGGGTATCTGCAGTGAAAGGAATGAGCACATGTTGAAGGATTACGTACGTTACTTCTTTTATTGTACCTTGAAATGGCAGTGACGTTCAATTGAATTTTTTCGCCAGTAAAGCTCAAAAACTAACAGAAAGTGCGCCTTCTGCCCAGCGCACTTTCATTCGTTCGACCGCAGTTACGGTTTAATAACAAAATCTGGCTTTTTGCTCACGTTGTGCGTACCGTCAACAAAGCGAACTGTACCTGATTTGGCACGCATAACGAGCGACTCTGTTGTAGCTCTGCCACCTTTAAAATGAACACCTTTTAGAAGCTCACCGTCAGTCACTCCGGTTGCCGCAAAGATCGCATCATCTCCGCCTACCAGGTCATCCATTCGAAGGACACGGTGAATATCATCAATCCCCATGCGTCCGCACCGTTCTTCCTGTTCTTCGGTTTGTGGCAAAAGACGTCCTTGCAATTCGCCACCGAGACACTTTAAGGCAACAGCTGCTAACACGCCTTCCGGTGCCCCGCCTGAGCCGATCAGCATATCTACACCGGTTTCATCAAACGCTGTATTCATCGCACCAGCTACATCACCGGCCGGGATCAACTTAATCCGGGCCCCTGTGCTGCGCACCTCACTAATAAGTTCAGCGTGGCGGTCGCGGTCAAGAATAGAGACGACTAAATCTTCTACTTCTTTACCTTTTGCCTTCGCTACAGCATTTAAGTTATCAACGACCGGTGCTTCCATATCAATAACACCTACCGCCTCAGGTCCTACTGCAATTTTGTCCATGTAAATGTCCGGTGCATGGAGCATGTGTCCATCATCAGCCACACCTAGTACAGCGAGGGCATTCCAAGTTCCTTTCGCCACAATATCAGTGCCTTCCACCGGATCGACCGCAACATCGACCCGCGGTCCGAAACCGTTGCCGAGGGTTTCATCAATGTAAAGCATCGGTGCTTCATCGCGCTCACCTTCACCGATCACGACGGTACCTTTCATCGGGATCGTATCAAAGACATCCCGCATTGCGCTTGTCGCCGCGGCATCAGCCTCTTCCTTTTCGCCACGACCCATCCAGCGGGCGGCAGACAAAGCGGCTGCTTCTGTTACACGTACAAGCTCCATGGATAAACTTCGTTCCATTATTTTTCCCCCTCAGCGAGAACTTTAAAATCAATATTCACGAACTTCTTGTGCTTCTTCTGCCGTTAACGGTGCACGCCAAATCCTTGCCCCAAGGGCGCGCAGTTTTTTCTCGATATGTTCATAACCCCGATCGATATCATCGATACCGACAATTTCTGTAGTGCCATCTGCCATTAATCCGGCAATCACAAGCGCAGCCCCGGCACGAAGGTCAGTAACTTGTACCGCAGCCGGCTGAAGTTTAACCGGACCTTCAATCAAGGCAGAGCGGCCTTCGAGCTTGACACGTGCGTTCATGCGGCGTAGTTCATCAATATGTTTAAACCTGGCGCTATAAATCGTATCTGTTACCACACTAGTTCCTTCTGCTTTTGTCAGAAGAGCTGTCATTGGCTGCTGCAGATCTGTCGGAAAACCAGGGTGCACGAGGGTTTGAATATCGATCGGTTCTAAACGCTCGGACGCACAGACGCGCAGACGTTCACCTGAGAACTCTACTTGAACACCCATTTCTTCAAGCTTGGCTGCTAGCGGTTCTACATGCTCTAGTATGACCGGTTCAAGCATGATTTCGCCGCCAGCTGCCGCGGCAGCAATCATATAGGTACCTGCTTCGATCCGGTCCGGGATAATAGCATGGGTGCATCCAGAAAGCACCTTTTGTCCTTCAATCCGGATCATATCTGTGCCAGCCCCTTTAATATCAGCGCCCATGCTCGATAAAAGCGTAGCTACATCAATAATCTCCGGCTCTTTGGCGGCATTTTCAATCACTGTCCGGCCTTTTGCTTTTACAGCTGCAAGCATAATATTTATCGTCGCACCGACACTGACAACATCTAGGTAAATCCGGGCACCTGTCAGTTCTTGCGCACGGATATGCATCGTGCCTTTTTCGGTGAATACCTCAGCTCCTAAAGCTTCAAAACCTTTCATGTGCTGGTCCATCGGGCGCGGACCTAAATCACAGCCACCGGGAAGGGTGAGCGAAGCCTGCTTAAAGCGCCCAAGCATTGCACCCATAAAATAATAAGAAGCCCGGAGCTGTTTCACTTGTGAGGCCGGCAGTGGTGCCGGCCGGCCCCCTTGTGGGTTAATGGTCACCCGGCTGCCTTCGCGATGAACAAACACCCCAGCTGCTTCGAGCATTTGCTGGAGAGCAGCGACATCTGAAATCGCCGGTACATTTTCAATTTTTATTGTTGCATCTGCTAATAGAGCTGCTGGCAGTAAAGCCACAGCACTATTTTTCGCTCCGCTGATTGAAACTGAGCCGTGAAGCGGCGTCCCGCCTTCAACGAAAAGTTTATCCAAATGCGTCACATCCTCTTTTCATTGCGGCTGTCGCCGTCTTGACGCATACTTCATTGTTGGGTTGGCATCAACCGTTCCAGTCTTTTAAGAATTTTTCAATGCCTTGATCTGTTAATGGGTGCTGCATGAGCTGTTCGATGACCTTGAAAGGCACTGTGGAAATATGAGCTCCCCGCGCTGCTGCTTCTGACACGTGCATCGGGTGACGTACGGAGGCTGCAATAATTTCTGTGGAAATGTCATGGACAGCAAAAATATGGGCAATCTCATCAATTAAATCGAGGCCGTTATGACCAATATCATCGAGCCGGCCAATAAACGGGGAAACGTACGTTGCACCAGCACGTGCGGCAAGCAAGGCTTGGACGCTGGAGAAGACGAGCGTAACATTCGTTTTGATTCCTTCATCAGTGAACGTTTTTACAGCTTGCAGACCATCTTTTGTCATTGGGACTTTCACGGTAATGTTTGGTGCAATTTTAGCAAGCTCCCGACCTTCATTAATCATTCCTTCTGCATCTGTTGCAATAACTTCGGCACTAACCGAACCTTCCGTTACAACTGAAGTGATTTCCTTTAAACGGTCATGGAAATTGACACCTTCTTTTGCTACAAGGCTCGGATTGGTCGTTACGCCATCTAGTACGCCAAGCGCGTGTGCCGCCTGAATGTCATCAAGATTTGCTGTATCAATAAAGAATTTCACGATGTTGGCCCCCTGTTGAAAAATTCAATTTTCTTAGATTATAACGATGCTTTTGACGCACCGGAGTCAAGAGATTAATGTGTAAACCTTTACAAAACAAGGTTTAAAAATGAAGAAGGGCGCAGAAGGCCAGCAGCCCTCTGCTCTTCTTCATAAAACGCTTTACGCTTGGTTGGAAGAACCAAAGTCACGCATTTTGCCTTTAACTGTTTCTTTGATCGCTTCACGTGCCGGACCGAGATATTTACGTGGGTCGTACTGGTTCGGCTGCTCTTCAAAGACCTCTTTAATCTTTTCAGTTGCAGCGATCTGGCTTTCTGTGTTCACGTTAACTTTTGCATGGCCATAACGGATCGCCTTTTTCACGTCTTCAACCGGCAGGCCTGTACCGCCGTGCAGAACGAGTGGTACGTTGCCGACAAGGTTGTTGATTTCTTCCATGCGGTTAAAACCAAGGTTCGGCTCGCCTTTGTAAGGACCATGTACAGAACCGAGTGCTGGAGCAAAGCAGTCAACGCCTGTCTCACGGATTAAACGCTCACACTCTTCCGGAATCGCGTAAGCTGCTTCAGCATCATCAACGACAATATCGTCTTCTTGACCGCCGATGCGACCGAGTTCTGCTTCAACAGAAACACCGGCTGCATGCGCAACTTCTACAACACGCTTTGTTAGTGCAATGTTTTCTTCAAGCGGATCGTGGGAACCGTCAATCATTACGGATGTAAAGCCAGCATGAATCGCTTGAACACACTTGTCAAAGCTGGAGCCGTGGTCCAAGTGAATCGCGACCGGAACAGTAACGTTATAAGCATCCATCAAAGATTTCACTAAGGACACAACAGCCGGGAAACCGCCCATATATTTTGCAGCACCTTCGGATACACCACAAATCACCGGGGACTGCTCTTCTTCAGCCGCCTGCAGAATAGCCTGGGTGAACTCCAGGTTGTTTAAGTTGTACTGCCCGACCGCATAGTTGTTTGCTTTCGCTGTGCGGAGCATTTCTGTCATTGATACTAAAGGCATGGTAACTCCTCCTTCATTTCTTCTCTATAATCTCTTGACTCCTAATGGGGTGTGTCAACCTGACGGTGCACCGTTCTCCATCAGTATCTTCGGTTATTATATCACATTCACCGGCTTTTTCATCCGGTTTCACGAAAAACGAAAGCAGGATTTCGAAAAAATTATGACGTACCTGCATCAAGCTGCTGCCACACTTCCCGGCGCACCTCTTCAATATCAAACGGCTTGGAAAAATAGTTCAAGACCCCGAGCTCCCCAGCCCGCTCACGCATATTTAATTCTTCGTAAGCCGTCATCATTATGACCGGCATGTGAAACGAACGGCTGCGCAGATGTTCAAGCACTTCGAGCCCATCCATTCCCGGAATTTTCATATCTAAAAGAAGAAGATCAGGCTCAGCTTGTTCAGCTGTTGCAAGCGCCTGTTCGCCATTTGCTGCTTCACAGACGTTTAAACCGTCTTCCTGAAGTACTTCACGCAGCAGCATACGTATCCCTTCTTGATCATCCACAATCATTACTGTTTTCATGAAAAGACCCCTCACATAATTTGCCTTATTTATATAGTAAACCTCACAGCTTTTAAGGTAAATCCTTTCGATAATGTTAATCGCTTTCATTTTCATTACTATTGAAACCCATTCCTGTGCCGAAATAACGTGTTATAATTCGATGGCACAATCGATTTGGAGGCGTTAAAATGATCAAAATGTTCTCTACGCAACTGCAAGGTGTATTTCAAAAAATTCAACAGGAAGAAGAAGCACTTGAAGATGGTGCCCGCCTTTTAGCGCAAGCTGTAAAAGGCAGTGGCACACTTTATACAACAGCAACCCCAAAAGCTGCCGGTATTGAAGCTGCGGCACGCTGTGCAGCTGATGCACCTGCAGGCTGCACTCCTTTTCCAGATGATAACAATAAAGATTTCAGCCCGATGGACCGGGTATTAATTTTCAGCGCCGCCGGGGAAAAAGAAGCGCTTACTGAGCTGCTTGAGCAAGCGGCAGCGTCTTTTGTTCCGGCTGTCGTCATTGGTCCAGAAGCTGTAGATGTTGCAAGTGCAGAAGGTGTGGAAGCTCCGATCCACATACCGACGTACGCAACGGACGGGCTTGTGCCTGATTTAGACGGCAGCCGTTTTGGTGACGGTACAACCTTAGCCGGGCTTTATGCGTTTCAACTCCTCGCACTATTCATCCAGGATATGCTTGAAGATGCTGAATAATCTAACCTACGTTTGATAAATACTTCATAGATGTATCATAAATCAACCCCCACCGCAGCTATTTGCGGTGGGGGTTGATTTGAGTGTGCAGACAAGCTTTTAAGTAAGACTACGGCTGACGTCGCTTTTCGGCGGACGCTGTTCATGGTGGCGCCGCCGCCGGTGCTCGTCAGCTTTGCGTCATTTCATGGTCATAAATGTTAGAGATCTAAATGATCAAGCAATATCTACATGAATCCATTTCATCATGACGCTTTATGAGTGATCAAACGAACCATATACAAATGTAAAAGTGACCGAAACGAAAGACGGCGACTCCCAGAGGGTCAAGCGCAGGCTGAAGATCCACTTGTTCGATTGACAATCCAATCGAGCAAGTTAGCTGAAGCCAAGCCCTCGGGAAAGCGTCCGTCTGAAGTAAAGGTCTCTTACCCTCTTAACAGGGCAGCCCGCGAAGCTCGGAACAGTATGCTGTACTTGAATTTCAAGCCTGGCCTTGCCGCCACCCCGTAATCAACCCCCACCGCAGCCGTTTGCGGTGGGGGTTGATTTTGGTTATTCCGCTTCTTCGCCGGCAGCTGTACGGATAAATTCGCGGAACAGCGGCTGCGGGCGGTTCGGGCGCGATACAAATTCCGGGTGGAACTGTGACGCCACGAAATACGGATGATCACTCAACTCAATGATTTCGACTAAACGACCGTCCGGGCTTGTACCGGAGAAGACGAAGCCGGACGCTTCAAGTGCTTCACGGTACGCATTGTTAAACTCATAGCGGTGGCGATGGCGCTCATATACCACTTCTTCGCCGTATGCTTGTTTCGCAATGGTACCTTCATGCAGCTTACAAGGGTAGAGACCGAGACGCAGGGTGCCCCCCATGTCCTCTACATCTTTCTGCTCCGGCAGCAAATCAATGACTGGGTGCTCGGTTTCCGGTTCAAGCTCAGCAGAACCTGCACCTTCTAAACCGGCAACACCGCGGCCGAATTCTACAGAAGCGAGCTGCATGCCTAAGCAGATGCCGAGAAATGGTACGTTATTTTCACGCGCGTACTTAATCGCATGTACTTTACCGTCGATCCCGCGATCACCAAAGCCACCTGGAACGAGAATACCATCTGCGCTTCCAAGTTTGTCAGCTACGTTTTCTGCAGTCACTTCTTCAGAGTCGACCCAGTCAATATCAATATCAACGTCAAAGTGATAACCTGCGTGCTTTAAAGCTTCAGATACGGACAAATAAGCGTCCGGAAGTGCTACATATTTACCAACAAGCGCAATGCGCTTCGTGCCGGAAAGGTTAGTCACTCGCTCGACGAGGGCTTTCCATTCCGTCATATCCGCTTCACCTTGTGGCAGATGAAGGAAGTCGCAAACAAGGCCGTCGAGATTCTGGTTTTGCAGTTCAAGCGGCACTTTGTACAATGTATCTGCATCGCGCGCTTCAATAACTGCTTCTTTCTTAATATCACAGAAGAGAGCAATCTTTTCTTTCATGCCTTCTGGTACCGGGCTCTCTGTACGGACAACGATCATGTTCGGCTGAATCCCAAGGCTGCGCAGCTCTTTTACGCTGTGCTGGGTCGGCTTAGACTTCATCTCTGCTGCAGCGTTTAAGTACGGAATTAGCGTACAGTGAATGTACATCACATTCTCAACACCGACGTCACTTTTCACCTGACGGATCGCTTCAAGAAATGGAAGGCTTTCAATATCGCCGACAGTACCGCCGATTTCAGTAATAACAACGTCTGCGTTCGTTTCGCGGCCGGCGCGGTAAACCCGCTCTTTAATTTCGTTTGTTACGTGCGGAATGACCTGTACCGTACCACCGAGATAATCACCGCGGCGCTCCTTACGAATGACAGAGGAGTACACTTTTCCTGTCGTTACGTTGCTGTTCTGGCTTAAATTAATGTCGATAAAGCGCTCATAGTGACCGAGGTCCAAGTCTGTTTCTGCGCCATCATCTGTAACAAATACTTCACCGTGCTGATACGGGCTCATCGTACCCGGGTCAACGTTAATGTACGGGTCAAATTTCTGGATCGTCACTTCAAATCCCCGGTTTTTCAATAAGCGTCCAAGCGAAGCGGCCGTGATCCCTTTACCGAGGGAGGAGACTACGCCGCCGGTGACGAAAATATATTTCGTAGACATGGTGATTCATCGACTCCTTTTTTAATTTCCCATTACAGTCTGCAGCTGGCGTTATCATTAAGAGGGAGGCTGTTAAGATTCGTCAGCCTGTAGGGTCCAGCTTATATTGCAGGAAGCGCCTGGCTCCCGGCATTAAAAAAACAAAAGGGCCGCCGAATTTATGTAGTCTTCGGGGGCGCACTTTTGTTTTAATATGCAATCTTGTATGCCAATGTCGTTCGTTTATTTCACGTTCTGCAAAAGCCCAAAGATGATTTTACTCCGGCACTTTTGAAAAGTCAAGCGTTTGCCGGACCGGAAAAATTACTCTTCTTCATCAGTGCTTGGTGTAACTTCCTGGCTGTCATCAAACGCTGCAAACTCGTCTTTTTCCTCGGCTCCAGCGTTTTCTTCTTGAGATAATTCATCGAGCTCGTCTTCAATATTTTCAAAGCCTTCTTCAAAATCTTCATCAAGCATGGCGTCTTCCGGCGGTGCTTCTGTTGATTTTTTCTTGTTCGCCTTAAAGGTTGAAGCGAGTTCTTCGTCGCTCGTTTCTGCAGGATACCAGCCGCGCAGTGCCCAGTGGTTGTCACCCATGTAAGCAAAGCGGCCGTCGATATTCATCGTGGTATAAAGCTTTGTGCGGCGCGCCCGCTTTTCATCGCCTCCATAACCTTTCATTTCAGCGATTTCTTCGAACAAATTGGTATATGCCACCGGCTCTTTCTTTTCTGCCATGAGTGCATGAGCAATTTCTAACGAAGAGAACTCTTGAATTTGTTCATTCGTGTACGTTTTCAGACCCAAGGACCCCACTTCCTTTCCGTTCATATTCATCGGCGGGAGCAGCTGAGTTCAGCCTTCCCCCACAGGGTATCCGTTATCAATCATACCTTTCATTATAAACATATCTATACGGTTTATGCCAGCACTGGCGCACATTTTTTTCAAGCTGACATAAGAAAAGTTTAAGAGAAAGAGGCATTGGTCCAATCGCACGCAAAACCTGCCCCTGCATACACAGGGGACTAGCGTGTAGACAATGTTTTAATACCACCTGTGGAGGACGCGGACGCATGCCTCGGGTAAGACTTCAACTTCCTCGGCAGCCATTACATGTTCCGGCGGTACTGACCACCTACATCATACAATGCTTCTGTGATCTGACCGAGACTTGCCACTTTGACGGTTGCCATTAATTCAGCAAAAATGTTTCCGCCGGTAACCGCCGTTTCCTGCAGACGCTGCAATGCGAAAGGCGCTTCCTCGGCATGACGTGCTTGAAACGCGTGCAGTTTTTCGATCTGGCCGTCTTTTTCTTCTTTTGAAGCGCGGGCAAGCTCCATATCAAAGTCTTCTTCTTCCTCATGTGGACTCAAGTACGTATTCACCCCAACGATCGGCAGTTCACCTGTGTGCTTTTTCATTTCATAGTACATCGATTCTTCTTGAATCTTGCCGCGTTGATACTGCGTCTCCATGGCACCGAGCACTCCGCCCCGGTCGTTTATGCGCTCAAGTTCAGTGAGAACAGCTTCTTCCACAAGCTCTGTTAACTCCTCAACAATGAAAGAACCTTGGTGTGGGTTCTCATTTTTTGCAAGACCCATTTCTTTTGTAATGATCATTTGAATTGCCATCGCCCGGCGCACCGAATGCTCCGTCGGAGTCGTGACCGCCTCATCAAACGCATTTGTGTGCAGCGAGTTACAGTTATCATAGATCGCAAGGAGCGCCTGCAAGGTGGTGCGGATGTCATTAAAGTCTACTTCCATCGCGTGCAGGGAGCGGCCGGATGTTTGAATGTGGTACTTTAAACGCTGGCTCCGGCTGCTGCCGCTGTATTTGTCCCTCATCACGGTCGACCAGATGCGGCGGGCTACACGGCCGATCACCGTATATTCCGGATCGAGACCGTTACTGAAAAAGAATGATAGGTTTGGCGCAAATTCATCGATATCCATACCACGGCTCAAGTAATATTCCACATACGTAAAGGCATTCGCAAGCGTGAACGCAAGCTGGCTAATCGGGTTCGCCCCTGCTTCAGCAATGTGGTAACCGGAAATTGAAACAGAGTAATAGTTTTGTACCTCGTGGTCGATGAAATACTGCTGAATGTCACCCATCATACGCAGCGCAAATTCAGTCGAAAAGATACACGTGTTCTGTCCCTGATCCTCTTTTAAAATATCAGCCTGTACCGTGCCGCGTACAACTGACATCGTCTCACTTTGAATCTTTTGATATTCGCCGGCGTCCGGTGAGCGGCCGTTCTCTGCAGTAAAGCGCTCCACCTGCTGATCCACTGCGGTGTTCATAAACATAGCAAGAATGATCGGCGCCGGTCCGTTAATGGTCATCGAGACAGAGGTAGATGGCGCCGTTAAATCAAACCCTTCGTACAATTTTTTCATGTCATCAAGGGTGGCGATGCTTACACCACTCTCTCCGATTTTACCGTAAATGTCCGGACGCGGATCAGGATCAGCCCCGTACAGTGTGACCGAATCAAACGCCGTGCTCAATCTCTTTGCGTCATCGTCCTGGGATAAATAGTGAAAGCGCCGGTTCGTCCGCTCCGGCGGTCCTTCACCGGCAAACTGCCGCTTTGGATCTTCACCTTTGCGTTTAAATGGAAAGACGCCGGCTGTAAACGGAAAACGCCCAGGAACATTTTCCTTGTACGACCAGCGGACAATTTCGCCCCAGTCTTTAAAATGCGGCAGCTGCACCCGCGGGATCTTTAAGCCTGATAAAGTTTCAACGTTCAACTCATTAACGATTTCTTTTCCGCGGATAACTGTTGTATGAGTGTCACCGCTGTATTCCTCGTGTAGTGCCTCCCAGTTATCGAGCACCGCTTTCGTTTCGTCAGTGAGTTCAGTTTCTACGCTCTCTATTTTTGTATCAATGGCTCCAATCACTTCCGGTGCGCCTGTTTCAAGCTGCTTTTTCGTACCATCAAGTTGAAACAACCGCCGCGCTGCATCCGCCTGCTCATCTGCATGCGCTTTATAGCTGCGCACAGTTTCAGCAACGTGTTGTAAATACTGCACCCGCTCCGGCGGAATGATATGGTCTTTCTCACCAGGGGTACCGTTTATCGCTAAATCTGCCGGCCAATCGGTACCGAAGCGTTCATTTACCACATTTGTCAGGGCGTTAAATAAAACATTCGTGCCGGCGTCATTAAACTGGCTCGCAATGGTTGGATATACCGGCATCGACTCAAGCGGCTCATCAAAGCGGAGATGGGCACGCTGATACTGTTTACGCACATCGCGGAGTGCATCTTCAGACCCTTTTCTGTCGAATTTATTAATCGCAATTAAATCAGCAAAATCAATCATATCGATTTTTTCAAGCTGGGATGGTGCACCGAATTCACTCGTCATGACATACATCGCTACGTCCGCTACATCAGTAATCTCTGCATCCCCCTGCCCGATCCCACTCGTTTCAATAATGATGAAATCATAACCTGCCGCTTTTGTGAGCAGCAGTGCTTCATCCATATTTTTTGTCATCTCCGTTTTTGATCCCCGCGTGGCAAGGCTCCGCATAAACACGCGCGGTGAATGAATGGCATTCATCCGAATCCGGTCACCAAGCAGCGCACCGCCGGTTTTCTGCTTCGTTGGATCAATGGAAAGAATGGCAAGCTTTTTCTCAGGAAACTGGTGGAGAAAACGGCGGACGAGTTCATCCGTCAGTGAGCTCTTGCCGGCGCCGCCAGTACCAGTCATACCAAGCACCGGAGCGTTCGGTTTTTCCGCTTCGAGGGCTTTAATCCCCTCCGTGAGTGCTATGTTTTCAGTATCAGCAGATAACTCCACTGCCGAGAGCATACGCGTTAAACTTTGCATCTCCCCTGCTTGCAAAGCCTTCATATCAGCTTCGACCTGCTTTGGTGTCGCAAAGTCGCTCATCTCAAGCATGCGGCTGATCATTCCCGGCAGGCCGTATTCCCTCCCGTCTTCCGGCGAGAAAATTCGGGCAATCCCGTAGTTATGAAGCTCCTTAATTTCCGGCGGTGTGATTACACCTCCACCTCCACCGAAAATTTGAATATGACCGGCGCCGCGTTCCTTTAAAAGATCGTAGCAGTACTTAAAATATTCAATATGTCCCCCTTGGTAAGATGAAATCGCAATCCCCTGCACATCTTCTTGAATGGCTGCTTCAACCACCTCTTCAGCAGCGCGGTTATGACCGAGGTGAATCACTTCGGCGCCGCCGGACTGCAGGAGCCGGCGCATAATATTAATTGAGGCGTCATGACCATCGAACAAGCTTGAAGCTGTCACAAACCGGATGTGATTAACCGGGCGGTACATGTTTTGCTGGGCCACCCTCATCTCCCCCTTTTATTTTCAACATCAGCTTTTAAACCAGACAAAATCTGTTCAATTTGTGCTTTTGTGTACGTCTCAAGCGAATAACTTGAAGCTAGTGACCAGCGGCGGAAAGCCCACATATGGCCTTTAACCATTAAATTCTCTGCAGCAAGCGGCAGCTGCTCATCAGGCAGTTGGATCACACCTTCAGCACGGCTTTTTGCAAGCACGTCCTGAATCCGCTCTGTCATTTCTTTTTCCCGCTGCAGCACGTATGGGAGTGCCTCTTTCGGCAGCGACTTTGCCTCTTGATACATCACGAGCACTTCATCCTGCATCTCGTCGATTACTTTAAATAAGGAGCGCACAAGGTGACGGACGCGCTCGACCCCTGCATTTTCTTCGGTTAAGAGCTGTTCAAGCCGTTCCATCACTTCACCATAAACTGCATCACAAACAAGATATAGTACATCCTCTTTTGAACCGATATACTCGTACAATGTACCGATACTAAAGCCGGAAGCCTTTGCGATCTCACGGGTTGTTGTCCGGTGGAATCCTTTTTCTTTGAAAAGAGCCACCGCCCCTTTCACCATCTGCGCCCGGCGTTTATGAACAAGTGCTTCATCTTTTACAAGTGACGGGACACGCTTTTTCTCCATCCACTTACCTCCCTTTTAAGTTATCATCAATCTGCAAGCAGCATCTTTGAAATGACGAGACGCTGAATTTCATTTGTCCCTTCATAAATCTGGGTGATTTTTGCATCACGCATGTAACGTTCCACAGGGTACTCTTTCGTGTAGCCGTAACCGCCAAACACCTGCACCGCTTCTGTTGTCACTTCCATCGCCGTGTCGCCGGCCATCAGTTTACTCATAGCTGATGCTTTACTATATGGAAGTTTCTCGCTTTCCCGCCACGCCGCTTGATACGTTAAGAGTCGCGAAGCTTCGATTTTTGTAGCCATGTCTGCGAGCTTAAACGCCACACCTTGTTGTTCACCGATCGGTTTGCCGAACTGTTTACGCTCATTCGCATAACCGGTCGATGCATCGAGTGCGCCTTGAGCAATACCGACCGCTTGGGCGGCAATACCATTACGTCCGCCGTCGAGCGTCATCATCGCAATTTTAAAGCCCTGGCCTTCTTCACCGAGCAGGTTTTCCGCCGGCACGCGGCAGTCTTCCATAATGATTTCTGTCGTCGGTGAAGAACGGATCCCGAGTTTCTCTTCTTTCTTTCCAACTGAAAAACCAGGAAACTCTTTCTCGACAATAAACGCACTCACGCCTTTATGTTTTTTCGCAGCATCTGTAACCGCAAAGACGATGTAGTAATCCGCTAAGCCGCCGTTTGTTATAAAAATTTTCGAACCATTTAAAATATAGCTGTCGCCGTCTTTTTCCGCTGTCGTTTTCATATTGGCCGCATCAGAACCAGATCCCGGTTCAGTTAACCCGTAAGCCCCGATCTTTGAGCCTTCTGCCATCGCGCGCAAATACTTTTGTTTCTGTTCTTCAGTTCCGAACATGTAGACCGGCCAGCCGGCAAGCGACACGTGGGCGGATAACGTCACACCCGTTGAGGCACATACACGCGAAAGCTCCTCAACGGCGATACAGTAGCTGAGATAATCTGCTCCAATCCCGCCATACTCTTCCGGCCAAGGGATACCGGTTAAACCGAGTTCAGCCATCTGATCAAAAATCTCCCGGTCGAAGCGTTCTTCTTCATCGCGCTCTGCAGCTGTAGGCCCCACTTCATTTACAGCGAAGTCGCGGACCATTTTACGTATCATCTCTTGCTCATCTGTAAGTAAAAAATTCATGATTAGAACCCCTTTATTTATTAATCTTGCAGTAATTCGCGGCTGATGACATGTTTTTGAATTTCATTTGTACCTTCGTAAATCTCACATACTTTGGCATCCCGGAAAAACCGCTCGACCGGATACTCGGTGGTAAAGCCGTAGCCGCCAAACACCTGCACCGCCTCAATCGCTGTCTCCACCGCCGTTTTTGAAGCATAAAGTTTTGCCATGGATGCCTCTTTTACCGTGGTGCGGCCGTGATCCCGGAGCCCGGCCGCTTGATACGTTAATAAACGGGATGCTTCGACCGCTGTCGCCATGTCTGCAAGCTTGAAGGCAACGCCCTGCTGCTCACCGATCGGCTTACCAAACTGCTTACGTTCGTCCGCGTAAGCTGTAGCTGCTTCAAGCGCCCCTTCAGCAATACCTAGCGACTGCGCTGCGATACCGATTCGTCCGGCATCGAGGTTGGCCATGGCGATCTTAAAACCTTCGCCTTCTTCTCCCAATCGGTTTTCTTCCGGTACCCGGGCGTCTTCAAAAATAAGCTCTGTCGTGTTTGAGCCGCGAAGCCCCATCTTCTTCTCTTTTTTCCCTACTTGAAATCCTGGTGTATCCTTTTCAACGATAAACGCCGTGACACCTTTCGCACCGGCTGCAGGGTTTGTTTTCGCAAAAACGATATACGTATCAGCTGCCCCGCCGTTTGTAATAAAGACTTTTGAGCCGTTTAACACATAAGCTTCTCCGTCTTTAACAGCTGTTGTTTTCATCGCTTTTGCATCAGACCCGGCACCAGGTTCGGTTAAAGCAAACGCGCCAACGTATTCCCCTGAAGCAAGCTTTGGCACATACTTTTCCTTTTGGGCTTCACTGCCGAAATATAAAATCGGATTTGTGCCGACAGATGTATGCACCGACAAAATGACACCGACAGCCGGGTTCACTTTTGAGATCTCATGAATCGCTGTAATATAGGAGGTGAAATCCATCCCGGAGCCGCCGTAGTTTTCCGGGATCGGAATCCCCATGAGGCCAAGTTCTCCCATTGAACGGATTAGTTCATGTGGAAACTCATCTGTTGCTTCCATGTGGGGCGTGGCAGCGGCGACCCGGTCAGCAGCAAAATCCTGCACCATTTTTTTCATCATCTGCTGTTCTTCTGTGAGATGTAATTGCATGTTGCACCCCCTAGTTGTTGTACACGTAAAACCCGCGGCCGGATTTTCTACCGAGCCAGCCGGCTTTTACATATTTACGCAAGAGTGGAGACGGCCGGTATTTATCTTCGCCGAAACCTTCGTGAAGTACTTCCATAATGTAAAGGCAAGTATCCAAACCGATAAAATCAGCGAGGGTGAGCGGCCCCATCGGCTGATTCATTCCAAGCGTCATTACTTGATCGACATCTTCCGGTGCGGCAATCCCTTCATTTACCGTGCAAATCGCTTCGTTAATCATTGGCATGAGCACCCGGTTGGAAACAAAGCCTGGCGCATCGTTTACTTCCACAGGCGTTTTACCAAGCGCCTCAGCTGCTGCCTTCACATCCTTATACGTATCCTCATTTGTCTGCAGGCCGCGGATGACTTCTACAAGTTTCATAACCGGTACCGGGTTCATAAAGTGCATACCGATCACCTGCGCCGGCCGGTTCGTTTCAGCAGCAATCTCTGTGATCGGAAGCGACGACGTGTTGGTCGCTAAAATTGCTGTCGTCGGTGCATGACGATCGAGCTCTTGAAAGATTTTCTTTTTAATCTCCATCTGCTCAACTGCGGCTTCAATGCAGAGGTCAACATTGGCAGCATCTTCCAAGCTCGTTGACGGCGTAATCCGACCGAGTGCGTCCTGCATGGCATCCTGCTCCATACGTCCCTTATCCACCTGGCGCTGCAGCTGCTTTTCAATTCCCTGACGCCCTGCGGTTACCTTCTCTTCCGTTAAATCATTGAAATATACGTGAAAGCCAGCTACCGCATGCACCTGTGCAATCCCTGCTCCCATTTGTCCGGCGCCAACCACCATCACTGTCTGCATACTCATATAACCCGCTCCTTTATTAAAAATTTGATTAGCCTTCTCTGCTTCATTTTATGGATCTACACGGAGGAGCACTGCATCGCCCTGGCCACCGCCGCTGCAAATCGCAGCAATACCAAGTCCACCGCCCCGCCGCTTTAATTCGTGGGCAAGCGTTAAAATAATTCGGGCACCACTTGCGCCGATCGGATGGCCAAGGGCAACCGCACCACCATTTACGTTCAGCTTCGCTTCATCAAGCTTGGCGATATTGCGACTTGCAAGCGCTACCGCCGCAAACGCTTCATTCACTTCAAATAAATCGATATCTTGAAGCGAACAGCCACTTTTACGAAGCAGTTGTTCAATGACCAGGCCAGGTGTTTTCGGGAAATCTTTTGCTTCCAGCGCCAGTGACGTCTGACACTCAATGGTCGCAAGCGGCTGCATGCCACGGTCGTGTGCGCTCGCTTCGTCCATCAAAAGCATCGCGCATGCGCCGTCGTTTACGCCTGGGGCGTTGCCGGCCGTAATCGTACCATCGCGCCCGAAGACCGGTTTTAAGCCAGCTAATGTTTCGACGGTTGTATCCGGTCTAAGTGCTTCATCTTCAGAAATGGTCGTTACGTCACCTTTTCGGCTGCGCACTTCAATCGGCTCGATTTCTTCGGCAAACCGGCCGGACGCCTGCGCTTTTGCTGCGAGCTCATGACTCCGTGCCGCCCATGCATCCTGCTCACTTCGTGAAATCTCCAGCTCTTCTGCAGTATAGTTGCCGTAAACGCCCATGTGTACATCTGTAAAACTGCACTGCAGGCCGTCTTTCAGCATTAAATCTTCAGCAATGCCGTCTCCCATACGCTCACCAAAGCGCATATTCGGCAGCGTGTACGGCGCCTGGCTCATTGATTCCATTCCACCGGCTGCAACAATTTGTCCGTCCCCGGCGCGAATAATTTGATCCGCAAAAGTAACGCTGCGCATGCCGGAGGCACACACCTTATTAATCGTTTCTGTCGTTACATCCCACGGGAAACCGGCTGCGTGCGCTGCCTGCCTGGAAGTGATCTGTCCCTGCCCGCCTTGAAGTACATGCCCCATCAAAACTTCTTCAATTTCTTCTGGTGCAGTATTAGCTCTTGCAGCTGCTGCCTGCAGCACATGACCGCCGAGCTCAGCAGGTTTCACAGTTTTCAAGCTGCCGCCAAATACGCCAAACGGGGTTCGTGCGCCGGCAATGATCGCTGTCTTTTTCATAAAAAATACCTCCTTTGATGCATAAGCGACTGAACGCTCGCTCGCCACATATATATACGTAAACTTCTACAATCTTATTATTTCGCAATCTTTGAAAACGCTTTCTTTTAACTTACTTCATTATGGAAAAAAACGCAAGGTTGTACCATTGAATTAATCTATATCTGTAAAAAACCCCCGTCGCAGCTTTATGCGGCTGCCACGGGGATTCGGCCCGCTGTTATACAGTTTCAGGCTCTGGTTCGGGCTCCGGGTTTGGTTCAACGTGTTGTTGACCGCCAAGCACAGAGCGCTCTAAGATCTCAGCAACATCCATCGTCGCTATATCATCTTCAACTTCTTTATCTTTCGTTCCGTCACTTAACATCGTTAAGCAGTACGGACAACCGCTGCCGATCATCGATGGGTTGACATCAAGTGCCTGCTCGGTGCGGGCGGTGTTAATGCGGTGGCCTGCTTCTTCTTCCATCCACATCATCCCGCCGCCGGCGCCGCAGCACATGCCGTCTTCGCGGTTACGCTCCATCTCAACAACCTGCAGCCCCGGAATGTTTTCTAAAATGTGACGCGGCGGATCATACACTTCATTGTAACGACCAAGGTAGCAGGAGTCGTGATACGTGATCACTTCGTTAATCGCTTCATTTGGCTTCAAGTGCCCTTCATCAATGAGCCACGCAAGCATCTCCGTATGGTGATACACTTCTACATCTTCAAGCCCGAATTCCGGGTATTCGTTTTTAAAGATATTATAAGCGTGCGGATCAATGGTAACGATCTTTTTCACATCATTTTTCTGAAACTCTGCGATGTTATCAGCCGCAAGCTCCTGGAATAAAAACTCGTTACCGATACGGCGCGGTGTGTCACCAGAGTTTTTCTCTTTATTACCAAGAATCGCAAACTTCACCCCGGCTTCATTCATTAGACGGGCAAACGACTGAGCGATTTTTTGACTCCGCTTGTCATAAGAGCCCATAGACCCGACGAAAAAGAGGTATTCAAATTCTTCCTCGCGCTTTTTCACTTCGCGTACCGTCGGCGCATCAATATCTTCGCGGCCCTCGCGCCACTTCTCCCGCTCTTTCCGGTTAATGCCCCACGGGTTACCCTGGCGCTCAATGTTTGTCATCGCACGCTGCGCTTCTGAATCCATTTTTCCTTCAGTCATTACAAGGTACCGGCGCATATCAATGATTTTATCGACGTGCTCATTCATAACCGGGCACTGGTCCTCACAGTTACGACACGTCGTGCATGCCCATAACTCTTCTTCTGTAATCACATCACCGATCAAGCTTACATCATACATTGATGCGGCTGCTGCTTCATCAAGTGATTGACCGGCGAGCTGGTTAGCGTTCGCACCACTGAAGGCATATGTCGGCATCCAAGGCTGGCGCGAAGTAACGGCCGCACCTTTTTCTGTTAAATGATCGCGCATTTTCAAAAGCAGATCCATCGGTGACAGCATTTTACCGCTGCCAGTGGCGGGACACATGTTGGTACAGCGCCCGCACTCTACACAGGCGTACAGATCAAGCAGCTGTTTTTGGTCAAAGTCTTCAATTTTACCTTTGCCGAACTCTTCTTTTGTTTCATCTTCAAAATCAATCGCATCTAATTTACCGGTCGGCCGGGTCGGACCAAGCCAGACGTTTGCCGGGCCGGCAATTAAGTGAGCGTGTTTGGACTGCGGGATGTAGACAAGGAAGGTAAGCAAAAACAATAAGTGTGCCCACCATGCAACGTAGAAAATCCCAATCGCTGCAGCCTCACCGAGAGGCGCCATCGCGAACCCTAGCATTGAAGCAATCGGCTCAAATCCGGTTGCTGCCCGGTCATGCCATACCATGTCCGCACCTTTGGCGAATAATTTCGAAACCATTAAGCCCCCGATAAAGATCAGTACAAGGCCAGCTTTCCAATTCTGCTTCAGGCGTACGAGTTTCTCCACATAACGGCGGTAAAACGCCCATACAACTGCGGCAAGAATCATAACAACAATAATTTCCTGGGAAATCGTAAAAATCGGATAAACCGGACCAAGCGGCAAGTGTGAGCCCGGGTTCAAGCCGCGCCAGATGACATCAATGGCGCTCACTTGTACGAGCAAAAAGCCGTAAAAGAACATGACGTGGATGATACCGCTCTTCTTATCTTTCAGCAGCTTTTTCTGTCCGAAGACGTTAACGAGCACATCATTCCAACGTTCTTTTGCTGACTTAATAAACGTCGGCTTTTCCCCGAGCTTTACAAACATCGTCCTCGTTTTTACGAGCGATGCAAATAAGTAAATGGCGTAAATCGTAATTGCGAGAAACGCAATAAAGTTAATCCAGAGAAATGTCTCCATATAAATCTTCCCCCTTATAAAAAACATGTTGTAAAAATCGGCTGACAATTTTGAGGATTTGAAAACAGTATAACAAAAAATATAATGAATGAACATTCACTCGGAGTAAATTTTTTAAATTTCTTACATGCCGTTTAAAAATCCCGCAGCAGACTGGACTTATAAAGTTTTTGTGTGTACGCGGAGTTTTTCGGGCAGACTATGACAAAGCAACATTGTAAAGGGGCGACTGCAGTGGAAGGACAATGGATGTTATTCATACTGCTCATTCTTATCGGCTGGATCACACTCGATTTTTATTTAGGTAGAAAAACATATACGACGCCAGCATTTCGACGTTTTGCAGACGGAGAAATTGAACTAATTGACGATGGGGAGTCATTGTACGAAAAACTGCACGCTGACATTCAGCATGCAGCACATACGGTAGACTTGTCGTTTTTTATTTTTCGCAGCGATGATACTGGCGAACGGTTTTTAACGCTGCTTGAGCGAAAAGCAGCGGAAGGGGTTCGTGTACGCTTAATGGTCGATCAGGTTGGCAGTGCGCTAACCCGGTCACGGCGTAAATCCTTGGAAACTTATGGAGTTAAAGTTAAACTTGCAGCCCCGGTACGCCCACCCTTTTTCTTAGCTGCACTCAACCGGCGCAACCACCGGAAAACGACTGTGATCGATGGCAAAGCTGCTTACACTGGCGGATTTAATGCTGGAGAGGAATATATCGGCCGGCGTACAAAACTCGGATTCTGGCGCGATTATCATGTACGATTAACCGACGGCGCAGCAGACACTTTGCAGCAGATCTTTGATGCGGATTGGGCTGAAAATACAGCCGTGGGGACAAAAGAAGGAGACGGGCGTATTCAAATTGTTGCTTCAAATGGTACAGAACTTGAAAAAGTCATGGGAGATATGATCAACAAAGCGGAAAGCTCACTCGATATGGTAACACCTTACTACATCCCGCCTGCATCTATTCATGCAGCTGTAGTTAAAGCCACGGCCCGTGGTGTCAACGTGCGACTGCTCGTACCCATGTTTGCGGATCATCCTTTTGTGAAAGAAACAGGTTTTACGTACTTTCAAGAGCTGCTTGAAGCAGGTGCTGACGTGCTTTTGTACAATCGGGGATTTTTCCACGGTAAAGCTGTCATCATTGATAGACAATTGGCTGATGTTGGCACAGCCAACCTTGATTACCGCAGTATGTACTGGAACCAAGAACTAAACTTAATTATTGAGAACCACTCGGTGTTACAAACGCTGAACGAAGCTGTTCAACGAGATATGGCTGATGCTGTGCCGCTTTATTTAAAAGACCTCACCGACCGCTCGGCATGGCAGCGCTTGAAAGGAGGCATCGGCCGACGTATACGCTGGCTGTTGTAAACGTAAAGCCCCAATAAAAAAAGGCCATCCCATAAGATATGATTTAAATGATTGGCACGGGAAATATACTCGCTTTCCGCAGGCAACGCTTCAGCTTCCTCATGAGCGAAACCCGCTCATTGCGGGATCTTCAGCTGTTGCTTTTCCTGCAGGAGTCTCATATATTTCCTGTACCTTTTCTTAAAATCGGATGTTTATAACCTTTTGAGACAGTTCCTTCAGCGTGTAGACAAACTATTGAAAAAGCTAAGGCTGACGTCGCTTTTCGACTGACATTTGCACCCGGAGGGCACAAGTGCGACACTGGTTTAACCTACGCTGACGCTTGATCTCATCGTGTGTTCTTAGCCCCCATCACGGCCTGGAGGATTTTCGGTTCGCGCTGTTCCTGGTGGCGTCGCCGCCAATCCTCGTCAGCCTTTAGTGATTTGGGTAGTCATGAATTGTAGAGATTCTTTTGATCAAGCAATAGCTACATGGATGAATTTCATAATAACGCTATATGAATGATAAAACGAACCCTATCCATTGGAAATGATGATAACCTGTAAATTGAAAAGTGACCGAAACGAAAGACGGCGACTCCCAGAGGGCAAAGCGCAGGCTGAAGATCCACTTGTTCGATTGGCAATCAATCGAACAAGTTAGCTGAAGCCAAGCCCTCGGGAAAGCGTCCGTCTGAAGTGAAGGTTACGTTCATGATTCGATTTTATCCTATTCATACGATATTCCGCGGCTCAGAGCAGTAAGCTGAGCGGAAATCTTTGGTTTGGTAGTTTGTCGACAGCCTGGGCACTCCTAAAAGTGAGGGCTTTTTTAAATTTACTTCGTCACAAAACACAGCATTCATAGAACGCGGCGTGATTCAAAGTCGCTTAAAATGGCGTTTAACGCTGCCGGCTGCCGGGTCGGTACTTGGTGCATAACGCCGCCGACAAGTACGGTTTCGAGCTGTCCCGGGGCGAGCCCTTTCTCAAATAAAAGCTGGTAGCCGTGCACATACTTATCACCTGTTCCGTACACGAGGGTGACCGGAACTTTGAGCTCATCAAGCGCAGATTCCACACTCACCGAAAGCGAATGCTGGTACAACGCCTTTACCGCCAATGGATCCGCCTGCGCCACCGTCTGTCGGATCGCCTGCCGGTGCCCCGGATGGGACGTATGTGCCGCCCCGAGCACCGAACCAAGCAGATTCATCCACGCATGATTTGCGACCTGGAGTCCTAGTTCAAACTCTTTTTGAAGCAAGAAGGAGGCCGCTTCCGGAAACCCACCCACAAGCACAAGCCCCTTCGTCCGCTCCGGGTACAATTGAGCAAATGTGAGCGCAGCCATGCCCCCGTTGGAGTAGCCGACGAGCGTGAGCCGGTCGATCCCTTCCTGATCAGCGGCATGTTTCATGTCTTCCGCCCATTGTGCCAGTGTAACCGCCACTGCTCCAGATTCACTGCCACCGTGACCGCGGGCGTTTAATAGAAGAAGACGGTGGTTCGCGCGCAGCGGATGCTGCTGCCAAAAAGTAACCGCCCCCATCGCCGGCGGGTGGAAAAAACCAAGCGCCGGACCTTGTCCCCATAAGCTGTATGTCAGCCGGGTGCCCCGTGAAATGACTTCAGCCATACACTTCCTCCTTAGTGCGCGTTATCCGCCTCCGAAGAAAGGAGCCACCCACATATACAACCGGTAGCCGAGGAATATACCAACAATCCCCATAATACCAGCAAGCGCCGGCGGTGCCGGAATCGGAAGACGGAGAAGCGCGAAAATAAATCCGACGAATAAGCCGGAACCTAAAGCTAGAAAAACTTCTTTCATTTTTGCCACAACCTTTCCTTAATATGTGCATTTTTGCTTTTTATATGTATGAAAAAGCCGGCCGGCCAGGGACATCCCCCGGCCGCCGGCGTATATTAGGATGATGTTGTTTCGCGTTCAACCACGTGTGTGCCAGCGACAAGATCGTGGATGGCGCGCCGGTCTTTGCGGAACACCACCATAAAGGCAGAGACGACTGCAGCAATGCCGAGTGTGACGGTACCGATCATTGCTTTACCGATGACTTCACGTAAAAGCATTGTGCCTAACCCGACATCATGATGATCTTGTTTCATGATTTTTAAACGCAGGGCACGTTTACCGACCGTGTAGCCTGTCCAAACCGCGGGAAGCAGCGTTAAATACACAATTGCCATCAAGCTTTCAAAAACCTGGGTCATCCTAGCTGCTGGATCCATGCCGCTTAGCTGTAAGAATAGAAATACGCCTGCACCGAGCACGAAACCATCTAAAATAACGCTTGCCAAGCGCTGCAGGGCATACAGCCCTTGTGCTTTCCAACCGCCTGCCATTTACATCCGCTCCGGCGCGGAAACACCGATGATGCGCATGCCATTTTGCAGCGTTATTTGTACGGCTTTAGCAAGGACAAGGCGCGCCTTCGTTTTCGCTTCATTTTCCTGATCCATGACGCGCTCAGCATTATAGAAGCTGTGGAAGGAAGCAGCAAGTTCATGCAGGTAGTTTGTCATCCGGTGCGGCGCATGCAGGCGGGCGGCGTCTGCGACCACTTCCGGAAATTCACCGATTTTTTTCAAAAGGTCATACTCTTTTTCCGACGCTACCGGCGAGAGATCAACTGCCGGATCATACGTAATACCGCGCTCGTCTGCCTGACGGAAAATACTGCAAAGACGGGTATGAGCATACTGCACATAGTACACTGGATTTTCATTGGACTCAGATACTGCTAGATCCATATCAAAGTCCATGTGGGTGTCGGCACTGCGCATCGCAAAGAAATAGCGGGTCGCATCCAAACCGACATCTTCCATCAACTCACGGAGGGTGACTGCGTTGCCGGTCCGTTTGCTCATCTTCACTTTTTCTCCGCTGCGGAGCAGGTTAACCATTTGGACAATCTCTACATCGAGCGTATCATGCGCGTAGCCGAGCGCTTGAATCGCCGCCTGCATCCGCGGAATATAGCCGTGGTGATCTGCACCCCAAATGTTGATGAGCGAGTCAAAGCCGCGGTCAAGCTTGTTTTTATGATACGCAATGTCCGGCATTAAGTACGTGTACGTCTGGTCATTTTTCACGAGCACCCGGTCTTTATCGTCGCCAAATTCACTTGATTTAAACCAAACAGCGCCGTCCGCTTCATATACGTAACCTTTTTCTTTTAAGAGCATTAATGTCTCTTCAATTTCGCCGCTTTCATAAAGTGCAGTTTCAGAGAACCACTCATCAAAAGTTACACCAAACGCAGACAGGTCGGCCTTCAGTTTATCGAGTTCTTTTTTCAAACCGAGTTCACGGAAAATCGCGAGACGTTCCTCTTCCGGAAGGCCTGCGTAGCGATCCCCGTTTTCTTCAGCGAGGCGTTCGCCAATCTCTTTCACATCATCACCGTGATAACCGTCCTCCGGCAGCGCTGCTTCATGACCAAGCGCCTGCAAGTACCGGGCTTCCACCGAAAGTGCCAGCCCTTCCACTTGATTGCCGGCATCGTTAATGTAATATTCGCGCGTTACATTGTAACCAGCCATATCGAGAATGTTGCAGAGCGAGTCACCGACTGCCGCTCCCCGGGCGTGACCGAGATGGAGATCCCCTGTCGGATTGGCAGAAACAAACTCAACCTGCACACGCTCCCCGCCGCCGACATCAGTCCGTCCGTAATCGGCACCGGCTTCAAGCACTGCCGGAATAATCTCGCGCAAATAGGCATTATCAAGAAAGAAATTGATAAAGCCTGGACCGGCAATATCAATTTTTTCAATCGAAGCTTTCGCATAATCCATTTCAGCGGTTAGCTCTTCAGCAATTTGACGGGGATTTTTCTTTGCAATTTTCGTCAACTGCATCGCCATGTTCGTTGCAAAGTCACCGTGCTCTTTTTCTTTCGGCTGTTCTAACATCACGTCCGGCACTTCCTCCGGCGCTGCAAGGCCCGCCTTCGTCACGGCACTTGCGATTTCTGCTTTTAAATTCTCTTTCATCTGCTCCATGCTATTCATTGTCGCCTGGGTCCTCCTCAATGGAAATCTTCACGTCATACGTGCCGGCTTCTGTGCCCTGCACGCGCATTTGATATTGAAACTGTATGCTGTGAACCTGCGGGCCGCTCCAGTCACTTGTTACGTGGTGCGTGCGGGCTTCGGTTTTCATCAAGCCGTATGGCGTTTCGTAGCTGCCTTCCGTCGTTTCACCTTGCTGAAACTGCTGGCGCATGGATACTGCGCCTTTACGAATCACCGTGAGTTCATGTTCGCCGACTTTCAGCACAGTGTTCACTTCGCCAATGCCATCTAGCTGCTCAGTAAACATTACGTAGCGGTAACCCCGCTTTTTATGCAGCTCACCTGGTGCTTGAATGTGCATCTGTTCCTTCTTTCCGTCTTGTTCAATGTTCGTTTTCATGGAGACATCAACGGCGGTTTTCATTTCCTGTTCCGCTGTCATGTGCATCACCATGCCTTCCTCAAAGTTTAGCGGTTCCGCCTATCTGTTTCAAGGCTTCAGAAACGCTTGTCCTATATCTATGCAGCGAGCGCGCCTCGCTTGCTGAAAAATCTCATAGGTGCATTCTTGTATTATACCACGCGATCGAGGCGTAGAATACATGCCGCTTTTCATTACTTCAGTGCAGCTTGGCGTGATCCGGTTTCCGCTCCGAGATCGTGCTTCGCCTACCCAAGTCGTGCTTCGCCTACCCGAGATCGTGCTTCACCGCTCCGAGATCTTGCTTCGCCTACCCGAGATCGTGCCTCGCCGCTCCGAGATCGTGCCTCGCCTACCCGAGATCTTGCTTCGCCCACCCGAGATCTTGCTTCGCCTACCTGAGATCTTGCTTCGCCTACCCGAGATCGTGCCTCGCCGCTCCGAGATCGTGCCTCGCCTACCCGAGATCTTGCTTCGCCCACCCGAGATCTTGCTTCGCCTACCTGAGATCTTGCTTCGCCTACCCGAGGTCGTGCCTCGCATCCCCAAGGTCGTGCCTCAAGTATTCAACTTAAGCAGGTATATCTTTTTTCAAATGTAATTGTAGATTCTTTAAAATATTAAGGTATAATAATCTTATCCATTAGAGAGGGTGTTGCTTGTTGATTGTGAAACCTTTAGTCCAGCCTAAACCCCTTCGTCAGCTTGAAGTATTGATGCAGCGAACCCCGAGAGATCACACTGCCTTCCCCGAACTTGAGGCATCGTATCATAAGCGCCGCGCGGGCTATTATGGAGAGCAAAGCCTTACCTACATCTTCAAACGTTTCTTCCACAATGCCTATGTTCTGCAGGATCTCCGCCTTCCTTCCCTGACTGGAGGTTATTTTCAAATTGATGCCTTGATTTTGACGCCTCAACACCTATTTCTCCTTGAAGTAAAACACTTAAAAGGTACCGTGCACTTGGAATCTCCACACGGCTTACTTACACGAGAGCTAGATGGTACTGTCGAACAATTCCCTAACCCTTTACTTCAACTTCAAAATACTTCGGAACAACTGAAGATTTGGGCAAAAAACATGAGACTACCTAAACTTAAAGTCCATCACATCGCTGTTTTCACCCACTCTAACTGCATTTTGCAACGCCCAAAGGGAGCGCTGCTACTTAGGCCTGATGAAATATTTTGGTCGATCAAACATTACATTCAAAACCGAACGGAGGATACTGAATTGTGCCAAATTTGGAGCGATACACTGATTCAAGCACATACGCCGGCACCCCCAGCGGCATTAAATCGTTTGGGAATCACACGTAGTGAGATCTCGGGAGGTGTTTGGTGTTCTGATTGCAGCAAGTTGACGATGCGTTGGGAACGCCAGCGCTGGCGCTGTACAAAGTGTAAGCATTCAGATGCAAAAGGGCATATCGCAGCGTTACAAGACTTCTTCACTCTAAGTGAAGCCCCTTTTTCTAATGCTGATATTCAACATTTTCTTGATTTACCACGCAGCGCTACAGTCCGCCGGTTTTTATATGAAGTCGGCTGCGAACGACTCCCCAAGCCTAAAAGCCACCTCTACACGCACCGAAACATAGCTCACATTTTATAAAAGTGCTTTAATCTGTCAAGCACACGCTTCAGCCCTTCCAAACGTGCATCATTCCACCAATTTAAACGATCGTCCATGCGCTTGAGGACCTTAGTTACGATGTTGAAATGACTTCCATGGTATCGAACCACATTTTTACTTTTATGTAGAACGTAGATCAAGATGCAAACGTTGGTGCCCGACTCGAGGTAACCCACGATGCATACTACAAAGATACCGAAGACAAGTTGATCCATTTAAGTCCGAACTTATAAAGTGCCTGCGCCGGTTTCGTCATACCAGAATATATAGATATTTATTCTATTTAAGGTCTACAGGGATAATACTATGAGTAAGGAAGATGCTACCAAAAGCATCTTCCTTTTCATTATGTGAATTGAACCCTAGTGATAGAAGATCGTGCTTCGCATCCCCAAGGTCGTGCCTCGCACCCTCAAGGTCGTGCCTCGCCCCCCCAAGCTCGTGCTTCGCCTACCCGAGATCGTGCCTCGCACCCCCAAGGTCGTGCCTCGCACCCTCAAGGTCGTGCTTCGCATCCCCAAGGTCGTGCTTCGCATCCCCAAGGTCGTGCTTCGCATCCTCAAGGTCGTGCCTCGACCCTCCAAAAACGTGCTTCATAAAAAAAGAGACAGCTGACATCCGCTGCCTCTCTTTTCCTATGATGTTATGACGAGCTCGATTCTTCCCAGCTTTCATAGGGATCGGTGTTACCGTGCAGCCAGATGCGCTGGGCAGGGGTCGGCTCCTCACCACTGCCGCCATCCATCATCTGCTGGGCCCGATTCATAAGCGACATCAACATTTGATAGTCATTTTCCATCTGCTTATATTTTTCCTGCAGTTCCGCAAGCTCCGTTTTGAGTTCTTCACGCTCAGCTTCAGCTTGCTCGAGGCGCGCTGATGCATCTGACTCGCCACCGCTCGACTGTTGCAGCTCCTCTAAATATTGAATGATCGCATCGAGCGAAAGTTCACGCTCTACCGACACTGGCGCAACCTTTGCCTCCTTGCGTTTCGGTTTCACAAACGGTGTATCCGTCTCTGCTGCCTCCCGCTTGCGACGTTTACGCTCCCGCTTAGCTTCTGCCACCTGCGCTTCATACCGCGGCCGGACAACGGCATTCCAGCGGAAACCGCACGCTGCCGACGTCCGGTTCATCCGGTCACCGACTTCATCAAATGCCTTCAACTGGGTGCTCCCGGTACGGATGTGCTCAAGCACCGTCTCTGCCAAAAATACATCATCTTCGTGCGACCAAGCATCCTGCCGAACCTTTGTCGTCATCATCCTATCCTCTTCCTTTCTAGCAATCGGTCTATGGCTCTATCATGACCTGAACAAGGAAGATTTATACATTCGTTTCATACCTATTCTTCTGATTTTTTCAGCGCTTGATACGCATGCATCGCGATGGCTGTATCCTGAACCCCGGTACCGGTTAAGTCACAAACCGTTATGGCGCTCTCATTACTGCGGGTGCTTTCAAGGCCGGCAATGATCGCACCGAGCTCCCGCAACGGCGTATCCTCATGTAAGACCCCTGCTTCAAGCGCAGCCCGGCCCTCACCCATCTGTTTTGACTGCGCCCACACATCACACGCAGCAATATCAGCTTTTTCAAAAACGCCGACTTCAAGCTCCTGCTTATCCGGTGCATCAGAACCTACCGCTGTAATATGCAGGTTTGAGTGGAGCCACTCAGGCTTCAAATAAGGCGCTGTCGCCGGAGTTGTTGTCACTACAACTTCGCTTCCTTTAACGACTTCTTCCATTGTAGTGACAACTTTGACCGGGCAGCCTAGCTTCTCTTCCATTTCTTTTTGATAAGCTTCTGCTTTTTCCTGACGCCGGCCGTACACAAGCACCTGTTCAAATGAACGAACGAGCTGAAGCGCTTCAATTTGCATCCGCGCCTGCATGCCTGTACCGAGGACGCCGGCCGTTTTAACGTTAGCCGGAGCTAAATGTTTCGCTGCAACTGCGCCGGCAAGACCGGTGCGCACATCAGTTAAATAACCGTTATCCTGCAGTAAAGCTTTCGGCTGCCCCGTTTTTGTGGAAAACAGCATCATTAATCCGCCAAGACTCGGCAGCCCATACGTTTCATTGTTGAAAAAACCTGTTGAGACTTTTACCGCAAAACCGTCAAACCCTTCAATGTAAGCTGTTTTAATATCAGCCTCTCCATTTTCTTCAGGGATATCAACACGTGCCACCGGCGGCTGAGACACATTTCCGGTCGCAAGGGTGCGAAATGCCGTCTCAACCGCCTCAAGCGCTTGATCATCCAACTTTACACCAGCACGAATCTCTTCTTCGCGAAACATTAACATGGCATCAACCTCCTAAGGTTTCCTTCTTCTAGTTTAGTTGCCGAGCACTTCATCATTCAATCTTCATTTTCTATGTATATAGCTGAGATGTTAGTCAACCTTTACATCTCACGCTGAACAACTCGCATTTTTCGCCTTAGAATGCTCGTCATGCAAATTTACACTTTATATAGGAACAGCTATAATTATATTTGTTAAATTTATATTTAACGTTTTATATTATTTTAAATTTATAGAAGGGGGACTTACATATGAAAAAATGGACAAAACTTTTCGGCATTGTTGCACTCACAGGGGTTATTACAGCTTGCGGTGACACTGAAGAAGAAGTAGATGAAGCCGGTGATGATGACAGCAATGATGTTGAAGAGACGGAAGGAATGGATGACGACGACACTGAAACAGAGGACGATGCAGGTGGCGAAGACGAAGATGATGAGGTTGATGCAGATGAGGAAGATGATGATGACGAGGATGCAGAAGCTGCTGAAGGCGCAGATGACGACGTCTTAAATATTGCTCACCGTGGCGCAAGCGGTCATGCCCCTGAACAGACGATGCCAGCCATCGAAAAAGCAGCCGACATGGATGTTGATTGGATTGAAATGGATATCCAAATGACAGCAGACGATGAGCTTGTTGCTTTCCATGATGTTGAGGTGGACCGGACAACAGATGCTGAAGGTGATTTGAAGGACTTCACACTAGAAGAACTGCAGGAGATGGATGCCGGCTCTTGGTTTAACGAGGAACACCCGGATTATGCTGATGAAGCTTTTGAAGGCGAAAGCATTGTGACACTTGAGGAAGTAATTGAAGCACTCGGCACCGACGAGAATTACTATATTGAAACAAAAGATGCTCACTTGTACGACGGTATTGAAGAAGCCATGGTAGAACTCGTTGAGGAGCATAACTTGATCGAAGAAGACAGTGTCATTATTCAATCATTTGAACAAGACAGCCTGCATAAAGTACAGGAGCTTAATGATGAAATTCCACTCGTACAGCTGCTCTGGTGGGAAGTGGAAGAAGATGAAGAAGGCGAGCTTGTTATGGATGAATGGCTCGATGTAACCGCTGCGCCAGATGAAATGACCGAAGAAGACTTTGCAGAGATTCACGATTATGCAATCGGCATTGGCCCACATTTGGAGTATTATGACGGTACCGAAGTGATTGACGAAGACTTTGTAAGCACAGCACAGGACAACGATTTAGACGTCCATATTTACACCATTAATGACGAAGAAACGATGGAGCGTCTCGTTGACTGGAGCGTAGACGGCATTTTCACCGACTACCCAGACCGTTTGAATGATGTGTTAGGACGCTAAGTGGCTATATCACTTCATATGAACCAGGCCCCGCGCCTGGTTTTATATATATGTAGAAGTTTATCGTGATTTCATTGACAAGCACTCAACAGATGAGTATGTTCACTCAAGTGGGTGTATTATATCCACGAAACTGATCAATTGACGAGGTAACAAAATATGACTGATGTACGCAAAGCAGATTTCTACTATGGCTCATTGTTGTCCATTTTAATCAATCAACATAAAGACCCGCGCGTATTTGAAAAAGGCGAGCACCGACGAATTTATGCGATCTCGCGGGCAGAATCTACAGGTGAAAAACTCTGGATTTACACGAAATACAAATCAGAGCCTTCAGAAAACCAGACCCACCAAACGAAAACGTGGACCTTCCGCTTCTCGCCCGACGAAATCAATGCCATTCTACAGTTATATACTGCCGGTGAAGAAGACCGGTACGCATTCGCCCTCATCTGTGCGAAATACGACTGCTTTCAAGAAAGTGAAATTGCATTATTAACATTTCAGCAAGTCATAGACTGTTTAGGTTTAGAAGGTGTGGAAGTCAGCCCGCCGCGCATTGCCATCCGCACCCGCAAAGGCCGGCGCGGACTGCAGGCTTATGGGAGTGGCCGGGATGTGGCTGAAGCATTAATGATTTCTCGGGATGCGGTGGAGCGCCTGTAAGATTTTTACGTGCGCTGAAATGAAGCTTTTGAACCTTCAGAAATGTAAATTGTCGTGAGAAGCTTTTCGATTTTTGAGAACTTAAAATTTTATTCACCCCCCTTGTCATTATCCCGGTGCGTTTGTTATATTGCTTTGACCTGGATAAAGGATTTTTAACTCAGGGTGCTTCTTCCTGGCTGCCAAGCTTTATGGCAGGTTCAAAGGAGCAAAGTGCATGGGCCAGTATTATATCGACCACTACAATCAAGAAATTCATCATACAAGCTTTGTAAACGATCGTTGTGCAATTTTGCACGTCAACAGCGAACACCGCGCTACAGTTCGAAATGAGCGTGAAATTGAAAAACTTCTAAAAGCAAATGGGTATGCAAAATGCGACTGCCTGAAAGAGACAGACATTTAAGTGACTGCTGCTGAATATACAGAGAACATGGTTTAGCATAGAACTTCAGAAATCTTACACAGCAAATAAACCATTATAAAAAACAAACTGATCTTCGGGTTTACTTTATTCCAGGGTAACTCAATTTTTAAGTGCAGGGGGAAAGCACCCCCCTCCTTTACATAAAAACCGCCACTGCCTACAAACAGCAGCGGCGGTTTTTTAGGTATTTCGTGTCAGATTTTCTCGCAAAGGTTTGACTGCTGCACTTGCCGGTAATACACCCATACACAAAGATGATAAATGAATCAATCATCTTAATTTTTTAAGGAGGATTTTATTTTGCGTACCAATGAGATGATGGAAAAGGCAATGCTTGAAAATCACGGTCTTTGTTTTGAAGAATACAGCCGTTGTGTTGAAAAGAAAATGCAGGTTGAACGTGAAAGAGCTTATGACCATCAACAAGCAAAAGCGATGGAACAAGAGGTTAACAGCCGTTTGATGTAAGGAAAGGAGGCATAACATGTCTGAAATCATGGAAGGGCTTCACCGGGAAGTCCGGGGCAAGGTTCATAAAAGTATCCATAAACTTACCGGCGACCGGCTGGAGCAGATGCTCGGCAGAAGAAATGAAGCTATCGGAAAAATTCAGCGCCAAGAGCAGTGCTCATTAACAGAAGCTGTTTTTAAATATAACAAACATTGATTGAAGTAACGCTCCACCAATAGGGCGTTATTTTTTTGGTTTTATTTTAGGTCTTCGTTAAATGAAGGTGATTTTTCCTTCTGAAGTCAACTGTAGTGCAGCGGAAAATTTCCCCTTCTTTCCTTTGAAACCTTTTAATGTATTCGTTTTTCCTTTCGTAAGCAGCGTCTGTACCTGCTGGTCGGTCAACTTTTTGCCGGCAACCGTACGAGGCAGGCTAAACAAGCAGCCTTGCCGGTAACCGCTGCAGCCAATAAATGTTTTCTTTTTCGCCTTTTTATCCTTCAACACCCCGCCACATGACGGACATGTGCCCACCGTCTCTGCTTCTTCTGCTTTCGTCTCGTAGGAGGCCACATTCCAGCTACCGGACGCGGCTTTTGCCTCCTGTACAAGCTGTGTCACTAAATGTCTCGTCTGGTTTACAAACGGATCGGCACTACGCTCGCCGGCGCCGACTTTTGTTAAATACTCTTCCCATTTTTGTGTCGTTTCTACATCTGTCAAAATCGATCCAGACCCGAGACAGTTAATCAAGAGTTCCCCTTTCGCTGTTGCGGCTGCTTGATTTTTTTCAAACGTGATATACCCCCGTTTTTCAAGCGTATCTATGATCCCGGAGCGGGTAGCTTCTGTCCCGAGATGATGCTTTTCCATCGCGCGCCGCAGCGACCCCTGGGTGTAGCGCTTCGGTGGTTTCGTCTCCTTTTCATCCACTTCAGCATTGATCACAGTGCCTTTTTGTGTTTGTAAATCTGGAATGACATCATCATCTTGTTTTGAAGCCGGAATCACATGGCGCCAACCGGTTTGGAGCTCGCGCTGACCTTCCGTTAAAAAACGAAAGCGCTCGTCGACAACGCTAATTAACTTTTCGTACTCTACTTTTTGCACCGGATAGTGCGCGGCAAGGAGCGAACGGGCTATTAAATCATAAACTTTTACTTCGTCGTTTTTCAGTTTCGCCGGGTCAGGCACTTGTTCTGTCGGAATAATCGCGTAGTGATCAGATACTTTACTTGCATCTATATAACGCTTGCCAGGCTTCTCTTTTGCTTCAGGAACAAGTTCAGCATATGATGGAAGCTCTCCTAAAGCTTTGATTACCTTTGGAAATGTCGCCGCCTCCGCCGGGGTAACATGACGGCTGTCCGTACGCGGATAGCTGACAAACCCGGATTCATACAAGGACTGAAGCGCACGTTCTGTCACTTTTGTCGGCATTTTCAAACGCTCATTTGCCGCCGCCAATAAGCTCGATAAATGATAAAACTGCGGGGGCTGATACGTTTTTGCGCTAGTGCTCCGGTCTTCAATAACCGCCGGACGATCTTTTACATATACGGCGAGGTTGTCTGCTTTATGCTGTTCCAAAATACGGTGCGTCTCTCCATTTGTCCATTTCCCTTCAATCACTTCATTCCCGTATTGAAAAGTCGCACGACATTCCCAATAAGGCTCTTTTTGAAAATCGCGGATCTCTTGTTCAAGCGCAGCGATTAAAGAGAGAAGCGGTGTCTGCACGCGCCCGACAGAAAATACACCTTGCCGGCTGGACGCCTGCTGGTTAATGAGCAGGCTGTACGCCCTAGTTAAGTTAATTCCAACAAGCCAGTCGCTTACCGCCCTGGCATGTGCTGCTTGATAAAGCGGGTAAGTTTCTTCTTTAGAACGCAATTTGCTTGCAGCTTCCTGTACCGCTTTTGGTGTTAATGACTGCGTCCATAAATAAGACACTGGCTTTTTTGCTTGTCCAGTGAAAGCGACAATTGAATATCCGATGGCTGCACCTTCTCGGCCGGGGTCACAGGCGATAACAATGTGAGAAGCTTTTTGCAGGGCTGGTTTCACGTTACGGTACTGCTTCATGCCAAACTTGGATACTTTTGAACGAAATCGTTCCGGAAGAATGGGCAGCGTACCAAGTTTCCAAGTTTTATAAGCTGCATCATAGCCTTCAGGTTCTTCAAGTTCTAATAAGTGACCTGATGCCCAAACGATGAGCGCACCTGATGGGAAAGCTTCACACGGTTTAATGTCGATGCCTTCAGAAGTTTTACGGGTCGGAAAAGCTTTGGCGATCGCTTCAGCTTGAATCTTCTTTTCGCAAAGCAGGACAGTAGTCATAGCAGGTCTCCTTGTGTGATGAGCTGAATGTTATTTTCACAGAATACGAGGTTGTAGGCAAGCGGGTAAAAGTATCGCTTCACGGGTTATAAAAGCTTTGGTACAATGAAAGAGCCTGGAAGCTGAGCCTTTAACCCCTAGGCGCTTCCTCCTGTCCGAGTTTCATTTTGGCAGGTGCAAAGGGGTTGTAACACATGGGGCAATATTATATCGACCACTACAACGCAGAAATTCATCACACCAACTTCGTCAATGATCGATGCACAATTTTAAACGTAGCAAGTAAGCACCGAGCGACCCTGCAAAGCGAGCGTGAAGTGGCACGCCTCTGCCGCGATTCCGGGTACGTGAAGTGCGCTTGTTGTGACGGCTTGGTGATTTAAGTCTCACAGTGAAGTTGCCGGCTTTTCGGCTTTTTATGCGATGAGGGGTTGGCTCTTTCCAGGAATGCTTGAAGAAGGGCAGGAGGAACGCGCCTTCTTTACTTAAAAGCATTCCTGTTGCGCGCTTTGCGTCACGACGCTTTGCACAGCGCCTGATGTAACCCATCGGCGCTGTTTTTTTATGCAAAAATGATACCTTCTTTTGGTGTATGTTTCCATATATATATTATAAAGCGTGAAAGGAGCGATAGCGAATGCAGGCACGTTCAGTTTTTGAAGCTGCGGCACGAATCCGAAGCGGGGTTTTATATTCTCCCCTCATTTACTCGCAAACATTAAGCGAAGCAGGGGGACAGCCGGTTTATTTAAAACTCGAACAGCTGCAGCCGAGCGGTTCGTTTAAACTGCGCGGGGCAATGAATTTCATCCGATCTCTGTCTAATGAAGCGCAAAAAGCGGGCGTGACGACATTTTCTACAGGTAATCACGGTATGGCCGTAGCTTACGCTGCCGCGCAGCTTGGGATTCCTGCTGTGATATGTGTATCTAAACACGTACCTAAGGCTAAGGTGGATATTCTAGAGAAAAGTGGTGCGCGCATTCACATTGAAGGTGAAACGCAGGACGAAGCGGGAGAAATTAGTGCAGCTTATGCTTCAGAAGGTATGACGGTGGTTCCCCCATTCGATCATCCGGCGATCATTGCTGGACAAGGAACGATCGGTCTTGAAATGATCGAAACCCGGCCGGAAATTGAGCATATCATTGCCGGGCTCTCAGGCGGTGGTCTATTAGCTGGTATTGGACTGTTTGCTAAATCTGTTGATGAAAACCTGCGTGTAAGCGGAATTTCAGTCATGAAAGGCGCTGCGATGGATGACAGTCTTCGTGCCGGATATCCCGTTGCAGTTGATGAACCTCCGACATATGCTGACAGCCTCCTCGGAGGGATCGGCGAGCACAATCATTATACCATGCCACTTGTCGGGCGTTATGTTGATGAACGGATTCGTCTGGCTGAAGAAGATATCGCCCGTGGCATGGCTTCTTTATATGAAGCGCACGGCCTTCTCGTTGAAGGTGCTGCAGCCGTCGGCGCCGGCGCGATTTTATCAGGAGCTGTACAGCTTAAAGGGCCGGCTGCAATAGTTGTTACCGGCGCAGGCATCAGTACTTCTGATCACCGTCAAGCAGTACAGCCGTTTATTTAGTGAATAAGACACTACCCTTTTCGGCAAGTTAAACCGAGATATATGTTTTACCATTTACCCCTAAGGGTATTGAAGTTAATGTATCAATTAAATGAAAGGGTGACTCCATGTATTTTGAGCGGTTTTATCATACGCCGTTGGCACAAGCCTCTTATCTTGTGGCGTGCCAATCAACAGGGGAAGCCGTTGTTGTTGACCCTGCCCGCGATATTCAGCAGTATTTAAACGCCGCCGAGCGCGAAGGTCTGCACATTGTCGGCTCGCTGGAAACACACATCCATGCGGATTTCGTCTCTGGTGCACGCGAGCTTTATGACACATGCAATGCTTCAATTTACGTTTCCGGCGAAGGAAATGATGAGTTTTCTACGTACACTTACGATGAAGGTGTATCGCTTATGAAAGAAGGCGATACAGTTACGATTGGGAACATTGAATTGAAGGCGATGCACACACCAGGTCATACGCCGGAGCACTTAACGTTTAAGCTGACGGACTACAGCCGCAGCAATCAACCGATGGGGATGTTTACCGGCGATTTTCTATTCGTCGGCGATGTCGGTCGTCCAGATCTGCTCGAAGCTTCAGTCGGTGTTGCTGAAAGCGCAAAAGAAGGCGCCAAGCAGCTGTTTCATTCACTGGAGCGACTTAAGCATGAACCTGGATTTGTGCAAGTCTGGCCAGGCCACGGTGCTGGAAGCCCATGCGGCAAAGCAATGGATGCCGTACCGGTTTCAACACTTGGTTATGAGCTGGTTTCAAACCCTGCGCTTCAGTTTGAGGACCAACAATCGTTCAGTGATTTTCTACTCGACAGCCAGCCGGTACCACCACCTTATTTTTCAGTCATGAAAAAGGTCAATCGGGACGGCGCGCAGTTGATTGAAGAGACAAAGAGCGCTGTTTCGTTTAAAGATGACGCTGATCATCTGGCAAAACTGGCAGATCAAGACGTTCAGGTGCTCGATGCACGGATGCCAGAGCCGTTTTCTAATGGCTTTGCCCCTGGCTCAATCAATATTCCATACGTTCGGATCTTTACAGAATGGGCCGGCTGGATGCTTGATTACGAGCGACCGATTTATGTCATCGCACCGGAAGCAAACATTGCCGGTGTCGTAAAAGAACTGCGATCGATTGGTCTCGATCAAGTCGCCGGGACGTTTAACGAGCAGGTGCTTACGAACTTTGAAAGCAGTGAACGTAACCTGTTAACCTACACTACTGTACATGCACCTGATGTGGCTGATGAGATTCAAAACGGCACGCTGCAGCCAGTAGATGTACGGCGCAGTTCCGAATGGGAAGACGGCCGGGTGCCGGGCGCTGTCCATGAGTTTCTCGGTGATATTGACGAATGGAAAAGTGAGCACAACGAAGATGAACCTCTCGTCTTATACTGCCGCACCGGCAAACGCTCAGCCATTGGCGCGAGTATCTTAAGAAACGAAGGCTTCACAAACGTCCGCAATATGGACGGCGGCTTTATGGCTTGGAAAGCAAAGTATGATGTTGAGAAAGACTAAATGATCATAAGTTAAGAGCCCGGGCAAATCCGCCCGGGCTCTTTTATCATTAACCCTTGATTTTCTGCGCCTTTATGCGCCGCGCATAAATCGCACCCTGCCGCGCATAAATCGCACCCTGCCGCGCACAAATCGCTCTCCTCCGCGCATAAATCGCACCCCGCCGCGCATAAATCTCTCCAGTCGCGCACAAATTGCACTCCGCCGCGCACTAATCCTCCACCGCGCAAAATCCTCCATCCGCGCATAAATCACTCCAGCCGCGCACAAATAACGCCAGTCGCGCATAAATCGCCCCCTGCCGCGCACAAATCTCTCCAGCCGCGCATAAATCGCACCCCGCCGCGCACGAATCGCACTCCTCCGCGCACGAATCGCACTCCTCCGCGCATAAATCGCACCCCGCCGCGCATAAATCTCTCCAGCCGCGCACAAATTGCACTCCGCCGCGCACAAATCTCTCCTGCCGCGCACAAATCTCTCCTGCCGCGCACAAATCTCTCCTGCCGCGCACAAATCTCTCCTGCCGCGCACAAATCTCTCCTGCCGCGCACAAATCTCTCCTGCCGCGCACAAATCGCACCCTGCCGCGCACAAATCGCACCCTGCCGCGCATAAATCGCTCACCTCCGCGCACGAATCGCTCACCTCCGCGCACAAATCACCCCCTGCCGCGCACAAATCGCACTCCTCCGCGCACGAACATCTGATAAGATTCCTTTGGAGATAACAAAACCGTTGAAGGTTTATCCCTCAACGGTTTTGTTATCTATAAAAATTTAAATCGCACTGATTCGATTTAAGCCGACACGCTTGGCGAGGAACCACTGGATGACAAGAGTGGTGCCGAGCAACAGCAAAGCAATACCATCATACAGCAGGTTCGGTGTCATAAGCATAATCGCGCCGCCTGCCATAACAATACGTAGCACCCATGGTACTTTTGTCATAAAGTGACCTTCTGCTGCAACGCCAAGCATCATCACACCAATTGCAGCTGTTAAGGTGACGAGTACACCTTCTGTAAAGGTCGTATTCGTTAAAAGAAGCGAGTCATTGTAAACAAAGAGATACGGTACAATAAATCCGGCGATCGCCAGCTTCATGGCGACAAATCCGGTCCGCATCTGATTGCCTCCGGAAATACCGGCAGCAGCAAATGCTGCTAAAGCAACCGGCGGTGTGATGTTAGCAAAAATTCCGAAGTAAAAGACAAACAAGTGTGCAACCAACGCTTCTATACCTAGCTCTACAAGGGCCGGCGCTGCCATCGTTGACGTAATGATATATGTCGGAATACTTGGAAGACCCATACCTAGTACAATGCAGGCCACCATCGTAAACATCAGCGTTAAGAGAAGACTTTCACCACCAATGGCAACAATACCATTGGCAAGACTCAACCCGAATCCGGTCAACGTGGCAATCCCAACGATGAGACCGACCGCCGCACAGGCTACTGCTACACCAATTGCTGTGCGAGCACCATTTTCAAGTGCATCGAAAATGTCGCGCAGTGACATACGCGTAGTTTTACGTATCATTGCAATAATGACCGTCACAATAATTGTTAAGAACGCGGAGAAAATAATTGTACGCCCGCTGAAAAATAGCATATACATTAAAAACAATAGTGGAATCAGCAAATGCCCACGTTCAGCAAGCACGCGCTTAACCTCCGGCAGGTTCTCCCTTGAAATCCCCTGCAGACCTTCTTTTGTCGCCCGCAGGTGGATCTGGGTGATCACACCTAAATAGAAAAGAAGAGCTGGAAGCAGTGCCGCCAGTGCAATTTGGCTGTAAGGCATGCCGAGAATCTCCGCCATAATAAAGGCTGCGGCCCCCATGATCGGCGGTAAAATCTGTCCGCCGACGGATGCTGAAGCCTCAACGGCGCCGGCAAAATTCTTTTTATAGCCGATTTTTTTCATAAGCGGAATCGTGAATGAACCTGTCGTTACAACGTTAGCTACTGCAGCGCCGTTAATGCTGCCAAGAAACCCGCTTGCAATGACCGATACTTTTGCCGGTCCACCGCGAGTTTGACCGGCGGCTGCCATAGCGAGGTCATTAAAGAACTGCCCCATGCCGGATTTCTGCAAGAAAGCACCAAACAAAATAAACAGGAATATATAGGTGGCTGATACGCCGATCGCTGTACTATAAACCCCTTCAGTTGTCTGATACATAAATCCAACGATCGCATCCCATTCATAACCGCGGTGCCGGAAGATCCCATCAAGCTGCCGCCCAAACATACCGTACAGTAAAAACAACAGCGCCAGCACCGGAAGCCCCCAGCCTGTTACACGCCGAGCAGCTTCAAGAACAAGGAGAACAAGCATACCACCAAACAGTAAATCTAAGTTGTTCGGCAAACCGCCGCGGTTGATAATGCCTTCATAATCGACAAATACATAGACAGTGGTGGATAAAGCCATGACCGCGAACAAGGCATCATACCAATGTAAAACGTGACGCTTACTCTTTTTAAACGGTGGATAGAGTAAAAATACGAGTACAAGAATAACCGCCACGTGCAATGAACGATGCTGCAACGTCACTGGTGTACCGAAATACGACGTATATAAGTGATAAAGGGATAGAGAAACTGCAATTATTGATACAATCCAAGCAATCACTTTATTATCAAATACACGTATGCGCGATTCATTATCGAACTTTTCCAAAACTTCTTGATGCTTATCTTCCGACGGATGCGTTTCATGTTCTTGTTCCGAAGTCGATTCTGCTTGGTTGGAGGAACGCATGCCATCACCTCTTTTCGTTGATCATTTTCAATGGTTCATGATGCGGTAGATCGCCCGGCGATATCATAACTTCTTCATTTCGTTTTATTTGGTAGTCCGCTTCTTCAGAATGGATCCAGTTGACTGTGTCATGACACTCATCAATCCCCCGGGCGGTAAACATTTCTCCATCGGAGACAACATTTTCATAGTCGTGAGCCACACCGGCGCCATAAGAAGCAAAATTTGTCTCTTTCAATAAAAAGCTACACGACGATGTCACCTGAAAATGATCCAGCCACGGTGTTTGGTCAACTGAATGAATCCAGGACAGCGTAATGATATCCCCTTCTTCTACAGCAAACGTTTGATAAACCTCACCGTGTTGCGCATGGGTAACACTCACTTCATCACTTGCTGAAAAGCTGCACCCTTTCATGATCAAGGGGATGATCAAAAGGGCGAGCAGGTGGTGCACTTTAATGTTCATAAATCGTTATAGGGAAGAGGCGTTTCGCCTCTTCCCATCTCCTTTATTCATCGTCCATAACACCTTCGTCTTCGTAGTAAGATTCAGCGCCAGGGTGGAATGGCACAGGCATGCTGTCTGTTACTGTATCAAGGTCGATCTCTTCAGCAGCATTGTGTGAACCTTGGATCGTATCGATGTTTTCAAACATCGTTTCGGTTAATTCGTATACTTCTTCTTCACTCAAGTTTTCATTCACAAGAAGCACATTCATAATCGTAGCTGTTGTTACATCTTCATCCGTATCATATACATCAGCTTCAATCGTTCCCTCGCCGAAGAAGTCGTACTCGCTTTGAAGATTTTCAAGTGGCTCGCCTTCAATAGGAAGGATGTTTACATCTGCCTGTGTAGATAGATCAATCACAGTGGAGTTTGGCAAGCCACTTGTAACAAATGCTGCATCAATCATGTTATTCTGCATTTGATCAATGGCTTCACTGTAGGAAAGGTAATCTTCTTCAATATCATCATAATCCATGTCGTGCGCCTCAAGAATAAGCTGTGCGTTCAGCTCAACCCCGGAGTTTGGTGCACCAACACCAACATCATGACCCTCTAGGTCCTCAATGCTTTCAATGCCGGAATCCTCCGTCGTTACAACTTGAACAAAGTTTGGATAAAGCGAAGCCATGCCGGCAAGGTTTTCATTTGGTTCTTCATCTTCAAATGGACCGCTACCTTCATAAGCCTGTGCTACAGCGTCAGACATCGTAATCGCAAGCTCCGCTCGATCCTCTGTCAACAAGTTAATATTTTCGACTGAAGCGCCTGTGGATTGCACAGAAGAATCTGTTCCAAGTTCTTCTTCAAACAAGTTCGACATTGCACCGCCGATCGGATAGTACACGCCGGATGTTCCACCTGTTGCAATCGTCAGGAACATATCTTCAGCTGCCCCATCTGCTTCAGCTGCTTCGTCTCCATTCTCTTCTCCCTCACCGTTTGTTTCTGTTGCTTCTTCATCACCGCAAGCTGCTAATGCTAGTGCGGAAACACCGAAAATTGCCACAAATTTTTTCATGTCCATTTCCCCCTCGGAAATATTCTTAGTATCTTACCCTAGTTAGTTTGCAAAAGCTGTGCCAACATGAATAAAAGCGCTGTGACAGGGTTTTTGTAAACGCATTCATCTAACCCGGCAGAAATATAGCGGCAATTATTGCCGCTATGCAGAAATAATTGCCGCCTTTCACCACTCCAGCTGATACTGTTTAATTTTATCGCGCAGCCCACGTTCACTTATACCTAAGGCTTCTGCCGTCTTTTTTCTGTGACCGTTAAAGTGAGTAAGAACTGAAGTAATATGCTCTTTTTCTACTTCTTTTAATGTTTTTAACGGATTTCCCACGGCTTCCGGAAGATCATCTTTTATGTCTTCATCCGCTTTCCGGTGAAGCGTTTTCGGTAAGTCGCCAATTGTAATCTCATTTCCATCAGCGATGACCATGGCAGACTCAATAATATTACGAAGCTCGCGGATGTTTCCTGGGTAGCTGTAAGCCTCAAGCTTTCGTTCAGCGTCTTTACTTACGCCGGCGATGGCTGTGTTTAACTCGGTGTTGAGTGTTTGTATAAAATGCCTGGCCAACAGGAGGATATCATCGTTACGCTCACGAAGCGGCGGTAAATGAATTTCAATCACATTTAAGCGGAAATATAAATCTTCACGGAACCGTCCAGCCTTCACTTCTTCAAGCAGGTTTTTGTTCGTCGCTGTGATCACACGCACATCGAGCTTATGTGTATCGTTCGCCCCAAGACGAGTTACTTCTTTTTGTTGAAGCACCCGCAGCAGCTTCACCTGCACATTTAATGACATGTCCCCAATTTCATCAAGAAAGATCGTGCCACCATCTGCCTCCTCAAACTTCCCAGGTTTTGCTGAAGAAGCACCTGTGAATGCACCTTTTTCATAACCAAACAATTCACTTTCAAGCAGCTGTTCCGGAATCGCTGCACAGTTTACGACTTCAAAATGGCCGCGCTGCCTTGCACCGGAGAAATGAAGCGAACGTGCAACCAGCTCTTTTCCTGTTCCGCTTTCACCGGTGATCAGAACATTTGTGTTTACTTGCTTTACTTTATCAATGAGCTGAAACACTTTCCCCATCACTTCGCTTCTCGCAATAAAGCCTTCACGGCTGTAGGTTTTCTCAAGTTCACCAGTTAAGTAATCAACCTGTCTGTGCAGCCGGGTATACTGTACAGCCCGCTCCACTACCGACATCAACTCATCCATGTTCAATGGCTTCGTTAAATACGAGTAAGCGCCGGCCTGAAGCGCCTCCACCGAAGATGATATGCTCCCATAAGCAGTGATCATGACCACAGTGATCCCACTGTCAAACGCTTTAATTTCTTTTAAAACATCCAGCCCGCTCTCACGGCCGATTTTTAGATCCAAAAGGCAGAGGTTGATCATCTCGTGCTTTAAAACATCAAACGCTTCTGTCGAATCCGCAGCTGTAAACACAGCATAGTCGTCTTCAAGTGCAAACTCCAACGACGTTCGTATGGATGGTTCATCATCAATAATTAACACTTGCTCCTTCATTACTTTCACCCCCTGCTTTTCTCTGCGTCCATATCCTCAGTCGGAAATGTAAGCACAACACTCGTGCCCTCTGCCTCCTTACTGTAAATACGAAAGGTGCCACCGTTTTCCTCAACATGCTGCTTAGTTATCGACAAGCCAAGCCCTGTACCTTCTGCCTTTGTTGTATAAAACGGCTCAAACGCCTGGCGCTGCACTTGGTCATTCATGCCAGGGCCATTATCGCGCACAGCCATCCACACATACACGCCATCCGTTCCGTTCTCCAGCACAACTTCATGGTCTGCGTTTTCTGCTTGTTCTGACAGAGCATCCACTGCGTTAATGACAAGGTTAATTACCGCTTGTTTCATTTGCTGGCGGTCAGCATAAACATACAAATGCGGGGTAACCTCAAGCTGAAGCTGTACCTCTTTATCCGCTGCCGTCCGCTCAAATAAGAGATAACAACCCTCCAAAAGCTCAGCTGTATCCAGTTTTTCTTGTGCAATCGGACGGGATTTACTGTAATCCATTAACCCTTCAATTAATTCGTTTAACCGCTCAATCTCCTGTGGCACAAGCGTTGTCACCCGTTCACGGAATTTCTCACTGTGAAATTTCTGAGGGATCAACTCAACGAATGTCTTAATTGAAGTGAGAGGATTACGAATCTCATGAGCAATTCCGGCAACAACCCTGCTTAAAGCCCGGTTTTTCTCTGCCTCAAACGCTTGATAGCGCAGCTGAATTTCCTCTGTAATATCTTCAAATGTAAACATCACACCAACAATATGCTGCTCAAAGTTGTAGAGCGGATACATGTAGGCTCTTAAACGCAAACGCATGTTGTCACTGCGCACCCATTCACTTTCCTCACCTAAATACTGCCTTCCTTGCATTACACGCTCAAATTTGTTCTGCAGGGTATAGGCAAACCATGACACCTCTGTATAATGACCGCCGGCTAAATCTTCAGATAAATTAAGAAGCATAGCAGCTTTTTCATTTAATGACGTAATCATACCGTTTTCATCAATGGTAACCATGCCTCTTGGACTCGACTGTAAGATCTGCTTTTGAAACTCGTTACTGTTTTTCGTCTTCTCTACTTGAGCCTGAAGTGACGTATTGGCTTCATGCAGGCGCTGTGTCTGCCTTGCCACCTCTTTCTGCAGCCGGCGATTAAGACGATATCCGATCAAGATAATAACTGCAATAATTAGACCTGCTGCACCACCCACTTGCAGTGCGATACGTAGTTGGTCAGCTCCGCTGTGCTGCGGAAACCAGGAAGTAAATAACTCTTGATATGTACCGTCCTCATGGAGTTCCTGCAGCCCTCGGTTTAATGTTCGCAGCAGTTGATAATTTTCAGCCCCAACCGCGAATGAGTACTCAATTGGCACAACATAATTGTCTACCGGCGCATACGCTGCTTCCAATCCGCGTGCTTCAAGCAGATGCTCTACAGTTGTTACCTCCCCAACAAGTGCATCAGCCCGCTCTTGCTCCAGCAGCCGAACAGCCCGCTGTAAATCACTTGTTTCATTAAACTGCAGTCGACGAATGTTCTGCAGAAACTCACGAGAAATACTACCCCGCTTCACGGCTGCTGTCTGGTTATTCAGCTCGGAGATTCCATCAAGCTGACTGTCCTCTGGCACGAACAAGCCGGCAGAACTCGAATAATAAGCATTACTAAATTCCATAACATCCGCGCGCATTTCGGAATAACTCACAGTAAGAATGATATCTACATCTTCAGCGGCAAGGGCCTCCTCCGCCCGGTGATCTGCAAGTGGCCTATACTCCACCCGCAAACCTTCCGCTGCCGCAACGGCTTCAAAAACTTCAACACTAAACCCTGTAAGCTCTCCATCTTCCATCACATGAAACGGGGGCTTGTTGGGGTCATAGGCCACTGTCACGGGCTGAGTCTCTGGCTCAGCCTCGACAGGCGACAGGGTGAAAGCTGCTCCTAGAAGAAATAAGCAGGTCACGAACTTCCAGGGTACAAAGCGTAGGTAATTAGCATATTTAACGCAATGTGTTAATACTTGCATTGGAGAATTCAATTTATAAAATATGTTTCCACCCATCTCAATCCGCCCTCAACACTGGTATGTTATATCTATGCATCTACAATAAGGGATTTTCCTATCCGTGGCAATTGCACACGCAGCTTTCTCCTGACGCCGCGCACAAAACGCTCCAGCCGCGCACAAATCTCTCCTGCCGCGCACAAATCTCTCCTGCCGCGCACAAACCGCACCCTGCCGCGCACAAACCGCACCCTGCCGCGCACAAATCGCTCACCTCCGCGCACAAATCGCACCTCGCCGCGCACAAATCGCACCTCGCCGCGCACAAATCGCACCTCGCCGCGCACAAATCGCACCTCGCCGCGCACAAATCGCACTCCGCCGCGCACAAACCGCACCCTGCCGCGCACAAATCGCTCACCTCCGCGCACAAATCGCACCTCGCCGCGCACAAATCGCTCACCTCCGCGCACAAATCGCTCACCTCCGCGCATAGACCACCCGGACCCTGGTGGATCTAGATAAAGGGAAGAAACGACTTTAAAAATATTCTCTGTTCATGTACACAATATAACGCCGATCCCGATATGAGCACATCGTTTAGCATTCATTATCAACCATTAACAAAGCACTTCGTTTCAGTTAAACTAAATACATATTCTAAAATGAATGATTATTTATAATTGAATAAAACCTATCAAATCAACTGCTTTAACCCTGTAACAAGCTGAAAATATCATTAATTTATTCATTTTTTGATAACGAGGAGGGACTGTCGTGGGTGAAATACATGACAAAGAGAGCGAAGCGATTTTAAACTCACTAAAAGATGATTTTTTAGTTACGGATATGAACGGGGTTATTACACGTGTAACTTCAAGCATGAAACGCGCTTACGATGCGGAAGGAGAAACGTTAGTTGGGCGTTCTGTTTACGAGCTCGAGGAAGAAGGTTTTTTTACACCAATCGTCACACCACTCGTTAAAACAAAGCAGGAACGGGTGACGGTCACGCAGACAACCCGGACCGGCAAAAACTTCTTAGTTACCGGTGTACCGGTTTATAACGATAATGGGGACCTATGGCGTGTGGCTACTTACTCTCACGACATCACCGAATTAGTCAAAATGAGAAAGCACCTTGAAGAGATAGAAGGTGAAATGGAGCGAGTACAGAACGAACTTGCACACATGCGCCATCAATACCTTGAAGAACACGGATTTATCGCTCACTCTGAGGAAATTAAAAAATGCTTGGAAACCGCCAGTCGTGTAGCTCCAACAGATGTTAATGTTCTACTTTTAGGTGAATCAGGCGTAGGAAAGACGGAAGTTGCAAAAATGATTCATAAAGAAAGCAGCCGTGCAGACGGGCCATTTATTGAAGTCAACTGCGGAGCTATTCCAGAAACCTTATTCGAAGCAGAGCTCTTCGGATACGAGGGAGGCGCTTTTACAGGTTCAGCGCAAAAAGGAAAAGTAGGCCTGGCAGAGCTAGCTGAGGGCGGAACGTTATTTTTAGACGAAGTGGGTGAATTAAGCTTAAATCATCAAGTAAAAGTTTTAAAGTTTATTCAAGAAAAGCAATTTTATAAAGTAGGCGGGCGTAAGCCGATTCATGTTGACTTTCGTCTATTATCCGCCACAAATCAACCCTTGGAAAAACGAGTTTCGGAAAACCAGTTTAGGGAGGATTTGTTTTACAGGTTAAACGTTGTGCCAGTGCGCATCCCACCACTTCGAGAGCGCACCGCAGACCTCATCCCATTAATTGAACATTTTATTAAGATGTTTAACGAAAAATACAACCGGACTTGTTCACTTAACGATCAAGTTCTGCAATGGCTTGTACGACAGCCGTGGCCTGGCAATGCCCGCGAACTGATGAATTTACTTGAACGCTTAATTGTGACCGCCCCTTCCAAAGCAATCACAACGTCTGATCTACCTAAAGAAGCCGCGAAGTATCCGAACTCCCCAGACCCTACAAAGTCTCTGCAGGAACAGCTCGAGTCGTTTGAAGCTGCCATTTTACGAGAAGCAAAGCAAACGGTTAAAACAACGACAGCAATGAGTGATATGCTTGGTATCAGCCAGCCGAGTGTCGTACGTAAACTTAAGAAGTATAACATTGACTAACCACGTGGAAAGCGCGACTAGTCAATTTGAATCTCCCGAAACCTCATACATTTAGGTTTCGGTTTTTAATTTTTGGCATAATTTTTGCAATTTAAAACAGCAAATCTACAGAGGAGGGATCTTTGTTGGCAGAGCCGCATGAATCTTATACAGATCGTAAGCCATATATGACCCCGGCGAATAAGGCTAAGGCTTTAACAGCTTCTTTAATCAGTCTATTTCTATTTTTAATCCCTGTTCCTTATCAAGGTCAGTGGACAATTGGTATTGGAATCTTTGCCGAAGCCTTGGAAAACGCCTTTTATGATTATTTAGCTCCATTTATGACAGGGGTCCTTATCCTATCGGTCCTTGCTACATTTATTGTGAAAATACTTCCTGCTCCAATAAGAGGGAATATGTCCCCGTTCTTGCAGGAGCTTTTAGATGTTAAGGCTGCCTGGATTGTTTTTAGGGTTCTTGGTGCAGCATTTGCCATCATGACACTTTATGAAATTGGTCCTGAAGTCGTCTGGTCTCCTGTAAGTGGCGGTACTGTTTTATACGACCTTGTACCGGTTTTAACGACATGGTTTTTAGTAGCTGGGTTTCTCATGCCTTTACTGCTTCAATTCGGTTTGATGGAGTTTATCGGTACGATGGTACGTGCTGTGATGCGCCCTGTCTTTAAGTTACCTGGTCGTTCTTCAATTGATGCGATGGCATCCTGGATGGGCAGTGGCACAGTTGGCGTTCTATTAACAACGCAGCAATATGAAAGCGGATTCTATTCAAAACGTGAAGCTTCGGTTATTGCCACGAACTTCTCTGTCGCTTCAATTGCATTTAGTCTCGTTGTGATTAGTTTCATTGAAATGGAGCACATGTTTCTCCAGTTTTATTTCACAGTCATTGTCGCTGGTCTTATCACTGCGATTATTTGTCCCCGGCTGCCACCACTTAACCGCAAGAGTGAAGAGTATTATGAGCCGGTAGGCAAGCAAATCAGCGAGGCTGTTCCAGAAGGCATTTCTCGTCTGCAGTTCGCTGTGAACAATGCTGTTAAGCGGGCTTCAGAGGTTAAAAGTGCGGGTCAGGTAGTCATCAATGGAACACGTAACGTGATCGATATCTGGCTTGGATTAATCCCGCTAGTCATGGCATTAGGTACGGTTGCGTTAATGATTGCTGAATTTACGCCTATATTTAACTATTTGTCATACCCACTCGTTCCAATATTAGAATTAATGCAGATTCCTGAAGCGGCTGATGCTGCCCCAGCGATGCTTGTTGGTTTCGCAGATATGTTTTTACCTGCAGTTTTAGGTAGTGGTATTGAAAGCGAGTTAACGCGGTTTGTGATTGCAGCGCTATCGATGACTCAGCTGATTTATATGTCTGAAGTTGGAATCCTTCTGCTTCGTTCCCGTATCCCGCTTTCACTGCTTGATCTTGTCATCATCTTTATTCAGCGTACGGTAATTTCACTTCCGATTATTGTCGCTATGGCACACCTTTTATTCTTTTAAATCAAGCTCTACGTCATATTGGTATAAATCTTGCAACATCTTATATAAGGCAACGAATATTCCAAAGGAGGAATTTCAATGTATAAACCTAAAGATTCATCGTTATCACCACGCTATACCGGGGTTCGCACTTTTATGCGCCTAGAACAGATTCGTACGACAGAGGATGTTGATTTTGTTGTTGTCGGTAACCCGTTCGATACCGCCGTATCCAACCGGATTGGTGCACGTGGAGGACCTCAGCACGTTAGAAATTTTTCAATTCTCTTACGCCCTTACAACCCAGATCAAGGAATCAATATCTTTGATTACTGCTCAGGCGTGGACTATGGAGACTTTTCCATCGTCCCACAAAACATTCACCGTACCTATGATGTTGTGAAAGAGGAGCTCAGCCCTATTTTAGAGAATGATATTACACCGATCATTCTCGGCGGTGACCACTCCGTTTCCCTTGGCCACTTACGCGCCTTTGCAGAAAAATACGGCCCGGTTTCACTTGTTCACTTCGATTCTCACAGCGATACTTGGGACAATTATTTCGGAGAAAAATACATGCACGGAACCCCCTTCCGCCGGGCTGTTGAAGAAGGTCTGATTGATACAGAACACTCGATCCAGGTCGGTTTGCGCGGGCCTTTGTATACCCCAGATGACCTTACCGATCCTGAAGATCTCGGCTTTGAAGTTATTACGATGAGAGATGCGAGAAAACTTGGTCAAGAGGAAGTCCTTAAACGCATTCACGCCCGAGCAGGTGACCGGCCAGTATTTGTTTCTTATGACATTGACTTTGTCGATCCGGCTTTCGCACCTGGTACAGGTACGCCAGAAGTTGCTGGGCCAAACAGCTTTGAAGCACTAGAGTATGTACGAGGGCTAGAAGGATTAAACATTAAAGGCTTTGACCTTGTAGAAGTTCTTCCAGAGTACGACAGTGGCGAAATTACAGCCGCTCTCGCCTCGTCCATAGCTTATGAAATGATTACACTTGTAGCTCTTCATAAGCGAACAAAAGAATCCTAAAGCTATAAGACCTCCCAAGTGCCTGCGATAAAGGCATCGGGAGGCTTTTTTTATTTGGAAACCCACCGCGCACGAATCACTCCCTGCCGCGCACAAATCTCTCCTGCCGCGCACAAATCTCTCCTGCCGCGCACAAATCTCTCCTGCCGCGCACAAATCTCTCCTGCCGCGCACAAATCGCTCACCGCCGCGCACAAATCTCTCCTGCCGCGCACCAATCGCTCACCGCCGCGCACAAATCTCACTCCACCGCGCTATCATCTCTTGCTGTTGCATTTGCACCACCGATTATATGTTTATAAAGGCGAAAATTCACCTAAACTATGAGCAATGGATTACGATAAAGAGGTGCTGCCTTGTGAATATTAAAAAAATGAGCCGTCGCTTGCTGCATTTCAGCTTTAGGGCTACGATGCTTGCCGGCATTGCCGGGTGCACTGCGCTGCTTGCCGTCTTTGGCTATACGTACATCGCTGGTCCGCCAGAAACAACTGTCCAGGAGTCACCTGTAATTTACAGTGCTGACGGCACAATCATCGGAGAAAGTGCGAGTGGCGAGCGCAGGCATTGGGTTACACGGGATGAAATTGCGCCAGAGCTTGAAGGTGCCCTGCTTGCTGTTGAGGACCGCAAATTTTTTGACCATAACGGCCTGGACTATCAACGAATCGGAGGTGCCGTTTATGCAAACCTGCAGGACGGCCGGCTGGCACAAGGCGCTAGTACCATTACCCAGCAATATGCACGCAACTTATTTTTAACCTTTGATAAAACGTGGCAGCGCAAATTTCAGGAGATGCTTTACACGCTGCGGCTCGAGTGGCATATGTCAAAAGATGAAATTTTCACCGGATATATGAACACCATTTATTTCGGCCACGGCGCTTACGGGGTTGAAGCAGCTTCCCGGCTGTATTTTAATAAGTCAGCCGCTGACCTGACGTTAGCAGAATCAGCAGTTCTCGCTGCGATTCCACGCGGGCCGACGTACTACTCACCTTTTGCCGATGAAGAACGGTCGTTAAGCCGGCAGCAGGTGGTACTTCAGGCAATGGAACAAGAAGATATGGTTACAGCTGAAGAAGCTGAACAAGCCTCAGCTGAAGTACTGAATTTCGCTTCGCTTGAAAATCAAAAGGCTGATCGCACGGCCCCGCATTTTCAAGATGAAGTTCTGCATATGCTTGAACATGAGCACGGTTTAACAAAAGAAGAAATTCAACAGCAGGGACTTGAAATTCATACGACACTTGATGCTGATAAGCAGGAAGCTGCAGAACGCTGGGTAACTGAGGAAATGCCGCATGATAGTGATCTCCAATCTGCCTTTGTAGCCATTGCGCCGGATAGCGGGGATGTAGAAGCAATGGTTGGGGCCGTTGATTATGAAGAGAGCCCGTTTAACCGGGCAGTGCGGGCTGAACGTCCTCCGGGTTCTACATTTAAGCCATTTCTTTATTACGCAGCACTTGAACAAGGATTTACCCCAGTAACGCCGTTTGTCAGCGAGCCGACAACGTTCGTATATGCAGATGGCGAAGAAGAATACGAGCCGGGAAACTTTGCTGATAATTACGCGCATGACTTTATTACTCTGGCTGAAGCTATGGCATTTTCAGACAACATTTTCGCCGTTAAAACACACATGTATCTTGGTTTTGAAGCGCTGATTGAGACGGCACGCGCTGCCGGCATCACCTCTGAGATTCCACCAAGCCCATCCCTTGCGCTTGGCACTGAAAATGTCGGCGTCACTGAGCTCACCGCCGGCTATGCACCTTTTGCAAACGGGGGGAGCCAGGTTGAGCCCCGCTTTATCGAGAAAGTCATCGACCGCGAGGGAAATGTGCTTATTGAGACTGAACCGAACACTCAAGAAACTTTAGATGAACGGTACGCGTACATGACGACAGATATGATGAGCGGTATGTTTGATTTATCACTCAACCGGCACACAAGTGTCACTGGCAGTACCATTGCCCCGTTTGTTCAACAGCCTGCGGCAGGAAAGAGTGGTTCTACGAGCGCAGACAGCTGGATGATCGGCTTCACACCGGATTTGTTAACCGGCGTCTGGGTTGGATACGATGAAGGACGCACCCTTGATCATAGCAGCGAAGGACAGATTGCTAAAAACATTTGGGCAAAATTCTTACGCGAACAACGCGAAAATACAGCTCATGCTTTTGAAAAACCAGATGACATTGTCGAAGTAGATATTCATACCGAAACCGGTCTGCTGCATGATGACGCCTGCGGCAGTGGACGCACGATGGCTTTTGTGGAAGGCACGGAGCCAGAAGCGGTCTGTACCGAGGAAATGGATATAGATCCAGAGCGCAACCGTAAAGAAGACGAGCTGCCTGAACGGAAAAACCGATTCTTCGACAGGCTGAAAAACTGGCTCGGATTATAAGCAGGCTGAAGAATCCAATCGTTACATGTAAAGGAATCTCACCATCGTTTCACGAATAGTACTCTAAGAGAGTATTATGCGAAAGCGGTGAGTGAGATGGCAGAATCTGCACAGTCAATCAACAAAAACGAGCCGCGCCCAAAAAAGCGGCGCCGGCGTACATATATTTTGATTGGTATTCTCGGCAGCGGTATTATCCTGCTTACAGCATCCATCATTTGGGGATATTTACAGATGCAGCGCCCTTTACCGAGCACCGACGGGGAGATTCCGGTACCTTATATGGAAGACGGCGCCTCAATTGTTCGCGACAGCCAAGGTGTGCCGCATATTGAAGCAGATAACACTTTTGATTTATATTTCGCCCAAGGGTTTGCCACCGCACAAGACCGATTGTTTCAAATGGATATGAGCCGCCGGCAGGCTTCAGGCACTTTAAGTGAAGTTGTTGGTGAAGACGCCCTTGAAACAGATAAATACTTTCGTACATTTGGCCTCCGCCGGGCTGCAGAAGCATCACTAGAAGAATACGACGACAATACCATTTCAGCCCTGCAGGCTTATACAGAAGGTGTGAATGCTTTTATGGAGCGGGCGGTTCGAGAACAAAAGCTCCCTGTTGAATTCCGCATCCTCGGCTTTCAACCTGATACGTGGACACCGCTTGATTCTTTGACGATCGGCAAAATGATGGCTTATGACCTCGGCGGAAAATGGGAGGGGCAGGCATTTCGACACTGGGCTGCCTCCAAATTTCCTGATGAAAAAGTAGAAGATTTAATGCCGGCTTATCCTGCAGATGGACCTAATGTGCTTGAAGCGAACCGTGAGCATAGTGTAAATGTTGCGCATCACTTTCAAGACATCGGGCCGCTCATACCACCACCCGACCACGGCAGCAACAACTGGGTGGTAAGCGGGGAACATACGAAAAGCGGCGAGCCGTTACTTGCCAACGACCCGCATTTAAGCTTAATGACACCTTCGATCTGGTATGAATCTCACTTAAGCGGACCTGATCACCAAGTTACCGGCGTTGTTTTCCCTGGAGTTCCAGGCATTGTCGTTGGTCATAATGAGCATGTAGCCTGGGGTGTAACCAATGTCAGCCCAGACGTGCAGGATGTCTTTCTTGAGCAGCGAAATGAAGATAACCCGCATGAATTCCTATATGATGGCGAGTACGAAGAAGCAACCGTGATAGAAGAAGAAATTTTTGTGGATGACCGGGATGAGCCGGTGATCCACGAAGTGGTTGAAACGCGGCGCGGACCGCTCATTTCAGAGTTCGCCTATCCGGAAGATGCCGAGGGACATCCACCGGAAACCGCGCTTTCAATGAAATGGACGGCACATGATGCCACAGCTGAGCTGGCAGCGGTGCTGGACTTTAACCGAGCAGAAAACTGGGAGGAATTTGAGGAAGCGCTCCGTTCGTTTGAAGCACCGGCACAAAACTTTGTCTTCGCTGACACTGAAGGGAACATTGCCTATCGTGCCAACGGTCGGATTCCCATACGCAGCCAAGGGGAGGGACTGCTTCCCAAACCTGGATGGGACCCGGATTACGGTTGGGATGATTACATTCCATGGGATGAACTCCCGACAATCATAAACCCTGAAAGCGGCATGATTTCGACAGCGAATAACCGGATTGACGACGATGACTATACGCATCACCTCACCCATTCGTGGGCGCAGCCGTTCCGCCACAGCCGCATTCTTGAAGTGTTAGATGACGGAGACAATTTCACACCTGAAGATATGCAGGCACTACAGATGGACACGAAAAACTTGCAGGCTGAAGAGCTGCTGCCGCTGCTTACGGAAGCTGTACAAAATGCGTCAGCAGAAAAACGCGCAGAAGATGAAGAGGCTCTTGAAGTGTTAGCATCCTGGGATTTTTATGATGACCGGGACAAAGCCGGGCCAGCGGTGTTTCATTTGTGGCGGCTTGCGTTAATAGACATATTGTTTGCTGACGAAATGAACGAAGACCTGCTTGAGCTTTTTTCCGGTAAGGAAGGGATTGTTGATAACATGATCCGAAGCGCTGCTGACGGGGAACCCGGGGCTTGGATTGCGGCTCGGGGCGGCTTGGAGGGCCTCGCACTTGAGAGTTTGCAAAAAGCTATTGACGAAGGTAGAGATGAGCTTGGTGCCTCCCCTTCCGACTGGGAATGGGGCGATTTTCACCAAGTGACTTTTGAACACCCCCTTGGCGCCGTGCCGCCGTTAAACTATTTGTTTAACCCGGGCACTCAGCCGATGGATGGCAGTCCGATTACAGTACAGGCAGCCGGCTACGACGATGAGGCTCCAGGAGAAGTCGCTACAGCTGCCGGCTGGCGCGGTGTAATGGATCTGAATGATTTAAGTGAGAGCTATCATTCTGTTGCACCCGGACAATCGGGCCACAGATTCAGCCCGTGGTATGATGATCAAATCGACGACTGGATCGAAGGAAATTATCACTCAACATCAATGGATACAAACGATGATGCCGGCGGCCGCTTGGAACTTTTCCCAATGGGTGGAGATTAGACAAATCACTTGAGCAACAAAAAGAGTGGACCTCACCTTTCGTGAGAGCCACAGCGTGTAGACAAATTTTTAAAAGGAACTATGGCTGACGTCGCTTTTCGGCGGACGCTTGCCCCAGGCACGGCCTCAACTTCCTCGGCAGAAAGTCTCTGCCTGCGGGATTTTCGGCTCGCGCTGTTCCTGGTGGCGTCGCCGCCGAGGCTCGTCAGTCTTGCATCATTTGATGGTCATAAATTGTAAAGGTCCTTTTGATCAAGCAAGTTCTACATGAATCATTTTCATCATGACGCTTCATGAACGGTCAAACGAACAACGTACATTGAAAATGGTTGATGATCCGTAAATTTAAAAGTGACCGTCTTCGTTTCGGTTACGTTCATGATTCGGTTTTTAGCCTCTTAATAAGGCAGCTTGCGAGCTTGGAGCAGTAAGCTGTGCGTGAATTTTAGATTTTATACTTTGTCAACAGTCTGAGAAGGGCCCTCACATTTCGTGAGTGCCCCTTCTTTTTTATCCGTTCATGCCTAACTTAAATTTACGTCGTCTGCTGGGAAACTTCTTCGCGAAGGTGAAACTTTTGCAGCTTACCGCTTGCGTTGCGCGGGAGTTCACTTCTGAAGATGTAGCGGCGCGGTCGTTTATAATCAGCGAGTCCGTCATTTTCCTTACAGAAATCTTCCAAATCTGCTTCCGTTACAGACGGGTCGTTCACCACCACAAAAGCAGTTACCCGCTCACCCCACGCTTCATCCGGTTCGCCAACCACAGCCGCATCAACAACTGCTGGGTGCTCAAACAATGTGTCCTCCACTTCGCGCGAGTAAATGTTTTCCCCACCACTTACGATCATATCTTTCACCCGATCGCTCACCCATAAATACCCTTCACGATCGAGCGTCCCGACGTCACCGCTGTAGTACCAACCGTCACGAAACACTTCTTCCGTTGCTTCCGGGCGGTTAAAATAACCTTCCATCATACTCGGACCCCGGACAATAATTTCACCGAGTTCTCCGGGTGCTACAGTTTCTTCCGGTGAGCCGGATCCTTCTTCAGAGGTGCGCACGATGCGAATTTCGTGATGCAATAGCGGCTTGCCGGCGGACCCTGCTTTGTCGAGTTGTTCATCTTCAAAAAGACATGTAATCGCTGGACCCATTTCTGTCATACCATACGCCTGGATTAAATCAACGTTCACTGATTCTGCAATGCTTTTCACAAGTGAAGGCGCCATTGGGGCTCCCCCGTATAATCCTTGCCGGAGCAGAGATAGGTCAAATGCGCTCAAGTCGTGCTGCAGCATTACATTCCACATCGTCGGTGCCCCGAAAAATGTTGTGACACGTTCGTCTTGCAGCGTCCGTAATGTTTCTTGTGGTTCGAAGTGATGCAAAATCACGTTAGAAGCACCCATATGCACGCGTGGGAGAAACGCACAGTGCAGTTCAGCACAATGAAACATCGGGGCAACACTTAACCCCCGGTCCTGGGGATGCAGACGTTTACTTGCCATTAACAACAAACTCTGGTCTACCACATCGCGGTGCGTATGCAGCACACCTTTTGGCTTACCGGTCGTACCACTTGTATACATGATGGCGTAATAATCATCTTCATCAATCATTACATCAGGCCGCTTTGGTTCAGCAGCATTGAGGTGATGATAAAATGATTCGGTACCTTCTGGCGGATCACCGTCGATACACCAATATTGAACCGCAGCGCGCTCCTTGATTGCAAGTGCCAGCGCTTCTTGTACCGCCTGCTCAAAAATGACAACTTTCGGGGCAGCATCGGTTATGATGAAATCAATCTCCCGGGCGGTTAAGCGAAAGTTGATCGGATTAAATATCGCACCAAGTTTAGCACACGCAAAATAAACGTGGGCAAACTCACTCGTGTTAAACAATACCGTAGAAACCCGATCACCCTTATTCACCCCAGCGCGGCGGAGGGCCTCTGCGGTCCGGTTTACTTCCGTGTCCCACTCTCGGTATGACCAGCGCGCACCCAAGAGAACGTCGTACAAGGCTTCCTTATCACTATGCCGATCGACCGACTGCTCAAAAACCTCACGCAATGTAGGCTGCATACATTTCCTCCTTTTGGATATTATCATTTATATATATAAAGTAAGCGATTTCAAAATAGAAGTCAAACCTTTCAGAAAATTTAGAGGTTAAGTGACTGCATCCATTCATGAACCTAAAGACACGACAAACGCCCAAGGCATTGCGCAGCTTGGGCGTTTGTCGTGTCTTAGCCTATATGCATGGCTGTAACAGCTAGTTTACGTTGATTTTCTTTCGTTCACAACCTATCACATCATTGTTCACAAAGAGTTCAACTTTTACGTTAATGCTTCACGAAATTCCGGGGCAGCCCGGTCCCATAATTCTTCATTAAAAGCCTTCAAATACTCACCGAGATATTTACGCGACTCGTCATCCATATGCTCAACAATGATATGCCCTTTCATCGCTTTATCCATGTTATTCACATGCTCTGGCATGCTTTTATAGCCACGGCGAATCTCCCGGTCGACCCAGACCGCACAAGCTCCAGCACCATGATAATATGGCTCGCCACCTTCGTTATGCTCTGTTGTGACCCAAACAATCCAGTAGCGTCGAGCGTTTGGTACTTCGTTAATATCTTTTAGCATCTTAATGCGCTTTTCAATCTCCGAGCGGGCATGCAGTGCTCCCATATCAATAAATACACGCTCATCCACCGGGTCAATAATCACCGGGGTCATGTTATCAAGGTTAAAGGTGCCGGCACCATAGCCGCCATGGCCATCTGTAGAGTCTCCACTTAAAATGTTAAACTGCTTGTTCGATTTTCCGCCGCCTCCGAAAATATCCATCCTAATTGCTCCCTTCATTTCAAGGTTCCCGAAAGTTTAGTTTATCACAGCTCACTGCTTAATGCAGATGTGTGAGCTCATCGATGAAAGCGTACGCTTCTTCAAAGTCTTCATCGCTGTAATTCTGCTTCTTTTTTAACGTATGCACCTTATCACGAACCTCTGCTTCCGTTAAATCATCAAAGTAAAGAATCGTCGATACCAACTCTAAAAACTTTGAAGAGTTGTCATTCAACCTGCAGAATAACGTATCATTTCCAACAATCGCACTTTGATGCTGATTAAGGAATGTTTGCCCTTCCGGCGTTAATGAATAACGGTACTGATAATACCCGGATTTCTGCTCACGTACTTCTTCAACAAACCCGAGGCTGTTCAACTCTTCCACCCGCAAGGTTAATTCTTCAGAATAAGGGCCAAACATATGAAAGTTGTACCGTTCTTGAAATGGCGCATTGAATTTTTTACTAATATATACGATTTTTTGAAGTTTTTTGCGTCCGACAACTTCCCCTGCCGCTTGAAACAGTGCCATCAACTTTGCATGTTCTTGTAACAACGCTTAAGCGCCTCCTCTATCCATCAAAATTTCCTGTATGCGCTGTTTTGTCGCATCACTGCCGGCTGCTTTAAGCAGCTCCTTCGGAAAGTAAACTTTTTGATCGGTCCGCTTTTTACCGGAAATTGCCTCAACCAGCTCTGATTCCCGCGATAGCTCGCGAAGCCGGTCATCTGAAGTTAGTAAATGAATCGGCATCCGCTCTTCTTCCTCGCCGGGTCGGTAGAAATCATACGGTAAATCAGAAGAAAAATCGATCACAAGATAATAATCCGGATCGAACCCGGCATCAATAAACAGCTGTCGCAGCTCGGACCATTGATTCATTACAAAATGCTGATCAAACTCTACATGTTCAAACAAACGCCGGTCTAAAAAGCGCCGACATAAGTCTTGTAAAATCGCATCTTCCTCTTCCTGCCACATTTGAAAATAATACATGGTCACCGATTCATCGAGCTTTATGTATTCTTCGAGCGTAATCTCATTATTGATAAAGCCAATAAAGTGACGCGGCGGGGTTTGAAATTCATAGCCTTTTTCGTACAAGTCTTTCACACGGTGCAGAAGTTTTGACAGAATGACTTCTGCACTCCGGGTTACCGGGTGGAAATACACCTGCCAATACATTTGATAACGGCTCATAATGTAGTCTTCCACCGCATGCATGCCGGTATATTTAATCACTGCCTGCTCTTCAGTCGGGCGCATGACTCTGAGAATCCGCTCCATATCAAAGTGTCCGTAACTCACCCCGGTATAAAAAGCATCTCGCTGCAGATAATCCATCCGGTCAGCATCAATCTGACTGGAGATCATACTCACCACGAGTTTATTATCATACGTCTTCTCAATGACTTCCGCCACTTTTTCCGGAAAATCATCGCCCATCCTGCGCAATACGGCGTTTACTTCCGTATCTTCTAAGATGATGCGGCGCGTCCACGCTTCATGATCAGTGTCATAAACTTTCTCAAACGAGTGAGAGAACGGCCCGTGTCCGATATCATGCAGTACAGCCGCTGCCAGACAAAGGAGGCGCTCGTTTTCGTCCCAGTTCGGACGGCCTTGAAACACATCAATAATGCGGCGCATAATTTCATACACGCCGAGCGAATGATTAAAGCGGGTATGTTCAGCACCGTGAAATGTTAAAAACGTTGTGCCAAGCTGGCGGATCCGCCGCAGCCGCTGCACTTCGCGGGTACCGATTAAATCCCAGATAAGTTCATCGCGCACGTGAATATAGCGGTGAACCGGGTCTTTAAATACTTTTTCTTCCGGTAAAATCCGATTTCCCTGCACCTTGGCGCCACCTTCCCCTTCAATCTGCTTCTATTTTTCCCTGTTTGAGCAAGACATCAAACGAATCGTTTCGATCTTTTTTTCACTTGGTTTATTATATCGAATTGAAGCGCTGCTTGAAACCTTGTCACGAAAACAAATATAAGTGAAACATCTAAGTGCATGAAAGTAAGGGTGATACGTCGACCATTACTTTTCAAGGGTTTGTGTATCACTACAAGGGGTGATTTTCTGCTATAATAAACAGCAATGAATTTTAACGAACGGGAGATTCAATTTATGAACCAATCGACAACGATGTCTTTTACCGGCGGCGCCTGGCGCTGGCTCGATCATTCCGTGGACGGGCTCGAATTTGAGCCGCTGGACTCCTTTGCGCTTGATGATACTTTATGTACAACCGTCGGCCAAGGTATTTCGCCACCGGCGGCGAGGTTGTGGGTGCATCCGCCTACAGTTGTGCTCGGCATTCAAGACAGCCGGCTGCCGGATGTTAAGGCGGGCATCGAGTTTCTGCAGGCGGCGGGGTACCATGTGATTGTACGTAATTCCGGCGGGCTTGCTGTGGTGCTTGATGAGGGTGTATTAAATATTTCCCTCATTATGCAGGAGCCAAAGCAGTTTTCAATTGATGAAGGCTATGACTTCATGTTTCATACGGTGCAGCGGTTATTTGCGGATGCGCCAGGTGCGGTCGAAGCTGGTGAAGTTGTCGGCTCGTATTGTCCAGGCGCGTATGATGTAAGCATCGGCGGGAAGAAGTTTGCCGGTTTATCGCAGCGGCGGAAAAAAGGCGGAGCTGCGGTGCAGGTGTACTTAGCGATGGACGGAAGTGGCAGCGAACGCGCGGAGTTGATCCGGCGGTTTTATGAGATCGCTGACGGCCCGGGAGCGAAGTATGACGTGCCTGTAATCGAGCCGGAGACAATGGCTTCTCTCTCAGAACTATACGGACACACGCTTGATGTTACAGACGGGATGCAGCGGCTCGAGCAGGTGATGCGTGCAGACGGCGCCGGCATGACACTTTCTGCGCTTCGTCCAGAGGAAACGGAGATGTTTCAAAAACTACGCGGGCAGATTTATAAGCGTGCGGAGAAATCATTTACGGATGCTGGTTTAACATGGGAGCCGCTCGATCAATAATGAAGAGGATGAAACTGAATCATTATACGTAACCTTTACTTCAGCCGGACGCTTTCCCAAAGGCTTGGCTTCAGCTAACTTGTTCGATTTGATTGCCAATCGAACAAGTGGATCTTCAGCCTGCGCTTGATCCTCTGGGAGTCGTCGTCTTTCGTTTCGGTCACGTTTCCATTTGTATACGGAGTCGTTTGATCACTCATGAAGCGTCATAATGGAATTGACCCATGTAAATATTGCTTGATCAAAAAGATCTCTACCATTTATGACAATCAAATGACGGAAGACTGACGAACCTCGGCCGCGACGCGACCAGGAACAGCGCCCGCCGAAAAGTGACGTCAGCCCTCGCTTTCTTAAAAGTTTGCCTACATGCTAAAGGAGCTGTCTCAAAAGGTTATAAACATCAAATTTAAGAAAAAAGCACAGGAAATATACGAGACGCCTGCGGAAAGCGCGTATATCCCCCGTACCTGTCATTTACATCATATCTTTTCGGTCAGCTCTTGTCTTATAATGCTTTCACCATACCCCCGTCTACAAGTAGTGACTGGCCGGTAATGTAAGTGTTTGCTTCGGATCCGAGATATACAATCATATTGGCAAACTCCTCCGGCTTACCGTAGCGAGCGAGCGGGATACCGGCGATCGAAGCGGCTTCCACTTCGGCCTTCGTCTGCCCGGTTTTTTCAGCCTTCGCTTCATCCAATTCTGCCAACCGGTCCGTTGCAATTCTGCCGGGCCCAACGGTATTGATCAAAATATTGTCCGGGGCCAGTTCCTGTGACAAGCTTTTAGCGAGGCCTGTGATACCGGCACGGAAAGTGTTGGATAAAATTAAGTTATCAATTGGTTGCTTAATGGAGGAGGAGGCAACATTAATAATGCGGCCGCTTTCCTGTTTACGCATATGTGGCAGCACTTCACGGATCGTCCGGGTGAAACTGAGCAGATTCAGCTCAAACGCCTTCTGCCAGTCTTCATCAGCGACATCATCAAAACCACCGGCAGGCGGTCCACCTGCGTTATTCACGAGCACATCGACCGTGCCGTTTTGCTCAACAGCTGTTTTCACAAGCTGCTGAATATCTTTTTCCTGCGTCATATCGCACACCGCATAAGTCACATCCTCATGCCCCGCAGCTGCCCGGATTTCGCCGGCGGCTTTTTCAAGATCCGCTTCATTTCGTCCGGAAATCACGACCCGCGCCCCTTCTTTAGCAAACTGCTCCGCTGTCGCTTTGCCAAGCCCCCGGCTTGAAGCCATCACTATTACTGATTTTCCCTGCAAACCTAAATCCACCGCTATCGCTCCTTTTGATATGTAGTAATATTCGCACAACAATTGCACTAAACAGATTATATCATAAGCATGCTTTCATCATGTATACATGCGGCTTTTAAGCGCATTCTAGCACCCTTCATGCGCGCCATCGCCTCTTTTATGCGCGTCTCGCCCTTTTTTATGCGCGCCATCGCCCTCTTTTATGCGCGCCTCGTCCTCTTTTATGCGCGCCTCGCCCTCCTTCATGCGCGCCTCGCCCTCTTTCATGCGCGCCTTCCCCTCTTTCATGCGCGCCTCGCCCTCCTTCATGCGCGCCTTCCCCTCTTTCATGCGCGCCTCGCCCTCTTTTATGCGCGCCTCGTCCTCTTTTATGCGCGCCTTCTCCTCTTTTATGCGCGCCTTCTCCTCTTTTATGCGCGCCTTCTCCTCTTTTATGCGCGCCTCGCCCCTTTTTTATGCGCGCCATCGCCCTCTTTTGTGCGCGCCTTCTCTTCTTTTGTGCGCGCCTCGCCCTCTTTTGTGCGCGCCTTCTCCTCTTTTATGCGCGCCTTCTCCTCTTTTATGCGCGCCTCGCCCTCTTTTATGCGCGCCGCCTAACGAAAAAACCCCCCGGCACGGCCGGAGGGTTTCAGCGTGTAGACAAACTTTCAAGAAAAGCGGAGGCTGATGTCGCTTTTCGGCGGACGCTTGCACCCGCAGGGCACAAGTGCGACATCGAATTTGTCTACGCTAAAGCTTGATCTCACCGTGTCTTCTTAGCCCCCGTCACGGCCTCAACTTCCTCGGCAGAAAGTCACTGCCTGCGGGATTTTCGGCTCGCGCTGTTTTTGGTGGCGTCGCCGCCGGCGCTCGTCAGCCTTGCGTCATTTGCTGGTCATGAATTGTAGAGAGCTTTTTGCTCAAGCTACATGAATCAATTTCATAATGACACTTCATGAGCGATCAAGCGAACCATAAACAATGGAAATCCTTCATGATCGTTAACGAATAAGTAACCAAAACAAAAGACGGCGACTCCCAGAGGATCAAGCGCAGGCTGAAGATCCACTTGTTCGATTGACAATCAAATCGAACAAGTTAGCTGAAGCCAAGCCCTCGGGAAAGCGTCCGTCTGAGGTGAAGGTTACGTTCATGATTCGGTTTTTTCTCTTAATAAGGCAGCCAGCGGCAGTTGAAGCAGTAAGTTGTGAGTTAATATTAAGTTTTGCACTCTGTCTACAGCCTGAAAACCCCCCGGCACGGCCGGAGGGTTTTTCTTTAGGCGTTAACAAGTTCTTCAGCTTTTTCGCTTACGTCAGTTTTTTTTTCCTGTACGGCCTGCATCGCTGTAATGAGCGAGAGGTTGTAAACGTCATCGACGCTGCAGCCGCGCGATAAGTCATTTACCGGCTGATTGAGCCCCTGTAGGATTGGACCAACGGCTTCATAGTTACCGAGGCGCTGGGCAATTTTATAGCCGAGGTTTCCGGACTCAAGGCTTGGGAAAATGAAGACGTTCGCTTCCCCTTGCAGCGGAGAGTCCGGCGCTTTCTTTTCTGCAACCGTTGGAACAAATGCCGCGTCAAACTGGAATTCGCCATCAATAACAAGATCCGGGCGCTGCTCTTGAGCCATGCGAGTGGCTGTGGAAACTTTCTTTGTTTCCTGCGAAGCAGCTGAGCCTTTTGTAGAAAAGCTGAGCATAGCAACCTTTGGATCAATGTTGAATGTTTTTGCTGTCTCTGCAGTTGAAATTGCAATTTCAGCCAACTCTTCATCGCTCGGCGAAATGTTGATCGCACAATCGGCAAAGACAAACTTTTTATCGCCTTTGACCATAATAAAGACACCTGAAGTTTTTGAAATGCCAGGCTTTGTTTTAATAATTTGCAGAGCCGGGCGCACCGTATCACCAGTAGAGTGGGCGGCCCCACTTACTAGACCGTCTGCTTCGCCCATGTAAACGAGCATCGTACCGAAGTAGTTCGGTTCAAGCAGTTTTTCACGAGCTGCTTCTTCAGTTTCTTTGCCTTTGCGGCGCTCAATAAATGCCTGCACCATCTCCTCGAACTTTTCATATGAAGACGGGCTCTCAATCATGCAGTCGTGCAGCGCAACACCAAGGCGGCGGGCACGCTCTTGCACATCTTCTTCTTCCCCAACAATCAGTGGGCGGACAACTTCTTCGCGGGCGAGTCTTGAAGCTGCCTGTACAATTCGGTCGTCATCGCCTTCTGGAAGGACAACAATTGGATACGCGGCCTGCACCTGCTCTTTTACTTCAGCAAAAATATCGCTCACAGGAATTCCTCCTAAAAATTTCGCTACGCTATTAGCTTTTATTTACATAATCCTGAATACGTTCCGTCTGATTTCCACACTTCTAGCATACGCCTCTTGACAAAAAAAATAAACCAATATGCATAAAATACTAAAAGTGAAAAAATTCACACGTCAATGATGGCAAGTGATTAAAGCGTTTTCACGAACGAAACGATGCATATGATGTATTTTTATACACCTACATTAAAAACAATATAAACAAGTTAAACTGCTCCGCGCTTCTCATTGATTTAAGTTACATGAACTATTGCATGCATTGAACTTCTATTTCCGAGAACGACGCGCTGTGATAGGATAAATCTACATATTCTACTGAGGAGGTGCACGATGCGTTATTTGACTGCCTTACTTACCGGTCTGCTGCTGCCGGCGGTGTATGCGCTCGTTACAATTCCACTTACGGGAAGCCTCGAATTATTTTTAGCTGTTACCATTTTTGCTTCCGTTCTCTGCTTTTTACCGATTCTTATTGTAACCTTAACGAACAGCAATATGCCTAAGCCTACTTTATTTGGTACATCTGCGCCGAAAACGACAGATCAAATTGAAAAAGCAGGTAAAGAGCTTGATGATCCTAAGGTGCAGTATGCCATTTACTTTGTTCTTGCCGGGATTCCACATTTATTCATCTTTTTTATCGCCGGTCTTATTTTCATGTAACGCTGAGGAGGATTGTGTATGAGCCCAAAGATGGGAATGGAAGAAATCCGGCGCGAGCAGTCGATCGCCGCAGCGCGCCACTGTATTTTAACGTACGGCATGCCGCATTTCTCCATTAAAGATGTCGCAGCGGCTGCCGGCGTAAGTACCGGCATTATTTATCATTATTTTGCCGGTAAAAATGACTTGATGGCGCAAGTGTTAAAGGCAAGCTTCAGCGAGACTGAGCGTGCTGTAGAAGAAGCAGTCACCGCCGCTGATACACCGGATGCTAAAGTGAAAGCTTATATTGACACGGTAGCTGCAGTTCCAAAAGAAAACCCTGATTTTTACCGGCTGTTATTGAACTTTTTAAGTGAGGCACCTTACCGAGAAGAAATTCAGTCGATTGTCGATAAGTTTTTCAGCAACTTAACCACATTTTTAACCGAACTGTTAGAGGATGCCCAGTCACCGGCCACACCGGATGAGCTGGCGCGGCTCATGATCAGCCAGGCGATGGGACTCGGGCTTTACGAAGCGGTGCTGCCGCATCACAATGTGCCTCACGATTCATTTGTTAGAATTTTTCAAACTTATATTGATTCCCGTAAGTGAAACCCGCTATAATAATAGAAAGCGTTTTTATAACGAACGTTCAATATCCTTTTGAATTCAGGAGGCGGATGTATGGGATATCAACATTTACAACAGTCGTTAAAGCTGCGGGAAACGGTACTTGAAAACCGTGTGATGATGGGTTCGATGCACGTTGGTCTAGAAGGTGAAGAAAACGGGCTTGAGAAACTGACTGCGTTTTATGCCCGGCGCGCTTCTGAAAATGTCGGACTCATCGTTACCGGCGGTGCTGCTGTAAGGCCGGAAGGAAGCGGTGGCGGCGATGACTTTATGTCCATCGCAACAGATGAAGATGCAGCGTACTGGAAACCGCTCACAAAAGGTGTACATGAAGCAGGCGGTAAAATTGCACTGCAGCTTTTTCATGCCGGGCGCTACGCGTATAAAGATATGACGGGTATCGATCCTGTAGCTCCGTCAGCACTGCAGTCCCCGATTAACCCTGATGTACCGAAGGCACTGACAGAAGATGAAATTGAAGAAACGATTGAGGCATTTGCCACCGGAGCACGCCGGGCCGTCGACGCTGGATTCGATGCGGTAGAGATTATGGGCTCAGAAGGCTATTTAATTAATCAATTCGTTTCGCCGGTAACCAATCAACGCACCGATGCGTGGGGCGGAAGCTTTGAAAACCGGCTCCGCTTTCCGATCGAGATTGCCCGCCGGGTGCGAGCGGCGGTTGGTCCGAATTTCCCGGTGTTGTTTCGTATGTCGGGCCTTGATTTAATTGAAGGGAGCACGACCGAGGAAGAAACCCTTGCTTGGGCGCAGGCGCTTGAAGCTGAAGGCATGGACCTTTTAAATATCGGTATCGGCTGGCACGAATCACAAGTGCCGACCATTTCCATGAAGGTACCGCGCAAAAAGTTTGTGGACGTAGCTGCCGGCATTAAGCAAGGCGTAAAAATCCCGGTTATTGCTTCCAACCGGATTAACGATCCACAAGATGCTGAAGATGTTCTTGCTGCTGGTAAAGCAGATATGATTTCCATGGCACGGCCGTTTCTTGCCGACCCGGAAATCATTACGAAAGGATTTGAAGGACGACGCGACGAAATTAATACATGTATCGCCTGTAACCAAGCATGTCTTGATCACGTATTTGAAGGGCGCTCGGCGACGTGTCTTGTCAACCCGGAGGCAGGCCGCGAACTCGAACTAACGCTGCCTGTTCCGGAAATGAAAAAGCATGTATTGATTGTCGGTGCCGGACCTGCAGGGCTTGAAGCAGCGCGCACTGCTGCGCTGCGCGGTCATACTGTGACAATTGCAGATGAGAAAGATGAGATCGGCGGTCAGTTAAACTACTCGAAAATTGTACCCGGCAAAGGCGAGTTTTATGAAACGATCCGCTACTTCCGCGTCCAGCTGGAGAAGCTCGGCGTAAACTTCGCCCTCGGCACACGGATCACCGACGACCACCCGCTTGTTGATGATGCAGATGAAATTGTTGTGGCAAGCGGTATTATCCCGCGCACCCCGGAGATCCCAGGGGTCGATCAGCCACATGTCATCTCCTACCGGGATGTGTTTGAAGGCCGTGCCGTGCCTGGTGAGCGCGTTGTCGTCATCGGCGGCGGCGGGGTTGCCTGCGATGTATCACTTTACATGCAGCATGACTCAAGCCGTGAGATCCGCATGCTGCAGCGAAGCCGACGTTTTGCCCGCGGTATCGGGAAAACGACACGCTGGGCAACGATCATTGAGCTGAAAAAGCGCGGCGTTGAGATGACCGGTGAAGTAATGTACCAAGAAATTACCCCGGATGGCATTACGTTCAGCCACAACGGTGAAACCGTACACCACCCGTGCGATACCATCGTCATTGCTAGCGGTCAGCTTGCGAACCCGGTGCTTTTTGAGGCATTAAAAGCAAAAGGAAAACAAACACATTTAATCGGCGGCGCAGAAGAAGCGCTTGGACTGGATGCGAAAAAAGCGATCTATGACGGAACAGTCATCGGCCGTGCGATTTAACTTATGAAGGGGGCACCTCGATTGGAATTGGAGCAGAACACCGTAAAATACGAAGTGAGTGAAGGAACGGCGCGAATTGTGATGAACCGGCCGGAAGTCAAGAATGCCTTGAACCTGGAGATGCACGAAGAACTGCGCGCCGCCTTTACTGAAGCAAGCAGCGATGAAGACGTGCGGGTCATTGTGCTTGAAGGTGCCGGCGATGCGTTTTCTGCCGGTGCGGATTTAAAAAGTGTCGCGCATGAAGATACAGAAAGTATTGATTACGGTCATTATTTACGCGAAACGTATAACCGGCTCATTTTGCTAATCACTGAGATACAAAAACCGATTGTGGCCCACTTAAACGGCACAGCCGTCGGTGCCGGATTAAGCATCGCCTTGGCGTGTGATTTCCGGGTCGCCTCTTATGATGCAAAACTGGCACTCAGCTTTATGAAAATCGGGCTTGTTCCGGATGCAGGTGCTTCTTACTTCCTGCCACGCCTTGTCGGTTTAGGAAAGGCGATGGAACTTGCCCTCGGCGGAACGATTTCTGCAGAAGAAGCGTACCGGATCAACTTAATTACCAAGATCGGCGCACCTGATGAACTGATTGAAACACTGCATGCCATGCCGGGGCAGGCGTACGGGATGATGAAGCAGAATATGAAAGAGGGCTTTGAGAAAAACTTAGCAGAAGTCCTTGAGATGGAGGTTTCCGCGCAAAGCCAGGCCGGCGCATCTGTTGAACACCAACAGGCGCTGAACCATTTCCTCGGACGAACTTAAAGTTGTGGAGCCACTCTAAAACCGTTCCCGCATGTCTTATGATTCGTTTTTTAAGGCCGCGTTGTTTTCAGCGCGGCCTTTCGTTATGGTATAGTGAAAGCGATATGTTTACAGACTTTGCAAGGAGTGATTGAAATGGCTGAAGCTTCACAAACACTTGATGGTTGGTATGCGCTGCACGACTTTCGCGCCATGGACTGGGCCGCTTGGAAGCGCGTTCCAAGCGAAGAGCGCCAGAGCATTTTAAATGAATTTAAACAACTCGTTTCCGGCTGGGAAGAAAATGAAGAAGCCGAAAAAGGCAGCTACGCGCTTTACTCAATTATCGGTCAAAAAGCAGATATCATGGTCATGCTTTTACGTCCGACAATGCAGGAAATTGAGCAGCTTGAGCTTGCTTTAAACAAATCCCGCCTCGCTGAATTTATGGCCCCGACGTACTCTTACGTTTCCGTGGTCGAGCTTGGCAACTACATGCCGCCAAAAGACGGCAGCGATCCGACGGAGAACCCGGAGATCCGCAACCGGATTTATCCAATTTTACCGAAGTGGAACCACGTCTGCTTCTATCCAATGGATAAAAAGCGGGAAGGTGAGGACAACTGGTACTCCCTTCCAATGAGTGACCGCAAAGAACTCATGAAAGCACACGGCATGACCGGCCGTAAATATGCCGGCTACGTGAAGCAGATTATTACAGGCTCTACCGGCTTAGATGACTGGGAGTGGGGCGTGACGTTGTTTGCCCACGATATCCTCCAATTTAAAAAACTTGTTTATGAGATGCGCTTTGATGAAGTCTCCGCCCGCTACGGAGATTTCGGCGACTTTTATGTCGGTAACATCCTGCCGAAAGAGCAGATCGAGAGCTACTTTCACGTATAATACAAGCAATTGACGCGGTGATTCATACGGATCGCCGCGTTTTTTTGTGTACGAAAACTTTTTGTCCCATTTTTTCATATCACTTCAGCTTCGTACATAACTTGAATTAGCGCTGAAAAATGAGGTGATGGAATGGCGGTCATTAAAGCGAACAATAACGATTTAAGGTTGATTGCACGCTTAATCCGGGCTGAAGCTGAAGAAGATGGGAACCAAGGAATGCTTGCAGCCGGAACAGTAATGGTCAACCGGGTGCGGTTTCCGTGCTCGGACTTTGAAGACATTCGGACTGTGGAACAAATGGTCTTTCAAACGCCAGCTGGATTTGAAGCAACTGAAAAGGGATACTTTTATCAGCGTGCTCGCGACCGCGAAATTAACCTTGCCCGAAGGCTCGTCCGCGGTGAGCGACAAAGTCCGGCCACCCGCTCTTTATGGTTCTTCCGACCGAATGGTGAATGTCCGCCGGATTGGTTCGGTCAACCGTTTGCCGGTCAGTTCAAATCGCACTGCTTTTACGACCCGCTTTATGATGAATGTCCGGAAATGTACTAAGCCTCTAACATTCAACACCTCATTAATTTATAAGGAGTGATTAAACAGATGAATGGGTACCAAATGCCAAACAACGGGTGGAACCAGCAAATGATGCCAAGTAACGGATGGTGGGACAATAACAATAACGGTCAATGGTGGATGAATGGTCAAATACCGATGAACAATAATAACAACAATGGACCGCAGCCTTTCCCTGATTTTGAAGGCATGCTTCCGATTGAGCAGTCGTATATTGAAAACATTTTACGTTTAAACAGCGGCAAACGTGCAAGAGTTTACATGACCTTTGAGAACAATCCGGAGTGGACAGCACAGGTGTTTGAAGGCATCGTGGAAGAAGCCGGCCGGGACCATATCGTTTTAAGCGACCCAGATAATGATACGTGGTATTTATTACTCATGGTTTATCTAGACTACGTCACCTTTGATGAAGAAATCGAATATGACTATCCATTTAATGATATTGACCCGGCAGAAGCTTTAGCACAGCAGGGTGGGCCGACAGGTTAAGATGATCATATGCATCGAGCAGGTTGGAAAATTAGCGCCGCCTGCTCGATTTTTACGTCTTATATCTACTTCCTTTAAAGATCTTTGAGCATATACTTAAAACCCCTGCTTATATACGTTAAAGCCGGTCTATGCTAAAGTAAAAGCATCAGAATATTTTCCTAGAGGAGTTGCATCATGGACGATCCGATCATTACCCCGTTAGGAGACCGGGCGCTGCGCGTCAACTTTGGCAGCGTTATCTCTGAACATATTCATAAAAACGTGCGCAGCTTATGTGTACTACTAGAAAAATATCCGCGCTGGGGCGTGATTGAATGGATTCCGAGCTACACTTCCGTTACAATCATGTACGACCCGCTCGAACTTCCCTTTGAACACGGCTACAGGTACGTCGAAGAGCTGATGCAGCTTGCTCTAAGCGAGCCCCTGCCGCCAGCACGTACTGTCGAAATTCCAGTCGTTTATGGCGGGACGTACGGTCCGGATTTAGATAATGTCGCCGCGCACAACCAGATTAGTGCCGAAGACGTCATCCATAAACATAGCACACCTACGTATATGATTTATATGCTGGGCTTTGCGCCAGGCTTTCCGTATTTAGGCGGCCTGCCTGAAGAGCTTGCCACGCCTCGCCTCGCTGAACCCCGCACTGTCGTTCCTGCAGGTGCTGTTGGCATTGCCGGACCGCAGACCGGGATTTACCCACTTGAAAGCCCAGGCGGCTGGCAGATTATCGGACAGACACCGCTCACGCTATATCGTCCTGATGCCGAGCCGCCGGTTTTACTTCAAGCTGGTGATCGTCTCCAGTTTTCCGCAGTGTCTGAGGATGAGTTTGTAGAAATTAGTGAATCTGTTCGGGCTGAAACGTACGAACCTGTGATTCGCTGGGAGTGTGAAGCTGATGACTAAGCGCATTGATTTGAATAGTGATTTAGGTGAAAGTTTTGGGGCTTATACAATCGGACGTGATGCTGAAGTACTTGAGCTGATCACATCGTGCAATGTGGCTTGTGGCTATCATGCCGGCGACCATAATGTGATGGCAGCTACAGTAGAAGCAGCGCTCGCTACAAATACGGCGATCGGTGCGCACCCTGGTCTTCCGGACTTAATCGGATTCGGCCGGCGGGTCATGCAGACGACGCCGGAAGATGTTTACAACTTCATGGTTTATCAAATCGGGGCGCTGCAGGCGTTTTTAAATGTGCAAGGTGCGACGCTGCACCACGTGAAGCCACACGGCGCGCTTTATAATATGGCGGCAAAGGATGCCGAGCTCGCAGCATCGATCGCTGCTGCTGTTAAAGCGGCCGCACCGGGGGCTGTGCTGTACGGACTGGCTGGAAGCGAACTCGTCGCCGCCGGCCGCGCACACGGCGTTTCTACGGCGACAGAAATGTTTGCTGACCGTCGTTACACAGCAGAAGGCATCCTCGTTCCACGGACGGAAGCAAATGCAGTCATTCATGACACGAGCGAAGCTGTGCAGCAGGTGATGCAGGTGGTTAAACACGGCACGCTCACCGCTGTCGATGGCAGTCAAATTGCGCTTCATGCAGATACGATCTGTGTGCACGGTGATTCAGAAGAAGCTGTCGCCTTCGCCGCAAACCTGCGCCGCGAGCTTGAAGCACAAGGGATTACTCTGCTTGCACCGGGAAAGGAGTTAAACGCATGACGACACCCGTGTTTTACGTACATAAAAGCGGCTTAGAAACAACGCTGCAGGATCAAGGACGGCCTGGTTTTCAGCAGTACGGTATTACCGAAAGCGGTGCGATGGATGGGTTTGCGCTTGCAATGGGCAATTTCCTTGCCGGGAATCATCCGGATGCTCCTGCGCTTGAGATTACGATGGCCGGGCCGGAGTTAGAGATGATTTCTGCGTGCACACTTGCCCTTGCGGGAGGTGATCTAGGCGCCCGGTTAAACGGAGAACGCCTCGCTTCATTTACATCATTTTATGTACAACCTGGTGACCGGCTTACGTTTGACGGTCCTGTCTTTGGCGTCCGCACGTATTTAACAGTGGCAGGCGGCTTAATTGGAACGAAAACGCTTGGAAGTACGGCTACGTTTGAAAAAGCTGCGATGGGCGGTATCGACGGGCGTAAAGTGCGGAAGGGAGATACGCTCACGCGCGGCTCATTTCATAAAGATTTTAAAACCCAAGCTGGTAAGCGGGTACATGCAGACTTAGCTGATCACCCTTATGAGAAGCGCCCGCTCCGCGTCCTTACCGGCCCGGAGTGGGAAGCCTTTACTGAAGACGGCCGGCGCATGTTTTTATCGAATGGTTATCAAGTGACCGGACAATCCAACCGGATGGGCTACCGACTGCACGGGCCAGACATCACCCATGAGGACCGGGCTGATATTTTATCCGATGCCGTTCCGTTTGGCACCATTCAAGTAGCAGCAGACGGCCAGCCGATGATCATGATGGCTGACCGGCAGACGACCGGCGGCTACACACGGATTGGCCACGTCATCACAGCGGATCACCCGTATCTCGCGCAGTTGAAACCTGGTGATGAAGTAACATTTCAGCTTGTATCCATGAAAAAAGCCCACGAAGCACTTTCACGCCAGCAGATGGCGTGTAAAAAGTTTGCCTTCGCCCGCGGCTTAACGTAAAAAAAGGCTGTGATGCATAAGCAAATCTAAAATTCACGCACAGCTTACTACTCCGAGCTTGCAAGCTGTTTTATCAAGAGGGAAAAAATCGAATCATGAACGTGATCAACACTACCGACGGACGCTTTCCCGAGGGCTTGGCTTCAGTTAACTTGTTCGAATCCAAACCATTCGAACAAGTAGATCTTCAGCCTGCGCTTGATCCTCTGGGGGGGCCGTCTTTCGTTTCGGTCACTTGTAAATTTAAAGATCACCAAGGATTTCCCTGGAAATAAATTCATCATCTAAAGAAGCTCCTGCACACGCTGTTTACTCGTTTCTGCAAGCATCATGACGGTCATATCGTCCATTGGCGGATTGTGCAGGCCAGCTCGCACGTCGCGGTGGTAGCGTTGCAGCGGTTTTCCGCCGGCTAAGCTGTGCGCCCCGCATATGCGCATCGCTGTATCGACCACCTCGACAGCTGCATTTACAACATGCATTTTCGCCGTGCCTAATTCCGGCTTCATCCTGCTTCGCACCTCTTGATCTCCATCATCCCACTTCCGTGCCACACTGTACAAAAAGTGCGTTGCCGCCATCAACTGCGCCTCGAGCTCTCCGAGTTTCTGTTTTACATTCGGCAGTTCACTAATGGTACCTTCTATGCTATTTGGTGAATAATTGAGCGCAAACGTCAGCGCTTCATGCTGCGCCGCCCGCGCAATACCGAGGTAACACGCCGGAATGTGCAGGAGCCATCCTTGCGCCCCTTTTTCTCCTGGTGTCATATACTGCAGCAAATCCTCTGCACCAACGTGAACACCGTTAAGTACTAGATCATGACTTCCAGTTCCACGCATCGCAACAGCATTCCATGTTTCTTCAATGTAAACACCGGTAAGTTCCCTTCGTATGAGAAAACTTGCCACGTCTTCGCTCCCTTTAATTCCTGCGGTAACGACGATATAATCAAGTGCTGGTGCGAGCGTGGTGAACGTTTTCCGCCCGTGAATCTCCCACCCTTCTTCGGTGCGCTCTGCCGTCGTTTCAGGACGTCCTCCGCGGGTCGGACTGCCCGTTGCCGGCTCGGAGGATGCATTGTTTAACAGCGCACCTCGCTGCTTTACGTCCTCAGCAAAAGCTTGATATTTCGCTTGCGGCCACGTTTCATTTTCACCAATATGCTTTGTAATCCCTAAGTGCCAGCCGATTGCAAGTGCTGTTGATCCGTCAAAGCGCGCTAGGGTCTCCTGCAGCTCAAGCATATGCGTTAAACTGATACCTAATCCGCCGTTTTTTTCTGGAATTGTTAAAGCAGGGTACCCGGCTGCTTGTAAAGCTTCTATATTCTCCTGCACGAACAACCCCTGTTGGTCGTAGCCGTCAGCTCGTTCGTAAAAAGGAGCTGCGAGTTTATGCAGCGCATTTATGCGATCCTGCTGCGTTGGTTGTTGATCAATACGCATGGTTTAAACTCCTTTCGATACCAATCATCTTCTCCTTTAACATAACACAAGTCGCTCCTTCACTACTTGCATGAAACGAATGACAGCTCTCTTATGATTGAAGAAAATTATCTCATAAGACTCCATTGGTAACAAAAAAGCTGAGACCCGGACATTGCCCGGACCTCAGCATACTTCTTATTTAGTTTGTCACCGGCTCTTCTTCAGTTACACCGATTTCGTAGCGGTATACCCCTGTACCGTCACCAATAGCCGTGTTAACCACGCGCTCGTTCATTGCATCAATATCGGCACGGTAAACGGTTGGATAGACCGGCGTCTGCTCAACCATGTACTCCTGCCATTCATTGTAAACTTCCTCGCGATACTCAACATCGAAAGCTTCATCCGACAAGCCGCGCTCAATCAACTCGTCGTTTTCTTCACTTACGTAACGAGAGTAGTTTGCCGGCGATGTCCGGCCATACAAGGAGTCCGGATCCACATCAATTCCGACGGTCCAGGCACCTTGATAAATGTCGATGTCTTCATCGTCTTCTTCAACCATATCATAGAAAGCGTTAAATTCGTGCAAGCGACCATCGAGGAGCTCAACGTTTAAGCCAACTTCTTCCCATGCCTGCATATAGTACTGGGCAATCGGCTCTGCTGTGTCTCCACCTTCCATAGAAGCAAAGGTGATTACAAGCTCATCACCATCTGGGTCTTCACGGAATCCGTCACCGGTTACGTCTTCATAGCCGGCTTCATCAAGGAGAGCATTCGCTTCTTCTGGATCATAGCCATGGCCTTCGATTTCATCGTTGTGGAACTCTGGATGGGAAGGTGGAATTAACGTTGTACCATCCCAGCGGAGACCATCATAGAAGTTCTCCCCAACGGCTTCGTCATCAAGTGCTTTACCCATGGCCTGTCGCAGCGCAGGGTCGGCCATTTTCGCATCTTCATTCATTACGTTTTCGCCTGCTTCTGCATCCCATTCACCGAGCTTAAAGCCAATGTAAGTGTAAGCGCGGTCTGTGACCCCGAGAAATTCAAGGTTTTCTGCATCCATTGTGTCAACAACTTGATCAGCCGGGAAGCTTTCAACGTAATCTACATCCCCGCTTTCAAGGGAGTTGGCTACAACATTTGGTCCTACAACTTGGAGGGTGGCTTCTTCAAGTGCAGGCGTACCGCGCCAGTAATCTTCGTTGCGGGACATTTGTATAGACTCTCCTGGTACGATGTCCTCAACAACGTAAGGGCCAAAACCGATCGGCTCTTCACGTACTTCAGACGAGGATTCAATTTCATCCACCGGCATATCTTCAAAGATGTGCTTTGCCAGCGGATAGCTCCAGATGCCACCAGTCACGATGGATGGGTTGGCTTCAATGAATGTAATTTCAAGTGTTTTGTCATCAATTACTTCAATACCGGAGATCTCATCTGCTTCACCTTCGTGATACTCCATAACACCTTCGACATTCATGATGTCTTCACCGAAACGCACTCCTGTATATTCTGGATCAGCAATAACTTCATAAGCGAACTCCCAGTCTTCAGCTGTCACCGGCTCGCCGTCGTGCCAATTCACATCTTCGTGAATTTCAAACGTGTATGTCAAGTTATCATCGGAAACTTCATATGTTGCTGCGCCTTCCTGATTGTAAACGAAGTCATCTCCCCAAGATAAGAGAGCTTCATCAAACCAGCTTAAAATTTGAGCATCATGCGTACCGTGGTAAAAGTTCCAGTTTAATGTCCCTTCAAACGGAGAGTCGCTCACAATAGCTGCAGTTAATGACCCATCTTCTAGCACTTCACTCTCGTCAGCTTCACGGACTTGATCAAAATCATCAAGACTTACAACCTCATCTTCGTCTACATCATCAACGTCGACTTCTTCATCTTCGTCAACTTCTGTACCTTCTTCGTCGTCATCATCACCATCATCTTCTTCGTCATCGTCGTCTTCTGTCTCTTCTGCAGTATCTTCACCACTGTCGTCGCTTTCTTCTGTCTCTGTGGCTTCATCCCCGCAGGCAGCCAGCGTCAACATCGAGACAACACCCGCCGTAACGGCGGTCTGCCGCACGAATTTCTTCATAAAATAACCTCCTTAACCCCTTCTTTGTTTTGCGTCCGCCGCACGCCTGAGCGCTTGACCGACGTTATTTATACTCAGCATCAATACAAGAATAAGTATTGATGCAGGTACCCAGATCCACCAACGTTCCTCTAAGGTCGTTGGGTTTGTTGCGTAACTGATCAATGTGCCAAGGCTTGGTGTTTCTTCTGGAAAACCGAAGCCAAGAAAGCTTAAGCCGGATTCAATCCCAATATTTGCTGCTAGATTAAGTGTCATCGTAACGATAATGATCGAGCTTAAATTTGGCATCAGCTGGGTGAAAATGATTTTTAAATGGGACGAACCTAAGGTGCGAGATGCTTTTATATAATCCAGCTCGCGCTCCCGTAATGCTTTGGAGCGTATGATCCTGGCGATCCCCATCCATAAAAACATGGACATAATAAAGATAAATGACCAAACGGTGTACTGCGGAACAATAACGATGAATACGATAACGATCAAAAGCGTCGGCAAGACAAAAAAGAAATCAACAATCCGCATAATGATGTTATCCACTGTGTTACCAAAGTAGCCCGCAACAACCCCTAAAATGATCCCGATCATTCCACTGACGGCTGTTACACCAATACCGACAGTTAAAGAGTTTCTCGTGCCAATAATGAGCTGCCCGAATACATCCCGTCCTCCATAATCTGTTCCAAGCCAAAACTCGGAGGAAGGTGGTTCATGAATAGCAAACAAATCCACTCGCACAATTTCTTCTTGTGAAAGAAACAGCGGGACGAGATATACGATCATCATAATAGAAACCACTAAAAGTAATGAAAATAACGCTACTTTATCCCGTAGTACTTCTGTTAATAATATGCGCCAACCCGGAGGACTTTTGCCGGCATCCATATCCTGCGGGTCTGCCATAGTTTCTGCTTGTTGAGACTGCTCCACAGGCTCACCTCCTTTATGCCTTTACTTGATTCGAATCCGTGGATCAACAATACTCATGATGATATCGGACAAGAGCGCACCGAGGATGGCTGCAACACCAAACAACATGACAATCGCGGTAACCACCGGGAAGTCCCGGACTTGAATGGATTCAAGGAAAAGCTGCCCCATACCCGGATAACTGAAAATTTGCTCCACAAAGATGGAACCGCCAATTAAAGTGGTTACTTCATAACCAAAAACTGCAGCGATCGGGAGTAATGAGTTTCGAAAGATATGATTCGTATAAACTTTCGGTTCAGGTACCCCTTTGGCGCGTGCTGTAGAAATAAATTCTTTCTGCTTTGTTTCAATAACTTCACTCCGCAAGTACTGTACCGTTGTCACCGTGCCGATCAGCGCCAGAGAAAGCGCCGGCAGAAGCAGGTGATATACTTTACTTGTGAAGAAATCCCAACCTGTAAGCCCTGGATCAACACTGCCGCCTGTTGGGAACCAGCCGAGCTGAAAACCGAAAATAAAGAGCATTACAAGAGCGAAAATAAATAATGGTGCAGCAAAACCTATGTACGTATAACCTGTGATTAAGCGGTCTGCAATCGTATCATTCCAGCGTCCGCTGATAAGACCAAGCGGCAGAGCCAGCATATAAACAAAAATAAGAGCAGCAACGCCCAGCCAGATGGAGTTAACCATCCGATGCCAGATTAAATCAGAAACAGGCACTGAGTGTGTAAACGAGTGTCCAAAATCACCTTGAACAACGGAGCCGACCCAATTCAAGTACTGGGTATGCCAAGGCTCATTTAAGCCTAGATCTTCACGTATCTGCTCCTGCTGCTCTGGCGAAACGTTCGGGTCCATCGCCAAACTTGACGTTACATCTCCAGGCATTAACTGTGCCAGAATAAAAACGATCATGCTTAATAGCACAAGCTGCGGAAACATGATGATAATACGCCTTACAATAAACTTCCACATTTGCTTCGTTCACCTCCTCATGGCAGAGCTGCGTAATGGGTCGAGCTGACTTGTTTTAAATCAAAGACGCCGCCATGCTCATCAAAAAATTCTGCCTTTTTATTGTCGTACTCTTTTTTCACTTCCCGGCGGAAATCGGTCTGGTGCTTTCGATTGGCCGGGTCAATATCCGGAATGGCAGCCACAAGACGTTTCGTATAAATGTGCTGTGGGTTGTCATAAACATCTTCAGCCGAACCTTCTTCCACAAACCGACCGTTATACATAATCCCGATCCGGTTGCACATATGCCGAACCACCCCGAGGTCATGACTAATAAAGATATAAGTTAAATCAAGCTCACGCTGTATTTCTTTCATAAAGTTCAAGACTTGTGCCTGCACAGACACATCTAAAGCTGAAACCGGCTCATCAGCGATAATCAACTTCGGCTGAAGCGCCAGCGCCCGTGCTACACCGAGACGCTGCTTCTGCCCGCCGGAAAATTCATGCGGATATTTATGCATCGACTCCGGACTTAGACCAACGAGCTCTAGCAGTTCTTGAATGCGCCTGCGCTCATCATCTTTCGTCCTTTTCTCGAAATTACGAATCGGCTCTGCGATAATATCATTCACCCGCTTCTTTGGGTTCAACGAAGAGTATGGATCTTGAAACACCATTTGAATATCCTTATAGTACTCTCTTCGGTCTTGGCGCTTGAGCTGATTCAGCTTTTGACCTTCAAAAGTTACTTCACCTGCAGTAGGAGACTCCAAACCGATAATTGCCCGCCCTGAAGTTGATTTGCCTGAGCCGGATTCACCTACAAGGCCGTATGTTTCTCCGCGCTCAAGCTCCATCGTTATACCATCGACTGCGCGGACAACATCTATTTTTCGGCGGAGAATGCCGCCTCGAATGGGATAATGGACTTTTAAGTTATTCACGGTGAGCAGCGACATCCTTCTCTGCCTCCTCTTCTGGAAAGTAAAAGTGTTTGTAGCATGTACAACGAACATAGTGACCATCAGCAACCTCCCGGAGCTCCGGGTTTTCTTCATGTGTGTCATCAGCCATCCACGGAATCCGTGCTTTAAAGCGGCAGCCGGTGCGCGGCATTTTCGGAAGCGATGGAACCACACCTTGAATAACGTGCAGCATATCCTTTTCATCCTGGGTAGAAGGTACAGAACTTAACAACGAACGCGTATATGGATGCTTAGGCTGCTTAAACAACGACATGACATCTGCAAGCTCCACAACTTGGCCGGCGTACATGACCGCCACCCGGTCTGCCATTTCCGCAACAACACCGAGGTCATGGGTAATTAAAATAATGCCTGAATCTTTCTCTTCTTTTAGTTCATTTAATAGATCTAGAATTTGCGACTGGATTGTTGCATCCAAAGCAGTCGTCGGTTCGTCTGCAATAAGAAGCGATGGATCACACGAGATTGCGATTGCAATGACGACTCGTTGGCGCATCCCGCCTGAAAGCTCATGCGGATATTGATTCATCACTTTATCCGCCCGCGGAATTCCAACTTCGTTTAATAAATGTAGGGCACGCTCATTTTGTTGCTTTGCAGAAAAGTTTGTGTGTAAATCCAACGCTTCAGTAATTTGATCTTTAATCGTTTTCAATGGATTTAAAGCCGTTAACGGTTCCTGAAAAATCATCCCCATATCTTTGCCGCGTACTTTATTTAACTCCGAAGTGGAGAGATGATTAACATCCTTACCGTTTAAACGGATCGACCCTTCGATTTTTGTTTTATGGCTGTTATGCAGACCCATAATCGAAAAAGCGAGTGCGCTCTTCCCAGATCCTGATTCACCTACAATCGCTAAAACTTCATTACGCTCTACATTTAAAGAGACGCCGTCCACCGCAGCATAATACGAGTCACCAACACGAAAAGATGTTTGAACGTTATCAATTTCTAGTAAGGATCGATCGGACATAAATATCACCTTTTACGTTAAAATCTTGTACTGATAAAAAACAAAAAATTGTTACTATTTAGACGATTTTTAAGGTACGCCACTATTTAATGACTGCAACTTGCCGCTAGATAACCCTCAATTCTGAAAATTTATGCGATAAGAGTTAACGTTACGAAATAAATGTCATTATGCTAAAAATAAAACGAAATTATTAGCATATTTGGAATAAGTTTATGTATTTATTAGATTTTCACATAGTGTAGGACAATTTTATAATTTTCGCAATACAAATATGAAAAATTTTTAATAGTTTTTTCTTTCTTTTTCCATATAAGCTGTATTCTACTATGACGCTGGTTGCAAACGTTGTAATCTTTCGTCGTTCTATTACAATGCATTAGAATGAACGGTCATTCACTATAATCATAAATGATGCAGGTTATACCGCCAATACTTTTTTCAAAATTAGACAATTTAATTTCAATCTTATTTGAGCCATAAACATAAAAGGTTTTACTACAAAGTTTAATATCGGATGGGAAAGTGGCTAAAAAATTTTTATAAACCCCTTGAAAGTCAAAGAAGGTCAGACTATAATAGAGTTAACATTAGTCAAAGATAGTCAAAGTCAAACTGTGAATATAAGATGTATCGAAACGACAAACGTGTGCCATGCAATTTACAAAACAAACACTTAAAGGAGGAAACACTTATGATTCGTTGTGAAAACTGTAAACAGCGACAAGCTCGTATCGAGCTCCATATGAAGGTGAATAACGAACAACAGCGCATGCATTTATGTGAAAACTGCTATCGCCATGTGCACAATCAAATGAAACAGCCATCTGGATTTAGTGGTCATGGTCAGTTTGATGAAATCATGAATTCAATGATGGGTGGTGGTGCAGAGATGCAGCAAGGTCAACAAACCGAAGATAGCGGACAACAGCAGAGCCTGCTTGAAGAACTCGGGCGTAACTTGTCTGATGCTGCTAGTGCAGGTGCGATTGACCCGGTGATTGGCCGTGCTGATGAAGTTGAGCGCGTTATTGAAACACTCAACCGCCGCAATAAAAACAACCCGGTACTGATTGGTGAACCTGGTGTAGGTAAGACCGCCATCGCTGAAGGTCTTGCCCTCCGAATTCACGAAGGCCAAGTACCAAATAAGCTGAAAAACAAGAAGATCTACTTGCTCGATGTTACTTCCCTTGTAGCAAACACCGGGGTGCGCGGGCAGTTTGAAGAGCGTATGAAGCAGTTGATTCAAGAGCTTCAAGACCAAGAAGATACCATCGTATTTATTGATGAAGTGCATCAAATTGTAAACGCCGGTGCTGCTGAGGGCTCTTCCGGCGCAGGCGATATGTTAAAACCTGCGCTTGCCCGTGGAGAAATCCAAGTGATCGGTGCAACCACACTTGCTGAATACCGCAAAATTGAAAAAGATGCTGCTCTCGAGCGTCGTTTGCAGCCGGTAATGGTGGACGAGCCTAACACTGAAGATGCAGTAGAGATATTGAAAGGCCTGCAGCCAAACTATGAAGCATATCATAACGTCCGCTTCACTGAAGATGCACTCCGTGCTTGTGTCGCGCTGTCCGATCGTTATGTACAGGACCGCTTTCTACCGGACAAAGCCATTGACTTAATGGATGAAGCCGGATCAAAGCTCAACCTGCTTCATACAAAAGATCAAGACAGCGATATTCAAAGCCGGATTGAACAGATTCAAGCAGCCAAGGAACGCGCAACCCAGCAGGAAGACTACGAACAAGCTGCCAAACTTCGTGATGAAGAAGCTCAACTGCAGCAAAAGCTTGAAGAAAACAAACAAGGCACTTCTGATCAAGAAGAGGAAGCTGTCGTTGATACGGAGCATATCCAAGAAATTCTTGAAAATAAAACCGGCATTCCAGTCCGCCGCCTGCAGGCAGATGAGCAAAAGAAAATGCGCGATCTGCCGGAGCGCTTAAACGCAAGCGTCATCGGCCAGAATGAAGCTGTTACGAAAGTTTCGAAGGCAATTCGCCGCAACCGTGCCGGCCTTCGCCGCGGCACCCGTCCAATCGGCTCTTTCTTGTTCGTCGGACCTACTGGTGTCGGTAAGACGGAGCTTTCTAAGCAGCTTGCTGAAGAAATGTTCGGTGACGGCGAAGCGATGATCCGCTTCGACATGAGTGAATATATGGAAAAACACTCCGTTTCTAAGTTGATTGGTTCCCCTCCAGGATATGTTGGACATGAAGAAGCTGGTCAGCTGACAGAGCGGGTGCGGCGCAAACCGTACAGCATTATTCTGCTTGATGAAATTGAAAAAGCACATCCAGATGTGCAGCATATGTTTCTACAAATTATGGAGGACGGTCGACTCACCGACAGCCAAGGCCGTACCGTAAGCTTTAAGGATACCGTGATTATCATGACTTCAAATGCCGGCGCCGGCATGAAAAAAGTTTCTGTCGGATTCGGAAGCGACGAGGACAACGCCCCGAAAATTACGGAAACATTAAGCGACGATTTTAAACCGGAGTTTTTAAACCGTTTCGACGGTATCGTAGAATTTAAAGAATTAAGTCGTGAAAACTTGCTACAGATTGTCGATTTAATGCTCGAGGATATTTATCAAGCTGCTGAAGACGAAGGCCTTAAAGTTCACGTCAATGATGAAGCAAAACAGAAGCTTGCTGAACTTGGTTATGACCCAGCCTTTGGTGCCCGTCCGCTTCGGCGCGTCATCGAGGAACATGTGGAAGATGGTATTGCCGACTTCATGCTCGAAGAAGACAACTTGAAAAACCTTCACATTACTGTAAAAGACGATGCCATCGCTGTCGAAAAAGCGTAAGCACGAAACAAAGCCTCATTGACCGGTTTTCACACCGTTCAATGAGGCTTTTTTATAACGCTTCAATTTCTGCTTGAATCTTTTCGAGCAGCACCTCATCCTGCAGACCGGTAACAGCTGAGATCACTTCAAATGCCGGCTCACGATGCAATCGCTCTGTAATCAGCTGGCTTTCTTCATCTTCAGCATCATTGTAGAGCAGCGCATAAGCAATGGTTCTTTGTAAATGTGGTGCCTCAATCCCTGCTTCGTGCAGCTGCACATAAGGAGAAATCAACCGTTCCTCTTTTCCTAACTTACGCATCGGCTGCCGCCCGACCCGGGTAATTTGATCATTTAATTCCGGGGTTTGAAAACGGCCGCGGATCTTTTGATGATAAGTCTTAAGCTCGTCATGATCAAAATCGTATAAATGCTGAAGCAGCGTACCTGTTTCTTCTAAAACGCCGGCAAAAACAGCAGCAGATCTGCTGTTTTCAAGTGCTCCCATAATCGTTGTTTCACCGTGATACGCGCCTGCATAAGCAAGGGCAGCATGGCCGGTATTTACTGTGAACATTTTTCGTTGAATAAACGGCAGAAGTTCCGCCACGTACGTAACATTTGGAAGTGTTCCACTAGTCTCCTTACGCTTCATATCCGGCGTCTCAATCACCCATTCGAAAAAGGGCTCCACTAAAACATCCAAGACATTTTTCTTTTCCGGCTGCGGGGGTACAATCCGATCTACTGCAGCATTTGGAAACCCAATCACTTGTTCAGCAGCTGCTTTGTTTTCAAGGTTTAAATGCATTTGCACATGAGATTTCAATGCCTCACTACCGCCCACCATATTCTCACACGCTACTATATCAAGTGGAGGGCGTGACTGTTCGAGACGAAGTTCAACACCGGCGGCGATATGAGCCGCAATGTGCGGCAGAACATTCGGCCCTACTGCAGTTGTTACAATGTCCGCCTCCGCAACAGCTTGTTCAACTTCCCTCGGCTTTTCTGCACTGTGAAGTCCATCAACATTCTCTACCCGAAAGTTTGGCCGCCCTTGTTCAGCATACATAATCTCATAGGCGCCATCTTCGTTTAACGCTTGGATCACATCCGCATTAATATCAACAAAAGTGATCGAAAAGCCGGCTTCAGTTAATACTTCGGCAACGAAACCACGACCGATATTGCCGGCACCAAAATGAACAGCACGCATCAGGCAGTCACCTCATCAAAGTGGCTGAGCAGTTCTTCAGCAGTCGTTGAAGCAAGAATCGCTTCCATATCATCATCTTCAGAACATGTTACCGCAATGCTTGATAAAATGTCCAAATGCTCATCACCTAACGCCGCAATTCCGATGACTAAATAAACGTCTTCTCCATCCCAATCCACCGGCTCATGAAATAGCAGAAAGGATAAACCAGTCGCTTGAATTTCAGACTTTGCCTCTTCTGTTCCGTGCGGGATCGCTAAACCGTTGCCCATAAATGTTGAAGTCAGTTCTTCACGTTCCTGCATCTTCTCCACGTAACCTTCGGCGACGTATCCTTCGTTCTGTAAAAGCCGGCCTGCTTCTTTAATGGCTTCAGTTTTTGACATCGTACTCAAGCCTGTACGTACCATTGCTGGTGTTACAATTTCACTCATATCTATTCGCTCCTCATTCTTCAAGTTGTTCGATCAAGTAAGACCGAAACCGACGTTCTAATAAATGATACAATGTTTCTTCTTGTCCGGTTTCAAACAGTCGTACCTGCTCCTCGTTTTCAATAATTAATGTACTAATAAAGCTCATTAATTCCGGCCCGTATTCATGCCAGACTTTAGGTGCAAGCATGACAAGTAAGCGATTTACTTTCGCAGGCTGCCTATCCATACCTTCAAGCTCAAGCGGCTCTTGTAAGTCATACACCGTAAATACCGGCTCATCGACGTGCGCACTGCGTGTATGAAACAAAGCCACATTTGTACCAGGTATAGCAAGTCCCCCAATCTCCTGCCGTGCAAGCAGCTCCTTTTGTACCTGGCCTGCCTGCTGAACACTCCCTTTCACTTCCTGGCGGCGGCAGATTTCACAAAGCACATCTGCTAAAGCGGACGAGGCCGGCGCCAGCTCGACAGTGAAGTTTTTTAATATTGTTTGAATGGCAGCACTTAACTGTTCCACGCCAGCCATATCAGCTGCACGCTTTTTCCTTGACTCTGTCTCTTTTAAAACAGCAGTTGGCTGTTCCTCTGTACTTTTTTGCACCGCTTCGTGAATGCGCACTGCTTCTTCCTCTGATAAAAAAGGCGTTACTACAAAAGCTTTCTTTGCATGCTTTAACGGCACAGTAGAGACGACAAGGTCTGCATGCGGCACATTTCCCTGCTCGATCTCAAGTACTGAAGCTAACGATACCTTCCCGATTTCCGGGATTTCCTGCTGCAATCGGGCAGCAAGCATCTTCGACGTACCAAGACCACTGGAGCAGACGACTAAAGCGTGCAGCTTCTGCTGTGGCTTTATCCGTTCCATCGCGGGCCAGATATGCATAACTAAAAAGCCGATTTCTTCAGGAGGAAGTGCTGTTGAAAATGCTTCAGGGCCGTGACGTGCAACACTTTCATACAGCGCAGGGTATTGATCTTGAATGGTTTCTAGCATCGGATTATAGATACTCATTCCTTGTTGAATACGATAGAGCGCCGGTTTTATATGGGTCAGCAGGTCATTGTGTAAGGTGCGGTCTTTCATTAACGGCACTTGCCATTCAGCTTCGATGTGCTGTAAAAAAGAATTTATTTTACGTCGGAGGACCAACGTCTGCTCTTCTTCACTAAATGCTGCTTCCACTTGCTTTGCGCCGAGCAGGTGCATCGTCACGTAAGCTGCTTCTGCTTTCGGCATTTGAAGGTTTAAGCGTTGTTCAAGCTGCTGTGAAATCACCTGCGCCGTTTCATACTCTTTTTGATGCGAGAGCTCTAAGAACGCAGCATCATCAATATCGATCTTTTCTCCTTGCTGTATGCGGGCAACAGCTAAACCGAGGTGAATTATTAATCCGGCGTAAGAAGCATCTGTGATCGATTCCTGCTGCATTTTTTGAGCTTCCCGGAGACTGTAGAGCACTTCCTTCAATACCTCAGGCTTTATAACGTGGAGCAGCTGGGCAGCAGCTGGGTAGAAAGCATCTTCCTCATCCGTCCACTCCTCCAGCCACAATAGCAACGCTTCCTCACTGCCTTGCGCAGCTAAAAGCTTGCGCAGCGCATACCGTTTTTTCACTTCAGAGCCTTCAACGATAATACCGTACCCCCGCCGGCGGGTTAAAGCTAAATCGTGATCAAGCAGCTGGCTTTCAAGTTTATTTAAGTCACTGCTGACTGTAGCAATGGTTACCCCAAGCTCTTTTGCCAGCGAATAAAGCTTAATTGGTTCATGTGCCTGCAAAAGACGCTGCAGTAAATTATCCATGCGTTCATCCCGAGAATACTCCACCGGCTCGTGTTTATTTAACTCCTGCTGCAACTTGTTAATGTTTTCAGCTTCACCAGCAATCTGTAAGCCTGAATTACTCTGCTTATTAAGCTCAAGCTGAAATGAACTTAATGTGTCTTCAACGCCGGGGAGATCACGGTGAATCGTGCGGACACTTACTTGCAGCCGATCCGCAAGCTCTTTCACTTTGATCCCTTCTTGAGAAGCTAGCAAAAACGACAACATCTGCCGTTCGCGGGCGGACAAGTACATGTGCATCACCCAGCTCCCTGTAAGTTATTTATTCTCCTTAATTTCTTCCACAATTTCATCATAACGTTCACTTTTCATAAAGTTTTCTACTGAAACGTGATGTTTATCCGGCTGCTGTTGTTCAGCGCGCTCAGTTAAATCTTGATGCGTCACAATCAAATCTGCATCATCCGGAATTTGTGAAATTGAAGTGTTGATCACTTCAACATCCAGTCCAGCCTGCTTTACTTTTTTACGAAGAACTGACGCCCCCATCGCCGATGATCCCATACCGGCATCACATGCAAATACAATTTTTTCTACATCCGCTAACGAACTTACATCTTCACGCGTCTGTGATCGTAAATGTTCAGCAGCACTGCTTTCTTTCCCTTTCATCGCTTCCATTTTCGTTGTTGCTTCATCCAGGTTTTCCTCATTTGTCCCTGTCGTTTTTAAGATGACTGCCGAAATTAGAAAAGATACAGCTGTCGCTACGAAAATACCTGCCATTACACCAAAATGATCGCCCTGCGGCGTCATAAGCGCATAAGCTATAATGCTTCCTGGCGATGGTACTGCAGCCAGCCCTACATCAAAAATAACGAAAGTGAACACGCCACTCATGCCGCCGCCGATCACAGCAAGCAAAAGCATCGGCTTCATCAAGATGTAAGGAAAATAAATTTCATGAATACCACCAACAAAATGAATGACTGATGCACCAGCTGCCGAGCCTTTCGCGAGCTTTGAACCGAAAACGATAAATGCAAGCAGCACACCAAGACCCGGTCCAGGGTTGGTTTCAAGCATAAACAAAATTGAACTTCCCATTTCAGAAGCTTCAGAGGCACCGAGTGGACTTAAAATACCGTGATTAATCGCATTGTTTAAAAACAAGACTTTTGCCGGCTCGATAATAATGCTGGTTAAAGGTAACAAACCAAGGTTAACTAACCACTGAACACCAGCGGCGAGCGTATTCGTTAAACCGCTTACGACGGGACCTACAGCTGCATTCCCGAACAATGCGAGGAAAAGGCCTAGAAAACCTCCGGTAAAGTTGTTGATCAACATTTCAAAACCTGATGGGATTTTATCTTCAAAGAATTTATCGATTAATTTCATAAGATAACCGCCAAGTGGACCCATCACCATGGCACCAAGAAACATCGGGATATCTGCCCCGACAATAACACCCATGACGGCTGTTGCACCGATCACACCCCCGCGCAGTCCGTGAACCATCCGACCACCTGTAAAAGCAATTAAAATCGGGAGAAGGTAGTTAATCATCGGATCAACCAGCTGGGCGAACCCTTCATTTGGCAGCCAGCCATCCTCAATAAATAAAGCTGTTATAAACCCCCATGCAATAAAAGCTGCAATGTTAGGCATAATCATACCGCTTAAATAACTACCTAACGTCTGCACTTTTGCCTTAAAACCGCCTGACTTTTGCTCCGTTGCTTCAGCGCTCATCAATACGTCCCCTTTCGTTTCTTGTTAATTTCATAATAAAGCGCTGTCACAACTGTCTCAATGAAAGGTAATCACAATTTCGTCACACCTTTTTATGACAAAACTATAAAAACGTATAAACGACCAAAAAAGACCGCCCTGGTTAGGACGGTCTAATACTGTCGATAAAGTACAAAAGCTAAAATCTACGCAAAGATTACAGCCCAAGCTCCGCGAGCTGTCCTATTAAGAGGATAAAATCGAACAATGAACGTAACCAACACTACCGACGGACGCTTTCCCGAGGGCTTGCCTTCAGCTAACTTGTTCGAATCATTTCCATTTGAACAAGTGGATCTTCAGGCTGCGCTTGATCCTCTGGGAGTCGCCGTCTTTCGTTTCGGTTACTCTTCAATTTACATAATGTAATTATTTCCAAGTTATATGGTTCGTTTTGATCGCTCATGAAGCGTCATGCTGAAATTGATTCATGTAGATGTTGCTTGATCAAAGTGATCTCTACCATCCTGACATTTATAAAGAAAACTTCCTCGCTTCGCCTTGTAGCTCTTCTGCCATACGTGCGAGCGTATTTGCTGCTGCTGTAATCTCTTCCATCGAAGCCATCTGTTCTTCGGCTGAAGCTGCAACACTTTGAGCGTAACTTGCCGATGATTCAGCTACCTGTCCCGATTCCTGCATAGCATCATCGAGCTGCGTTGTGCCTTGAGCCATTTCCTGGATTTCAGAACGCACATCCGCTACCTGGCTTGTCACATCCGCCACTGCTTTTGAAATGGCGTTAAACTCACCGCCTGCTTCATTGACAAATGTGATGCCATCATTAACGGACTGCTGACCTTCTGACATTGCCTGCTCTGAATATGCAACGCTTGCTTGAATATCTTGAACAAGCTCACTGATTTCCCCGGCAGATGCGTTTGATTGCTCAGCAAGCTTTCGGACTTCACCAGCAACAACGGCAAAACCTTTTCCACTTTCGCCCGCGCGAGCCGCCTCAATGGCTGCGTTTAACGCAAGCAGGTTCGTCTGTTCTGCAATGTTTGTAATTAAAGAAATAATGTCATCAACTCGCTTGGATTTCTGCCTTAAGTCTTCGATTGAAGCAGAAATATCTTCAGTTTTACCGTGGATCGTCTGCATTTGCTGCACAGCTTGATGCACGACACCGCTTCCGCTTTCTGCCCGCTTTTCCGTTTGTTGTACAGCTTCACTCACACCATTCATCTGGTTTTCTACATGAGTCATGCCTTCATTAAAACGGCTGACAAGCTCTTTTGAAGATTGAACGCTTGAAAGCTGCGTATCAGCACCATTTGCTACTTCTTGAATGGACTCTGTAATTTGATTGGTTGCTTTAGACGTTTCATCAGCACTACTTGAAAGCTGTTCAGAAGAAGCTGCAACTTGTTCAGCATTTTCATTCACTGTACCGATGATACCTTTCAAATTCTCGGTCATTTCACGAAAAGCTGCGTTTAATTCACCGACTTCATCTTTATTTTTGATATGTTGCTGCTCAACTTGTAAGTTTCCTTGAGCCAGGTGTCGTGCCGACCCTGCAAGTGCTGCAATCGGACGTGAAATACTGTTGGAAAGAAGAATGCCAATAATAATTGCGATGAGTAGTGCACCAACGCCGATTGCCATTACAATAACAGCTGCATTGGAAGCTTGTTGTTCTGTCGCTTCAGCTTCAGATGCAACAAGATCGCTTAAGTATGCGTTTAGTTCCTGCACGTCTGTCCGCATTTCACGACCAAGTGGAATGACTTCACCCATGGCATAATCAATGGCTTCTTCTCCATCCATATCAAGCGCCGCAACAGCTGTATCATAATAAGCTTCGTTTGCAGCTTCAAGTTCTGCAATCCATTCGTCTGTTTCTTCATTAAAGCTTAAAAACACAGCACGTTCTAGTTCTCCTGTCACGCTTTCATGTGCGTCGCCAAGGTTTTCAAGCTGTTCTTCTTCATCCGTTAATAAGTATCCTCGCAAATTACTGCTGCGTTGTGCAACATAAGTCCCGATATCGCTTCCCGTATCATGTAGTTCATCAATTTCTTCAATTAAATAGTCATATGAATTCGTGGTGACCTGCAAACTAATAATAGCTGTAATGATTGCAATGGCAAATACTGCACTTAAGCCAATAAAGCCTGCCAGCAGTTTTTTTCGAAGTGTAACTTTCAATTCCGCAAAACCCTCCTTTTGGATTACATATAAAATATAAAATCAAAAAACGTACAAAATTCCTAGTAAAAATAGTTTACTCCTAACTTAGGAGAATTGCAACTGAAATTGATTATCACGCAAAAACCTTGTAAATTATTTGAGTAGCTTTTGTATAATAAAGGAAATGAACCTTCAACTTGTATATTGAAAGGTAGTATTTTGAAAGGTGATTTCATAAGTATCGTTTAAGCACGGTTTTCCGGCTATTGGAGGGACAAGCGTTAAGCATTGTTAACGAGTAATTTTTCTTCTTTATTTTGTAAAAAATATCATAGGATCTATTTGACTCCTCCTTCCTTCACTTTACACTGAGGAGGCTGGAGGCGTATGATCAATGAGACTGGGATTCGTCGTTTTAAGCAGGAGATAAGGAGTTTCGATATATGGAATGGAAAAACATACCTAGAGGGATTGTAATGGGGATCGGTGATTTGATTCCCGGAGTCAGCGGTGGGACGATGGCGGTTGTGCTCGGCATTTACGATCGTCTAATTTTATCAATTAATCAACTTTTTACACGTTTTGCCTTACGTTCATTATTATTTATTGGACCACTTGCCTTAGGCATGCTTTTGGCGATTTTTTCTTTCAGCCAAGTGTTTAATTACTTAAACAACAATCACCCAGTACCTACGATGTTTTTCTTTCTTGGTTTAATTGTAGGAGTTATTCCATTTTTACTACGTCATGTGGGGGCTCGTGAGCACTTTACATTCCGTCATTACGCGCTGCTTCTCGGAGGCGCCGCATTTTTAGCTTTCGTCCTTCCGAATCCTGCAGAAGGCGGTGATGGTCCTGTGCTCACCTCCCTTGGCATGCAGGAATACGCACTGCTGTTTTTCGGCGGCTGGATTGCAAGCTCAGCAATGATCATCCCAGGCTTCAGCGGATCGTTAATGTTTATGATTCTCGGTATATACTGGACAATCATTGAAGCTGTAGCTTCGTTTAATTTCACAGTCATCGCGGTTGTCGGTGTTGGTGTACTGATCGGGATTGGAATCATGAGTAAAATTATTCATTTCTTTTTACACCATTATCACTTTGCTACTTACGCACTGTTAATCGGTTTTGTGATCGGCTCGATATTTTTAATGTTCCCTGGATGGGCAGATGACCCTTTCAGCATCGGGATCAGCCTGCTTACCTTTTTAGCTGGATTAATTGCCGCTGGGCTGCTTGGAAGGATTGAACATTCCTCTTAAAAATGAAACTCCCCCTCTTTGGTATTTCACGTGAAACACCAAAGAGGGGGAGTTTTTTCGTTGTTTCACGTGGAACATCACTTACAAATCTGCATCATTCAACGCTCTTAACGCCTCGCGCATAGCAATAGTTCCATGAAAAGCATCATGTAAATGCGTAAACTCTTCTGGCGTATGACTTTTACCTGCAACACTTGGTACAAAAATCATACCGGCATTCGTATATTTTCCAAAGTTCATTGCATCATGGGCCGCACCACTAATCACAGGCATATGTGAAATGCCTGCGCTCTCAGCACCGGTGCGCACGGCTTGCTGTACTTTTTCCGGAACGAGGACCGGTGCAACGCGCAGCTGTTCATGCCAGTTCATTTGAAGGCCTCGGCGCTCTGCAATTTCATATGCCTTTTGACGCGCCGCATCGATCACTGCATCGCGGGCACTTTCTGAAACATCACGTATGTCAAGAACCGCATCAGCTTGACCGGCAATGACATTTGATCCATTCGGATGAAGCTGTACTTTCCCAATCGTAGCCACAGCCGTATCATTTTGTGCTGCTGGTAGTTTCTCAAGTTCAAGAGCGAGCTCGCTTAATGCAGCAAAAGCATCACGACGGTCTGTCATCGGCGTATTGCCGGCATGATCGGTTTCGCCATAAAAACTACATTCATGCCAGGACGGTCCGGCAATACCAGAAACCACCCCGACAGGTTTTTTTGCCTGCTCAAGCGTTGTGCCTTGTTCTATATGAAGCTCCAAAAAGGCTTTTATATGTTCCGGCGGATAAAAGCTTTCTGCCATACCGTTTAGTGTAAACCCTTGTGAATCCATCGCTTCTTGCAGCGTAACTCCGTCTTCATCCAAAGCATGGCGCACTTCTGCTTCTGTCACTTCACCGAGCATCACCCGACTGCCGAACAACCCATTACCAAAACGGGTACCTTCTTCATCCACCATGACGACAAGCTCTACCGGCTGTGAAAATGTAAATCCTTCTGCAAGCAGACTCTCGAGCGCCATTAAAGAACTTAAACAGCCGAGCGCACCGTCAAACGCACCACCGTCCGGCACTGTATCTAAATGTGAGCCGGTCATGAGAACAGGGCCATCTGTTTTTCCTTCAATCCGTCCAAACATATTTCCAACATCATCTTCACGTACAGACATTCCGGTATTTTCCATCCAGCTTCGGAATAATGCTTTCGCCTGCTTCTCCTCATTTGTATAGACGAACCGTGATATGCCGCCATTCTCCGTCCAGCCGATTTCGGCTAACTTGGCAATCCGGTCTGCAAGCTGTTTTGGATCAAGATTTTCATCATCCTGACACTGCTTGTATGTTTCTTCTAAACGTGCCTGGCTGAATGTCATTGTCATTAACATGGTCCCCTTTCAAGATACGAAAATGCACCCGCGATTCATACCGGGTGCGCTGCTTGTAAATAGAAGTTATGCTTTTAAAACACCGATCACAAATAAGATCCAGCCGGCAATAAACGCCACGCCGCCAATCGGTGTCACCGCCCCGAGCCACGTCTGCCCGGTCAGCGCCATTGTATAGAGGCTTCCAGCAAAAAATATAATGCCGAACATCATAACACCGCCGGCCCATGCAAATAACGCAGAACCTCCCATATACAACGCAGCAAATCCTACAGCAAGGATGCCTGCTGCATGAAACATATGGTACTGCACACCTGTTTGGTAATTTTCAATCATACGCTCACTAATCCGGCCTTCAAGCCCGTGAGCACCAAATGCTCCAATACCTACAACGATCGCAGCATTAATTGCACCTAAAATAAGCAGCAATTTTGCCATGTCCATCACCTGCTTTCGTTAAAACTCGAGTAAATTGCCTTCAGCCTTAGGAACTTCTGCACGTTGTGGCGCAGGCGCCGGCTGTGACTGTACAGGCGGCTGTGGTGCTGGTTGAAACTGCGAAGGCTGTATTTGCTGCTGTGGGGCTTCTTCTTGCAAAAGCTCACAGTACAGCTGTAACTGCTTTGCCTTTTCACGGGCGGTTTGATCGTCACTCACTTGTACCGCCTGCTCGAGGGAAGCAAGTTCTCGTTTCATATAATCAACAACGCGGGCTGCAGGAATTTCCATGCGCAGTATCCTCCTTCTTTCTAACACTACGTTCTACTATAGCGCATCATTGCACTTCTTGCCAAAGGCAAACCGTTGACATAACAAAAAACCGGGAATACTCCCGGTTTCCAGATTGTAGACAAACTTTAAAAAAGCGGAGTTCACCTCGCTTTTCAGCGGACGCTTGCCTCGGATACGGCCTCAACTTCCTCGGCAGAAGATCACTACCTGCGGGATTCTCTCATTCGTTGTTCTGCTTAGGCATCGCCGCCGATGATCGTCAGCCTTGCGTTATTTGATGGTCATGAATTGCAGAAATGTTTTTTTATCAAGCGATATCTACATGAATAAATGTCATCACTCGTTATAAGAGGATAAAATCGAACAATGAACGTAACCTTCACTCTCAGACGGGCGCTTTCCCGAGGGCTTGGCTTCAGCTAACTTGTTCGTTTTATTGCTGATGAAACGTCATTACAAAATCGGCTCACATAGGTGAAAACGCCAAATCTTAAGATCATTCTTTAAACAAGACAGGCGTTGTAAAGCCGTAATGACAACCGTAATACAGTCACCTTGAAGAGGGACTGCTTTCGCAAACGAATCGTCTTAAGCTTCAACTATACATCACGATGGTTTTGTATTTACGCTCAATTCCTTTAGACACCACTGGGAAGACGCCGCAATGAACAGGTTTTTCACGCGCAAGCTGATACGCTATCCGGCGGCAAAGCAGACACGACGAAATGAAGCGTAAGCGCTGATTGAGTCGATGTCGCATTTGTGCCATTAGTGAAAGCGAGTATATCTTCTGGGACAGCCCCTTTCTCTCTCTACTACTGCTTTTGTGATAACTGTAAAAACTGCTCAACGTCTTCCAAAAGCGGGGCAGCTGCTTCTTTCCAAAATTCCTTTTTCGTAATATCAGCATGCAGATGCTTCCAGGCGAGCTCTTCCACCGGCATCGATGCTGTATCACGCAAAAGCGCAATATACTGATCTTCAAATGCTGGTCCTTCTTCCTTGGCTCGTTGATAAATCCCAAGGCTGAACAAGTAGCCAAACGTGTACGGGAAGTTATAAAACGGCACGCCGGTCATATGAAAGTGCAGCTTAGAGGACCAGAACGTTGGACTGTAAGACGCAAGCTGACCACAGTACGCTTCCTCTTGTGCTTCCTGCATTAAATGATTCAACTGATCTGCTGTGAGCCAGCCGTTTTTGCGCTGTTCATAAAACCGCTTTTCAAATAAGAAACGAGCGTGCAGATTCATAAAGAACGCAAGACCCCGGCTGATTTTTGTGTTCAACAGCGCAAGTTTTTCAGCTTCATTTTCTGCCTCATTTACTGCAGATTCAGCCACGATTTGTTCAGCAAACGTTGAAGCTGTTTCAGCTACGTTCATGGCGTAACGGGTAGAGAAATAAGACACCCCCTGCATTGCTTCCTGATGATACGCGTGACCAAGCTCATGAGCAAGGGTCTGTACATTGGATGGTGTGCCACCGTAGGTCATAAAGATGCGCGTTTCACCTGTTTCCGGAAAGCGTGTGCAAAAACCGCCAGGGCGTTTACCAGGGCGATCTTCTGCTTCGATCCAATGATTTTCAAAAGCATGCTTTGTAAAATCAGCAAGTTTTGGACTTACTTCACGAAACTGCGCGGTAATCGCTTCTGCCGCTTCATCAAATGGAACGATTTGTTCGATTTCGCCAAGCGGCGCATGTACATCATGCCAGGCAAGCGCATCGACCCCAATTAAACGTGCTTTTTCATCCATAAACGGCAGTAACTTCGGCTTCAGCTCTTCAATTGCCTCCCACATCGCATCAAGGGTTTTTTCTTCCATTCGGTTAATCATTAACGGCTCTTTTAAAACGTTCGTCCAGCCCCGCTTTTCATATAAATTTAAACGAAAGCCAGCAAGGTGGTTTAAGGTTTCTGCAAATACACTCCCCTGCTCGTCCCATGCTTCTTCCCAAGCTTTATGCATGTTTTCTCGTACGGTACGGTCACTTGTCTCCATTTGATTTTGAGCTTGACCGACGGAAAGATTTTCACCATTCCAAGGAATCTTCATCCGGCCAACCAAGGTGTTATACATTTCACTCCATCCGGCGTAACCATCCTGGGCCAAGGATGATGCAAGCTGTTCAGCTTCAGCATCCATTTTCTCTTTCGCTTTTGTCCGCTGCTCTTCAAGCGGAAAAGTTAAACCAGCAGTATCGGGATGTTCAAGCACGGCCTGCCATGTACGATCGTCCATTTGTAAAATTTGCGCTTCCATCGTCGTTATAAGCGCACTTATTTTCGTACTCGTTTGCTTTAGAGAAGCCTGCCACTGTTTTGCGTATTCATCATTCACGTCAGCACTAATGACAGCGTTCACAAATGAGCGCGCTTCCTCGAGTTTTGATGCAGCGCGCTGCAGTTTGAGATAAGAAGCGGTCCAGTCCCCTGCCTCCTCTGGCGATGCTGGTGTACCGTGTGTCTGTATGTCTGTTTCAAGTTGGTTGAGTTCTGTACGCAGCTGTTCCACAAAAGTTTGCAATTCTGCTGACGTGCTTCCACCTGAGAATATCGGCTCTAAATCCCACGTTAATGAAGTTGATTTGATCACTTATATCCACTCCTTTATTTCGTAACACTAAACAAAACGAGCATATCACGAAGTTCAGGCTTGCGAAAGGTATATGTAAAATATTTCTGAAATTTTTGAGTCGCTATTGCACTTGTTTAGTGAAAGCAGGTCCTTTTCCCGAACTTGTTAAGTCAGGGGTATCTGGTGGAAGGACCTAAAAAAACGCCTGCACCAGCTTACTGGTACAGGCGTCTTCGGATGTTAATCCATATCTTCACGGTAAATATAATACTTTGACCCGAACGACTTCGGCATATCTTCTTTAATTGCTTTTGTAAAGGAGAAGGCAAGCATCGTCATAATAAATATGAGCGGAAAGCCTGCAACAATACTTGCGGTTTGCAGGGTATCAAGCGTTCCTCCACCGATTAACAATAACACCATAGACGGCAGTGCCATAACAACTGCCCAGAATAGACGGTTCCAACGCTCCGGCTCATCATCGATATAGTTTTGACATACCGATGCAAGAATATAGGAACCAGAGTCAAATGTTGTTGCCAAAAAGATGATCGCAAGGACAACAAAGATCCCGACAAAAACTGGACTTAACGGCATTTGGGCAACCGTACCAATGATTGCAGCTTCCGTACCTACATTGTTCAGCGTATCAACCGGTGAGTACTGACCGGTAAGCTCAAGATACAAACCGAAGTTACCAAGAATTCCGAAGTACAACAAACAGCCGATCGTGCCATAAACGAGCGTGCCTAGTACCATCTCGCGAATTGTCCGTCCCTTAGAGATACGTGCAACGAACAAACCGACAAACGGTGCGTACACAAGCCACCATGCCCAATAAAAAATGGTCCAGGCTTCTGGGAATCCTGTTGATTCAAAGTTGGCAAAGTCTTTGAATGGTTCTGTCCACATCGCCATTTGAAAGAAGTTATCGAGCAGTCGACCAACGCTGTTTACCATTGTATCCGTAATAAAAAGCGTCGGTCCAACAACGAGAATGAAACCTAGCAAAATGAACGAAAGCCATAAGTTAATGTTACTTAAATGACGGATCCCGCGGCGCAGCCCGGTATAAGAACTAATTGCGAAAATGGCTGTACAACCGAGCAGGACGATGACATAAAGGCCCATACCTGGCTCAATTCCGGTAAAGTAGGAAACCCCTTCACCGATGAGTGGGGTTGCAAGACCCATCGTCGTACCCGCACCACCAAGCAAACCAATCATAAATAATACATCAACAAGTTTACCTACCGGTCCATCTGTGTATCCTTTTAAAATCGGGCGGCACGCCTCACTTACTTTAAGGACAGAGCGGCGGCGCACATAGAAGAAGTATGCAATTGGCAGGGCCGGCAAACAGTAAATCGCCCAGGCAATTGGTCCCCAGTGGAATAAGCCGTAAGTAGTCGCCCACTCAATAGCTTCATTTGAACCAGGTTCAGCACCAAACGGCGGTCCTTGATAATAAAATGCCCATTCGATTGTGCCCCAGTAAAGAACGCTTGAGCCAATCCCTGCTGCAAACAACATGCCTGCCCAGGTGAGCGTGTTAAATTCCGGTTTAGACTCTTTACTTCCAAGAACGATTCGTCCATATCGGCTGAAAGCAATATAAAGTAGAAATACAAGTAACACCATACCAATGAGTAAATAGAGGTTACCAAATGATTCGGTCACAAAGGTATTGGCCGCTGTAACCATTTCATCCCCAAAGTCCGGGAACAAAACGAGCGGCACGGCAACGCTGAATAACACGAGAAGCGCTCCGATAAACGTCGGCCAATCCATAATTTTTCGGTCCATGAATATCTCCCTTCACGTGAATAGCTTATTTGCACATCAAAACGATACCACCTGGACGGTTTTGTAACAACACAGCCCAGCCATTACTGTAAAGCTTCATACCTACTCACACTTTCAAATTCGTCCTCAACTCAAATATAGACATAAATTTCCGCTTCTTTCGCCGTTATCTGACTATTTTCGTCACTTTGTGAATTTTGAAAGCTTTTTTTAGTTGCAAGTTTACCGTCCAGATGGTACAGTAATACTCAATGAGCAGATTAATTTTTGAGGAGGATTCTTAAATGAATAAAAATATTATTGTTACAGCTGCACTGACAGGTGCCGGAGAAACCCGTCAAAAAAACGAACACGTTCCTGTAACCCCAAAAGAAATTGCAGATGATGCAATCGCAGTCGCTAAAGCCGGAGCAAGCATTGCTCACATCCATGCACGTGACCCGGAAACCGGTGGCATCAGTCACGACCCTGCCGTTTACCAAGAAATTGTTGAACGCGTACGTGAAAGTGATACAGACATTATCATTAACATGACAGCCGGTGGCGGCGGTGACTGGGTACCGGGCAAAGATAACCCTGCAAACGGGGGTGAAGGTACTGACTTACAAACGCCTGAAGAACGGCATGCCCCAGTTGGTCAACTCCTTCCCGAAATTTGTACATTGGACTGTGGCAGTTTAAATTTCGGTGATCAAGTGTATTTAAACCCTGAAAACTGGCTGCGTGAACAAGCACGGCTTGTGCAGGCAAGTGGCGTAAAACCAGAACTCGAATGCTTTGATACGGGTCAAATACGTCTTGCCAAACAGCTTGTGCATGAAGGATTAATTGATGACCGTCCTTTGTTTCAATTCTGTTTAGGCATCCCTTGGGGCGCAGAGGCAGATGCAAAAACGATGATGCTCATGAAAGATCACCTGCCGGAAGGCGCTGACTGGGCAGCATTTGGTATTGGACGCCACCAGTTCCCAATGGCTGTTCAATCAGCACTGCTCGGTGGTCACGTACGCGTTGGTTTAGAAGATAACCTCTACCTGCGTAAAGGGGTACTCGCCTCCAATGTCGATTTAGTTGACCACATCGTAAATCAAATCCAAGGACTCGGGGCAGAACCAATGTCTCCACAAGCTACGCGGGAGCACTTAAATCTGCGCCGGCCGGAAGGAGTCCGGTAATGATGCAGCACACGATCTCAAAAGCCGCGGTAGTCGGCACAGGTGTTATCGGTAACGGTTGGATCGCCCGCTGCCTTGCACAAGGAATTCAAGTAACGGCTTTTGATCCGGCACCAGAGGCAGAAGCAAAAACCCGCGAAGCTGTTGCACGCGCATGGCCTTATTTAGAAAAACAAGGGATGCATCCAGAAGCTTCAATAGAAAACTTAACATTTGCACCTACCCTTGCTGAAGCAGTGGCAGGTGCACCTTTTATCCAAGAAAACGTACCGGAGCGTGAAGCTTTAAAAGGTGGTGTGCTGAAAGAAATTGCAGAAGCAGCCGATGACGATGCCGTGATTGGTTCAAGTACCTCCGGCTTGAAACCTTCGACGCTGCAGGCTTACTGCACCGGGCCAGAGCGCTTTGTCGTTGCACATCCGTTTAATCCTGTGTACCTTCTCCCCCTTGTTGAAGTAGTGCCTGGTGAGGCGACTTCTACACATAGTGTGGAAAAAGCACAGGCAATTTATGAGCAGTTAAACATGAAACCTCTCGTTGTACGTAAAGAAATTGAAGGACACATTGCTGACAGACTCATTGAAGCCTTGTGGCGTGAGTCCCTCCACTTAGTGAATGACGGCATTGCCACAACAGAAGAAGTGGATACTGCATTTATTTATGGAGCCGGTATGCGCTATGCTTTAATGGGGCCATTTCTCACGTTCCACCTTGCCGGAGGTGAAGGTGGTATGGGACACATGCTGAAACAGTTCGGCCCAGCGCTTGAACTGCCGTGGACAAAGCTTAAAGCGCCTGAGCTGACAGATGCTTTGGCAGACCAAGTCATTCAAGGTTGTGAGTCACAAACAGAAGGAATTTCTATCACAGATCTCGAAGATCGAAGAGATGAATTTTTACTTCGGTTAAATGAGCTCTTGGAGGAATTTTGGCCAGGGGCAAATGTTTCTAAAGGACCGCTTTAAAACGAACTCCAAACTTTTGTTAAAAAGAAAGGAAGAGGCATGATGGGCAACGCTTTATATACACGCACTGTTCCAAACAGCTGGACAGATTACAATGGACATATGAACGATGCAGCGTATGCAGCTGCTTTCAGTCATGCCGGCGAAGCATTAATCGAACGGATCGGCCTTGATGCTGACGGTCGTTCACGCCACGGCTACACAATTTTTACGTTGGAAACGCATATTGTTTATTTAAATGAGGTACATGAAGAAGAAGAGATTTCAATTTCCGTTCAATTTCTTGATTACGATCAAAAGCGGCTCCATCTTTTTTACACAATGTACAACGCCTCAGGTGAACGCGCAGCTGTTAGTGAACAAATGTTTATGGGTATGGATACCGCTACAGAACACCCTGCACCCTTTCCTGAACCGGTATATGCCGAAGTGGAAATGCTGGCTGCTTCAGACAAAAATCTAGAACGCCCGCATGAAGCCGGCCGCACCATCGGAATCCGCCGTAAAGGGTAGTTAGAAAGGAGGAAGATGATGCCAAAACCAAGTAAGCAGCACGCGATCCTTCGAGCCGCTGCCCGTGTGGTTGAAGAAAAAGGAGTGATGCATTTAACATTAGATGCCGTCGCTAAAGAAGCCGGGGTGAGTAAAGGCGGTCTGCTTTATCACTTTCCAACAAAGGAAGCGCTTGTTGAAGGCATGGTCAAGCAGATTTCTGCAATGTATCAAGAAGAAGCCGCCAAGTTTGTTGAAGAAGATGAAGATACAGCCGGCGCTTGGACACGGGCCTACATTCATGAAACATTTCGTCAAACTGAAGAAGAAAAAGAGATGAATGCGGGGATGCTCGCTGCAATCGCTGTAAATCCTGAATTGCTGAATCCTGTGCGGAATTCATATAAACGCTGGCGTGAACGGATCGCCGAAGATGGTATCGATGAAACTGAGGCAACGATCGCGCTGCTAGCGTCAGATGGATTATGGCTGACCGAGCTTTTTGGCTTAGTGCCGCTAGATGATGAGCAAAGAGAAAAAATCTATGAAACTTTACGTGAACGAACAATATCGGAGCACCATAAAACGTAAAAAAGCTCGTTACGGCATCCATATACGGACGCTGTAACGAGCTTTTTCATGAAAAATTAAAATTAGTCGTGCTGATCCTCTAATGCCGTGTAGCCGTATGCTTCAATTTTAGGGAAGTTATCTTGATCTACCACCCATAAAATATCGTCTCCGTCTTTCACGACCATTTGATCATGTTTGCAAGCGTTTCTCGCTTCCGTTTCATCTGTAAACTTCTGCGCTGGAATTTGCACATCTCCAATAATAATCATGACCATCACCTCCATCTAACGGGTTTGTTTCCCTGTATTTTTTGGCGTTAAACCCCTTCACTACTGCTCGTAATCGAAGGTATCAGGATGCGGACCAAAGCGGCGGTCTTCATGAAGCTGATCCAGACGTGCCATATCCGCTGGTGTCAGTTCAAAGTCAAACACATCGATATTTTTTTGGATTCGTTTCGGCGTAACAGACTTTGGAATCGTGACGAGACCATGCTGTAAATGCCAGCGCAAAAGGACTTGCGCCGGATCTTTACGAACGCCGGAAGCAATTTCCCGCACGACGTCATGTTCGAGCAGCTCACCTTGCGTGAGCGGACGCCATGACTGCATTTGAATGTTGTTTTCCTGACAGTAGTCAAGGAGCTCTTTTTGAAATAACAGCGGGTGAAACTCCACTTGGTTCAGCATAGGCATTGTGTTCGCTGTTTCTTTAAGTTCCTCAAGATGATGCTTTTGAAAATTGCTGACACCAATCGCCCGTACGTGACCATCTTGATACAACTTTTCTAGGGCGCGCCACGTTTCCTGAAACTTACCAGGCACCGGCCAGTGAATCATGTACATATCTAAAACTTCAAGTCCTAGGCGCTGCCGGCTGCGCTCAAATGCCGCGAGTGTTTCTTCGTATCCTTGTTCATCATTCCAAACTTTTGAAGCGACTGTAATATCCTCGCGTGGGATTTCTGCTTCATGCAGCGCTTCACCAACACCTGTCTCATTTCCGTAAACTGAAGCTGTATCAATCCCGCGGTAACCAGCTTCAAGCGCTGTATGCACAGCTTGTTTCACTTCACTTCCGTCTTCGGCTTTATATACGCCAAGACCCATCGTTGGAAACTGAACACCGTTTGCCAACGTAACAAAACGCTCATTACTCATCATGATTCCTCCTTTTGCTCCGGCAGCTCCCAAGTAATAGGGGTGCGGTTTTGCTGCTGTAAAAATTGATTGGCGCGTGAAAAAGGACGGCTTCCAAAAAAACCACGATGCGCTGAAAACGGGCTCGGATGCGGAGATTCAATGATGAGGTGGTGATCATGTTGAATGAGTGCTTTTTTCGCTTGGGCCTGTTTGCCCCAAAGTATAAACACCACCGGCTCCGGCTTCGCATCAATCTGACGGATCACTTCATTGGTTAAGTGTTCCCATCCAATACCTTGATGCGATCCAGGCGTTTTAGCCCGCACAGTAAGTACTGTATTTAACAGCAGTACCCCCTGTTTTGCCCATGCGGTTAAGTTTCCGTGTGACGGGATTTCAACCCCTAGGTCTTGTGACATCTCTTTAAAGATATTCACTAATGAAGGCGGGGGCTTGATCCCGTGCTGTACAGAGAAGCTTAAGCCATGAGCCTGACCGAAACCGTGATACGGGTCTTGTCCAAGTATGACGACTTTTACGTCTTGATAGCTCGTATAATTCAGCGCATTAAAAATATCGTACATGTCCGGATAAATCGTCTGCTCCTGATATTCCTGCTTTAATTGTTCACGGAGCTTTTGATAATACGGTTTCTCAAACTCTTCACCAATTACACTCATCCAGTCATTTGGTAACACTTTCAAGCCGATCCCTCCGGTTACCGCTGAATTCTGCTTTCAAGTTCATCAAAAATGCCAGGTGTACCGACCTGTACAAAAATGCCTTGCGCTTCATCTTGACGCTTCACTTTACCGCCGGCTTCTTCTACGATCAAAAGGCCTGCTGCCACATCCCAGTCTTTCAGCTTTAATTCCCAATAAGCATCAAGACGACCGGCCGCTACCATTGAAAGATCAAGAGCCGCGCTTCCCATCCGGCGCAGACCGCCGACATTTGGCAGAAGTTCTGCTACATAGTTGATATTGTTATCAGGATGTGTTCCTTTGTCATACGGAAAGCCTGTACCAACCACTGCTTCTTGAAGCGTTGTTCGACCGCTTACTTGAATCTGCTCACCATTTAAATAAGCACCGCCGCTTTTGACTGCTTCAAACATTTCTCCAAGACGCGGGGCATAGACAAAACCGGCGACGGTTTCACCTTCGTGCCGGAGCGCAACAGAAATACAAAACATCGGCAGGCCGCGGGCGTAATTGACAGTTCCATCAATTGGATCGATCACCCATTCATAGCCAGCTGATCCTTCCACGCGGTCACTTTCCTCTGTAACAATTGCGTGAGAAGCGTACGTTTTACGAATCTTCTCTTTCAAAAAGTTTTCTGTCCACGTATCGACTTCGGTCACTAAATCGATCGCTGCGGTTTTATGTTCCACTTCCATCGGCTTTTCAAACCGGCGCATCTGTTCTTCTCCAGCTTCTCGTGCCCACGCTTTTACTTCATTCAGCATGACCTGCCATTCTTCTTGCACTAAGATCCCAGCCTTTCTCTGCCTTAACTTTATTTGTGAGTTTCATGGCTTTCATCAAAGTAAAATACTTGATTTCCACCCTCTTCTTTTCCGCGGTACATCGCAGCATCTGCTTCTTGAATTAACCGCTCAAAAGATCGATGGTCGTCTGCATCCATGATTGTACTAATGCCAATGCAGGCTTCTGGTGTTACTTCACCTTTAGAGGTTGTCACCGGGGCTACAAGCGCTTGAAGTACTTGCTTACCCACGCGCATCAATTCTCCATTCGTCAGCTGCTCAGCCTCACGGGCGATCACAAACTCATCGCCGCTGATACGGGCAACAAAACCGTTCAACTGTGCCGCTTCGGCTTTCAAACGATGCGCTACCGCCTGCAGCACTTCGTCTCCTACATGATGGCCAAGATTATCATTTATTGATTTAAATCCGTTTAAATCAATAAATAAAACGGCTAATGCATCATGCGCTTCCTTCACTCTCTCCTCCCACGTATCCATTAAGTATTTACGGTTAGGTAAACGCGTTAAAGGATCGTGGTTTGCATGAAAATGCATCTTCTTTTCGTTTTCTTTCCGCTCAGTCACATCGGTCGTTAAGCCAATAAAATATAAAAGCTCGTCATCATCATCATATACTGGACTAATTCTTAGTTCATTCCAGAAAATGCTTCCGTCTTTTTTATGGTTTAAAATTTCTACAACGACCGGCTCACGGCGTTGTATAGCGTTGCGAAGCTCCTTAATTGTATCAACGGACGTTTCCGGTCCCTGCATAAACCGACAGTTTCGACCGAGAACATCTTCTATGGTGTATTGCGTAATTTCTGTAAATGCCGGGTTCACAAATATTAAAGGGTTGTCAGGCTGTTTTGGATCAGAAATGGCGACGCCGGTATGAATGTGTTCAATAACCGCGGCCATTTTCCGATATTCATTGTAAAATTGATCGATCTTCTCCTTTAGTTCTTCTGCATTGCGAACAATTGTGGATGGATCTTGGGCATCCATTTCCGCAATCCAAGCACTCGGATTAAAAGTCATTTTTTCCTCCACCTTTTCTGTGAAACGACTAAGGTACGGCTTAAACTATATACCCGATTCTAAAAACCTAGGAACATACTTTTTAAAATGTTGTTCCAAATGATTCATTCGTTATATAAAGAGAGGGCGTGCTATAATATAGGCGTCAGAAAGGAGTTACCTCATGCTCGAATTTATTCTTTCCACTTTGGAATCACTCGGTTTGTTCGGGCTGTTTATCGGCGTTGCTGTTGAAGCACTCTCAATCCCGTTTCCGGCCGCTGTTTTTATGCTTGCTTACGGCTATATTCTTGACCCTGATCCTATCAGCTGGATTTGGCTCAGCTTAGGATCTGCAGTTATCTATACATTGATCAGCTTTATACCCTACGCCTTTGCAAAACGCTACGAAAACTGGGTCCAGAAAAAAGTGAAACATTCAAAAATCGAAAAAATGACGAGGTACGTGAAAAAATACGGCGACTGGGTTGTAGCTGTCGGCCGTGTGCTCGGTATGGGCTATATTGCTTATACTGCATCCGTCTCAAATATATCCAGCGTCCGCTACGCCATTTTTACGTTTATTGGCGTTCTTCCGACAGCATTTGTCATGTTTTATCTTGGTCAACTCGGGAACATCGAAGCGGTTTATGAATGGTTTCAACGCTCACAGTACGTCATTTTTTCCTTGTTAGCGACAGCGATTGGTGCGTATGTAGCTTACCGGGCACTGCGTGCTAAAAAGTATGCAAAAGAACGATCCAGCTCCTCTTAATTTATTTATGATACGGCGTACCCTTCTGGATTTGAAAAGCACGGTATACTTGTTCTAAAAGCATGAGCCTCATGAGCTGATGAGGGAAAGTTAGTTTTGAGAATGACCAGGAGAAGTCAGCTCGTTTCAGCACTTGTCGACTTAAGCCGAGCGATCCGCCAATAACAAATGTTACTTTACTTTGACCATACACTGCTAAATCATCAAGTTTAGAAGCGAGGGTTTCGGAGCTGATCATCTTTCCCTCTGGATCAAGTGCAATTACGTAAGTGTCTTTTGGCACTTTCTGCAGGATTTTTTCTCCTTCAGTTTCTTTAACTTTCGCTTCTTCTTTTTCACTGAATTTATCCGGCGCCGGTGCATCAGGGACTTCAACAATATTTACCTTTACCTGGTTACTCAGCCGTTTTTCATATTCTTCGATGCCGGTCTTTAAGTATTTTTCCTTCAGTTTCCCTACTGCTATAATTGTAATCTGCATAGTTTTTGCCTCGCTTTTCGTGCTTTTTCCACAAGTGGCATTTATTTTTCCGACCGTCTATTTATCCACAGAACGCGAAGTTGTCAACACAGTTATCCACATGTTAACTTCAATCGGATGCTGGACGTTCGATTTCGTATACCGGACGTTCAGTGCAGAAATTGCACGTCTTGTCAGCATTCTCACTTGTTACTTCTTCGAGTACTGGAAATTCTCCATATGTATCCACGATGTCATCAAGTGCGTTATCCACATGTTCACTGCATGATAAAATCATTGGTCCACCCCTTTCATATCTGCATTTTATTGTAACATATCCACAAAGGGTTCGTCGGCAACATCAAGTTATACACAAAACAGCACCGGATTAAAAACCGGTGCTGTCAGCGTGTAGACAAACTGTCAAGAAAAGCGAAGGCTGACGCCGCTTTTCGGCGGACGCTTGCACTGTTCCTGGTGGCGTCGCCGCCGGCGCTCGTCAGCCTTGCGTCATTTGATGGTCATGAATTGTAGAGAGCCTTTTGATCAAGCGATATTTAGATGAATCAATTTCATAATAACGCTTCATGAGCGACCAAGCGAACCATATACAATGGAAATCCTTAATGATCCGTTAACTAACAAGTAACCGAAACAAAAGACGGCGACTCCCAGAGGATCATGCGCAGGCTGAAGATCCACTTTTTCGAATGGTCTTCATTCGAAAAAGTTAGCTGAAGCCAAGCCCTCGGGAAAGCGTCCGTCTGGCGTGAAGGTCACGTTCATGATCTGGTTTTTTCTCTTAATAGGGACCCCGCGGATCTCCGGGAAGTAAGTCGTCCGTGAATCTTAGGTTTTGTGCTTTATCGACAGTATGACAGCAAGCACCGGATAGAGACCGGTGCTGTTTTGTTAAAACTGCTGCTGTTGTGGTTGCAGCTGAACTTCTAAAGTTTCCTGACTGTTGCCGCGGTATATGCTGACTTCAATTGTTCCATCACTTTCTGCTTCGTTATATAAATATTGACGCAGATCGTGACCATCGGCAATCGGTTGACCGTCGATTTCTATAATGACATCGTACTCCTGCAACCCAGCTTCTGCTGCTGGACTACCAGTTATAACGTCCATAATGAATACACCTTCTTCAACGTCTTCTGGAAGGCCGAGCGTTTCCTGCCAGTGATAGCTCGGAATTTCAGAAAGTGAACTAATGCTGACGCCCATCTCAGGCCGCTGCACTTCACCGAATTGTTCAAGATCCTCAATCACAGGTAGAGCAATCGATGTTGGAATGGCAAAGCCAATTCCTTCAACCGCAGCTTGGGCAATTTTCATCGAGTTAATCCCAATGACATCACCATTAATGTTGATTAAAGCTCCTCCGCTGTTTCCAGGATTAATCGCTGCATCGGTTTGGAGCACTTCTGCGTTCCAGTCCATTTGCCCGTCACCTGTTAAATCTACAGGGATGCTTCGCTCTGTAGCACTTATAATGCCTTGAGTAACGGTTCGTGAAAACTCCGGGCCAAGCGGATTACCAATTGCAATTGCCGGTTCACCGCTTCTTAATGTTTCAGAGTCACCGAAATTAGCTACGGTTTCTACTTCGTCTGAAGGGATGCGCAGCACCGCCAGATCGGTAAGTACATCTTCACCTAAAATTTCTGCTTCTACGCGCGATCCAGAGGCTAGACTAACCTCAACCTGGCCTGCACCTTCGATCACATGCTGATTTGTAACGATATAAGCGCTGTCACCTTCTTCCCGGTAAACCACGCCGGAACCTGTCCCTTCATTCACACCTTCATTGGACCAAAAATCCGACTGCTGCAAGTTAAAAACACCTACAACGGCTTTAGATACACCTTCCACCGCTTCGCTGATATCAGTATTAATATCTAAGCTTACTTCTTCTGTTTCGACAACTTCTTCTTCAATCCCGTTTTCACGTTCTTCCGGGCCGGCCGTTTCCTCATCCTCCATTGTACTTAACAACCAGGGTGAGGCAGCTAAGATGATACCTGCACCGATAAAAGCTCCGCCAATACCCGCAAAAAAACCACCCCACGGCTTGGCTTTTGTTTTCGTTGTCCGGCTGGTATGTTCTTCTGAAGTCGGATGTTGATCGTCATAATTTGACATATGCACGCCCACCTTTCATCAAAAAGTCGGTCCGCTAATCACACGCCTTTATTTTCAAGCTTAAACAATATTATTTTAGCCGTTTTCTAAATCAGTCGTCCAGCGCTTAAACCGCAATCAGAGAATTTCCCAATATTTAGTTCAGTGGCCTGACCCATCAAGTATTGAGAAAGGCGTTCTGTTGATGCGCAGGATTGTGATGTTAGACTTACCAACCTTGATTGATTTTAAACAGCAGTCAGCGTGGAAGGACGATCAGGATCAGTATCAAACAACAGCGGTGCACTGCCGGCATCAAAACCTCGTGTAGCAAGGGTTTGTTCCACAGTCATCCGTGCCAGATCCTTCATGTTATTGTCTTTACTCAAATGGGCTAAATACACAGCCTGCGTGCGCTCGCCGATAATATCTGCTAAGGCTTTTCCGGCATCTTCATTCGAAACGTGACCTCGATCACCGAGAATACGACGCTTTACATTCCATGGATAACGCCCCATGCGGAGCATATTTAAATCATGGTTTGCTTCAAAAATGAGCGCATCTGCGTTTTGAACCTTTGATTTAATCTGTTCACTCACGTAACCCATATCTGTCGCCAAAGCGAGCTTACGTCCTTCATGATGAAACACAAAAAACATTGGATCTGCTGCGTCATGTGAAACACTAAACGTCTCAATATCAATATCTCCAAACAGAGCGCATTCATTCGCTTCAAGTGTAAACTTTTGATCAAGTGGAATTGGACCGATCGAATCTGTCATCGCCTGCCACGTTTTTTCATTTGCATAAATCGGCAGTCGATGCTTACGCGCAAGCACCCCTGCGCCTTTAATATGATCGCTGTGCTCGTGCGAAATTAACAGCCCATCCAAGTCAGCAGGACGCCGTCCGACGTCTTGTAAAAGCGCCTCAATCTTTTTACCGCTGAGCCCCGCATCAATCAATAAGCGCTGCCGACTGGTTTCTACATAAACTGCGTTACCTGTGCTTCCGCTCGCAAGTACACTCATATTTAACCCCATGATTGCTGCTCCTTTTTAACTTAAATCGAAAAGATACCCGCTTTTATTTCGAACAGTCAAAAGTCGAAATAGCAGCGGGTAATTAAAAGCTTTCTTTTATATAAGAATCAAGTGTCATTAGTTAATCGTCTTGATCCGGATTCTTAATAGATCCGGTAATCGCGTGCAGCCAAAACGTACTTTCATCATTTACATCCACTTGATACATTGGAACGAAATTCCTCACATCGCTTTGCGCCCAAAATAAACTGTGGTAACCAAAATCAATACCTGTAACTCGGTCTCCCTGACGCAGCTCATTTTCTTCCATTAAAATTTCGAGCACTTGATTTGAACTGAGAAAGTCCTGCTCTTTACCGTGTTCCTCAAACTCCATAAACGACTGCATATAGCTGTCAATATTACCGTCTTCGTTCACAAAAACGACGAGAAAATGATCACTATACGTGTAAATCAAATCATCTTGAAACCATTGATAGAATACAAGTTTCCGTTCACTTTGATCCCAATAGCCAAACTCAAACTGTTCACCATTAACGATGTACGTTTCAAGAAAATCAGATAAATCTTCGCCAATATCCTGATCACTTGAAAGTTCGAAAGGCTCTTCTAATGTTTTGTTAATAACCCCGTCTTCAATTTCATAAAGCTCACTTTCATCCTGGCTCGTATCTTCAAATACTTCTTCTGGAACATCCGCTTCATGACCGGCAATGTGCCGGCCGGATTCAATATTCTCCGGCCAGTCCGCCTCAATGATAATCTCACGTTCAGCAAGCATTTCTTCTACAGATGTTTCCGCAAGGACGCCCGTTTCATAACTATCCTGCTTTTCTAACAGTTGATAAACTAAAAACGCGTTCAAAAATAAAAAGGTTAAAATGAAAATGGTCTTTGTTTTATTCCAGTCCATCTTCCGGCCCCCTATCCCGCATATCTACCGGATACCAACGACCGCCGGACTGAAGATACCAATGTGGCGTCAATGACACGAGAATATCTTGCTTCTCCATTGTGTATCCAACGCGGATATTATCGATTTCTTCACGCGCAAACGGCATATTCGCATCAACATACGTTAATAGATCCCGCCCGTTTTCAAGTTCCACGACATTTTCAGCCTCAACATACTCTTCTTCATCGAGCATAAACATCGGCCGGGCATGATGAACAATTTGACTGCCTTCTCGTGCTGTCTGAATGACATCCATACTTCGACCTGTATCTGCAAACACCGGAAGTCCTTCAGCCATCAGTCGAAATTCAACCTCGTCGGGGCTGGAGCGGCTTTCTGACCAATCATACAGTTGAAACGCATCTGTCCACCCTCCGTGCGCATTAATAAAATCAAAGGTCGAAGGTACAATATGCATGTCACTTGCACCTTGGATTTCAGTATAACCAGGGTTGTTAAAGTCGAGCTCATCCCCGCCGCTTCGCAGACGCATCATTGCACTTCCATCCGTATACGACAATGTATTTCCCTGCTCAGCATGCTGCTGAACGTAGCTTGGATCATCAAATAAAATCTGCATAAATGAATCACTCTGCAAGCTCGTCGTCGAATAAGATAACTCTTGATGAGCTACAGTTTCTTCCGGAAGATACAAAGCGGGAAGCAGGTTATCTTCATCTGTCTCGCGTTCTACTTCAAACGCTTCTATTAACTGCGGTACTTGGGAGATATAATCGTCTTCAAACACCGATGTACCGAAGTTTGATTCGCCGACAAGCATCCGTTTCTCCTCAAAAGAGACAAGGCGGACTTGAAGTTCTTCGTTTTCTCCGCCTGGATCTGACAGCAAAATTCTATCCACTTGATCGAGGTGGAGCGCTGATGCATGATCATCGTGTTCAAACAACACTTCCGCAATTTCCCACGGTATAGCGGTCGGAAAGGTTAACTCCGCCCAATCCCCTTCCAAATCATATACATCTGCCTCATCAATGTTTGAGACTGCGGATAAATTTTCAAAGTCTGCATCGCGAAGCTCATCAAAGAACGTGTGCATCCGCAAATCATTTCCATCCATCATGCCGGTTGTTGCACCGTTGTTTAATATGAGCTTTTCAGGATAGATAACATCATTTAAATCCCGTTCATCACCGATCGGCTCATTTTCTACATACTCTTCACGATCCAATGTACTGTATATCGGCTGATACGTCCAAAGCTCCCATGTGAGCCATAAGCTCAATAAGATAAGACCTGCCAGTAACACGGATTTCAAACGTTCGATAATCATGCTTCAACACCTGCGCTTTGAAAGCCTGTGTACGGCAGGGTGACATACAGCGTTGTCCCTCTGCTATATTCGCTTTCAATATCAATCCAGCCGCCGTGACCTTCCACCATCTCTTTTGCAATTGCTAAACCTAAGCCTGTACCACCTAAATTGCGAGCGCGCGCTTTATCGACACGGTAAAAACGTTCAAAGACTTTTTCTTGGTTTTCCTCCGGAATGCCCGGGCCTTCGTCACTGATACCAACAACAACCCGGTCATCACGGGCATCTGCCTGCAAAGTAATCGTGCCACCCTCTGGTGAATACTTAAGCGCATTGGAGACAATGTTATCAAAAACCTGGGCAAGCTTATCTGAGTCAAAATCAACATACATTGCTCGTCCTGGAATCCAACGCTCCATTGTAATGCCCCGGTCTTTAAACATCATGTCATAACGATCGGCCATCTCATGCAGAAATGTGCCAAAATCTCTCGTCTCAAAATAAAACGGATCATCGTTACTATCCATTTTAGATAGCTGCAGTAAATCGTTCACAAGCCGGATCATCCGCTCAGTCTCATTTTGGGTAACCGATAAAAAGCGGCCAGCCAGCTCCTCATTTTCCATCGCTCCATCTTCTAACGCCTCTAAATAACTTTTCATCGTCGTAAGTGGAGTCCGCAGCTCATGGGAAACATTCGCCACAAACTCCCGACGCTCACGCTCTAATTTTTCCTGATCCGTAACGTCATGAAGTACCGTAATTAAACCTGTAATCGGACCGTCTTCGTTACGGATGACTGAAAAGTTAGCTTCAAGCAAATACTCTCCATTTTCATCGCTGAAGTCAAGCAGAAGCGCTTCAGAGTAATCATATAAATCACTCGGCGTTAACGTTTCTGAAAGACGTAGAATATCCGGAAGTGAATGACCCATCGCATCCACACTGCGAGCTTCAAGCAGTTCTTCAGCCCGCTTGTTCATCAAAATGATGCGCCCGAGTTCATCAGTTGCGATCACACCATCGGTCATATGGGTCAACACAGAGCTTAATTTCTTCCGCTCACCTTCAGTTGTGATGTGAGCTTCTTTTAAATTCCGGGTGAGCGCGTTAAATGAATGGGCGAGCTGGCCAATTTCATCATTACCAAATACGCGCACGCGCCTGGAGTAATCCCCCTCACCCATAACACGAGCCTGCTTCTGCATATCTGCAATCGGCCGGGTGATGGTACGAGCAAGCATAATGCCGAGCAGCGCCGTGACACTTAAAGCAATTACAGTTCCTGTCATTAAAATGTTATTAATCTGATTCATTTCTCCATAAATCTCTTCCATCGAGGATTCGATATAAATGGCGCCTAATATGTCATTGCCTGATTCAATCGGCCGGGCCATAACCCGGATCCGGTTGTTCGTTTCTTCTTCACGGAGGATATCATCCGGGCCTGGCGTACCATTTAGTGCCCGGTTTACGCGAACGTTTGAGCTAATCTGCCCGACGATATGGTCGTTTGTCATATCTGAAGTACCGAGGATGACTTGGTTGTCATCAATCACTTGAGCTTCTGAGCCTTCAATTGAAAAAAACTCATTGAGCAGGCCTTCAATACTAGCTTCAAGGGGCTCATCATCTTCACCACGGTTTTCAAGCATCTCCTGCTCTACATTGTAAGCGAGCAGATCCGCCCGCTCTTCCAATGTTTCGGTTTGGTTACTAATCAACTGTTCCTCGAGTTGTCCGGTAAAATAAACTCCGATAATCTGCATAGCAATAAGAATTAAAAGCACATACAAAACAATCAGCTTGAAATGAATCGATTTAAAGAAACCGATGACGCGCATGGTTACTTCTCCTGTTCAGGATGGCGTAAGTAATAACCTACACCGCGCCGTGTAATGATCCAGTTCGGATAGCTCGGATTATCTTCAACTTTTTCCCGCAGACGACGTACAGTGACATCAACAGTACGTACATCGCCAAAATAATCATAACCCCAAACGGCCTGCAGCAAATGTTCACGGGTCATGACTTGTCCCATATGGCGAGCGAGGTAGTGGATTAATTCAAATTCACGGTGGGTTAAATCCACTTTATCCCCCTGCTTTGTGACCATATAAGCATCTGGGTCGATCACAAGGTCACCAATACGAATTGACCCGTTAGGTTTGCCGTCATCTTCGGGTACATTCTGCTGCCGGCGCAGGTTAGCTTTGACGCGGGCGATTAATTCGCGGGTGCTGAATGGTTTAGTGACGTAATCATCTGCACCAAGTTCAAGGCCGAGCACTTTGTCAATTTCAGCATCTTTAGCTGTCAACATAATAATCGGCATATCAAAGGACTTCCGAAGTTCACGGCACACTTCCATACCGTCTTTGTGCGGCAGCATAATATCAAGCAGCACTAAGTCCGGCAGAAAGGCATGTGCTTTTTCCACCGCTTCATTACCATCATAGGCTACTTCAACTTCAAAACCTTCTTTTTGTAAATTAAAATCAAGAATATCTGCAATCGGCTGTTCATCATCTACAACGAGAATTTTCTCTTCCATTAGGATTCGCTCCATTCTTAAGAGATCACATTTGCAACTCAACTAGGTCTGTCATTCTTTGAAAAGACAAGAACATTTATATTCTAACATACTACACCGCCCGTTCGCTGTCGGGCGCAGGTACCAACAAAGACAGAGCGATCGTGTCAAACTTTCCACGTTAAATACCAGCATTAAGATATCATCCCGCTGGGGTGGGCTTTGGTTCATATAACAAAAGCACCTCCCATAATGGAAGGTGCTGCTTTATTTCGATCATCATCTTTTTTAGATGGTGGCTCGAGACGGAATCGAACCGCCGACACACGGATTTTCAGTCCGTTGCTCTACCGACTGAGCTATCGAGCCAACAAAAATGGCGGGCCTGACGGGAATCGAACCCGCGATCTCCTGCGTGACAGGCAGGCATGTTAACCGCTACACCACAGGCCCTTATGTAGTTGGTGACCCGTAGGGGATTCGAACCCCTGTTACCGCCGTGAAAGGGCGGTGTCTTAACCACTTGACCAACGGGCCATCTTTAAATTTTTGTGTGCGCTGTTTTCGTTCCCCAGCGACATTTATAATAATAGCACGCCGGTTCATGGCACGCAATAGGTTTCTCGAATTTTTTTCGTTTTTTCACTGAAGGCAAAAATCGTTAATTTAAAGAATAGTAGAAAAGGGGGCGGGGTGTCAAAGCCCCCATACCCCGCGAACAAGATTCGTCTGGCTTCGGTCTGGACCGACTGAGAAAATCGAAAGTGGAATGTTGGTCAACTGCGATATCCGTTCAATGTAGTGACGTGCATTTTCCGGAAGCTCATCTAGCGACTGCACTCCTGTAATATCTTCCGACCAGCCCGGCATTTCTTCATATACCGGCTCACATTCAGCCAGAACCTTTAAGCTTGCCGGAAATTCGTTCATAACTTCACCACGATATTTATAAGCAGTACAAATTTTAACGGTTTCCAACCCGGTGAGAACATCAATTGAATTCAACGACAAGTCGGTGATTCCGCTTACGCGACGGGCGTGGCGGACAACGACACTGTCAAACCAGCCGACGCGGCGAGGGCGTCCGGTTGTGGTACCGTACTCGCGACCAACTTCACGAATCTGTTCGCCGACTTCATCGTCAAGCTCCGTTGGAAATGGCCCATCACCTACGCGAGTGGTATAAGCTTTAGAAACCCCAAGCACATGATGAATTTTCGACGGTCCTACACCTGAACCGATTGTAACACCACCGGCAATCGGGTTAGAGGAGGTAACGAATGGATAAGTCCCTTGATCAATATCGAGCATAACCCCTTGTGCGCCTTCAAACAAAACGCGCCGCCCTTGATCAATGGCCTCATTCAATGTCACTGATGTGTCACAGACATAAGGTGCGATACGTTCACCCAGCGCCAAATAATCTTCTAAAATGTCTTCCGTTTGAAAGCCTTCTGTTTCGTACATTTTCTCAAGCAGACGGTTTTTATCTGACAAATTACGCTCCAACTTGCTGCGGAATTCATCCCGATCCAGTAAGTCCACCATACGGATCCCGGTCCTTGCGGCTTTATCCATATAGGCAGGACCAATGCCTTTACGGGTCGTGCCAATTTTACTGTCGCCCTTGCTTTCTTCTTCAACCGCATCAAGCTTAATATGATAAGGTAAAATAACATGAGCACGGTTACTGATCCGAAGGTTACTTGTATCAACCCCGCGCTCATGTAAGTAATCTAGTTCTTCAACGAGCGCTTTAGGATCAATCACCATGCCATTGCCAATGACACACGTTTTATCCGAGTAGAAAATACCCGATGGGATCAAATGCAGCTTATACGTTTCACCACCAAAGACAATGGTGTGTCCTGCGTTATTTCCCCCTTGATATCGTGCCACGACCTCTGCATTTTCTGATAAAAAATCCGTGATCTTTCCTTTTCCTTCATCGCCCCACTGTGTTCCTACAATGACTACTGAAGCCAAAGAAGCCACCTCCTGTACTTAATACGTGCCAAGGGCCGCCCATTCTTGTTCGACCTATGTAAGATTTCCCTCCACAATCATAGCAATAAGTCCAAAAACGGTCAATCAAACACGAACATTAATAAAAAATATTTTTGCGGCATTCGTGTATGTGATTTCTTTTCATATTTCTTACATTCATGATTAAAATAAATCCGCAAGTGGTATACATGCAAGACGAAGCTACACTACCTACAAAGGAGCGACCATTGCATGATTGAAAAATTAGATTGGAGCCACGGAAATATTTTGGCTTATGAAGTGAGTGGACAAGTAACAGAAGACGAAATTCAACAAGCTCATGATGAAGTTGACCATTTGGTGCGCGAATTCGGCACTTTGAATTTGCTCGTTCGTCTTCCGGAAATGCCGGGGATGGAAGCCTCAGCGGTTAACGACCGGCTCCGCTTTACGAAAGAGCATTACGACAACATCGATAAGTATGCGATCGTTGGAGACTCACGGGCAGTAGAATGGATAAGTAAAGCAGCAGACGCGGTAACGAAAACAGAAATTAAGCACTTTGATCTTGATGATGAAGAATCCGCCAAAGCCTGGCTGGATCACACCGTTTAAGCACCTATAAAAAGAGGGACTGTCCCATAAGATATACTTTAAATGATTGGCAAAGGAAATATACTCGCTTTCACCAATGGCACGAGTGCGACATCGACTCAATCAGCGCTTACGCTTGATTGAGTCGTGTCTGCTTTGCATCCGGACAGCGTATTAGATTGCGCGTGAAAAAACCGCTCATTGCGGGGGCTTTAACTTCCTAATTTCCTGCATATTTCTCATATATTTCCTTTTCTTTTTTCTTAAATCGAATGTTTATAAATTTTTTGAGACAGCTCCTTCAGCGTGTAGCTAAACTTTCAAGAAAAACGGAGACTGACGTCGCTTTTCGTCGGACGCTTGCCCCAGGCACGGCCTCAACTTCCTCGGCAGAAAGTCACTGCCTGTGGGATTTTCGGCTCGCGCTGTTCCTGGTGGCGTCGCCGCCGATGCTCGTCAGCCTTGCGTCATTTGATGGTCATGAATTCTAGAGGTCCTTTTGATCAAGCAATAGCTACATGAATCAATCTTTAATGACGCTTCATGAGCAGTCAAACGAACAATATAGATTGGAATTGGTTTATGGTCTGTAAATGTCAAAGTGACCGAAACGACAGACGGCGACTCCCAGAGGATCAAGCGCAGGCTGAAGATCCACTTGTTCGATTGGAAATCTAATCGAACAAGTTAGCTGAAGCCAAGCCCTCGGGAAAGCGTCCGTCTGAGAGTGAAGGTTACGTTCATGATTCGATTTTAGGACAGCCCGCGGAGCTTAGGGCAGTAAGCACGTGAGTGTTAGGTTTTGTACTTTTCAATAGACTGAGAGCCTCCTGTGATATGCAGGAGGCTCTTGTTATCTTATTCAAGTTAAGCGGTTGGCGGCATGTCGCCTTCACTGTGGCGGTGATCGATGTTGACGAACTTATTGTATTCTTTCACAAAGGCAAGTTCTACGTTGCCCACCGGTCCGTTCCTCTGCTTTGCAATAATGATTTCAATAATATTTTGGTTTTCCGATTCTTGATCGTAATAATCATCGCGGTACAAAAACGAGACAATATCAGCGTCCTGCTCGATACTCCCTGATTCACGCAGGTCAGACATCATCGGCCGTTTATCCTGCCGGCTTTCAACGCCACGTGAAAGCTGGGACAGCGCAATGACCGGCACATCGAGTTCACGGGCAAGGGCTTTTAATGAGCGGGAGATTTCCGAAACTTCCTGCTGTCGGCTCTCGCTTCCGCTGCCTTGAATCAACTGCAAGTAGTCAATTAAAACCATACCGATCCCAGACTCCTGCTTTAAGCGACGGCATTTAGCGCGGACATCGCTTACTTTTATGCCCGGGGTATCATCAATATAAATCCCGGCACGGGATAAGCTGCCCATAGCCATCGTCAACTTCTCCCAGTCTTCTTCTTCAAGTGCACCTGTACGCATGCGTTGTGCATCAATGTTTCCTTCAGCGCAAAGCATCCGCTGTACAAGCTGAGCCGCCCCCATCTCCAAGCTGAAGATAGCGACATTCTCTTCTGACTTAATCGCGATGTTTTGCGCAATATTTAACGCAAACGCTGTCTTACCCATCGACGGACGCGCCGCCACGATAATCAGATCACTTCGTTGAAAGCCAGCCGTCATCCGGTCGAGCTCTGCAAACCCACTTGGGATTCCTGTCACATCGTCCTGCCGGTTTTGAAGCATCTCAATTTTATCGTACGTTTCAATTAAAACGTCTTTAATGGGGATAAACGCCCCAGTATTCCGCCGCTGTGAAACTTCAAGAATGGAACGCTCAGCGTTACTTAGCACATCTTCAATTTCTTCTTCGCTGCCGTAGCCTTCAGAAGCAATCGACTGGGCAGTGTGGATCAATCGACGCATCAGCGATTTTTCTTCAACAATCTGTGAATAATACTCCACATTCGCAGCTGTTGGTACGGCATTGGAAAGCTCAGTAACGTAAGTTAAACCACCGGCTTCCTCCAGCCATTGCCGCTCCTGCAGCTCATTGGCAATTGTGACAATGTCAACTGGCTCTCCTTTTTCCGATAAATCCAGCATGACACGGTACAAACGCTGGTGGGCGGCGCGGTAAAAGTCTTCCGGGCCAAGGCGCTCAGAAGCTGTGACTAAAGCTGTTCCATCGAGAAAGATTGCACCTAGCACCGCCTGTTCCGCTTCAATGTGCTGCGGCGGATTGCGGTCTGATAACCAGTCGCTCATTGCTACTCCCCTACCTTTCTCGATCATTCGAAACGACACTGCTGCCGTTGAAAAAAACACCACCGCCCGGCCCGGGGGCTGCAAGCGGCAGTGCTTTCAATTTATTCTTCAGTTACATGGACATCAAGCGTGGCAGTGACTTTTGGATGAAGCTTTACCGGTACTTTCGTGACGCCAAGGGTGCGGATCGGGTCTTTCACTTCAATTTTCCGCTTGTCGATGAAAAAGCCCATATCCTTCAGTTTCTCTGCGATTTGTTTATTAGAAACCGCACCGAAAAGACGGCCGCCTTCCCCTGCTTTTGCTGTAACAGCAACTTTCGTGTTCTCAAGCTGTTCTTTCAGCTGCTCTGCATGACGCAGCTCCTGTTCAGCTTTTTGGCGTTCCTGCTCCTGCTCTTGCTCGAGCTTCTGCATATTCCCTTTCGTCGCTTCTACAGCTTTGCCGTGCTTTATGAGGTAATTGCGGGCATAACCTTCAGAGACGTCTTTAACTTCTCCCTTTTTTCCTTGGCCTTTAACGTCTTCTTTCAAAATGACTTTCATGACGTGGTTCCCCCTTCCAAGTATTCATCGATCGCCTGCTGCAGCTGGTTTTCACCTTCCTGCAGCGTAATATTCTCAAGCTGGGTTGCCGCATTAGTTAAGTGACCACCGCCACCGAGCGCTTCCATAATCAACTGCACATTAACGTCCCCGAGGGAGCGGGCACTAATGCTGACCCGGCCGTCACTAAGACGTGAAAGGACAAACGAAGCGCGTACATCATTCATCGTCAATAGTGTATCAGCAGCTTGTGCGATAAGCACCTGGTCGTTCGTCTCATCTTCAGTCGCTCTGGCAACTGCCATCCCATCCCGGTAAATTTCAGCATTTTCGATTAGACGAGAACGCTTCACGTATTGTTCAATGTCTTCTTTTAGCAAAGTCTGTACCGCGGTTGTATCAGCACCATTTGACTTTAGAAATGAGGCAGCATCAAACGTACGCGATCCGGTGCGAATAGCGAAGCTTTTCGTATCAACCATGATGCCGGCAAGCATTGCAGTTGCCTCAAGCACATCCATACTTACCTTTTTCGGTTGATATTCTAACAGTTCTGTAACCAATTCGGAAGTCGAAGAGGCGTACGGCTCCATATAAACAAGCACCGGATCTTTAATAAACTCTTCACCACGACGGTGATGATCAAGGACAATTACCCGCTCTACTTGATTCAAAAGTTTTGATTCGATGACTAGCGACGGTTTATGAGTATCCACAACAACGAGCAGGGTATGACGGCCTGCTTCTTCGAGCGCCTCTTCCGGTGTAATAAAGTGAGCCCATAAATAATCATGGTCTTCGACTTCTTCCATCAACTTATTAACGTCCGGATTATTATCTGCCGGGTCCATCACGATGTAAGCATCAGTATCATTGACCTCAGCAATCTTAAGAACGCCAAGGGCTGCACCGATGGCATCCATATCCGGGTTTTTATGCCCCATAATAATGACTTTATCACTTTCAATGACAAAATCGCGCAGTGCATGAGAAATTACGCGGGCCCGTACACGCGTCCGCTTTTCCATCGCATTTGATTTTCCACCATAAAAGCGCACTTTTCCACTGCGCTCTTTCACCGCAACCTGATCTCCGCCCCGGCCTAGTGCCAAATCAAGACTTGATTGAGCTAAGGCGCCAAGCTCCCGCAGAGATGGTTCTCCTTTGCCGACACCAATACTTAATGTGAGCGCAACTTTCTCTTTTGCGGTCACTTCACGAATTTGATCAAGAATGCCGAAGCGGGTGTCCTCTACTTCTTCTAGAGATCGTTCGTTCATCACAGCAATAAACTTATCGTTTGAAATGCTTCTCAGCATGATATCGTATTGATTGGCCCACTGATTCAACGTCGAAGTTACCTGACTCATTAAGCGGCTGCGGATCTGATCATCCATACCTTGGGTAACTTCATCGTAGTTATCAAGATAAACATAACCAATCACGGTTTTTTCTTCTTGATACAACGCTTCAGTTTCTCTCGTCTCGGTCACATCAAAAAAGTAAACAAGCCGCTCTTCAGGCCGAATTGATACGTGGTAATGTTTATCCTCGATGGTAAGCTCTTCTTCACGCTCTCCCCGTTCAATTAACGGTACCAGCTCATCTGAAATCTGACCGAGTGATTTGCCGAGGAATTCATCCGGCAGATAAGCCATCATATACGGATTAGCCCATTGAATTTGATAGCTCGCATTATAGAGCACAATCCCGATCGGCATCTGCTTAACAGCTTCTTCCCCAGCTTTATTCACACGGTGGCTCAAAGTTGAGATGTAGCTTTCGAGATCTTGTTCAAACGCACCGCGTGCTTGAGCTGTGAAAATCATGACTAAGCCGATGACAAACAAGCTGATCAAGCCGAGCTCCCATTGGAACATAGAGAGGGTAATGGCTGTCATCACGGCTACGGCGAACAAAGCGACAACATGATAGCCGTGCCAGCGCCTCAATAAAAACCTTGGCATAATTTCAACCCCTACTTCCTATCGTTATCCATCCGGCTCTTTAAATTAAACCCTAAATCAATTATACCCAAGATTCGTATGAGATAAAGTAGAAAAGGCATAACGAACGAAATGATCAACAACAGCACAGGAAAGACCATCTTTACGCGCCGGGTGTAGGCGAAGAAAAATATGACAGTAGCTCCCTGTACAAACATCGCAATTTCAAGCAGTGGATGGACGTTCCATAGTACCGGATACATAGCTGAGTCGTCCGGCACACCAATTAATACTAAAATCAGCGTAACGAGATAATACCATAAAAACGCCCGCGGCATCTGCCATAAACGGAAGGCAGGAAAACGCTGTAAAGGCATGTTCAACCGGCTGAAGGCAAGATGGCCAATTCCTTGAGTGACAAGCGCCATTGTGATCCCAAGCAATACTAAAATCATCGGTGCCATATCTGCTACCATACCGAGCATTTCCTGGATCTCTTCAAGCTGAGCTTCAGTATCCTGACCAAGCGAGCCGGCAAGTGATTCTGCTGTACTGATGGACCCTGCCAGCCAGTCCTGCATAGCCACTACCGGGTCAAACTCAAAGATTAAAATACTGCCTAAATAAACGAGCAGCAAACCAGCAATATAAGATAAACTCGTGCCGATCCATACAGTGAAGGCATCTTGGCGCCGACGGATCAATTCACCAGCCACAACACCGGCCGCTGCAAATAAAAGAAGTGCCGGCAAACCTAATAACCCTGTGATTAAAAACGTTACCGCTGTTAAGATGAGCCATAGAACTACCGCAGGCTTCAAACCTTGACGCACGGTAAAAATCATCAGTGGCAGCGGCAGCAGCCATATCAAAACAAGGCCGAGCAGCGGAATAAATAATGATCCTGCTACTAAGGCTGCAAAAGCCGCAAACATGATGGCGCCTTCTTTCAACGCATTCGTCTGCTTCATGATTTCACCTTCATTTTACTTTGCTGCATTTAACTGCAGCGTTATGTATGCCACCCTATTGTAGCTCACATTGAACGATTGTGGAAAGTTGTTTCCTACGATTGTAAATGAAATGATTGGTAAGTTACCTATCAACACTTCCCCACCGTGTTGTCTATGCACAATCAGTTGGCTGAAATATCGTAAAAACGCACAGCGGAACCGAAATCCGCTGTGCGCTCATGTCAAATCGTTTAGTGGCTGTCTCGAACAAACGGAAGAAGTGCTGCTTGACGCGCGTTTTTGATCGCGCGTGTCAGCTGACGCTGGTACTTGGCGGAAGTACCAGTGACACGGCGCGGTAGAATCTTGCCGCGCTCGGAGATAAATTTCTTCAGTAGCTCAGTATCTTTATAGTCAATCTTTTGGATCTTATTGACTGTGAAATAGCACACTTTTCTACGCTTACCTCTACGACGTGCTGCTGCCATCGTGACATGCCTCCTTTACATGTTTTCTTTCATTTATTATTCGTAAGAACCAGAGAGCTGCTGGGCGAGGGAGGTACGATTAAAAGGGCAGGTCGTCATCAGAAATATCAATCGGTTTGCCTTGGTTCGCAAACGGATCGTTATTGCCTAAGTTTTGTCCGCCCTGCTGACCTTGACCTCCACCACCGGAGTATCCCGAAGGCGGTGGGTCGCCGTACATGTCATCGCCTCGCTGGCCTCCACCGCCGCCGCTGTTACGCGTTTCAAGAAACTGAACGCTTTCGCCTTGTACTTCTACAACGTTGACGCGTCGGCCTTCGTTGTTTTCGTAACTGCGGCTTTGCAGACGGCCGTCTATGCCGGCGAGACTCCCTTTTTTCAAGTAGTTCGCTACGTTTTCCGCTTGTTTGCGCCAAACGACGCAGTTAAAAAAGTCGGCTTCCCGTTCTCCCTGCTGGTTTGTAAACGGACGGTTGATCGCAATACCAAAATTGCAGACTGCAACGCCGTTTGGTGTATACCGCAGTTCAGGATCGCGGGTTAAACGCCCGACAAGGACTACACGGTTAATCAATCATAACCCCTCCCACAAACGTCGCTATTAGTCGTCATCACGGACAACAAGCGTACGAATGATGTCGTCGTTAAGCTTCACGCGACGGTCGAACTCGTTGATCGCTTCCGGGTTAGCTTTTACTTTAAGAACAACGTAATAGCCTTCGCCGAAGTCATTGATTTCGTAAGCCAAACGGCGTTTGCCCCACTCATCAACTTTTACGATTTCTGCTCCCTGATCCGTCAAGATGTTGCTAAAACGTTCAATCGTTTTTTTCGTTGCATCTTCATCCAAGTTTGGAGCAATGATGTAAAGAATCTCGTAGTTGCGCATTGTGCGTCACCTCCTTTTGGTCTTAGCGGCCCTCAGATTCGAGAGCAAGGAAGAAAAAACGGAATATCGTTTTTTCACTCGCATTAGCTGATTGTAACAGAAGACGCATCGGAAGACAACCGTCAATTCCAATGCGTCGCTCACTTCATTTAAACATTAAAGCGGAAGTGAATGACATCGCCGTCTTTAACGAGATAGTCTTTTCCTTCCAAGCGGACTTTACCGGCTTCTTTCGCTGCGTTCATCGAACCTGCGTCCATTAAATCATCATAGGCTACAACTTCCGCCCGGATAAATCCGCGCTGAAAGTCCGTGTGGATGACGCCCGCTGCTTCCGGTGCCCGCATACCTTTGCGGATCGTCCAGGCACGAACTTCCTGCTCGCCTGCTGTAAAGTACGTTGCAAGGCCGAGAAGACCATACGCAGCACGGATGAGCTGATCAAGGCCGGCTTCTTCAATGCCAAGGTCGTCGAGAAATTCTTGACGCTCTTCACCTTCAAGCTCGGCAATTTCTGCTTCAATGCTGGCACATATTGTAATAACTTCAGCACCTTCTTCGGCAGCAAAAGCTTTCACCCGCTGAACGTTTTCGTTATCCTCATCGCTCTGCAAGTCTTCTTCACTTACGTTGGCTGCATACAAGACCGGCTTCATCGTTAGGAGATGAAACCCTTGTACAATTTCGTATTCTTCTTTAGAAAGCTCTAGACTGCGCGCAGGCTTCTCACCTTCAAACGTTTCGCGTAGTTTTTCAAGCACAGCCTCTTCAGCTTTCGCTTCTTTATCACCGGACTTTGCCATTTTTGAAACTTTAGCAAGGCGTTTGTTTACCGTCTCAAGGTCAGCTAAAATCAGCTCAAGGTTTATAACTTCAATATCACGGATCGGATCGACACTGCCGGAAACGTGAGTAATGTTTCCATCATCAAAGCAGCGGACGACATGGGAAATGGCATCTACTTCACGAATGTGGGATAAAAACTGGTTCCCTAAGCCTTCCCCTTTACTTGCACCTTCAACAATGCCGGCAATATCGGTAAATTCAAAAGCGGTTGGCACTGTTTGTTTTGGTTGAACGAGATCAGTTAGTTTCTGAAGACGCGGGTCAGGGACTTCGACGATGCCAACGTTTGGATCAATCGTACAGAACGGATAGTTTGCCGATTCTGCGCCTGCTTGTGTAATTGCGTTAAACAATGTGGACTTACCAACGTTCGGAAGCCCGACAATGCCGGTGGTGAGTGCCATCTTTCGTCACTTCCTTTATTGAATAAATTCTATTTCTAGTTACATGATCACTTTAAATTGACATACGTTCTCTATTATAGAAACTGAAGCTCGCTTTGTCGAGAGTGAAGACAGCACACACAAAAAAAAGCACCTCGACCAGCGAAGTGCTCCAGGCTGTAGACAAATTACACAACTTAACATTAACTCACTACTTACTGCTCCAGCTGCCGCGAGTTGCCTTATTAAGAGGAAATACTGGATCATGAATGTAACCTTCACGCCAGACGGACGCTTTCCCGAGGGCTTGGCTTCAGCTAACTTGTTCGATTTGATTGCCAATCGAACAAGTGGATCTTCAGCCTGCGCTTGATCCTCCGGGAGTCGCCGTCTTTTGTTTCGGTTACTTTTACATTTGTCTTTTGTGTATGGTTCGCTTGATCGTTTACGAAGTATCATGCTGTAACTGATTCATGTAGCTATTGCTTGATCAAAAAGGTCACTACAACTCATGACCCTCAAATGGCGCTAGGCTGACGAGCACCGGCGGCGGCGCCACCAGGAACAGCGCGAGCCAAAAATCCCGCAGGCAGTGACACTCCGCCGAGGAAGTTGAGGCCGTGACGGGGGCTAAGAAGACACGGGGCCTTCAAGCGTTAGCGCAGGTCAAACCGATGTCGCACTTGTGCCCTCCGGGTGTAAGCGTCCGCCGAAAAGCGACGTCAGACTACGCTTTTCTTGAAAGTTTGTCTACACGCAGAAGCACCTCGATCGGCGAGATGCTACTTTGGCATTTACTGACTTATTCGCTTTCGGCTCGTTCAAGCACACGCTTCATTTTCTTTTTAAAATCCCGGCGTGGCAGCATGACACTATGTTCACACGATTGGCACTTAATTCGGATATCTGCCCCCATCCGGATGATCTGCCACCGGTTGGCACCGCACGGATGCTGCTTTTTCATTTCAACGATGTCGTAAAGCGCAAATGGCTGTTCTCCCATCGCTTGAACTCCTTTCTCCCTCATTGTCTAACGTAAGTTTAAACTATTATACACTAGTTCTTTACTCTAAAAAAAGCTGACTGCTTCACGTCCGTCGCAGAAGCGGCATGAGCAGCACAGCTCCAAGAAGATACAAGTTCATAATCCCGTAAAAAGGATATAACACTGCAATCAAGGTTGAAAAGCCGATACCAGCTAACGGCAGCATACACAACAAAAGCAGTACCGCTGTAAACCATGGAGGCGCCTGCACATAACCACGGAAACGGCTGACCAGCCCAAATGTGCCGGTGGCCGCAGTTGTGAAAATCGCCGTCCATAAAAGCACTGTCATAAACAGCACCATGGCGTAAGGATACGTATTTAAAATCGCAAACAACGGAATTTCATACAATAACACATCATCGGCCACCACAAGGAGCGACTCATTATATAAAAACGAAACACCACCGAGCACCGCTCCGCTCCCAAGACTTGCAATCCAAATTTCACCCCGGTGCCGGATGCGGCTCCCGACAGCTGCAAGCACTGCTAGCACAGGTAGAAGGTTCAGGGAGGTAAACGTAAAGGCAGACGACCAATTGCTCTGCGCCATCCAGTCCATTGTAAATGCGCCGCCGCGGGAATATTGAAATAAAAAAAGCGTGACACACAGCGTTAAGATTAAAATGGGAATCAACAAAACATTGACCGCTGTCACCCCTTCCACGTCCCAGCGAAACAAATAGACGAGCAGGACTGCCATGAAAAAGATACCAGCCCAGTAGGGGACATGGAGCATCTCCAAAGCCGATCCTCCCCCTGCGATCATCGTACCCGTTGTCGTGAATAAATACATGACGATCAAACCGTCGTAAAACATACCGAGCCTTCGCCCGACAAAGTACGTAAGCACGGCTCGATAATCTGTCGTCTTAAGCCGCTGACCGACCGACATCATAACAAAGCAGCTGATCGAAAATAACAAAGTAAAAAGCACGATGGACAGTGTGCTTTCTGCCCCGAAAAACTGCCAGATTTCCCGCCCTGAAGCGTATCCAGCCCCAATCATTGTCCCAATAATTAAAAACATCCATTTCAGCCCTGCACCCAGCATCGCAGCCTCTCCTTGCTCACCATTTTTAACTTATTGTTATAAAATGGATGAAAGTTTCCACATACTAGGACAAGTATGCGGAAAGGACGAGAGGTATGCGCTCATTTCATGAACAACCGGCAATAGAACCATTTCATTATCAAAACCAAATGAAGGTATGGGACAGTCGTGCTGTATTTACCCATCAACTGACGAGCGTACTGCGTACAGCGCCAGGCGTCGTGCTGCTTTGCATCGGAACTGACCGGTGTACTGGTGATGCGCTTGGACCGGTCACTGGTTCGATGCTGCAGGAAAACAATCCTCGGTTTTTCTCGATTTACGGTACGTTAGCAGCGCCGGTTCATGCCTTGAATTTAGAAGAAACACTGCAATTTATTAGTAAAAAACATGGTAATGCCCCAGTGCTCGCCATTGATGCCAGCCTCGGTGCTGAACAAAAGATCGGCCGGTTCACATTCGCAAGTGGACCCGTTTACCCAGGGAGCGCTGTTCAGAAAACGCTGCCGCCGGCTGGTGATATGCATATTACCGGCATCGTAAATGCAAGAGGGGGAAAAGAGTTTCAAACGTTGCAAAACACGCGCCTGTACCGGATTTGGCAGATGGCTGATTACTTAGCTGACTGCTTATTGCTTGCTGACCGCCGGCTTGCCGTACGACTTCAGCCGGCAGCATCACGGCTTGATACACGATTATACGGTTCATCAACCGAAGATATCCATGCCTAAAACAAAAAGCGCCGCGAGTAGAAGCGCCGGCAGTAAGTTCGCCACACGCACGTGCAAAATTCCAGCAATCCGTAAGCCAATGGCTAATATCATAATCCCGCCGGCAGCCGTTACTTCTGTAATCATCTGCTCTAACATTACCTCAGGAACAACCCGCTCAATCTGACCAGCTAAAAGAGCAATACTACCTTGATATATGACAACGGGTACAGCAGAAAACACGACGCCAATACCAAGCGTGGAGGTAAAGAAAATCGCCGTAAAACCGTCGAGCATCGATTTGGTAAATAATATATCATGATCCAGCCTAAGGCCGCTGTCCATTGCACCAACAACCGCCATTGCTCCGACAACATAAACGAGCGTGGCGGTGACAAAAGCATTCGCAACCGAAGGCTCTCCTTCACGAGCACCTGTCTTCTTTTCAAGCCAAGCCCCGGCTTGGTTTAACCGTTCTTCAAGCTGCAAGCGTTCGCCAATCCAGCCGCCGAGCACAAGGCTCGAAATCACCAGGATGAAGTGCTGGCTCTCAAGGGCCATATCCGCCCCAAGAACAATGACACAAAGCGCAAGTGCCTGCATCACTGTCGTTTTATAGCGCTCTGGAATCTTTCGAAAACATAACCCAAGCAGCGCTCCGGCAATAATAGCTGCACCGTTAACGAGCGTTCCTGTTAAAACCATCATTTTCTCTCCTCTAAGCTAAGCCTTCATACACCTCAATTACAGCTTGAATGAAGGCGTCTACATCTTCTTCTGTTGTAAAAAATCCAACACTTACCCGTAAAAGCCCATCAGGTGCAGTGCCGAGAAATTCGTGAGCAAGCGGTGCACAGTGCAGGCCGGCGCGCACAGCAATATTGTAATGCTGATCAAGTACACTTTCAGCTTCATGACCGTCTACGCCCTGCATATGAAGCGACACCACCCCGAGCCGGCTTTGATCAGCCCCCGGGCCGTAAACATCAATGCCCTCAACGTCTTGAAGACGGCGGATAATGCGCGCAGCCAATGCTTGTTCATGCTCAAATACTTCATTTAAGCCGTACCGGTTAATTTCATCGATCCCTGCTGCAAGACCGGCAATCCCGGGAACATTTAATGTCCCTGCTTCGAGCCGTTCCGGCAGCGCATCAGGCATCTCAGCCGTATGCGAATGCGCGCCTGTACCGCCGACAAGCCAAGGTGCCGGCTCCGTCGTTTCATGCAGAAGTAAAAGGCCTGTTCCCTGCGGTCCAAGCAGCCCTTTGTGACCCGCACACGCCACCGCCGAAGCCCCAAGGCCCTGTACATCGACAGGAAGCACCCCGGCAGTCTGCGAAGCATCAATGAGCCAGAACAAATTGTGTTCAGCTGCAAACACCTGTACCGGCTCAAGGTCTAAAATTGTGCCAGTCACATTGGAGCCGTGACAGGTAACAACAGCTTTTGTCCGCTCGGTTTTTACTTCCTCCCACTGCGAAAGCGTTGTTTCGCCGGTCATTTCCGGGGAAATATAGCTGACTTTGATCCCCACTTCTTTTTTCATACGTTCAAGCACTCTGCGGACAGCGTTATGTTCAAATGTCGTGGCAATGACATGATCACCTGCTTCAAGCTGAAGGCCTGCCAGCGACGCATTAATAGCAGCCGTTGCATTCGCATGAAAAATAACCCGCTCCGGGAATTTCACACCGAAAAATGCCGCTGCTTTTTCCCGGCACGCATCCACCGCAGCGTGTGCCTCTCTTGATAATCGATAACTGCCTCGGCCGGGGTTAGCTGCAAATGATGTTAAAGCTTGTTGAACCGCATCAATCACCGGCTGCGGTTTCGGAAAAGATGTGGCCGCATGGTCGAGATAAATCATGTAAATCCTCCTTTTCAGCCGTGAAAAAGCCACCGTCAAAGCGATGGCTTTTGTCGTTCTTATTCTTCTTCAGACGTGTGTAGAAGTTCCATAATCCGTTCTAAATCATCATCGGTAAAAAATTCAATTTCAATTTTTCCTTTTTTCTTGCCCTGCTTAATCGCAACTGACGTGCCGAAATGACTTTTGAGTTGTTCTTCCCGCTCACGAATGTAAGGGGAAACGTCACGCTGCTCTTTCTTCGTTTCACGTGAAACTCTGCCCTTGATCTGTTGGACAAGCTCTTCAGTTTGACGGACGTTCAACCCTTCGTTAATCACCTTTTTACCGACATGTACCATTTCTTCTTTCGTATCCAAGGAAAGAAGTGTACGGCCGTGACCCATGGAAATCTTTTTATCAGCAATCCAATCCTGTAGTTCCTCCGGAAGGTGTAGAAGGCGGATGTGATTGGCGATGTGCGGCCGACTTTTACCGAGCCTGTCCGCTAAATCTTCCTGGGTGAATTCAAGCTCGTTCATTAGCTTTTCATAGGCGCGCGCTTCTTCAAGCGGATTTAGATCCTCGCGCTGTAAATTCTCAATGAGCGCAACTTCCATCATTTCCTCGTCGCTCAAGCCTTTAACAACGGCCGGAATCTTATTTAAGCCAGCTTCTTTGGCAGCACGAAAGCGGCGTTCACCAATGACAAGCTCGTAACCTTTAATTGACTGCCGGACAATGATCGGCTGCAGCACCCCATGTGTCGCAATGGAAGAAGCGAGTTCTTGAATCGCCTCTTCTGAAAATACACGGCGCGGCTGATAAGGATTCGGTCGCAGTTCTTTAACGGCAAGCTCTTCGACAGTTTCTTCAACATCTTCACTACTGTTGTTAAAAATGGCATCAAGCCCTTTGCCAAGCCCTCTAGACACTTGAGACCACTTCCTTTGCTAAATCAAGATACACCTCCGCACCACGGGACTTTGGATCATAAATGACGATTGGCATCCCGTGGCTTGGAGCTTCACCGAGGCGAACATTTCTCGGTATAATTGTTTCATATACTTTATCTTGAAAATATTTTTTCACTTCTTGAATAACTTCAATCCCTAAATTTGTACGAGCATCAAGCATTGTGAGTAAAACACCCTCAATGGCAAGCTGTGTGTTTAAATGCTTTTGTACGAGCCGCACGGTATTTAAGAGTTGGCTCAATCCTTCTAAAGCGTAATATTCACACTGTACCGGAATCACAACTGAATCTGCAGCAGTTAGTGCATTAATTGTAAGTAACCCGAGCGAAGGCGGACAATCGATTACAATGTAGTCGTATTGCGAGGCAATTTCGCTCAAACCTTGCTGGAGGCGAATTTCCCGGGAAATTGTTGAGACAAGTTCAATTTCAGCCCCTGATAGTTCAATTGTGGCAGGGAGGACATCCAGTGTTTCGATATTGGAAGGTTTAACAATTTCAGAAGCTCTGGCATCTTCAATTAAAAGGTTGTAGACACATTGATCCACTTCGCCTTTATCTACACCGGCGCCGCTTGTCGCATTTCCCTGCGGATCAGCATCAACAAGCAAAACCCGATGACCGATGTGAGCAAGTGAGGCACTCATATTTACGGCAGAAGTCGTTTTTCCGACTCCACCTTTTTGATTAGCTACCGCCATAATTTTGGCCACCGTTTCACCTTCTTTCGTACATCGTACAACAAAATAGCATAATGCTTAATTCTTCCTTTTTTCTATTTTATCATGTTTTTATTTTTTTCGTTGCAGATTCGTTGAAGGTTTCAGAAAAAATGCATAGCAGAAGAAAAAAGAAAGGTCAGCGTGTAGCAAAAACCTTAATTTTAGTTATGGCTGACTTTGCATTTCGGCAGACACTTGCCTCGGGGACAGCCCTAAAGCAGCAGCCGCAAACTGTGCATGAATGCTACTTTCTTCTTTATCGACAGTCTGGCTGCTTATAAAAAAACTGCCCGCACATCTTTAGCTGCGGGCAGTCACTCACTTTTTCGGGACCCGGATTGTAAACTGAACGTATTCCTCGTATTCTTCTTCATCGGTTTCCAAATTCAAGCCGCTTTCTTCAACCATATCAAGCGACTGCCGGATCGTATTTAAAGCTAGACGAGTGTCTTTTGCGTAATGCTTTTTTCTCGGCTTCTTCTGTGCCGGTTTTGGAGCGTTCCATTTTGCAATCAACTCTTCAGTCTGTTTGACATTCAGCGACTTTTCAATCACCTCATGAAGCACTTGCAACTGCACTTCTTCCTCTTCTAAACCGAGCAGTGCGCGGGCGTGGCGCTCTGTAATCTGACGGGCGGTTAAAGCTTCACGAGCTGCTTCGGGTAAGTGGAGAAGACGTAGTTTGTTTGCAATGGTGGACTGACCTTTACCGAGCCGCTGCGCCAGACTTTCCTGGGTCAACCCTTGAAGCTCGATCAATTGAGCATACGCTGTGGCTTCTTCTACTGCTGTTAAACTTTCCCGCTGTAAATTCTCAATTAACGCAAGTGAAGCTGTGATGGTATCATCAAACTCTTTAATCAACGCCGGAATCGTTGACCAACCAAGCGATTTAACCGCGCGGAACCGGCGCTCGCCGGCGACAATTTCATAAATGCCGCCACGCTCACGTACCGTAATCGGCTGCAGCAGCCCGTGTGTCTTAATGGACTGGGCCAATTCTTGGATTTTATCCTCAGCAAAAATTGTACGAGGCTGAAACGGATTGGGGACCACTTCAGTGACTGAAATGACTTCGACCTCATCTTTTGATGTACTTGCTGCCGTTTCCTCTTCTTCACTTTGTAAACCGAACAAACGTTGAAGCGACTGCTTCATAAGTTAAGGCGACGGACACTTGCAGGTGAAGCCGCAAGAGAGGTCGCCCGTCCCCCCTTTCCTGTAAAATCAGCGCATCAATCCATAAAACTCTTCATCTATCATCATGCACATAGCGTGGATCAATAAGCTTCGTCTGCGTCATATTGTACCACGCTAGGAAGCAATGTCCATATCCACAGTCGAGAAAAAAATGACTAGCTGAGCGGTTTTTTGGCAGGTTTCCCCGGCTTTCTCGGGTATTGCGGTGGTGTTTCAGTTACTTTTTCAACTTTAACAATAAAGCGCTGACTTTCCTCAATTGGAAGTTTTGTTTCATACGGCTCATCAATTCGGCCGCCGAGTTTCTCACAAGCTGCTCGGCCTTCTTCCATTTCTTCAAGGCCTTCAGCACCTTTCATGGCAACAAACCAGCCCCCAGGTTTAACGAACGGAAGGCTGAGTTCCGCGAGCACCGGCAGCCGGGCAACAGCTCGCGAGATCGCTGCATCGTAGCTTTCGCGGTGCACCTTTTGCTGACCGAGTTCTTCTGCACGTCCATGCACAGGCGTAATACCATCAAGGCCAAGCTCACTTGCTGCCTGTTCTAGAAAAGTCATCCGTTTTTTTAAAGAATCAACAATGACAAGTTCAAGGTGAGGATATAAAATCTTGATCGGAAATCCGGGAAAGCCGGCGCCGCCACCGATATCAACGATGCGCTGCGCCTGTGTAAAGTCATAAGCAAACAACGCTGTTAGCGAGTCATAAAAGTGTTTTTCATACACGGCTTCCCGCTCTGTAATACCGGTTAAGTTCATTTTTTCATTCCAAGTTACAAGCAGCTGAAAATACTCTTCCAACTGTTTCATTTGATGATCAGTTGCAGCAAATGCCTCTTGAATGAGACGTTCAGCTTTTAAGTCAGCCACGCCATTTCCTCCTTTAAAATATACTGGGTATGTAAACTGAAAAAGAAGCCGGCGGCGCGGACAATACCACCCGCCGGCTTCAGCCGGTTTATGCGTTTGCTGTTTCTTCTTTTGTCGCCTGCCGGCCCTGCTCAAGATAAATGAGTAAAATCGAAATATCCGCTGGATTTACACCGGAAACCCGAGTTGCCTGTCCGACCGATACCGGGCGCACTTCAGCAAGTTTCTGCTGGGCTTCATTGGCGAGGCCGCTGATCTCATAATAGTCCACCCAGTTCGGGATCCGCTTTTCTTCCATTCTTTCCATCTTATCAACTTGTTCGAGCTGCTTTGCAATATATCCTTCATATTTCGTTTGAATTTCTACTTGCTCTTCCACGTCAGGAGAAAGCACTTCTTCCGGTTCACCGGCAAACGGTAGTACGTCATAATACCCAAGCTCCGGACGCTTCAATAGTACAGCTGCTGCTGAAGCTTCTTTCATAAGGCTTGAGCCCTTCTCTTCAAGCATTTGATTCAGCTCATCTGAAGGTTTAATAATCGTTTTTTCAAGCCGTTTTTTCTCAGCCGCAATGGCTGCTTTTTTCGTTTCAAAGCGGGCAAAACGCTCATCAGATATCATACCGATACGATGACCGGTTTCTAACAGGCGCAAGTCTGCATTGTCGTGACGCAGCAGCAGCCGGTATTCCGCACGAGATGTTAACAAGCGGTACGGCTCGTTCGTTCCTTTTGTGACTAAGTCATCAATTAAAACACCGATATAAGCTTCTGAACGTCCGAGAACTAAACCTTCTTCACCCTGGGCTTTGCGCGCCGCATTAATACCGGCCATCAAACCTTGCCCGGCAGCTTCTTCATAACCGGAGGTTCCATTAATCTGTCCAGCAGTAAACAAACCTTCAATTTTTTTCGTTTCAAGGGTCGGCCAGAGCTGCGTCGGCACGATCGAATCATATTCAATTGCATACCCCGGACGCATCATGCGTACATTTTCAAGGCCGGGAATTGTTTTAAGAATATCAAACTGTACATCTTCAGGCAGACTTGTCGAAAGTCCCTGAACGTACACCTCATTCGTGTTGCGCCCTTCTGGTTCTAAAAAGATTTGGTGCTGTGGTTTATCATGAAAACGAACAATTTTATCTTCAATCGAAGGACAGTAACGCGGACCAGTGCCTTGAACCATGCCGGAATACATCGCCGAACGGTTCAAGTTTTCATTAATAAGCGCATGCGTTTCTGCACCGGTATGGGTCAACCAGCACGGGAGCTGATCTGTAATATATTTCGTCGTTTCATACGAAAACGCACGTGGTGTATCGTCACCTGGCTGTTCTTCTGTTTGTGAATAATCAATTGTATTTCCGTTCACCCGTGGTGGTGTGCCAGTTTTAAACCGGACCATATCAAACCCGAGTTCCTGCATGTGCTCGGCAAGATGCACTGACGGCTGCATATTGTTCGGACCGCTTTCGTAAGCTAGATCACCCATAATGATTTTTCCGCGCAAATACGTGCCGGTCGTTACAATAACAGACGGCGCATAATAAGAAGCACCTGTATTTGTCTTCACTCCTCTGCAGACGCCGTCCTCGATGATCAATTCTTCAACCATCCCTTGGCGCATCACAAGGTTTTCTTCATCTTCTAGCGTTTTTTTCATTTCGTGCTGATACAAAAACTTATCTGCCTGCGCGCGCAATGCGCGGACGGCTGGTCCTTTTGCCGTGTTTAACATCCGCATTTGAATATGGGTTTTATCAATGTTTCTGCCCATCTCTCCGCCAAGGGCGTCAATTTCACGTACGACGATCCCTTTGGCCGGACCACCGACCGACGGGTTACACGGCATAAATGCTACAGCATCGAGATTGAGCGTAAGCATCAGCGTATTTGCACCCATCCGCGCAGAGGCAAGACCTGCTTCTACTCCGGCATGACCGGCGCCAATCACAATTACATCATATTCTCCGCCTTGATACGTCATCAGGCGTTCCTCCTTTAAGCGTTTCATACGCTGTATACGTTATTTTCCAAGACAAAACTGCGAGAACAATTGATCAATCAAATGATCGGGCGCATTTTCTCCGACGATTTCACCAAGGTGCTCCCATGCGCGGGTAATATCAATCTGAACCATATCCACTGGAATATCAGCATCAGCAGCCTCCAAAGCATCCTCGATCGACTGGCGAGCCTGCCGGAGCTGGGCGATATGGCGGGCATTTGAAACATACGTTAAATCACCCGTCTCCACACCTTCATCAAAGAATAAGTGCGCGATGGCATCTTCTAATTCTTCTACACCTTCTGATTGTAAAAGTGAGGTCGCAATCACAGGGCGACTGCCTGCAAGCTCACGCACCTCATTTTCATCAATCTGCTGCGAAAGATCTGTTTTATTGAGTACGATAACAGCATTCATGCCTTTCATCGCTTCAAACAATGCACGATCTTCATCACCAAGAGGCTCTGCTGCATTTAGTACGAGCATAACAAGATCAGCATCTTGCAGCACCTGCCGTGATCGCTCCACCCCAATCTTTTCAACGACATCTTCGGTTTCACGAATCCCTGCTGTATCAATTAAACGGAGTGGCACACCGCGCACGTTTACGTATTCTTCAAGTACATCGCGGGTTGTGCCCGGTATTTCGGTCACAATTGCTTTATTTTCATGCACAAAGCTGTTCATCAACGAAGATTTACCTACATTCGGCCGTCCGATAATTGCAGTAGCTATCCCTTCACGTAAAATCTTACCCTGCTTGGCGGTCCGAAGCAGTTGATCAATCTCATCTTTAACGGCTCCGCCTTTTTCCTTTAATAATTCAAGTGTAACAGTATCTGCATCGTACTCTGGGTAATCAATATTTACTTCCACGTTTGCGACTGTCTCCAAAAGCTCCTGGCGCAAACCGCGCACCTGCTCAGCGAGCCGGCCTTGTACCTGACTTACCGCCACATTCATTGCCCGGTCCGTTTTCGCCCGGATCAAATCCATAACCCCTTCTGCTTGAGAAAGGTCAATCCGGCCGTTTAAAAAGGCTCGTTTCGTAAACTCACCAGGATCAGCAAGTCGGGCGCCGCTTGATAATACAAGATCGAGCACCTTGTTCACCGAGACGACACCGCCGTGACAGTTAATCTCAATAATATCTTCTTTTGTGAACGTTTTTGGCGCTCTTAATACAGAAACCATGACCTCTTCAACAACGTCACTCGTTTCAGGCTCAATGAGGTGGCCGTAATTAATGGTGTGCGTATCAGCTTGAGCAAGCGTTGTTTTGCCTTGAAAAACTTGATCACCAATTGTTACAGCATCACTTCCGCTTAAACGAACAATGGCAATTGCCCCTTCCCCCGCGGGGGTAGAGATTGCTGCGATTGTATCAAATTCCATCATCGGCCGCTCACCTCCTTTACATACATTCGTTCAATTTATAAATTCACCGTTATTCTTAGCCAACGACAGTCTTGTATCTTCCTAACAATATAGAATACCACATCGCAACGCTTGCGCCAAAGGTAAAGTTGTCCACATGTGGACAGACCAACGCGCAGACAAACGATGGATGACTTCGCTTTTCGGCAGCAGCCTGCCGGTTTATGAACGACATTAAAAAACTCCCTGCAGAAGCAGAGAGTTTGGCGAGCTCTTAATGGTCGGGCAGAATAACGACGCGGCGCTTTGGTTCTACACCTTCAGAAATTGTTTCCACACCACGTGTTTTCTGCAATGCTTGATGAATCACTTTTCGTTCACGGGCGTTCATCGGCTCCAGCGGCACCCGGGTACTCGTTGACAAAGCTTTATCAGCCAGTCGGTCAGCCAGGTTTTCTAAAGAAGCTGCGCGGCGGGCTCTGTAGCCTTCAGCATCTAGAAATACAGTAAAATGCCGAGAAGAAACACGGTTCGCCGCTAAGCCGGCCAGCGTTTCAAGCGCATCCAGCGTCTGACCGCGCTTTCCGATTAACAGGCCGACACTTTCACCGGTGAGTTCTAGTTCAGCAGACTTCGCATTAGCTGATTGAATATGAACTTCTGCCACGGCTTCCATTTCTTGAATCACTGCTTCTAAATAATGTTTCGCCGTTTCTTCAGGCTTCTCATCTTCCGAAGGGCCGGCTTGCTCTTTGATTTCTTCTTCAAGTTCCGGCAGCGTTTCTTCTACAGCTTCAACTTGCGCTTCATTTTCAGTTTCTGCAAACGTCGAAAATTCGTCTTCAAGGTCGAGTGCGCCCGATTCCTGCGTTTGCTCAACGTCGGCATCCGCAGTTTTAACAGACGCCTCAACGACAGCATTTCGCTTTTTAAACCATCCGAGAAATCCGCGCTTCGGCTGCTGAACCACATGGTAATCTACTTCCTCTACACTAACACCCAGCTGATCAGCCGCTTTTTGCAGTGCTTCATCGACCGATTCAGCAGTCACTCGCAAAGGTTTGTCCACTACTTTTTCGCTCCTCCCGTTGAAGCCTCTTGTTGATTATTTTTTGACGGCCCAGTAATAAAGTACGTCTGCACAATCATAAACAAGTTACCAATTACCCAGTACAACGCTAATGCTGATGGGAAGAAAAAGGCAAAGACGGTAATCATAATCGGCATCATATAAAGGAGAATCTGCATTTGTGGATTCGTGTTATTGACCATCATCATCTTTTGCTGGATAAAGGTTGTTATACCAGCAATTAAAGGTAGAATAAAGTCTGGTTCACCTAGCTGAAACCATAAAAATGTTTGATCGTTCACAGATTCTGTCCGCATAATTGCGTGATAAAATGCGATTAAAATCGGCATTTGGATTAAAATCGGGAAACAACCAGCCAGCGGATTTACGCCGTGCTCTTGAAACAATTTCATCGTTTCTTCCTGAAGTTTCTGCTGCGATTTTTGATCCTTCGCACTGTACTTTTCACGAAGTTTCTGCATTTCCGGCTGTAATTCCTGCATCGCTTTTGTACTCTTTGTCTGCTTAATCATTAATGGCAGAATCGCGATCCGCAGAATAATGGTAACAACAATAATCGCCAGACCATAACTATGATTTAACCCTTCAGCGATAGTGACCATCAGCCAAGAGAGCGGATAAACAAAGTATGTGGCCCAGATTCCGTCTGTGTCTGCCACCCGGTTGCCGGCCTCGTCAGTCACCGGGTCATTAATGTTAAAACAACCGGCTAAAAATGTTGTCACGGCAAGAAACATTAAAGCCAGTAAAATCTTTTTGTTCACGGAATTTTCCTCCTTCATTCCATCTTGCTTAATCATAAAGACGCTTCTATTTATAAAAGCCCCCTCTATTTTAGCGGAGAGCCTTCAAGAAATAAAGATGAATCCGGTATCACTGCTGATAAATTCACAAAATCGCTACGTCTTGGCATGATAAGACTTCGCTCGCTTCATGACATGAACGAAGCTTTTAGAGAGTGCCTCATGCGACATATCAAGCACTGGCTTTCTAGCGATAATGATATAATCTTTCCCGGCGTCAAGCTGTGTTTGATGTTCACGTACCAACTCGCGTACGCGCCGCTTCGTTCGATTTCGTACAACCGCATTTCCAAGTTTTCTCCCAACGGTAATCCCGACACGGAACGCTTCTAGCTCCGGACGTTCGAGTACGTAAACGACGAACTGCCGGTTGGCATAAGACGTACCCGTTTGAAAGATCCGGCTGAATTCTTCGCTCTTTTTGATTCGAAACGACTTTTTCATAACATGCTCACGCCTTTCTCTCTTACCCAAATCTATGTTTCACCAAAAACATGAAAAAGACCACGGCTTTTAGCCAGTGGTCTTTTTCTTATGCGGAAAGTACTTTTCTTCCTTTGCGGCGGCGACGCTTCAAAACATCGCGTCCGTTTTTCGTGCTCATCCGCGTGCGGAAGCCGTGATCTTTTTTACGCTTACGGTTGTTCGGTTGGAATGTAGGTTTCTTAGCCATATATCTGCACCTCCTAAGGATTCTTCGTAATAACGTCCGTCAAGACATTCCCGTAAATTATAAATTTATCAAAATTACTTGTCAACCTCGCATAGATGATTTGAAGACCTGTCCATGCCGCATGTTATGCGATTTTATTTTCATACATATCCAACTTTAAAGCCCCGACCTTTGTTTCTACGTTGTTTCTACGTCCAGATATTTCTCTATAACTCATGTCACGCGTCACGCGCGAAACATCCCGCAGTTTCTTAGAATGAACGCAGCGTTTCGCTATCACAACGAACGAGTTAAACAGGGAACGACAAGCATAGACAAAAGCTGTGGACAACCATCAATCCACTCCAAACAGTTATCGACAAGTTATGTACAAGTTCTACACATAATCTAGTGGTGTGGATAAGTATTGTACACAACTTATTGATCGTGTGGATAAGTTCCTTTAAAGCCGTTGAATCGCTACTTCTTTTTTGGTATGATTAATTTGTTTTCTTTGGAGACCGTCATCGGACTGTTATTGTTATCCACAACTGTGCACAACATTGTGGATACATTTCCACACCTTCTTTATAAGCTTTTCCACAATGTTGTGGATAATGCGGAGAGGACGTTTTCCTACATTATTGTATAAGCTTGTGCGTAAATCTTCAAATACATACGTGTGTATCTTTATACAAACCTGGTTACGCAAAGGTTGAACAGTGGGTTGATAGCCTGCGTCGGTTCAAGGATTTTAAATAAGGAGGGGCGACCGGCATGGAAAATTTAAATGATCTTTGGGAACAGGTGCTTGAAAAAATTCAAGAAAAGGTGAGCAAGCCGAGTTTTGAAACTTGGTTAAAAGCGACAACAGCCACCGATCTACAGGAACAAACAATTATTGTGACAGCACCAAACCCATTCGCTAGAGACTGGTTGGAAGACAGGTATTCAAGTATTATTTCTGACACAGTTGAAGACATCACCGGCTCACGTTTAGATGTAAAATTTGTCATTCCAGATACGGAAGAAGACAATGGTTTTTCTGTAGAGGAAGAACTAAAAAAAATGCCGTCAAAACCTGTAGAGCAAGAAAATGAAGCCCCAAAAACCATGTTAAACGAAAAGTATATGTTTGATACGTTTGTTATCGGGAGTGGAAACCGCTTTGCGCACGCTGCTTCTTTAGCTGTAGCTGAGGCTCCGGCGAAAGCTTATAACCCATTGTTTATTTATGGTGGCGTAGGCTTAGGAAAGACACACTTAATGCATGCGATCGGTCATTATGTGATTGAGCATAATCCTGATGCCCGTGTCGTTTATTTGTCATCAGAAAAATTCACAAACGAATTTATTAACGCAATCCGAGATAACAAAGCTGTTAACTTCCGCAACAAATATCGGAATATTGATGTGCTTCTCATTGATGATATTCAATTTCTCGCCGGTAAAGAACAAACCCAGGAAGAATTTTTCCATACGTTTAACGCCCTGCATGAAGCAAGTAAACAAATCGTGATTTCAAGTGATCGGCCGCCTAAAGAAATCCCAACATTAGAAGACCGGCTGCGCTCACGATTTGAGTGGGGTCTTATTACAGATATCACCCCGCCGGACCTTGAAACGCGCATTGCAATTTTGCGGAAAAAGGCAAAAGCAGAAAAACTTGATATTCCCAATGAGGTTATGCTTTATATTGCAAATCAAATTGACACAAACATCCGCGAACTTGAAGGAGCATTAATTCGGATCGTGGCTTACTCTTCACTGGTCAATCAAGATATCAACGCAGACTTAGCTGCTGAAGCATTAAAAGATATTGTTCCTAACGCAAAACCAAAAGTTATTACGATTGCAGACATTCAAGTCAAAGTTGCTAGTTACTATCAGATCAAACAAGAAGAAATCACCGCAAAAAAACGGACTAAGACTGTCGCTTTTGCACGTCAGATGGCCATGTATTTATCGCGTGAACTTACAGATGCTTCACTCCCGAAAATCGGAGAAGAGTTTGGGGGGCGTGATCATACGACAGTCATCCATGCGCACGAACGCATTTCAAAAATGATTGCTGAACAAAATGACGTCGCCGAACAATCAGAAGAATTAAAAGAACAGATGAAACAATAGGTGTGGACAACCACATGAATTGTTCTGTTGTTATTAACAGTTTATACACATGTGGAGAACCTTGTGTAGACAGTGCTTAAACGAGGTTATCCACATTACTAACAACACCTACGACTATTACGGTTTAATTATTATTATTAATATATAAGGGAGATGACTTATGAAATTCACCATTGATCGGGAAGAGTTTGTGCAAGGCGTTCAACATGTGAACCGTGCGATTTCCCCACGTTCCACAATCAATGTTTTAACTGGTATAAAGATTGAAGCGGACACTGATGGTTTAACATTGATCGGCAGCGATTCTGATATTTCAATCCAATCTTTCATCCCTGTAGCAGATGAAGAAAAAGAGTATCTGCAAATTGAGCAGCCTGGAAGTGTCGTACTTCAAGCTAAATATTTTGTTGATATCGTTAAAAAGCTTCCAGGTGATACGATCGAAATTGAAGTTCAAGAGCAATTTGCCGCTACGGTTCGTTCAGGGGCAGTCGTGTTCAACTTAAACGGTCTAGATCCAGAAGAATACCCTCGCCTGCCAAAACTTGAGGAAGATCAATCCTTTAAAATTCCGCAGCATCTACTAAAAGATATGATTCGTCAAACAGTATTTGCAGTGTCCTCTCAGGAAACACGCCCGGTGTTGACAGGTGTAAACCTTGAGATTGAAGAAGGGAAAATGACCTTTACGGCAACGGACAGTCACCGTTTAGCAATGCGCAGCGCTGAAGTAGAAACGGATGCGTCACTGTCGTTATCAAACATTGTGATTCCAGGAAAAAGTTTGACCGAATTAAGCCGGATTATGGATGATGCGGAAGATTTAATCGAAGTTGTTGTAACTGAAACACAAGTCTTGTTTAAATTTGACCGACTCATGTTTTTCTCACGTTTACTTGATGGAAAATATCCTGTAACAAAGAACATGGTGCCAACACAGACAAAAACTGATGTAACTCTTGAGCGTAACGATTTAGTACAGGCGTTAGAGCGGGCACTCCTATTGTCCCGTGAAGCTAAAAATAACGTCATTAACGTAAAAACTGCCGGTGATGCTTTAATAGAAATCACTTCAGTTTCAGCAGAGATTGGAAAAGTACAAGAAAACATTGAAGTGGCGTCACTCAACGGGGAAGATTTGCGTATTTCATTCAACGGAAAAAATATTTTAGATGCGTTGAAAGTCATCGACAGTGACGTTATTTCCATTCAATTTACTGGTGCTATGAGTCCGTTTGTCGTTCGCCCGCAGGACCACGATCAAATGCTTCACTTATTCTCACCAGTACGAACGTATTAAGTTAAAAAGCTCTCCGTCTGCAAGCGGAGGGTTTTTATATTTTTCGGATGGTGAGTTTTTCAAGTTTGAAAAAGTGTCAGGCTGTTGACGAAGTGCAAAGCTTTAAATTCACGCACAGCTTACTGCTGCAAGCTCCGCAGCCTGCCCTATTAAGAGAAAAAACTGAATCATGAACGTGACCTTCACGCCAGACGGACGCTTTCCCGAGGGCTTGGCTTCAGCTAACTTGTTCGATTTGATTGCCAATCGAACAAGTGGATCTTCAGCCTGCGCTTGATCCTCCGGGAGTCGCCGTCTTTCGTTTCGGTCACTTTTACATTTGTCTTTTGTGTATGGTTCACTTGATCGTTCATGGAGCATCATGATGAAACGGATTCATATAGCTATTGTCTTGCTCAAAAAGATCTTTACAATTCGTGACCCTCAAATGACGTAAGGCTGACAAGCACCGGCGGCGACGCCATCAGGAACAGCGCGAGCCGAAAATCCCGCAGGCAGTGACTTTCTGCCGAGGAAGTTGAGGCCGTGCCTGGTGCAAGCGTCCGCCGGAAAGCGACGTCAGCCTTCGCTTTTACAAGAATTTGTCTACAAGCGGAGTGTGACTAAGGCACGTACTGCCTCATGAAATTTCTTATTTTGCAAGCTTTGGAATAGATGTAGCGTTTCGTTGTTTATTTTAGTAAAATAGGGATGGATATGATGAGAATCGAAAAGCGTTTTTCGAAGCGGTGAAAAAACGCTTCGTGAAAGTGAGGAAGCTTATGGCTGAAAAAATCCAAATTCATACTGATTACATTACACTTGGCCAGTTATTGAAAGAAGCTGCAGTAATTGATACTGGCGGCATGGCTAAGTGGTTTCTCTCTGAATTTTCCGTGCTGGTGAACGGTGAAGCAGAAGACCGGCGCGGCCGCAAGCTGTATCCAGGTGACGAGGTTGAAGTTGAAGAAAGCGGGACGTTTCTTGTCACCGACGTAGAAGCTTAGGGGTATTGCTGTGTATATTGAAAACTTGACGTTAAGAGGTTTTCGCAATTACAGCGAAGTCTCGCTGACATTTGAGCCGGCGGTCAATGTCATTATCGGGTCAAATGCCCAAGGAAAAACGAACATCATGGAAGCAATATACGTCCTTGCGATGGGGAAATCACATCGGACGCACCGGGATAAAGAAATGATCGGCTGGGAATCATCATTTGCCCATGTGAAGGGGAATATCCACCGCCGGACCGGCCCGACCGTGCTCGATGTTATTTTTACGCCGAAAGGAAAAACCGTTAAAGTTAATGAGCTTGAGCAGCAGAAGTTAAGTCAATATATCGGTACTTTAAACGTTGTCATGTTTGCGCCAGAAGACTTAAACCTTGTAAAGGGCGGGCCGGCTGAACGTCGACGTTTTATTGATATGGAGATCGGTCAGGCAAGTCCGGTATATTTACATGACTTGGCTTCTTATAATCGCGTGCTTAAACAACGGAATCAGTTTTTAAAAGATTGGCAGGGCTCCCGGCGTGATCCAGGCGCTCTGCTCGATGTGTTAAACGAGCAGTTGGCAGCGCAGGCGGCTGCTGTTGTGAAGCGCCGGTTTGAATTCATACAGATGCTTCAAGGGTGGGCTGAAGAGATTCATCGCGGCATAAGCCGCGGCAAAGAGCAATTAGAGATCAATTACGTTCCTTCAGCAGATGTATCTTACGGCATGGATTTGTCGACACTGAAAGAAGCGTACGAACAAGCTTTTCAAACGAAGCGTGATCAAGAGATGCGGCGAGGGACCACACTTTCTGGCCCGCATCGTGAAGACCTGCTTTTATATGTAAATGGGCGCAATGTCCAAACCTACGGCTCACAGGGTCAGCAACGGACAACAGCACTGTCTTTAAAACTTGCTGAGATCGAATTAATCCGGGATCAGATTGGTGAGTATCCAGTGCTGCTGCTTGATGATGTGTTATCAGAACTTGATAATCACCGGCAGTCTCACTTATTAAATACAATTCAAGGCAAAGTCCAAACGTTTGTTACGACAACGAGCGTCGATGGCATCCAGCACGAAACCCTCTCGAAGGCGTCCATTTTCGAAGTTTCAGATGGGCAGCTCGTCGAGGTGAAATGAGGTGTTGTTTTGTTTATTCATTTAGGCGGAGATGAAGTGATCCGCTCCAAAGACGTTATCGCTATTCTTGATTACAATTACGAAGAACCCGTTGAAATTACCGAAGAATTTCTAGCCGCACGTACGTCTGAAAACACGGTAGTCATTTCACCGGATTTAACAAAGTCAGTCGTGCTCACAACTGACAAAGTTTATCACTCCCCGATTTCCTCGAGCACTTTAAAACGCCGGGCAAACGTGGTCAGCGAGTTCGAAGATTACTCCGAAGAAGCTAAAGAAGATGAAGAAACTTAAACATGCCAACCGGCTGCCTGTGCATGCACACCAAACAGCAGCCGGTTGTCGTATCAGCATTGAACGACTGGCTGTCATGAAAAATAACTGCGTCCACAACTTTACGTATGTGCGGCGACAAAAGTGAAGGTGAAATTATGTCCGTAGATCAGCACTCCTATGATGAAAATCAAATACAGGTGCTTGAAGGTCTTGAAGCGGTACGAAAGCGTCCTGGTATGTATATTGGTTCCACAAGCAGCCGTGGTTTGCATCATCTCGTTTGGGAGATTGTCGACAACAGTATTGACGAGGCAATGGCCGGCCACTGTGATGCAATTGAAATTACAGTAGGTGAGGATGGCACGGTAACTGTTCGTGATAATGGACGCGGCGTTCCTGTCGGGATGCATGAAAAAGCCGGGCGCCCGGCTGTAGAAGTTATTATGACCGTTTTACACGCCGGAGGTAAATTTGGCGGCGGCGGTTACAAAGTTTCCGGGGGGCTTCATGGGGTTGGAGCTTCTGTTGTCAACGCACTCTCTGATTACTTGGAGATTCGTGTGTTTCGCGACGGCAAGATTTATCACCAACGTTTTGAAAAAGGTGTACCAGCTCACGATTTACAAGTTGTTGGTGAATCGGAAGTTACGGGTACAGAAATACAATTTAAGCCTGATCCAACGATTTTTTCAGAAACAACGACGTTCGATCATGAAACCCTTGCTACTCGTCTGCGCGAACTGGCGTTTTTAAATAAAGGGCTGCGCATCTACCTTATGGATGAGCGTTTTAACGACGAAGCGCCGGAACGCAAAGTAGAGTATTATTACGAAGGCGGTATCGCTTCGTTTGTTGAATATTTAAACCGCTCGAAAGATGTCCTTCATGAAGAGCCGATTTATATTGAAAGCGAAAAAGATGAGATTCAAATTGAAATTGCTGTTCAGTACAACGGCAGTTTTGCAAGTAATATTTATTCATTTGCCAACAACATCGGTACGCATGAAGGTGGTACGCATGAATCTGGCTTTAAAACGGGATTAACACGGGTGATTAATGATTATGCCCGTAAAAATTACTTGTTTAAAGAAAATGATCCAAACCTTGTCGGTGATGACGTACGTGAAGGGTTAACGGCAATCATTTCAGTAAAAATCCCTGATCCGCAGTTTGAGGGGCAAACGAAAACGAAGCTTGGTAACAGTGAAGCACGAACTGTGACGGATTCATTGTTCTCCGAGCATTTTGCCCGCTTTTTAAATGAACATCCGGACACAGCAAAGCGCGTTGTTGAAAAGGGCTTAATGGCGTCGCGCGCCCGCGAAGCTGCGAAAAAAGCCCGTGAATTGACGCGTCGTAAAAGTGCACTTGAAGTGAGCTCACTGCCGGGTAAACTTGCTGACTGTGCGTCAAAAGATCCGAGCGAGAGTGAGATTTACATTGTTGAGGGTGACTCTGCCGGGGGTTCAGCGAAAATGGGCCGCGACCGTCACTTTCAGGCAATCCTTCCGCTCCGCGGTAAAATTATTAACGTGGAAAAAGCCCGTTTAGATAAAATACTTGCCAACAATGAAATTCGTTCGATTATTACAGCCCTTGGTACAGGGATCGGCGAGGAATTTGATATAGAAAAAGCCCGCTATCAACGGGTAATTATTATGACGGATGCAGACGTTGATGGTGCACACATCCGTACGTTAATCTTGACGTTTTTCTATCGTTACATGCGTCCGTTAATTGAAAGAGGATATATTTATATCGCTCAACCACCGCTTTATCAAATTAAACAAGGCAAAACTTTGAGATATGCTTACGTCGAGCGCGAACTTGACCAAATTCTTGGGGAGCTTCCGGACACACCGAAGCCGAATATTCAGCGCTACAAGGGTCTTGGTGAGATGAACGCAGAACAGTTGTGGAAAACGACAATGGACCCGCAAGGTCGGACTGTGCTGCAGGTGAGCCTTGAAGATGCGATTAAAGCAGATGAAGTTTTTGAAACGTTAATGGGTGACCGGGTTGAGCCGCGCCGCGACTTCATTCAAGAAAACGCAGAATATGTACAAAATCTGGACGTGTAATTGTTGCGCGCGTCCGGATGATGGCTCGGATGATGGAGGTTAGGTATGGAAGAGAACGAATCGAGAGTTCACGAAATAAATATTAACGATGAAATGCAGACGTCATTTTTAGACTATGCGATGAGTGTCATCGTCAGCCGCGCCCTTCCGGATGTGCGCGACGGCTTAAAGCCGGTGCACCGCCGGATCTTATACGCAATGAGCGAGCTTGGCATTACCGCAGATAAATCTTACAAAAAGTCAGCACGTATTGTCGGCGATGTCATTGGTAAGTATCACCCCCACGGTGACTCAGCCGTATACGAAGCGATGGTTCGTATGGCGCAGGATTTCAGTTATCGTTACATGCTTGTTGATGGACATGGCAACTTCGGTTCAGTTGATGGTGACTCAGCTGCTGCGATGCGTTATACCGAGGCTCGGATGTCTAAAATTTCAATGGAAATGGTTCGTGACATTAATAAAGACACGATTGATTACCAAGAAAACTATGATGGTGCTGAACACGAACCGGTCGTTCTGCCGGCGCGCTTTCCAAACCTGCTTGTTAACGGTGCATCAGGAATTGCGGTTGGTATGGCGACCAATATTCCGCCGCACAATTTAGGTGAAGTGATTGACGGGATGCTTGCGTTAAGTCAAGATCCAGAAATGAATATGAGCGACTTGATGGAGTATATCCAGGGACCAGATTTTCCTACGGGTGCTTCAATCCTAGGCCGCAGCGGTATTCGTAAAGCGTATGAAACCGGCCGTGGATCCGTCGTTGTGCGTGCAGATGCAGAAATTGTGGAAATGAGCCCGCAGAAACAAGGAATTATCGTTCATGAGCTGCCGTATCAAGTAAACAAAGCAAAGCTTGTTGAAAAGATTGCTGAGCTTGTACGCGATAAGAAAATTGAAGGCATCAGTGACCTTCGCGATGAATCCGACCGCTCTGGTATGCGGGTCGTGATTGAAGTGAAAAAAGATGCTAACCCAAATGTTTTATTAAACAACCTTTATAAAATGACACCGCTGCAGTCGAGTTTCGGGATTAACCTGCTTGCACTCGTTGACGGCCGGCCGCAGGTGCTCACTTTAAAAGAGTGTTTGGAGCATTATTTGGCGCACCAAAAAGAAGTGATCCGCCGCCGGACAGCGTTTGAGCTTCGTAAAGCAGAAGCGCGCGCTCACATTCTCGAAGGTTTGCGGGTTGCACTGGATCATTTAGATGAAGTTATCGAATTGATCCGTCAATCCCAAACGACAGATATTGCCCGGGATGGCTTGATGAACAATTATGATTTAAGCCACGATCAAGCCCAGGCGATACTTGATATGCGCCTGCAGCGCTTAACAGGTCTTGAGCGGGAAAAGATTGAAAATGAGTACAATGAGCTGCTCGAACGAATCGCAGATTTAAAAGCAATTCTTGCAAGTGAAGAGCGGGTGCTTGAAATTATCCGTAACGAGTTGACGGAGTTGAAGGCACAATATAACGACGCGCGTCGGACAAAAATTGAAGCAGGCGAGGATATGATTGAAGACGAAGATTTAATTCCTCGTCAAGATGTTGTCATCACAATTAGTCATCACGGCTATTTAAAACGTCTGCCAATTGATACGTATAAAAGTCAACGTCGTGGCGGCCGCGGTATTCAAGGGATGGGTACGAACGATGATGATTTTGTCGAGCATTTATTTACAACACACTCGCACAAAACATTGTTGTTTTTCACAAACAAAGGAAAAATGTATCGCTTAAAAGCTTACGAAATCCCTGAATTAAAGCGGACTGCCAAAGGTATTCCGGCAATTAACTTGATTCAGCTTGATACAGATGAAGCGATCAGTACAGTCATTCCGATTGATGACTTTGCTGAAGACCGATATCTTTTCTTCCTGACCCGTCACGGCATCGCTAAGCGTACATCGCTTTCGGCATTTGCGAACGTGCGGCGAAGTGGCTTATTCGCTGTGAATCTAAAAGAAATGGATGAGCTTCATGGTGTGCGTTTAACAACAGGTGAAAATGAACTCATTCTCGGCACAAAAAGCGGAATGGCGATCCGCTTTCATGAGCAGGATGTCCGGTTGATGGGACGGAATGCCACTGGTGTGAAAGCCATGTCGCTCGGTGCAGAAGATGAAGTTGTCGGCATGGATATCGCTGCTGAAGGTCAGCAAGTATTGAATGTCACTGACCAGGGCTACGGCAAACTGACACGGATTGAAGAATATAAAACGCAAAATCGCGGCGGAAAAGGGCTGAAAACATGCACGTTGACGGAGAAAACCGGAAACCTCGTCTCGTTGCGCGTTGTCAGTGGTGATTACGACATCATGGTTATGACGGTGCTTGGTGTGATCATCCGTATGAAAGTTGATGAGATCTCTGTTTTAAGCCGGTATGCTCAAGGTGTTCGCTTAATCCGGGTGACCGGTGACGAAGAAGTGTCGACGGTTGCTCCTGTGGAGACGAGTGAGCCTGAAAGTGAAATTGAGGCAGCCCATGATGTAGATCATCCTGAAGAAGACTAGCTCGCTTTTGTCCAGCTTTATCTGCAATAAACATTAAAGGGGAACGTCTTATGCTGACCGTGAAGCCAAAACAGCTTGAAACCGGGTGTATTTTAGCCCGAGACGTTATGGCGGTGACCAATTATCCAATCATCCGTAAAAACACCGTCATTAAAGATGACCACCTGGATCTGCTAGAAGCTTTTTTAATCGAGGAGGTTTATGCAGAGCGGACAAAAGTGGATGGAACGACGTTTCAGCCGGCTGAAGTACCTGAAGAAGATGATGCGCCGCAAAGTAAAGATCATGCTTTTATTGAGCAGTATTTACAAGGTGTCCAAACGTATAAAAAGCATTTTAATTCTTGGCTTCAAGGCGCAAATGTAGATGTCAATGCCATCCGACAAATGATGCAGCCGCTGCTGGAAGGGATTGTCGAAGAGCCGCGGCGCGCATTGTTCATCCATCATTACTGTGCCAAGGAAGATTATATTTATCATCATGCGGTAGCGACGGGGCTGTTTTCTGCTTTTCTCGGCCGCCGTTTGAAGCAGAGTCCGGATGTCTGGATGCAGCTTGGTGTTGCAGGTGCATTGTGTGATAGCGGCATGTCGCAAATCGACGCAAACATTTTCAACAAGCAGGGGCCTTTAACAGAAACCGAGTTTCAAAATGTGCAAAAGCATCCATCGCACAGTTATAATATGCTTCGTAATACGCAGGCATTTGATGCCCAGTTTCTACTTGGTATTGTTCAGCACCATGAACGTGAAGATGGGTCCGGCTATCCGATGGGGGTAAAAAGCGATAAGATTCATTTATACAGCCGAATTTTTGCGGTCGCTGATGTGTTTCACGCCTTAACGTCAGAACGCCCGTACCGGGAAAAGCAGTCACCGTACCGGGCGCTTCATATGATTGCAAATGAACAGTTCGGCAAGTTTCATCCCTCGGTTGTTCACGCACTCGTGGACAGTTTAATTACATTTTCAATTGGTTCCACGGTTCGGCTCACAAATGGTGAAGAAGCGGAAGTGTTGTTTGTCGACAGCAGCCATCCAGCTAAGCCGACAGTGAAAATGAAGCAAACGGAAAAAGTGCTGGATTTAAAGTTTGAAAACAACCTTTTTATAACAGAACTTGTGGCTGAATAATAATTCTGAATTGATAGGAAGAATGTCAAGCACCTGCGCTCATTTTAGCTGCAGGTGCTTTTTTGTTTCACGTGAAACGTAACGAGTAATTTGATTCAAAAAAGATGTTCGCACAATTTTTAATATTTATTTCTTAAGCACTTTCGGCTTGCCTGTCACAATAAACATGATAAGATGGTAAAAATACAAATTGTCGAGCGGCGCGCATGCTAACGCTCAGTATCACTTTAAGGAGTTGAAGATCGATGCGAAGCGATAAGTTTGAAAAAGAAGGATTGACATTTGATGATGTGCTGCTTCTCCCGGCAAAGTCAGAAATTCACCCGAATGATGTTACTGTAGAGACGACGCTCACAGCTAAGCTCGGATTAAACATTCCTTTAATCAGTGCTGGTATGGATACAGTTACAGAAACTGATCTTGCGATTGCGCTTGCTCGAGAAGGCGGACTTGGGATTATTCATAAAAATATGAGTATTGAAGCCCAAGCGGAGATGGTTGACCTTGTGAAACGGTCAGAGAGCGGTGTGATTAACAACCCTTTCTTCTTAACGGCTGATCGAAAAGTGTACGATGCTGAAGCCCTTATGGGTAAATTCCGCATCTCCGGCGTACCAATTGTCGATGAAGCACAAAAATTGATTGGTATCATCACCAACCGTGATCTCCGCTTTATCAGCAACTATGATGTTGCGATTGCTGAAGTGATGACAAGCACGAACTTAGTTACTGCACCGGTTGGCACAACGCTTGCTGAAGCTGAAAAAGTTATGCAGGAGCATAAGATCGAAAAGTTGCCGCTTGTTAGTGAAAATGACACGTTAGAAGGACTCATTACGATTAAAGATTTAGAAAAAGTAATTGAGTACCCAAATGCAGCTAAAGATACACAAGGCCGCCTGCTTGCAGGCGCTGCTGTCGGCGTTTCTCACGATACGAAAGAACGGGCTGCAGCGCTTGTAGAAGCTGGTGTAGATGCACTTGTTATTGATACGGCACACGGGCATTCCCAAGGTGTACTAGATACTTTGAAAGAATTGCGGGAAATGTATCCTGAAACAGTACTCATCGCCGGTAATGTTGCTACTGCCGAAGGTACGCGTGATTTAATTGAATCAGGGGCAGATGTGGTCAAGGTCGGGATCGGTCCTGGCTCGATCTGCACGACACGAGTTGTGGCCGGTGTAGGTGTGCCGCAGATTACTGCTGTACACGATTGTGCTACTGAAGCGCATAAGCATAATGTACCGATTATTGCTGATGGTGGTATTAAATATTCTGGTGATATAATTAAAGCGTTAGCCTCCGGAGCGCACGCTGTAATGCTCGGCAGTCTGCTTGCTGGTGTAAGCGAAAGCCCGGGCGAGCGCGTCATTTTCCAAGGTCGTCAGTTTAAAGTTTACCGAGGCATGGGTTCACTTGGTGCAATGGAAAAAGGAAGTAAAGACCGCTACTTCCAAGAAGACAATCAAAAGCTTGTCCCAGAAGGGATTGAAGGTCGTATTCCTTATAAGGGACCGCTTGGAGATACGACGCATCAGTTAATCGGTGGTATTCGTGCCGGTATGGGATATTGCGGTACAAAGACACTGCTTGACCTGCGCGAAAACGGCAAATTTGTACGCATCACAAATGCCGGGCTTACTGAGAGCCACCCGCACGATGTACAGATCACAAAGGAAGCACCGAATTACAACCTTTAATTAATTGAGTAAAAAAGCGTACCATTTCCCGGGAAATGGTACGCTTTTTTAGGCTCAAGCAGGTTGGGAATTCGGTCTTTTGCTTCTATGTTTTTCAAAATCGGTATGATAAAATACGTTTTGTATGTCAGCGTGGAGGTGTGAAGATTGAGAAAAACAATGCAAATTGCAGCAGCAGGAACGCTCAGCTTAATGCTCGCGGCTTCACTTGGGAGCACAGCAGCTGCAGAAGGACCTGAATTAGAAGCGGAAGCGGCTATACTTGTCGATGCAGATACCGGGAAAATCGTTTATAAAGAGAATGCAGACACGATTTTGCCGCCGGCAAGTATGACGAAGATCATGACCGAATACTTAGTACATGAAGCAGTAGAAGAAGGTGAAATTGCTTGGGAGGATGAGGTGCCGATTAGTGACAACGTTAGAAGCCTCTCCTTAGCAACAAACTTGTCCAATGTTCCGCTGCGGCAAGATGAAACTTATACCGTGCAAGAGCTGTACGAGGCGCTTGCAATCTATTCAGCCAATGCAGCGACTGTAGCGCTTGCGGAGAAAATCTCCGGCTCTGAAGCGGATTTTGTAGCGGAGATGAACGAAAAAGCAGGCGAACTTGGCATGGAGGAGTATGAGTTTGTGAACTCTTCCGGCTTAAATAACAGTTCGATGCAAGGGCAGCATCCAGATGGAACAGATGAAGACGCTGAAAACATGATGTCAGCACGTGCAACGGCATTGTTGTCTTATCATCTACTTGATGAACACCCGGATGTTCTCGAAACGGCGAGCATAGAAGAAGCATACTTTAAAGAGGGCACTGAAGATGAGATTTTTATGGAAAACTGGAATGAAATGCTTCCAGACGGCCGGCATGCGTATGAGGGTGTTGATGGATTAAAAACCGGATATACATCACTCGCCGGCAATGCTTTCACTGGTACGGCTGAACGGGGAGGACAACGATTTATTTCTGTCGTTATGCGGACCGAGAGTCGGGACGCCCGCTTTGAGCAGACATCCAGTCTTTTGGATTACGGTTTTGATAATTACGCTGAAACCGAAGTTCTTGAAGCCGGATACACACCTGACGAAGAAGTACTGCCTGTAACGCGCGGGGAAGAAGATGAAGTAAGCATAGCAACCGAGGAATCAGTTGAAGTGATGGCACACGAGGACGAAATAGAGGCGTACGAGCCTTCTTTTACGGTGGACGAATCATTATTAAATGATGACGGGGAATTAACAGCTCCGATTGAAGAAGGACAGACCATTGGCTACGTTACTGTGAGCAATACTGGTGAAGCGGATGACGGTTATTTACGAGAAGATATGGCTGAACATAAGCGTGTGCCTGTTAAGACGACAGAAAGTGTCGAGGAAGCCGGCTGGTTTTCATTAACGATGCGCAGTATCGGTGGGTTTTTCTCAGGTGTTTGGAACAGTGCCACAGAAATAGTGCGCAGTTGGTTCTAAAGCCGGAAATCCAGCTTTTCCTGAAATGAAATTAATGTTAAAATATTAAAGCAGGTTAAACGTAGTGTTAAGCAAAATGTACTTTATATTCGTATATCATGGTCAGGAGGAATGGTTTGTGGCAGATACAGGCACGGATCGAGTGAAACGGGGAATGGCGGAAATGCAAAAAGGCGGCGTCATCATGGACGTCGTGAATGCTGAACAGGCAAAAATCGCGGAAGAAGCTGGGGCAGTTGCAGTTATGGCCCTTGAGCGTGTACCAGCAGACATTCGCGCTGCCGGTGGTGTAGCGCGAATGGCGGACCCAACCATCTTAGAAGAAGTGATGGAGGCTGTATCTATTCCAGTCATGGCAAAAGCACGCATTGGTCACATTGCTGAAGCCCGCGTACTTGAAGCGCTCGGTGCAGATTATATTGATGAAAGTGAAGTTTTAACTCCAGCGGACGAAGTTTATCATATCGATAAAAGCGAATATACTGTTCCGTTTGTATGTGGTGCGCGTAATATCGGCGAGGCACTGCGCCGCGTTGGTGAGGGTGCGTCAATGATTCGTACAAAAGGTGAGCCTGGTACAGGAAACATCGTTGAAGCAGTTCGCCATATGCGCATGATGAATTCACAAGTTCAAAAGGTTGTGCACATGTCTAAAGACGAGCTCATGACCGAAGCTAAAGAGCATGGTGCACCTTATGAGCAGCTGCTTGCTGTTCAAGAGCACGGACGTCTGCCGGTTGTTAACTTTGCAGCTGGCGGGATTGCAACGCCTGCAGATGCGGCACTCATGATGCAGCTTGGTTCTGATGGTGTATTTGTTGGTTCCGGCATCTTTAAGTCTGATGATCCAAAAACGTATGCACGTGCGATTGTTGAAGCGACAACGCATTACGATGACTATGCATTAATCGGTAAGCTTTCCAAAGGCCTTGGTAGTGCCATGAAAGGTCAAGAAATTTCCAGCCTTCAACCAGAAGAACGGATGCAGGACCGCGGCTGGTAAAACTTCGATCTTGCAGTGCCGGTTGAGCTTGACGTAAAGGAGCGATTTAACCATGATTCATATTGGTGTACTTGCGCTGCAAGGGGCTGTCAGAGAACACGTAAAAGCGCTTCAAGCTGAGGATACGAACGTGATCGTCGTGAAGCGTCCGGAGCAGTTGGATGAAATTGACGGGCTTGTTCTTCCTGGCGGTGAAAGCACGACGATGCGCCGCCTCATTGATAAATACAACTTTCTTGAGCCGCTTCGCCAGTTCGCAGAAGCCGGTAAACCTGTATTTGGGACATGCGCTGGTTTGATCTTAATGGCGCGTGACATTGATGGTGCAGACAGCGGGCACCTTGGTTTGATTGATATGACTGTGGAACGCAATGCCTTTGGTCGGCAGCGTGAAAGTTTTGAAACGAAGCTTGCGGTTGAAGATGTTGCTGAAGATGTCGAAGCTGTATTTATCCGGGCGCCGCTCATTATAGATGTAGGCGAGGATGTACGCGTTTTAGCAACGTATGGCAATGATATCGTCGCTGCTCGGCAAGGGTTGTTTTTAACGTGCTCTTTTCATCCGGAGTTAACAGCAGATAACCGGCTGCATCAATACTTTGCCGGTATGGTTCGCGAAGTATCCAAAACTGCGCTACAAGCTTAATCGATGAACGTGAAGAAAGACAAAAGTACACGGTACTTGGCACCTACAGAGAGCCGGCAGCAGCTGAAAGCCGGTGGGCCGGACCGTGGAATCCCGTCTGGAGCGGGCTGCTGAAAAAAGTAAGCAGCTCCGGGGCAGGCCCCGTTAGCAAACACAAAGTGGTGCATACTTTGCACAATCAGGGTGGCAACGCGGGTTATGCCTCGTCCCTTTCCGAATTCACAGGGGGACGAGGCCTTTTTTATGCAAATATGGATGAAAGATTTCGAACAAACGTTAAGTGCCTTTGTAATTTTTCTATTATAAAATACAAAGAAAATGATGAAGGAGGAAATCGAATGCTTGATATTAAATATATTCGTCAGCATACAGAAGAAGTTAAAACAAAGCTCAATAAGCGTGGAGAAGAATTAGACAGCCTGGACCGGGTTCTCGAACTCGACGAAAAACGACGCAGTTATATCCAAGAAACGGAAGAATTAAAGCAGCGGAGGAATGAAGTTTCAGAACAGGTTGCTGCTTATAAGCGTGAAAAAAAAGATGCTGCGCATTTGATCGAGGAAACGAAAGAAGTTTCCGGCAAGATTAAAGCCCTTGATGAAGAGCTGCGGCAAATCGATGAGGAGTTAAATACGCTTTTACTTCGTATTCCGAATTTACCGGCAGACAGCGTTCCACGCGGGGAAAACGAAGATGACAATGAACTTGTTCGTACGTGGGGAGAGCAGCCGGACTTTTCTTTTGAGCCGAAACCACACTGGGATTTAGGAACTGAAAACGGCATGCTTGATTTTGAGCGGGCATCAAAAGTTACAGGGAGTCGCTTTGCTTTTTATAAAGGTGCTGGTGCTCGGTTAGAGCGTGCTTTAATGAACTATATGATGGATGTGCATGAAAGTGAACACGGGTATGAAGAAGTCCTTCCTCCTTATCTTGTGAACCGCCCGAGCATGACTGGTACCGGACAACTTCCTAAATTTGAAGAAGACGCTTTTCAAATTCAAGAAGAGGATTACTTTTTAGTACCAACGGCAGAAGTACCGATTACAAACCTGCATAGGGATGAAATCTTAGACGGAGCAGAGCTGCCGTTTAGTTACACAGCTTTTAGCGCCTGCTTCCGTTCGGAGGCTGGTTCTGCTGGTCGCGACACCCGAGGTTTGATCCGCCAGCATCAATTTAATAAAGTAGAACTTGTGAAATTCAGCCGGCCGGAAGACTCTTACGAAGAGCTTGAACGTTTGACTGGGCATGCAGAAACGATTTTACAGCGTTTAGGTCTTGCTTATCGTGTCATGAATATGTGCACAGGAGATCTAGGGTTTACTGCGGCCAAGAAGTACGATATTGAAGTTTGGCTGCCAAGCTATAATGATTATAAAGAGATCTCGTCCTGCAGCAACTTTGAGGCTTTCCAGGCACGTCGCGCGAATATTCGTTTCAAGCGCGAAGCGAAAGGAAAAGCTGAATTTGTGCATACGTTAAATGGCTCTGGCTTGGCGGTGGGCCGTACCGTAGCGGCAATTATAGAGAATTATCAGCAGGCGGATGGCACGATCCATATTCCGCAAGTTCTCCAGCCTTATATGGGCGGCCGTGAAGTTATTGGTGGCTAAAATAAAGCGGTAAGCAGAGAAGCAGTCCATTTTTGTTGAAAAGTGGACTGCTTCAGCGCGTAGACAAACTTTTAAGAAAAGCGGAGGCTGACGTCGCTTTTCGGCGGACGCGTGCCCCTTGAGGGCACAAGTGCGACATCGGTTTGATCTACGCTTACGCTGGATCTCACCGTGTCTTCTTAGCCCCCGTCACCGCCTCAACTTCCTCGGCAGACAACCGCTGTCTGCGGGATTTTCGGCTCGCGCTGTTCCTGGTGGCGTCGCCGCCTATGCTCGTCAGCCTTGCGTCATTTGATGGTCATGAATTGTAGAGAGCCTTTTGGTCAAGCGATATTTAGATGAATCAATTTCATAATGACGCTTCATGAGCGATCAAGCGAACCACATACATTGGAAATGCTTGCTGATCTTTAAATTTACAAGTGACCGAAACGAAAGACCTCGACTCCCAGAGGATGAAGCGCAGGCTGAAGATCCACTTGTTCGAATGGTTTTGATTCGAACAAGTTAGCTGAGGCCAAGCCCTCGGGAAAGCGTCCGTCTGAAAGTGAAGGTTATGTTCATGATTCGGTTTTTTATCCTCATCATGCGGCAGCCAGCGGCTCGGAGCAGTAAGCAGTCCATTTTTGTTGAAAAGTGGACTGTTTTTTACTGATAACGAATTTGTTTGATAAAGTTGCGATTTTCATAAAATTTTATTGTATTGAAAGCGTTTTCGTAATAAGATGACAGTGTAAGACTGAAAAAAATGTAAAAACCTATATACGGTTAGCTTAAAGATGTCAAAACGAGATTGTTAGAAAAGTTCTCAAAGAATTTATAGAAAATTTCATATCGTTTATTGCATTACAGTTTTAAACGTTCTATAATGACGTTAATTCACGCAAAGATTTACGAAATAACAACAAAAATCAAATGATGTATTTCAATTTCGTAAAAAAAAGTTGATATTGTTTCGAATTCTACGGGTCAGAGGGATGTTACATGGATAACCTTGATGAGATGGATATGGAAATATTGAATTACCTTCAGGACAATGGTAAACGCCCGTACAGTGAAATTGCCCGTCTTTTAGATGTTAGTGAAGGGACGATCCGCTCACGCGTGAATAAAATGTTGAAAAACGAAGTGTTTGAATTCATTATTCACACCAACCCGAACAAAGTTGGATTAAATGTGCAGGTCATCGTCGGAATTACCACACAACTCGGGAAGCAGGACGCAGTAGCTGCTCACTTACAGCAGTATCCTGAAGTTCGGTTTGTCGGTGCATTTTCAGGTAAGCATGATTTAATTATACAAGCATACTTTAAAAGCAATGATGATCTCGTCAATTTTGTGAATCACGAGCTCTCCAAAATTGAAGGCGTTATGAATGCTGATGTGAATGTAGAACTTAAGCAATTTAAAGATACATTCTCCTATATTATACCTTAGCAGTATGCTTTTCGCTTTAAATATCCAAAATATTGTTTATTTTAATTGATTTCAAAATATTCAAGGTGGCAGGGGTGTCTTCATGAGCAACGAAAACAACGAAGCGCTATTAGAAGTAGACAATTTAAAAACGTTCTTTTACATAGATGATAAAGTGGCGCGTGCCGTTGACGGTGTCAGCTTCTCTGTCCACCGTGGGGAAACTGTCGCTTTAGTTGGAGAATCCGGCAGTGGTAAAAGTATTACGTCCATGTCAATTATGCAGTTGATCCCGAGTCCTCCGGGAAAAATTGAAGAAGGTTCAGTAAAGCTTGAAGGAAAAGAGCTGTTGAAATTAAGTGAGCGTCAAATGACAAAGGTACGCGGGAATGAAATCGGTATGATTTTCCAAGAACCGATGACGTCATTAAACCCTGTATTTACGATTGGCGAACAGCTTGCAGAGCCGCTTGTGAAGCATAAAGGCATGAAAAAGAAAGATGCCAAAGCGGAAGCTGTGAAACTACTGAAGCGTGTAGGATTTCCAAGGGCTGAAGAAACAGTGAAGGAACATCCGCACCAACTTTCAGGCGGCATGCGCCAGCGCGTAATGATTGCAATGGCACTTGCTTGTGATCCGAAACTTTTAATTGCTGATGAACCAACAACAGCATTAGACGTAACAATACAGGCGCAAATTCTTGATTTGATGCAGGAAATTAAAGAGAAGTACAATTCCGCCATCTTAATGATTACACACGACCTCGGTGTTGTAGCAGAAACAGCCGACCGTGTACTTGTCATGTACGGCGGCCAGGTTGTAGAAAACGCACCTTCGAAAGTACTGTTTACTGAGCCAAAGCACCCTTATACTGAAGGGCTGCTCGACAGTATGCCGGATGTTGGTGATGAGAAAGAACGCTTGGAATCTATTAAAGGTACCGTACCTCCGGCGCATAATTTCCCGGAAGGATGCCGTTTTGCACCTCGCTGCAAGTACGCAATGAAAGAGTGTACCGAAGCTGTGCCAGAGCTGCGTGAAATTGCGCCGAATCATCAAGTCCGTTGTATTCTTTATGAGGACCGGGGAGGCGAGAAGTGATGACAACAGCGAATGAAACAAACAGCGTAAAAGGCACCGACGCAAACCTCGGCGAACCGCTCGTGGAAGTGAATAATGTTAAAAAATACTTCCCGGTAAAAGGCGGCGTCCTTAAACGGAAGGTCGGTGATGTGAAAGCGGTCGATGACATCAGCTTCACAGTGTATAAAGGAGAAACGATTGGTATTGTTGGCGAATCCGGCTCCGGGAAATCAACGCTCGGGCGGATGATTATTCGCCTGCTCGATCCGACAGAAGGAGAAATCCGCTTTGATGGCGAAGATATTACAAACCTCCCACAGCGGAAGATGCGGCCGCACCGGCGCAATATCCAAATGATTTTCCAAGACCCTTACGCATCTTTAAACCCGCGGATGAACATTGGTGAAATTATCGAGGAGCCGATGCTCATTCAAAACATGTTTACAAAACAAGAACGGGAAGAGCGGGTCGTTGATTTGTTAGAGCGCGTAGGTCTTGGCGCAGAAGCACGTAAGAAATATCCGCACGAATTCTCCGGTGGACAGCGGCAGCGTATCGGAATTGCCCGCGCGTTATCGACGCGTCCGCAGATGATTATTGGTGACGAGCCGGTTTCTGCCTTGGACGTATCCGTGCAATCGCAGGTTTTGAATTTAATGGAGGACCTGCAGGATGAGTTTGATTTAACTTATATGTTTATTGCCCATGACTTAAGTGTTGTGAAACATATCAGCGACCGCGTAGGTGTCATGTATCTCGGACGAATGGCTGAGATTGCACCGAAAGATTCATTGTATGACAAGCCGCTGCATCCTTACACGCAGGCGTTGATCTCGGCTGTACCATCAACAAATGTCGAGGAAAAGAAAGAGCGTCAAGTGTTAGAAGGAGACTTGCCGAGCCCGTCAAATCCGCCGGCAGGCTGTCCTTTTCACACGCGGTGCCCGGAAGCGCATGAGCGCTGTAAAGAAAAACGTCCGGAGCTCGCTCATATGGGTGAAGGGCATTACGTTGCCTGCCACTTATATACTGAACCAGGAGAACATGAAACGTAAAGCATATGTTCATGATTATTCTATGTGGGGGGTGACGTTACACGAGAGTCAGCTTGATTAGGGGAGTCACGTAAAGCATTATCTTGATTCAAATCAAAGGGGGAACTAAAGTGAAGCAGAAAAGTTTATGGTATTTGTTGATCGCCATGCTCACTTTCGGACTTTTACTCGCAGCGTGCGGTGGAGATCCGGATGAGTTTGAAGAAGAAGAAGGCGGCGATGGTGTAGACGACGATCCAATTGAAGAAGACGATGACGATGATGACGATGACGCGACTGAAGAAGATGAAGATGGTGATGAAGAAGCAGGTGAACCTCAGGACGGCGGTAACGTAAACCTTGCGATGTACTCCGCGCCTGAACACCAGTTCAACCCAATCTATTACACTTCCAGCTATGATAACAACATCATTGAATTCATGTATGAGTCTTTATTTACACAAGATGAAGATCTTGAGTTCTACAACCAGCTTGCTGAAGATACAGAAATGAATGATGATCAGACTGAGTTTGTTGTAACACTTCGTGACGATGTTGAATGGCACGATGGCGAGCCGTTCACAGCAGAAGACGTAGAGTTCACTTACACGACAATTGCTGATCCTGATTACATTGGTGTGCGTCAAAGCTATGCCGATGACCTTGCCGGCTATGAAGAATTTAATAGCGGCGAAACGGATGAGTTCGAAGGTGTGGAAGCAACAGGCGAACATGAAGTTACGTTCCGCTGGGATGAGCCGACAGTAACAGAACATTATGAAACTGGATTCCCAATCATTCCAAAGCACGTATTTGAAGACTACAATGCAGGTCAGGAGCTTGAAGAAGCTGACGAGTCCAGCGAAGCTGGTCAAATTGTAGGTACAGGACCATTCTCTCTTGAAGAAGTAACAGAAGGTGAATCTTACGTTCTTGAAGCGAATGAAAACTACTGGGGCGGCGAGCCGAACCTTGACACAGTAACTTGGGAAGTTATCGACCAGGCAGTTATGACCGGTCTCCTTGAAAACGGCGACATCCACGGCGTATTTGAGCCGGACGGTGTAGCGCCGACAGACATTGATAATGTAGAACAGCTTGATAACATCACGCTTTATCAGCCACAGGACCTTGGTTATCAGTACCTAGGCTTCAAGATGGCACACCGCCCGTCTGAAGACGTAGAAGCTGGTACTGTAGATACGGATAACTTCGAGCCGAACGAAAAACTTCAGGACAAAGAAGTGCGTCAGGCAATTGCTTATGCGCTTGACCGCGAAGGTATGGTAGAAGGTCTCTTGCACGGTTCTGGTCAAGTCCTTCATGCACCATTCCCTGAAGCTTCCTGGGCTTATGATGAAGATGCACCTGTCCGTTATGATCAAGACCCAGAAGCTGCACAAGAGCTGCTTGCAGAAGCTGGTTATGAAGATGTAACAGACGACGGCTTTGTCGAAGATCCTGATGGTGAAGAATTTGTTTTGAACCTTGAATACCCAACAGGTAACGAACCACGTGAGCGTGCTGCAATCGTTATTCAGGAAAACCTTGAAGAAGTAGGTATCAATGTTGACCTGCAGGATCCACGTGAATTCTCTGCACACGCAGACCGTGTTGAAGAAGATGCACAAGAGATGGATATGTACTTGATGGGCTGGAGCCTTGCTTCCGGCGACCCGGACCCGTCCAACTACTTCCAGTCTGATCAGCCGTACAACTACACGCGCTGGAACGATGAAACAAGTGACCAGCTGCTTCAAGATGCAACAGCAGCGCCTGATGCATTTGAAGATGAGTACCGCGAAGAAGTTTACGCTGAATGGGCAAACCATGTATCTGAGGAACTACCAAAAGTCTTCCTCTGGTCCATGATCAATAACTTCGCCTATGCGGACAGCTTTGGCGGCGTAACTGAGAACCCGGTTAACATGTACAAAGACACTCACGAATGGTACATCGAAGAATAAGTCACTGAAATAGCGTAAGAGGGCGCTTGGTGGTCCTGCCAGGCGCCCTTTTTACGAGTGATGATGCAGGAGGAGGGCAATATGTACAAGTATATTCTGCGGCGCGTACTTGTCTTCATTCCAATGCTTTTCCTCGTCACTGTTATCGTGTTCACCCTTGCTATGCTGGCACCAGGTGATCCTTTAACTGGACAAGTGTTAGACCCAAACATTGACCCGGAAGTATTGGAAGAAAGGCGGGACGCACTCGGATTAAATGATCCACCGCCCGTACAGTATTGGAACTGGCTGCAAGAAGTAGGGCAGGGGAACTTGGGTGATTCTCTGCATTATTCCGGCCGTACCGTTGAAGAATTAATTTTGGCCAGGGTGCCAAACACGATAAATTTAGCGGTCTTTTCATTATTTGTTACGATCGTTGTTGGTCTGCCGCTCGGGATTTATTCTGCGCGTAAACAATATACGCCGGCTGACTATGCAGCGACGACATTTGGTTTCTTTGGTCTTTCGATGCCGAACTTCTTCTTCGGTTTGATTGCAATCTATGTATTTGCCTTCCAGCTTGGCTGGTTTCCGGCCAGGGGGACAGGTGACGGCACGTTATTAAGCACCATTCATCACTTAGTACTGCCGGGGATTACGCTTGGTTTGGCAAGTACTGCAATTTACATGCGTTACATACGTTCGGAAGTGTTAGACGTTATGGGCAGCGACTATATCCGGACGGCGCGTGCAAAAGGTTTGACAGACGGCACAGTTTTGTATAAGCATACGCTTCGTAACTCATTGATCCCGATTATTACATTGATGGGTTTTGAATTTGGTACATTATTAAGTGGTGCGGTTGTTGTTGAAGCTGTGTTCAGCTTTCCAGGTATGGGGCAGTTGTTCTTAACCGGCATTCAAAACAATGACTTCCCGTTAATTATGGGTATCAACTTAGTCGTTGGTATAACCATTCTTGTTGGAAACCTAATTGCTGATATTTTATATGCGGTTGTCGATCCGCGAATTCGCTACGATTGAGGTGAAGTTGTATGAGTGAACCGAGAACTCCAGAAGAACAAACAGACAACCAGCCTAACCCACCTGAACCGAGCGAAGCGCAGGAGCCGACAAAAAACGAGAAGCAGCAAAGTCCGACCGGCATTATCATTCGGCGCTTTTTGAAAAATAAGCTTGCCGTTTTCGGATTAATTATGTTGGTCTTGATTACCACGGTGTCTTTTAGTGCGCCGTTAATTACCGAGCACGACCCGACCAGCACAGATATGTTAAACATTCATGCTGACCCGAGCAGTGAACATATTCTCGGGACAAACGGTGTCGGTCAGGATAACTTCGCCCGCCTACTTTACGGAGGCCAGATCTCAATCCAGATCGGCTTGTACATCGCTGCCATTGTTACAGTAATTGGCGTTGTACTTGGCTCCCTGGCTGGATATTACGGGGGCCGGGTAGATGGTGCGATCATGCGCTTTACTGATTTGTTCCTCGTACTGCCGTTCCTGCTTTTAGTATTAACGGTTGTAACAATTCTGCAGGAGACAACGTTGACTATCTTTGTGATTACACTCGGTTTAATCGTCTGGCCGAATATTACAAGGATTCTGCGAGGAACGTATTTGTCGCTTCGTGAGCAGGAGTTCGTTTTAAGTGCAAAATCCATTGGGGCTTCTGATTTCCGGATCATGCGTAAACACTTGCTGCCAAACGCGGTAGGTCCGATTATCGTTAACGCAACCGTTATTATGGCGCAGATGATCATTTTAGAATCGGCTTTAAGCTTCCTCGGGTTTGGTATCCCGGAGCCGACCCCAACGTGGGGTTCGATGCTTGATGAAGCAAGAAACCTCGGGATCTTAACCGGCCAGCCGCATATGTGGCTGCCACCGGGCTTGATGATTGTATTAACTGTCCTGTCTATTAACTTCATTGGTGATGCTTTACGTGATGCATTTGACCCGAAAAGTAAATCTCGTTAATACGTGACTGTGGGCCCTGACTTGTTCAGGGCCTTTCCCTGTTGATCACAAAAAATTTTTCGAAAGTGGTTGTCATAGTATAAGGGATGTGCTAATATAATCTTTGTCGGAAAAAGTTTATACGGAGGAGTACCCAAGTCTGGCTGAAGGGAGCGGTCTTGAAAACCGCCAGGAGGTTAGCGCCTCGCGGGGGTTCGAATCCCTCCTCCTCCGCCATTTAAAAAGATTTTAAGATTGATGATGACGCACTCAAGCATAACTTTGCGCTGCAGAGTTATGCTTTATTAATGATGATAGGTGCATGGCGGCACCAGTGAAGCACTTGTACTGGGAATACGGGTGTTCTATGATATTTTAAATAGATCAAAATTATGCAAAACAGGTGGTGATTAACGTGGCAGAACAGCAGCCTTACCGCGTTCTGTTGTATTACTTGTTCACACACATTGAAAATCCTGAAGAGGTGACACAGGAGCACTTGGACTTCTGTAAAGACCTTGGGCTGCGTGGGCGTATTCTTATCGCAGAAGAAGGTATTAATGGTACAGTGTCCGGCACGATAGAACAAACGGATGCGTACATGGAAGCGATGAAAAACGACCCTCGTTTTAAAGACATTGTTTTTAAGATTGAGGAATCGGCCGAACACGCATTTAAAAAAATGCATGTCCGCTACCGGAGTGAATTGGTTACACTTCGGATGGACGAAGAGGAATACGTTGATCCGCGCGAGCGTACGGCAGAGCATTTAACGCCGAAAGAGTTTTATGAGGAAATGCAGCGCGACGATGTGGTCATTCTTGATACACGTAATACGTATGAGTATGATCTCGGTCATTTCCGCGGTGCGGTACGTCCGGATATTGAAGCGTTCCGCGAACTGCCGGAATGGATCGAAAACAATAAAGATATGCTTGAAGGTAAGCGTGTGTTAACGTATTGTACCGGCGGCATCCGCTGTGAAAAATTCACGGGCTGGATGCAGGAGTCAGGCATTGAAAACGTTGCTCAGCTTGAAGGTGGAATTATTTCTTACGGGCAGGACGAAGAAGTAGAGGGCCGTCTTTGGGATGGTCAGTGCTATGTATTTGATCAACGCATTAGTGTGCCGGTGAACCAAGTAGAACACGTCGTTGTCGGACGCGATCATTTTACCGGAGAACCGTGTGAGCGCTATGTAAATTGTGCTAATCCTGAATGCGACACGCAGATTCTCGCTTCAGAAGAAAGTGAGTACAAATACATGCGTGCGTGCTGTCACGACTGCCGGGTGCACCCTCGAAACCGTTATATTGCAGCACATGAGCTCTCGAATGAAGAGGTGGAACGCCGGCTGCAGGTGATCGAAAAAGAAAAACAGAACGAGCCGGTAAACACTTAAGTGTTACTTTTATATAATGATGGATTTAACAGCTGGGGCTTTCAACTAAGAAAGCCTCAGCTTTTTCAGTACGAACGCTGAAATTTCTCAATTCATGTCTCGTTTGCTAAAATGAACTTAGATGTTAAACGAAAAGGTCGCGCAAATGTGTTGTGACCTAAATCTTTGGGGGAAGCTCATGTTTTTGGATGCATTTGGTTCTGATTCTTATATATTGCTCGCAGCACTGTTGTTAATCAGCGGTGTCATTGTGGCAAAATTCTCCACCCGCATCGGCGTACCAGCCCTCGTTTTATTTATTCTGGTCGGGATGTTGATCGGTAGTGACGGACTAGGTGTCATTTATTTCGATAACGCAGAAGCTGCTCAAACCATTGGAATATTTGCGCTTATCGTTATCCTGTTTGAAGGTGGTCTGCAAACGAAGTGGTCAACGGTGCGCTCGGTAGCCAAGCCTGCGCTTTCCCTTGCAACATTGGGTGTTTTTCTCACGTCTTCCATCGTAGCTTTTACTGCATGGCTCGTATTTAATATCACTTGGTATGAAGCCTTTTTATTCGGCGCCATTGTAGGTTCAACAGACGCAGCTGCCGTGTTTGCTGCGCTGAAAGAGCGAAACATTAAAGCGCGCCTCGGCGCTACACTTGAAGCTGAATCTGGTACAAACGATCCAATGGCGGTGTTTCTAACATTATCATTTATCGAACTCGCGCTTGGAGACGGAGGCAGCCTAGTGGCAATGGTACCGGACTTCTTTTGGCAGATGGGTGTCGGGTTAGGTATCGGTTATTTGATCGGCCGGTTGAGTTCTTGGGCCATTAATCACATTAACTTAGAATCCAGTGGCTTGTATCCAATCTTTTCAGTTGCCTTTGCGCTGCTTACATACAGCGTCGCCTCCTTTGTCGAGGCGAGTGGCTTTTTAGCAGTTTACGTTGCCGCACTTGTGATAGGAAACTCAGAATTAACATATCGCTACTCTATTTTTCAGTTCAACGAAGGTTTTGCCTGGATGGCACAAATTCTCATGTTTATCATTCTCGGGCTGCTGGCGTTTCCTGAGCAGGTTTTCTCAGTAGAAGTTATTATGTACGGGCTGTTACTCTCGTTTGTGCTCATGTTTATTGCCCGTCCGGCTGCTGTGTTTTTATCAACGCTTGGGATGAAGTTTTCTTTTAAAGAACGTCTCTTTTTGTCCTGGGCTGGACTGCGTGGTGCTGTACCTATCGTATTAGCAACGTTTCCGGTCGTTGCTGGTCTCGAGATGAGCGGTCTATTCTTTAACGTCGTTTTCTTCGTCGTTTTAACATCTGCGCTCATTCAAGGATCGACCATTTCACCGCTTGCAAAAGCCCTCAAGCTGACAGGGCCGAAAAAGGATACGCCGCACCATGCAATCGAATTAATTTCGATCGGTAAAGCTAATGCGGAGATGGTTCAATATAAAGTTGATGAGAATAGTAAAATTGTTGGCCAAAAACTTCATGAAATTCCGTTTCCAAATAAAGCAAATGTGAGTGCGATTGTACGCGATGAAACATTAATCACGCCGTACGGAGAGACAGAAATTCATTCCGGCGATTTTCTCTATATTTTAGTTTCGCGTAAAGAACATGAAGCGCTCAAGCAGGTACTTCATTCCAAACGCACGAAAAAACCGTTGAGAAAGAGCAAAAACACTGGTGGCGTAGAAAATAAAGCAGGTGACAAAAATGAATGATGAAGCTTGGATGGAAGAAGCATTAAAAGCTGCGGATCAAGCTGAAGCACTCGGAGAGGTACCGATCGGTGCCGTGATTGTAAAAGACGGTATGTGCATTGCTTCAGGTTACAACTTAAGAGAAACGACCCAGCAGGCAGAAGCGCACGCGGAAATGGCGGCTATTCAGAAAGCATGTGAGGTGACAGGTTTCTGGCGCTTAGAAGGATGTACATTGTATGTCACCCTAGAGCCATGCCCGATGTGTGCAGGTGCTATCATCCAATCACGAATTGACCGGGTTGTATTTGGTGCATATGATCCAAAAGCGGGTTGTGCAGGTACGCTTTTTAATCTGCTTGAGGATGAGCAGTTTAACCATCAAGCGGAAGTAGCAGGCGGTGTACTTGAGCATGAGTGCGGTGAACGGTTGTCAGCATTTTTCCGTGAGCTCCGGAAAAAACGTAAAAACAAACAGAGCTGACAGCTTGGTCTTAATAAGCTTCTCATGATATCCTTTTAAGAGAAGGTTTTAGATAAAGGAGGGACGTATCATGCGGCCCAACCAGTTTTCCGCAGAAACCGCACAAATGATTGCTGAAAAGCTGAACATGCCAATTGAACATGTGATGCACACACCCCCGCACATTTTGACGGCAAAATTAAGTGAGCTTGAAGAAAAGGAATCGCCGGATGAAGAGGACGAAAAAGCGTAATACGTGTCGAATGCTGTTTCGGTTATTGCATTCAGCCCTTTTTCAAGTTATAATGAGTCTTGCGCTCAAAAAGCGCCTGAACATGCTAACCAATTTGTCGTGCTAAGCGGGGAGGTAGCGGTGCCCTTTTCTCGCAATCCGCTATAGCGAGGCCGAATTCCTTACCCGAGGTCTTTCAACTGTGAGGTCTGACCTGTGCAAGTGGTGTTGACACCCGGGTTCTGCGCAACGGAAACCCGCAAACCCTGTCAGGTCCGGAAGGAAGCAGCAGTAAGCGGCCCCTTCCGTGTGCCGCAGAGTCGCCTGGGTCGAGCAAACTGCACAGGTAACGCTCATGGTTGTTAGATCGAAGGAAGGTGCACGGCATTAAATGATAAAATAAAGCAACGGTCTCCTCTGGGTTCAAGGGGAGGCCGTTTTTTGTAAACTGCGTTTTGAAAACAAAGCGCCGAACAAGTATAATAAAGTTTGAACCGACAAGAGAGGAGGGGACTCACGTGGCTTACCAAGCATTATACCGTGTATGGCGCCCGCAGCAGTTAAGCGATATGGTCGGGCAGGAACATATTACAAAAACTTTGCAAAATGCGCTTGTCAAAGAGCAGCTCTCACACGCTTACTTATTTTCCGGCCCGCGTGGTACAGGTAAAACAAGTGCGGCCAAAATTATGGCAAAAGCAATGAACTGCGAACAAGCGCCAGCACCAGAGCCATGTAATGTCTGCACCGCCTGTACAGGCATTCAAGATGGTTCCGTTGTCGATGTTGTAGAGATTGATGCTGCTTCAAACAACGGCGTGGATGAGATTCGCTATATTCGTGAGCATGTTATGTCCTCTCCTCGCGATGTCCGCTACAAAGTCTATATCATTGATGAAGTGCATATGCTCTCGACGGGAGCTTTCAATGCGCTGTTAAAAACGCTTGAAGAACCTCCAGGCCACGTCGTTTTTATGATGGCAACGACAGAACCGCATAAAATTCCGCTCACGATTTTATCCCGCCTGCAGCGCTTTGATTTTAAGCGGATTACACAACAGGCTTTAATGGATCGTTCGCGCTACATTCTCGAGGCATCCGGCGTGTCAATCGAAGAGCGTGCGCTGGCTGCTGTGAGCCGGGCTGCTGAAGGTGGAATGCGTGATGCACTCAGTCTGCTTGATCAAGCAGTTTCATTTGCAGACGGCACGATTCAAGAAGCTGATGTTTTAGCTTTAACTGGGTCAGTTTCTGGTGCTTTTTTAAGCGATGTTATTGAAGCGATTCGTAAGCAGGAGACGAGTCAGGCAGTAGAGGCGGCTGACAGGTTAATTCAAGATGGTAAAGATCCGCTCCGTTTTATGGAGGATATCATCTATTTTGTGAGAGATCTTTTACTCCATCAGTCTGCACCGGGACTTGAGCATGTCCTGGATCGGGCTGAAGCAGATGAAGGGTTTTCTTCGCTGGCACAAGCGGTTGATGCTTCTTGGTGTTATGATGTCATTGCCGTGTGTAACCAATATTTTCAGGAAATGAAGCAGTCGAACCATCCAAAAATTCATTTAGAACTTGCCTTGATCCACCTTTGCCGTTTGGAGGCGAAGCCAGAGACTGCTGAAGGCGGGGGCGCAGCTGTTGATGCGCTTGAGAAAAAAATTGAGCAGCTTGAAAATGAGATTAGCCGTTTAAAAAGTGAAGGTGTACCTGCAGCCAAAGAGGCGGCAAATCAGACGCAGCCGGAACGCAGCCCACAGCCGCGGCGGCAGACGTCTGGCTCAAAAGATGCCAAACGTGTCGAGGCAATGCTTGCTGAAGCTTCTAAAGAACAGCGGCAGTACCTTCTTGAGCAGTGGGGTAGTGTCTTAGCTCAAGTAAAAAGTCAAAGCGTGCCGGCTCATGCTTGGTTAAGTGATGCAAAGCCGGCGGCTGTCAGTTCTAGTGCATTCACCCTTGTGTTTCAAAATGAGATGCACAGGGGAATGGTGGATACAAAATTCCGGGAGCTTGTTGAACAGACGGTGGCTAAGGCGACCGGTTCCGAACGTGAACTGCTCACCCTGCTGAATCCTCAGTGGGAGAAGCTCGTTGAAGCGTATAAAGAAAGTCCACAGCCTCAACAGCAACCGTCCGGAGATCCGACCGGTGCTGTAAATGATGAAGTTGAAAGCGCCTCTGAAGATCCACTGGTTGATGAAGCTGTAAAACGTTTCGGGGAAGAGCTTATTGAAGTAAAGGATAATTGATTGATTTTATATTGGAGGAGATTTGGATGAAAAACATGGGTAGTATGATGAAGCAGATGCAGAAAATGCAGAAGCAGATGCAGCAGGCACAGGAAGAGCTAAAAGAAAGAACTGTCGAAGCAAGCGCTGGCGGAGGTGCTGTACGAGTTGTAGCAAGCGGTGATAAAAAGATTACAGAAGTCGACATTGATGAAGATGTTGTTGATCCTGAAGATGTAGAAATGCTGCAGGACTTGATCCTTGCTGCAACAAACGAAGTCATGAAAAAGGTAGATGAGCTTGTGGAGCAGGAAATGGGTCAGTTTACTAAAGGTATGAATCTGCCAGGCATGTTTTAAGGAGGGGGTAGGGTGCATTACCCAACACCCATTTCGCGTTTAATTGACGGATTTATGAAACTGCCGGGCATCGGTCCAAAAACGGCAAGCCGCCTGGCATTTCATGTACTTGATATGAATGAAGAAGATGTTTTATCTTTTGCCAAATCGTTAGCTGATGCCAAACGCGAGCTGACATATTGTTCGCACTGTCACTACATTACAGACACCGATCCTTGCCGTATTTGTAACGATACGACGCGAGATGCGGCGGTTGTTTGTATTGTACAGGAGTCTAAAGACGTAATGGCTATGGAGAAAATGCAGGAATACAGTGGACTGTATCATGTACTTCACGGTGCGATCTCACCAATGGATGGCATTGGACCAGAAGACGTTAAAATTCCTGAATTGTTGAAACGTCTGCAAAATGATGAGATTCAAGAAGTGATTATCGCTACAAACCCAACCATCGAAGGTGAAGCTACGGCAATGTATATTTCTCGCATGGTAAAACCGACGGGGATTAAAGTTACGCGCATTGCCCATGGCCTTCCGGTTGGAGGGGATCTTGAATATGCAGATGAAGTAACGTTGTCCAAAGCGATTGAAGGACGCCGGGAATTGTAGGCAGGTGCGTACATGAGATTACGGAAGCGAAAAATTTGCGAACAAGAAAACCGCCGTTTAATCCATCACATTGAGCGGCTAAAGCAGGAGCTCGAGCAGCAGCGCGCTTATTTGGAGATTAGTGTTGATCCACCGTTAGAGACGGTTCGCCAGTTGCAGCTATCGGAAGCAAAATACATGCTTTTGTTAAAAGAGGCCCGCCACCGCGGCATTAGTCGTGGCTAGGCGGGCTTTTCATATACGAGCAGTTCCTTACATATCTTTAAGTGTACAAGTTATGAAAGGGGCGGAGGATATGGATCCGGTGTTGTTTGTAGCACTAGGTGGTTTCTTAGTCTTCTTAGTTTTAATGATAGGCGGTGCAATTCGTCCAGTGCGGTGGGCAGGCAAAGCAGCAGTACGCTTATTCACAGGGGCGTTAGGTTTATTTTTTTTAAATTTGTTCGGATCTTTAATCGATTTTCAATTACCGATTAACATTGTAACTTCAGCTGCTGTAGGTTTTCTCGGTCTGCCGGGTATGCTGCTGCTTATTGCTATTGATACCGTTGTACTTGTGTGACTCGTTCATTTTCAACAAAGCTGTAGGCCGCTTAATCTTGGTCTTCGGCTTTTTTATTAATATAAACTTGTTGACACAAAAATGGTGAACTAATATATTAATGAATCCGCTGCTTCGTGCAGTTCGTCGTCAAACATTTTAAAGCCCAAAAAATTATTGACGCTAAAAACTATGTTTGATACTATTAAAAATCCGCTGACAAAAGTAAATGATTTTGAAGCGAAGGTTGAAAATATCAAAAAAGGTATTGACGACAAGTTAGTCATCTACTATATTAGGAAATCCGCTTCGGAAAGCGGAACACAAACAAAAAACTTTTGATAAGTTATTGACGCTAGTTGTTTTGTTTGATAATATAGTAAATCCGCGCTAAGGAAAGCCCAAAAAAACAACGCTAGGCCATCAAAAGCTAAAGCGTTGCTTATATAGATTCTTTTTAAAAAGTGTTGACTTTTGCACAGAGATCTATTAAAGTATTAAGAGTCCGCTTGAGTGAAAGCGTGAACATGATTTGCCCTTTGAAAACTGAATGAAAGCAAGTGCGCCCGTCAATTTAATTGACGTTAAACGAAACACATCAAATCCCTTCGATTTGATTGGTGCTGAGCATCACTTTATCGGAGAGTTTGATCCTGGCTCAGGACGAACGCTGGCGGTGTGCCTAATACATGCAAGTCGAGCGCGTGAAACCAGTTGATTCCCTTCGGGGATGACGCTGGTGGATCGAGCGGCGGACGGGTGAGTAACACGTGGGCAACCTGCCCTGCAGATCGGGATAACCCCGGGAAACCGGGGCTAATA
>NZ_PYAV01000007.1 GCF_003014715.1 Salsuginibacillus halophilus
ATTAATTGACTCACAGCAAAACCCTTGTCACATCAACTTTTATTCAATTTCATGTTGGTTGCAATCAGCGCAGTGACCATATATTTCAAATTTATGAGCTGTGATCGAAAAATCTGTATTATCCATTTCTACACTATCCATCGGGCATGCATTCACATGCTCGGTTCGTCCACACGCTAAGCAGATCATATGATGATGGTGATGCGGGGTTTCACAAGTCAATCTGAAGCGTTTTTCACCATCAAGCTCAGTCATTTCTAACAGACCGATCTCTGCAAAAGTTGCAAGATTCCGGTACACTGTATCATAGCTCAGACCATCGTGACGGCTCTTCATATCTTCTAGGACATCCCGCGCGGAAATGTAGCGCTCTTCATCTAAAAAAAATTCGAGGATTTCACGGCGCTTTGCCGTATTTTTAAACCCTGCTTCTTTCATTTTCTCAAGCGCTGTCTCAAGTTTCATGAACGTCACTCCTTTGATTATTTCGGCGGGTAAGCATAAACTCAATACCATGCGCTGCAATTAACAACAGCACAGCTGTCATGACAATCGTACCCCCGGTAGCGACATTTAAATGATAAGACGTATAAACACCTGTAAGTACAGAGATCTGACCAAACAGTACACTTAAAATTAAATTCTGCCGAAAACTTTTAGCAAGACGAAATGCAGCTGCCGCCGGTAGCGTAACGAGCGCACCAACGAGCAGAATGCCAACCACTTTCATAGACATAGCGATTGTTAATGCAATCAAAACAGCAAACAGTGCATTCACTCTACCTGTTGATATACCGGAGACGCCGGCAAACTCCGGATCAAATGAGACAGCAAGAAGTTCTTTAAAAAAGAACAGCAGTACGGCAAGTACAACAGCCGCTGTAATGATCATAAACTGTAAATCATCCAGCGTTACAGAAACAATACTGCCAAATAAATACGTAAACCATTCATTATATCCGCGGTCTGCAATACTGATAAACACTGCACTTAAGCCAATACCTGCCGACAAAATGATCGGAACCGCAAGCTCTTGAAAATGTTGATATTCCGCACGAAGCCGTTCAATTAAAAGCGAGCCGACAAGTGCAAATACTGCACCGAAATACATTGGATTCACATTTTGAAAAACCACCGTCACCTGTGCTGCCAGCACTCCTGCTGAAATCCCTGTTAAAGTGACATGGGATAATGATTCAGAAATAATCGTCATGCGACGGACGAGTAAAAAGACCCCAATCAACGGACAGATTAAACCGACCAGCACCGCGGCAAACACACCGCGCTGAATAAAGGTTAGTTCCTGCAGTAATTCCATACTTCATTCGCCCCAATGGCTGTTCAGCCTCAATTTTACATAAAACGCGTACGTCTGAAAAGCTGTACGCTTATTCAACCGATGTAGTGCGTCGGTTGTTCATCTGTACTGCTACTTTTGTAAGCAGGCGCCGACCTGCCATAGATAAAAGCAGGAGCCCGACAGCTACAAGAACGATGGTCCCGCCGGCGGACCAATCGAGTTGAAATGCAAAAATCAAACCAGTAACAACAGAAACCTCTCCAATGAGCACAGCATAAACAAACATCTGCTTAAAACTCTTCGCCCACTGCATCGCTGCAGCGACGGGCAACGACATTAATGCTGATACGAGGAGAATCCCGACAATCCGCATCGAAGCTGTAATAACAAGCGCCACCATTACAATAAATAAAAGATGAAGCCATTGCCTCGGCAGTCCGGCTACAGCGGCATGCTCTTCATCAAATGACAAATAAAAAAGTTCTTTATAAAACAAAGTTAAAAGTACCGTAACAACAATTGTAATTATAGCAATCAACCGGACGTCTTGAATCGTCACTGCAACTACGCTGCCGAATAAGTAATTAAATAAATCTGTTGTAAAGCCGTCAGCAAGTGAAATAAATACGACACCAAGGCCAATTCCACCAGACAAGACAATCGGGATCGCCAGCTCTTTAAAGCTCGTATACATCCGCCGGAGCCACTCAATAAATAAGGCACCGCTCACCGAAAACGCTAAACCTAAATACAAAGGTGTAACAGCTGCAATCGTCGGGTTATAACGTGCTAACAGCATATGGAACGCAATGCCGGTTAATGTAATATGAGACAGTGCATCTGCAATTAAAGACATTCGTTTAACCACAAGAAAGACGCCGAGAACCGGCGCCAAAAATCCAATCATAAGACCCGTGAATAACGCGTACTGTAAAAAATCGAAACGAAAAAATGCTTCAATCATCAACCTCTGCCTCCACCCGCATGCGCAGGTTCATGCTCATGTGTAATTAACTGCACATCATGACCATAAAACGCGGATAAGTCTTGGTTTCTTTCAAATTCACCAGGTGTTCCGTGAAAGTGAAGATGTTTATTCAAGCAGGCGACATCGGTCACGTAGCGGGTCATCGCCCCAATATCGTGCGTAATCAACAGCAGCGTCAATCCGCGTTCTTGATTTAACTCCGACAACAAATCATAAAAACTCTGTACCGAATAAGCATCCACACCGACAGTCGGCTCATCCAAAATTAACAATTCCGGCTCACTAACTAACGCCCGTGCAATAAAAACGCGTTGCTGCTGTCCGCCGGAGAGCTCTCCAATATTTCGCTTTTCGTACTCGCTCATACCTACTGCCTGAATCGCTTCACGAACTTGTTGTTTATGCTTACGGTTTAAAAAACGGAGCATGCCGACTTTACCATAAAGCCCCATTGATACGACTTCAAAAACAGTTGCAGGAAAACCGGCATTAAAGCTGTTGGCTTTTTGCGAGACATAACCGATGCGGCTCCACGCTTTAAAACGCTGTTGTGGACGTCCAAAAAGCTTTACTGAACCACTTTGCGGAGATAATAAGCCGAGAAGAGACTTAACCAAGGTGGACTTCCCAGAACCGTTGGGACCGACCAAACCAACAAATGATCCCGGCTCGACGGTTAATGAAATATCTTCTAGTACATTTTGTGAGCCGTACCGATATGTTAAATGATCAATCTCAACCACCGGGTTTTCATTTTCAGTCACAGCTCATGCCTCCTTCATTTATCACTTTACTGAAATCAAAATAATTACGATTTAGCCAGCTCATAGTATAGCGAATTCCAGCCGAGCTGTAAACCATTCTGCTTCTGATTTTAAAGCCGTTGAGACAAAAAATGAGCCGCCCGCTTCAACGGGCGGCTGCAATTAATCGCCGCGTGCAGCAAGTTCCTTTTGTTCAGCTGCTTCTACTTGAATATCTTCAGCATACCAGCTTCGAGCTGTGCCATTTTCTTCTTTATAAGCTGCTAAGCCGCCTTTACCTCGATGATAAGCTGTTAAGGCATTATCCCAGTCCCCGTACTCCTCATACAGATAATCAAGGTAGGTGACCGTCAATTCCATGGAATAGTATGGGTTATATAATAATGAATGCTCGTACGGAAGCCCAGCTTTTTCTGCCATCCAAGGAGCTGTGTTTTTCATAAACTGGCCTAATCCATACGCATGACCGTACTGTGTTTCCGGCCCAACAAGATCAGGGTCAAATGTGTCGCCGGTTTCAATCCGCAGAAGCTCATATACAATGTGTGGATCAATATCTTTTTCCAGCGCCTTTGTCACTAAAAACAGTGACCAGTCTTCTTTAAAATCCCCTTCACTTTCTTCATGAAAATACGCAGCGGTTTCTTGCGCGTCCATCCATTCGTGATAACTCATATCCTCAAGATCACGATCAAACGTAATCGCCTCTAAGTCTTCTGTTTCCCAAACTTCAGCGTCATTTAGCTCTTCTTCTTTCTCTTCTAAAGCTTGAATCCGGTCCTCAAGTTGTTCTTGCTCAAATCCGGTCAGCATAAGAAAAGCCGTAAGAAGAAGAACGAGCCAACGTGCTGTCATTCGGACACCTCCATCCATAATCTAGGTCCTTTATCTTAAGATTTGTGCGAACTTAATAAAGAACCTTTTTTAACACACAATCATGTTGTTTCCCGTGTCTCTCTAGCATAAAACATGAAAAAAAGCGCCAAATACACCGGCGCTTAAACAACTCACAATTGATAACTATACCAAACAGGGTATAACTCGTCAACCAAAATATGATTAGAAAGTTTATCTTGCTTTACGAAAAATTAAGAAGATTTTACTAAAGATAGCCAAAGGTTCTGCTACGGCAGTAATGGAAACTTCGCATACACCGACGTTCCCTCGTTTTCTTGAGTTTCAATCTCAAATTCCCCGTGATGGTCTTCAACGATACGTTTGGAAAGTGGAATGCCAATCCCTGTGCCTTTATCTTTCGTCGTGACAAATGGTTCTCCAAGCTGTGCCAGTGTTTCATTTGGAATTCCCGGGCCATTATCTATAAATTCTATACAGTAAAAATCGTCTTTAACATACGTGTTCATGTGGATATGTTTCTTCTTTTGACTTTCTGGGAATGCTTCACAAGCATTTCTAAGCAAGTTTAACACGACTTGCTTCACCATCGTTTCGTTCATTAAAGCTTTGCGGCTGCCTTCATACAATGCTGAAGTGTATTCAATATTTTGAAGCATACATTCTGAACGAAGAATATCATCAATAGGAGCAAATAGCTTGCTCGGTGCTAAAATGACTGGCTCTGCATTTTGCCGTGCCATGGACAAAAAGTTCTCGATGATTTCATTCATCCGCCCAATCTCGGACATAATGGTTCCTGCATATTTGTCGAAGTTCCCTGTTAACTGGGAAAGCTGTAAAAAACCTTTGATGACTGACAGCGGATTGCGCAGCTCATGAGCAACACCAGCTGCAAGGTGTGAAACTGATTCCATCTGCTGCTTATACGTCAGCAGCTCTTGATACTTCTTCTGACTTGAGATGTCTTGAAACATAACGAGCACAATCTTTTCACGACGAATATACATGGCAGACATTTCGATACACGTCCAGCCTTGTTCATAGACATCATGTTGAAATTTCTCTTCTTCAAAAGCTTTTTTGATAAGGTTTGTTAACTGCTCCCCAGTAGACGCTTCACTACAGCTGAAACCACCGTCATTTAAAGCACCAAATTCTTCAAACCTGTCTTTATATGCTTGATTGACATGACGGACACGATGATTATGGTCAATGATCATGCATGGAAAGTAAGCTTCGTTAATAAAGTCTCTGCATCCCGGCATGATCGCATCCCAGTTTGTCCGACGCTCGCTTGGTCCAGCGGGCGCTTCTTGTAGCACAAAGTGACCTGCATCATACATCCCTTTATAGTTCAGGGTAAAAGTACGGCCACACCAGTGGTGAACGAGCGTTCGCTCTTTCATCCGCTGATCATAATAAAGATCTTGTAAAAATAACTGCCCGGCTCGTACGTTTTCCAGCGTTTCAAGCCAGCTCTCCGCATCTTTAAACAATGTTTTCGCCTCGCTATTGAGTGAAACAAGATTTCCCCGGTGTCCAAGCACAAGCTGTGCGCCTTCGCTTAATTTCATGAACGTGTCCGAAAAATCCTGAAGCTCAGGCTTATAAGTTAAGTTGACCATCAAAGTCCCCCTCTAACACATAACCTTTACTCATTTGTCAGAATTTTTTTCCTTTTTTATTCCAAATTGATTATACTAAATTTTAAACAGTAAATCTATAAAATTTTCCAAAAATCTATAATCTCTGTTGGATCTTTGAATGAAAAGTTGCTTCTTCTATGCTTCAAAACCCCCTTAATAGCAGATTTCACACGAATATTTTTGCATAAAAAATTTTTTGAAAATTATGTGCTGGTCACACCTTATCGTATGTTTCAGTTTTTTTTGTTAGAAGCTAAAAAAAGCACCTCATTTCGAGATGCTTCAGCGTGCAGATTAAATCTTTGTTGACTTCGCAATGTGGTGATGCTTTCGGCATTGAAGATAAGCGCGGTTTAAGTGTCTGCTCTCATCGTTTCTAAGATGCGCTCACGAAATGAGGCGTCAAACGACTTTTCCGAAAGCATTGCAATTTCATGAGCGTAAGGCGGCTTTTTATTTTTCTTATCTTCACCAACATAAGGCGTTTCTAAAATTTTAGGGATGTTTGCGAAACGCTCATCGTGCACAATCCTCTCAATCGCTTCATAGCCAATGTAGCCAAAACCAATGTTTTCGTGGCGGTCTTTACGAGCACCTTGTGGATTCTTACTGTCATTAATATGAAGAACTTTTAGCCGGTCAAGGCCAATCACTTGATCAAATTCATCAATGACACCATTAAAATCATTAACGATATCATAGCCGGCATCATGTACGTGACATGTATCAAAACAAACCGAAAGTTTATCATTTTCATCTACAAGCTCGATAATCCGGGCAATCTCTTCAAATGACCGCCCGACCTCGGAACCTTTACCAGCCATCGTCTCAAGCGCAATCTGCGCCTTTGTGTCTTTTGTTAAGACTTCATTTAACCCTTCAGCAATCCTTTGAATACCGGCATCAGCCCCTGCGCCGACATGTGAACCAGGATGCAGCACAATTTGTCCGGCACCAATCGCTTCTGTCCGCTCTAATTCAGACCGGAGAAAATCCACCCCAAGCTGAAAGGTTTCCGGCTTTTCTGTATTTGCAATATTAATAATATACGGTGCATGGACAACTACATCCTGAATGCCATTTTCCTGCATATGTGCATGTCCATTTTCGATATTTAAGTCTTCAATTGCTTTACGACGCGTGTTTTGCGGCGCACCGGTGTAAATCATCATCGTTGTCGCATTGTAAGAGGCAGCCTCTTCACTTGCATTTAAAAGCATCTTTTTTCCGCTCATCGATACGTGTGATCCGAGCAGCATGTCATCTCCCCCTCATTATTTCTTTATCTTTTCCCCCGTCTGCCTTGCTGTTTCTTTTTGTAACCAGGTTTCACCTGTTTCGGCTTTTTCGGCGGCGGGCCTGCCTCTTTAGCCTTTGTTGGTTGTTTCGGCTGTTTCCGCTTCGCCTGTCCCGGCCGCGAGCCACTGCCGAGGTGTTCAAGCACTTCCCATTCACCGCGTTTCACATCGCGGTAGCCGAAACGGATGCCGCGTGAGGCGAGCTTTTCAATTAACGTCTCCTCTTTTTTATCGACAATCGTGAACACTTCACCATCAGCTCCGGCACGACCTGTACGACCGGAACGGTGAATATAATATTCTAAATCCGACGGCAGCCCGGTGTTAATGATGTGGCTCACACCGTCAATGTCCATGCCGCGCGCTGCTAAGTCTGTGCATACAACAAACTGTACGCTTGCATCATTTAACCTGCGAAACACCTGCTTTCGCTGTCGTGGTGCGACCCCTCCGTGTAAAAGGTCTACATTAAATCCTTCAGCAATCATGGCGTCAAATAACTCATCAGCTTCTTCTTTCGTGTTGGCAAAAAGTAAAGCCAAATACGGACGAACCGCTTTTGCGGCACTCACTGCCATCTCCACACGCGTCCGGTTTTTCACCGGGATTAAGTAATGATGAATACGCGCCGGTGCTGCTTCTTCTGGTTTTACATGAGCGTGGCGCGGCTGATTCATATACTTGCGGAGAAACGGCTTCAATTTCTCTGGAATTGTCGCGGAAAATACCATCGTTTGTACATTTTCCGGCATACGTGCAGCAACTTGGTCCGTGAGCTCAATAAAGCCCATATCAAGCATTTGATCGGCTTCATCAATGACGAATGTGGCAGCGCGGTGCACATCAAGCACGTTTTGCTTCACGACCATATCATGCAGCCGTCCAGGCGTGGCTACAACGATATGAGGAGGATTTTTTAAACTTTCGACGTTTTGCTCCCGGTCCGTTCCACCAATCGCTTTTTTTGTCCGGATGGATGTATTTGGTTCATAAGCCAAAAGAGCTAACAACTCATCGTGAATTTGAAAGGCAAGCTCGCGCGTCGGCGCAGTAATGACTGCGTGCACATGCGCTGATTCTGGTTGAACGTTCTGCACAATCGGCAGAAGATAGGCAAGTGTTTTACCTGTTCCTGTCTGCGATTGACCGATCACATCTGTTCCTTTTAAGCCGGCTGGCAGCAGGCGCTGTTGTATATCTGTCGGTTTTGTAATCCGCCGATTTTCTAATACTTGAATTAATCCTTGGTTGATTCCCATTTGTTGAAATGCTTTTGTCATTATATTCACTCCTGACCTCGGTTGAAAGGCTCTAATATTTTAACACATCTCAGTTGACATCGACACATTTTGTCAGTGATTCAGCTAAATGAAGCTTACGGCTTTCGTTCTTTTACTCCAGATAGTATAATGAGGTTTGAGTCGAACAGAGCTTTGATTCTAGCTTTGAGGAGGCCTTTTGATGGAAGTATTGAAAATTTCTCCGCGCGGCTATTGCTACGGCGTAGTTGACGCGATGGTTCTTGCCCGCCAGGCAGCAGCAAATATGGATCTGCCACGGCCGATCTACATTCTCGGTATGATTGTTCACAATAAACACGTTACTGATGCATTCGAAGATGAAGGCATCATTTCACTGGATGGTCCAAACCGTTATGAAATCTTAAAAGAAGTTGAGCATGGCACTGTTATTTTCACCGCTCACGGTGTGGCTCCTGAAGTTCGCGAGCTCGCTAAAGAAAAAGGCTTAACAACGGTGGACGCTACATGCCCGGATGTGACCCGGACACACGACTTAATCCGCGATAAGCGGGATGAAGGTTATAAAATTGTCTACGTCGGTAAGCGTGGTCACCCAGAGCCTGAAGGTGCTGTCGGGGTTGCCCCTGACATCGTCAACCTTGTTGAAACAATGGATGATGTTGAAGCGCTCGATTTAGCCGAAGATGATAAGATCTTAATCACAAACCAAACGACGATGAGCCAGTGGGACGTTTCTGACATTATGAAGCGGACGATGGAAATCTATCCACAATCCGAAGTGCACAACGAAATTTGTATGGCTACGCAGGTTCGTCAAGAAGCTGTAGCTGAACAAGCGAAGGAGTGCGATTTATTAATTGTTGTAGGAGATCCGATCAGCAATAACTCCAATCGCTTAGCTCAAGTTTCTCACACCATTGCCGGTACGCCAGCTTACCGTATTGAAAGCGTAGAAGATCTTCAGTTTGATTGGCTTGAAGGGATCGAAAAAGTTGGGGTTACTTCTGGTGCTTCTACCCCGACACCAATCACAAAAGAAGTTATTACCTTCCTACAGCAGTACGATCCGAATGATCCAGCAACTTGGGATAAGGAAAGTAAAGTTGAAGGTCGTAAAATTCTACCAAAAGTAAAAGCGAAGAAATAAAATAAAGGCGGACAGCAGAGGGCTGTCCGCCTTTATTTTATTAGCTTATTGAAAACGAAACGGCTCAGTCGAACGTTGTGAAGCTAAAACTTCAACAGCAAACCCCATCTCGTTCACCTGATTTTGCAGTCGTTGTTGTACGCCTTCTTTCATAACCGCTTCAACGTGGTGCCCCGGGTCAACCATATTTAAACCTTCCATCTGCGCGTCTTGTGCCGTATGAAAGTAAATGTCGCCGGTCACATATACATCAGCCCCTTGCTTCTGTGCTTGTGGCCAGAACTTATTCCCGTCCCCGCCGAGCACGGCGACCCGCTCTACAGTCGCATGTGCCGGGCCGACAACTCGAACAGCCGGTACATTCAAATCTTCTTTCACTTTTTCAGCAAAAGCCTCTAATGTCATTGAGGATGCTAACTGACCGATCCGCCCGAGACCGTAAACTTCTCCCGGAAGTTCTACAGGATAAATATCGTATGCCGGCTCTTCATAAGGGTGGACACCGGTTAACACTTGAAGCACTTCAGGAAGTTTTGAGACAGGCACTACCGTCTCCATCCGCTTTTCATCGACAAATTCAAGCTCGCCCTGTGTACCGATGTGTGGATTTGTCTCATCCCCTGGTATAAATGTACCTGTCCCATCAACACCATACGTGCAGTGACTGTAATCGCCAATATGTCCGGCTCCTGCATCACCGAGGGCTTGACGCACTTCTTCAACGTTTTCCTGTGGCACAAAGACAACGAGTTTTTTTAACTTTTCTTCGTACGTTGGAACAAGAACATTTGGAGACTGAAGCCCAAGTGCTTCAGCGAGCATATCATTGACCCCGCCACGAGCTGCATCTAGGTTTGTGTGTGCTGCATAAACGGTAATGTCATGCTTAATGCATTTTTCAATGATCGGACCCTGCCCGTGCTTTACATCAATTTCTGTCAGCGGCTTAAAAATGAGTGGATGGTGAGCAATAATTAAGTCCACACCCTTTTCAATTGCCTCATCGACGACAGCTTCTGTAACATCAAGGGTCGTAAGTACTTTTTGCACCGGTTGATCGAGCGTGCCGATCATCAATCCGCCCGGATCCTTATCTAAAGCAAGTTTCCGTGGTGACCATTGTTCAAACAAAGAAATGATCATATCTTTTTGCGCGACTTTACTCATAAAACCGCCTCCTCTACAATGTTCATCTTTCGTTTGAGCTCATCTCGTTTTTGCAAAACAGCTTCGTCATCAGCTGCATGCTCGAGCGCTTTTAATACACGTTCCCATTCTTGATATTCCCGCTTCCATTTTTCAATAAAAGCAGTTTTTTTCTGCTGAAGCAAAAATGGGCCAAGTAAAAGTGCTGCATCTCTGTCAACATCTTGATAAGGTTTATAAGGATCACCTGATTCAGCGGCAAGTACTTCATAAAAACGATGACCTTCCTGAACAACATCTTCAGCAACAAGTTCATACCCGTGATCGATCAGAAAGCGGCGAATAGAAGCTGCTGCCATATTTGGCTGCAGTACAAGCCTTTCTTTACCACTCAAGCGCGATTTTCCTTCTGTAAGCAGCCGGGCAATTAGCTCACCGCCCATCCCGCAAATCGTAACAACATCTACAGCTTCTTCAGCATGAAGCACAAATAAGCCGTCGCCATGCCGGGCTGTAATTGTAGAGGCAGCGCCGTAAGCATCAATGTTTTTGACAGCAGCTTCAAAAGGTCCTTGATTGACTTCTCCGGCAACCGCTTCATCAATTTGTCCCCGCTTGTGCAAAGCTAGCGGAAGCAAAGCATGATCACTTCCAACATCGAGCAGCTTTTTCTGACGATGAACAAAGCTTGCGACTGACTCAAGCCGTGGTGAAAGTTGAATATCTCCCACGCCAAATTCTCCTTTCACATAAAAGAAGCTTCCCTCCAATTCACCATACAGTTTCGCTGCATGAGTGCCCTGTTGGAAGAAAGCTATCTTGTCTTTCATTATGTTTATCATTTACTCATAGTTTTCAACATACTCTGCTACGGCTTCTGCATCTTCTCCTTCAGCAGTGCCTGCAGGCATAGAACCTGGGCCTTCTTCAATGGCTTGAAGTGTATCATCGGCATCATAACCGTCAATAGCCGGACCACTTCCACCTTCAAGGTTGTCCCCGTGACACTGGAGACAGCTCTCCTCATAAACAGCCTCTCCATGTTCAATTGGGTCCTCAAACTCCTCTTCTTCTTCCTCTCCATTTTCCTCATCGTCTTCTAAAATTTCGGCCTGCTGTGTTACACCGAAAAACGAAATGGATAACATAAGAAGAATACCAAAAATCGCAATCATTAAAAACGGGATGAGCGGTGATCGTTTCATACGCTTTCCCTCCTTTGCCGAAAATTTTAACTTGCTTCCACGATGTTTATTTTACTCGAAAATCACCAGTTAGAAAAGCATTTGCTTAGACTTTTGCCTAATTTGTCACGTGCTCATCTTACCAAATGATAAAAAAGCCGGCCATAAGCACAACACCTGCAGCGCCGGCAATGGTTAAGTATTTCAAACGCCAGTAAACTCCGGCTGCAAGCCATCCCGCACAATTCATAAAGACGGTAAGTATCACCGGCAGACTCCCATCTCCACCATAAACATCGGCCATTTGGGTTGTCGTTAAAAACAACATCAACGCCCCTGCAAATATAAAAATATGCCTTAATAAGTCTACACGGGCTTTCATCCGATAACTTAAATAAAGCGTTCCAGTGATGAAAAGGAAAGCGGTTAGCATTTGCAAAAGAAAGGAAATTTCAGTAAAATAAAACATGACAAGCAATAAGAAGAAAGCAGATAACACGAACGTAGCTGCCCAAATCTGCTTTAACCGCTCAATAAAAAAAGAGCGGCTGCTTGCTGTTTCTTCTGATGTCTCACCTTCTGTATAAAGCATAAGTAAAAAATCACAATAAGCTGCCGGCAGCAGTTGATGCTTTTTCCAATACTGAATTTCCTGGATGATGATGTCTTTTCGATCCTGGTCTTGTGCCATAATGATCCCCCGGATAAAGCGATAATAAACAAGGTTTTCCTGTTCGGAAAACCTTGTCGAGTATTTTATTCCATGAAATCTTTTAGACGTTTACTCCGGCTCGGATGGCGAAGCTTACGAAGCGCTTTTGCCTCAATTTGACGGATACGTTCGCGCGTAACACCAAAGACTTTACCTACTTCTTCAAGCGTACGTGTACGGCCGTCATCAAGACCAAAACGGAGGCGGAGAACATTTTCTTCCCGATCAGTTAACGTGTCCAGCACATCTTCAAGCTGCTCTTTAAGCAGTTCATATGCTGCTGCATCAGAAGGCGCTAGTGCTTCTTGGTCTTCAATGAAATCACCAAGATGAGAATCGTCTTCTTCACCAATTGGTGTTTCCAGAGATACAGGCTCTTGCGCGATTTTAAGAATTTCCCGCACTTTATCCGGGGTTAAGTCCATTTCCTCGGACACTTCTTCCGGTGTAGGCTCACGACCAAGATCCTGTAGAAGCTGACGCTGCACACGGATCAACTTGTTAATCGTCTCAACCATGTGTACCGGAATACGGATGGTGCGTGCCTGGTCAGCAATTGCACGAGTAATTGCCTGTCGTATCCACCACGTCGCATACGTACTGAACTTATAACCTTTATTGTAGTCAAACTTTTCAACAGCTTTAATTAAGCCCATGTTACCTTCTTGAATTAAATCAAGGAAGAGCATGCCCCGTCCGACATAACGCTTGGCAATACTTACAACAAGACGCAGGTTGGCTTCAGCTAAACGGCGTTTCGCCTCTTCATCACCTTGTTCAATGCGCTGTGCCAGTTGAATCTCCTCATCTGCTGATAGAAGTGGAACACGGCCGATTTCTTTTAGATACATACGCACCGGATCGTTAATTTTAATTCCCGGCGGCACACTTAAATCATTTAAATCGAGTTCGCCTTCTTCTTTTTCAACTTGTTCCATACTAGGAACTTCTTCGCCTTCATTTTGAATGTCCACGCCTTGTTCACCAAGGTATTCAAAGAATTCGTCCATCTGCTCAGAATCCTGGTCATATGGTGCCAGCTTCTCGGTAATTTCTGCGTACGTCAAAACGCCACGCTTTTTTCCGAGTTCAAGCAGTTGGTCTTTCACTTGATCAATGGTCATTTCACTATCCGCGATGGGGCGCTCCTGCTGTTGTTGTTCTTGTTCCTGCTTCTCTGCCATGCGGGACCCTCCTTCCAATCTTCACACTTATCATCAATGATCGGCTTCGCAAGTCGTATGCTCGTTCACATCGGCGCATGCCGTTGGTTTTGTAATGCCTTGCGGAGTTGAAGCACTTCGTTCGCAAGTGCGACAGCTTCTGTCATGTCCTGCCGCTGCTCTGCCAATTTCACCTGTTTTTCTTTTTCTTCTATTTCTACCCACTTTGGATACATTCTAATCTGTTCAATATAATCGAAAAGCGCTTCTTCAGTCAAGTATTCCCCATTTTCGATCATGTCAATCTCACATACCCGCCTTTGTAACTCTTCATCTTCAAGGCGCTCTAAAAATGCGCTCACATCCGGTGGACGGCCTTCATTATAGTACGCATAAAGATAAGCTGCGATGGCTGTATGCTCATTAACGTTAAATTCCCCGCCAAGCTGCTGTTCCACTGTATATGCGGTCGACCGGTCTCTAAGCATATGGTGCAGCAGATGACGTTCAGCATTCTCAAAGCGTGAGCGAAGCCGTCCGCTTTCAAAAGTTTTAGGTGTACGTTCACGTTTTTGCTGCTGTGGCGCTTCACCGCGGCGCCGTTTTTGCTTATACATTCTGTACTGCTCCTGCTTTAATGCATCAAGAGACAGTGAGAACTCTTCGGCAAGCTGCTGCATATAATGTTCGCGCTCGACTGCACGCGGAACGTCTGTTAAAGCCGCAAGTACATCTTCGATATAAGCCAGGCGGTCTCCTTCCTGCTGAAGGTTTCTTCCTCGTTTTAACGACTGAATCTTGAAGGCCACAACTGGTAGAGCCCCTTCAATGATATCGCTCAAAAATGCCTGTGTACCATAAGAACTGATATAGTCATCCGGATCCATGCCTTCCGGTAAAAGCGAAATCCGTATATCTACATCACCGCCATCAAGCAGTTCAGCTGCTTTAAGTGCAGCCTCAACGCCTGCACCATCGCCGTCGTAGCAAACTGTAACCTGCCCTGCATTGCGGCGGAGAACACGGGCCTGTGCTTCGGTAAAAGACGTACCAAGCGTTGCAACACCTTCTTCAAGACCGGCGCGATAGGCAGCAATCACGTCCATGTAGCCTTCAAATAATACCGCACGTCCGGAGCGGCGGATCGCCTGACGGGCTGCAGCAAAACCGTACAATGTTTCATTCTTTTTAAACACCGGCGTCTCTGTGCTGTTTAAGTACTTCGGTTCATCTTCTCCAAGCGCCCGGCCGCCAAATGCAATAAGTCGTCCGCGCCGCTCAGCAACCGGAAACATCACCCGGCCACTGAACCTATCAAAGTACTCACCGGTCCGGTCAGAGCGAACCAGCAGCCCTGCTTCTGTCATACGCTCTAGCGAATAACCCCGCTTTTCAAATAAAGAAACAAGCGTCTGCCTGTGTTCTGGAGCATAACCAAGTTGATAAGCCTGCATCACTTCTTCTGTTAGGCCGCGGCTCTGTAAATATTCATAAGCCGCCTCACCTTGAGATGTATTCATCAAAAGGTGATGAAATAACTTTGCTGCAAGCTCATGACCCTCAATCATCTCCCTTTCCGAAGCTCGTTCTGGACTGTTGTTGTACCCGTCGTGCGGTAATGAAATCTCGACGCCGGCCACCGGTGCCAGCTGGGAGACAGCTTCTGGGAAGCTGATTTGTTCCATTTCCATCATGAAGCTGATTGCATTTCCACCGGCCCCACAGCCGAAACAATGATACAACTGCCGCTCTTCTGATACCGAAAACGATGGTGTGTTTTCTCCGTGGAACGGGCAGAGCCCCATATAGTTTCGACCTTGCTTAGTCAACTGAACGTAGGTGGAAATTACATCGACAATGTTCACACTGCTTCGAACTGCTTCCACCGTTTCTTCAGGAATCCGCTGGTTCATCCACGATCACCTGCTTCATTAGTCTACGTGTACGAACGTTTTAATGCACAAACGATTCCTTCCCTGCTTATGTTGTATTCGACGGGCTTCTTGAAATTCCTTTCGAAAATTGCAGAAGGTGCAAATTTCACTCGCTTTTTGTCCCCGAGACGGGCAAAGAAAAAGCGCCGGTACAACCGCCCGACGATGATCGTCCTGTTTGTTCACGTTAGAAGACACATTAAATCATTATAATAAAAAAATTGCCGTTTGCCTACGAAAACGCACAGAAAATTTCTGTACGTTTTCTTAAATCACTTAACTTGAAACATGCTTGATATAACATTGGCTGTTTCTTCAACGGCTTTATGGCTCACATCGACAACGGTACAGCCGATTCGCTCCATGATTTGCTCTGCATAGTGCAGTTCATCATAAATTCGGTTTTTACTTGCATAATCCGCCTCCGGTTTTAAACCGAGTGCCCGAAGCCGCTCCACCCGGATATCGATTAATTTCTCCGGGCTGATTTTTAAGCCGATACACTTATCAGGACTTACTTTAAACAATTCTTCCGGCGGTTCTACTTCCGGCACAAGCGGTACATTTGCAACCTTTAATCGTTTATGCGCCAAATATTGTGACAGCGGCGTTTTTGACGTTCTTGATACACCGATTAAGACGACATCTGCTGCCATGATACCGCGAGGGTCCCGGCCGTCATCATATTTTACTGCAAATTCAATGGCCTCAACTTTTCGAAAGTAGTCTTCATCAAGCTTATAAACGAGCCCAGGCTCATTTTTAGGGGCTTCTCCAGTCATTTTTGAAAGAGGATCCATCACCGGACCTAAAATATCAACCGTCTCCACGCCTAAACCGTGTGCCCGGTCTAGTAAGTAATTGCGCCTTTCAGGTACAACGAGTGTAAAAGCAACGAGGGCGTTCACTTCCCGGGCCAGCTTCAACACTTCTTCAATCGTTCCCTCGTCTTCAACATAAGGGATTCGGCGCACTTCAACACCAGCCTCGCCGTACTGACTGGCAGCCGCCTTTACAACAAGTTCGGCCGTTTCCCCAACCGAATCTGAAACAACATAAACAATGGCTTTATTTTGTAAACTCATAGTTCTCTCCCTTCAAGGCCTGTGGTGCACGGGAACAAGCTTTTGCAGACAAAGCTTCAGCCTATTGTAAAAGCATATCTTTTTACGAAAAGAACCTAACTTTTATGATGTAGCTAAAAGGTTTCTCTAAATTATTCATGTTCATCATTGGCGATTTCAACAAGCAGCTTCGTAATATTTGTTTTCGTCAGGCGTCCAACGACCTCAAAACCTGCACTGTCTTTACTTTTCACAACAGGGAGAGCATCAATTTGAAACTCAATCAACTTGCTCGCCGCTTCAATGATATAATCATCCTTTTCACACACCGTTAAGTTTGGCGCACGGGTCATGATAATGCTGACCGGAATACTTTCAAGCTCTTGCTTTCCAATACTTGCCCGAAGTAAGTCTTTACGAGACAAAATGCCGACAAGTTTTCCGTGACTATCTACAACAAATAAGGTACCGACATCTTCAAGAAACATGCTGCAAATTGCATCATAAACCGATGATGATTCTTTTACAACAACTGGTAATGATTGGTGATCTTTCACTTTTAACTGCTTAATTTTTTCTGTTAAAAGCTGTGAACCTGTTTTCCCCGTGAAATAATACCCGACCCGCGGCCGGGCATCCAAAAATCCAGCCATTGTTAATATGGCCAGATCCGGCCGAAGAGTGGCCCGGGTTAAGCTTAATTTATCTGCAATTTGTTCACCTGTGATCGGTCCTTCTTCTTTTACAATCGTTAAAATGTGTTCCTGCCGTTCTGATAATTCGATGGTCATCACCGCCTTCATAACACAAATGTGTTATGCTATTTCGTCTAATATTATATACGAATCAGGCGGCCTACAGCAAAGAAAAGTTTACGCAGCACATAAATCGCGTATGCTTATTCACTGGCAAAAACAACAGCCTGGAAATCAGCGAACGCATAAATCATCGCTGCTAAATGTTTCATCTGCAGCAAACGATTGTGACGTACAGCTTCTTCCTCAGCCATAACCATCACTTCCTCAAAGTATTGATCAATGACCGGCGCAAGGTTTGCCAACTGCTCATAGGCCTGCTTCGTATGGTGGTCGCTCAACAACTGCGGCAGCTCCTCCAGTTCGTGATAAGCGTTATAAAGCGCCTTTTCTTCTTCTTTTTCAAAGTGTTCCGGCTGTACTTCCCCTGTCAGGCCTTCTGCTTTCTTTGCAATGTTGTTAACGCGGCTGAACGCTTCAACTTCACGCTTAAATGCTGCATCTAAAGTTTTTGCCTGCAGCAGTTCTGCTTTTTCAAGAAGTACATCAAGACGGCCCGGTGCATGAGCAAGTACTGCATCAATGATGTCATAACGGATACCTGCTTCTGTTAGTTCGTTTTTCAAGCGGAGACGGAAAAAGTCAAGCAGCTCTTCTTTCAGCTTTTGCTCATTTTCTGTCTGTAAACCTTCTTGAAGTACAACTTGCACCGCCTCATCAATCATCACTTCAAGTGCCTGCGGCCAGCGGTGTGTCATTACCGTCTGTACAACACCAGCAGCCTGGCGGCGGAGCGCGTAAGGGTCTTGTGAGCCTGTCGGTATAAGCCCGATTGCAAAAGATGTAACGATCGTATCAAGCTTGTCTGCACACGCAACAATGGCCCCCGGGGTACTTTCAGCTGGTGTATCATCGGAATGGCGCGGGCTGTAGTGTTCATTAATAGCTGATGCAACCGCCGGTGTTTCCCCGGCTTCTAGCGCGTACTTTTCACCCATAAGCCCTTGCAGTTCTGAAAACTCGTCCACCATGAGTGTGACCAAATCAAACTTCGCAATTTCAGCCGTACGCACCGCCTCCTCAGCGGTAGGCTCTTCGACTTCAAGCAGGTTGTTAAAGCGTTCAGTCAACTTTTTCGTACGGCGTACTTTATCACCCATCGTTCCAATATTTTCGTGGTGTACGATACTGTCAAGCTGCTTAACCGCTTCATCTGGTGCAAGCTTTAAATCCTCACGGTAGAAAAAGGCCGCATCAGCAAGACGGGCGTGCAGTACTTTTTCATTTCCTTTACGAACATTATCAAGATGCTCGTGATCACCGTTACGTACAGTGATAAAGTATGGAAGCAGCTTGTCGTTTTCATCTTGAACCGGAAAATATCGCTGATGTTCTTTCATCGATGTAATTAATACTTCTTCTGGAATTTCGAGAAAGCTCTCTGTGAACGAGCCATACAGCGCTGTCGGATACTCAACGAGATGCGTCACTTCATCAAGCAGCGCTTCATCCGCCGGGATTTTCCAGCCTTGTTCTTGTTCAATCATCACAAGCTGCTTACGGATCGCTTCTTTACGTTCGACAGGGTCTACGATGACATGTTCACTAAGCAGCTCTTCACGGTACTTAGAAGCTTCTTCAAGCTCCCGTCGTCCGCCGAGCGGGCGGTGGCCGTAAGTTACGCGATTAGTTGCTACATCCGTAATTTCAAACGGAATGACTTCACTGCCATACAACGCAACAATCCAATGAATTGGGCGAACAAAGCGGAGGCTGTAATGGCCCCAGCGCATATTTTTTGGAAACGACAAACTCGTAATCACCGTCTTCATTTCCGGCAGCAGTTCAGCAGCCGGACGTCCTTTGCGCTCAATCGAGGCAAATACGTATCTACCTGCATCTGTATCTTTAATTTCAAGCTGCTCCGGCGCTACACCTTGACCACGGGCGAAGCCGAGTGCCGCTTTTGTCCATTCGCCGTTGTCATCAAGTGCGATTTTTTCTGCCGGGCCGCGCGCTTCTTCTACGACATCTTCCTGCATCTCAGCCAAACCATCAATCAAGAGGGCGAGACGACGCGGCGTTGCATAGCTTTGTACACGTTCATACGTAAGGCGGCGGCTCTTTAACCACTCAGCTGCAGCCTCTTCAAGCTGCGTCATTGCATCCGGCACAAAACGAGCCGGCATTTCCTCCATACCAACTTCAAGTAAAAACGGCTTACTCATTCGTCTTTTCCTCCTTCAACATCGGAAATCCAAGCTCTTCACGCTGCTCTAAGTATGCTTTTGCACATTTACGGGCCAAATTACGAACACGGCCGATGTACCCGGTCCGCTCTGTAACTGAAATGGCACCTCCAGCATCAAGCAAGTTGAAAATGTGAGAACACTTTAATACGTAATCATAAGCCGGGAAGACGAGGTTCTCTGCAAGCGCACGGTGCGCTTCTTTCTCGCTCATATCAAAGCTGTCAAACAACATTTGATGATCGGCTACATCAAATGTGTATTTCGAGTGTTCATACTCCGGCTGATAAAAAACATCTCCATACGTAAAGCCTTCGACCCATTCGAGTTCAAAAACGTTATCTTTATCCTGAATATAAGAAGCAAGACGCTCGATCCCGTATGTAATTTCAACACTTACAGGATCAGCGTCTAAACCACCTACCTGCTGAAAGTACGTAAACTGGGTGATCTCCATACCGTCGAGCCATACTTCCCATCCAAGTCCTGCAGCACTTAAAGCTGGGTGCTCCCAATTATCTTCAACAAAGCGAATATCATGTTCGCGCGGGTTAATGCCGAGCGCCTCTAAACTTTTAAGATACAGATCTTGAATATTTGCAGGCGACGGCTTCATGATCACTTGAAACTGGTGGTGCTGATACAACCGGTTTGGGTTTTCACCGTAACGACCATCCGCCGGACGCCGGGACGGCTCAACGTAAGCAACATTCCACGGCTCAGGCCCGATGCTTTTCAAAAATGTCATCGGATTCAGCGTTCCAGCTCCTTTTTCCACATCATATGCCTGCATAATCAGACAGTTTTGTTCAGCCCAGAAGTTCTGAAGGTTTAAAATCATATCCTGCACATTCATATTGAACCCTCCCAAAAAAATAAAACCGTCCCTACGCCTTGTGTAAAGGCGTAGGGACGGTATAATCCGCGGTTCCACCCTACTTGCCCGCACTTAAAAGCGGGCCGCTTTCATCCTTCGTGCTCAGAAGTGCCTTCACTGCCATCACTTGCCGGGCTTCCACCATCCCCGGCTCGCTTACAAGCGAGCGGACAAATACTACTCTTCATCTTTGCACAACTATATCATTTTGGCGTTCAACTTTTTGAACGACTGATTTCGCTAACCATTATCATAACCCCACCGCTTCCATTGGTCAAGGAATCGTTTCGATTTTAATACAAGACCCGCATAGCTATCGTAGTATGCATCAATGACAGTTTCAATTTCACGCCGTGTTTCTTCTTTTAATGAAATACTCCCAAGCTGCTCCGGCGCTACATGCATCAGCTGCTGCAATACCCTGACAGAGGCTTGTGATATATCGTAACGACGCGGGTCAATATGTATACAACGATGACATAAAAAGCCTGCCTCACGAACAGAAAACGAAAATTTCCCTTCCTGGGAGCTACAGTTAACACAACGCTCAAGTAACGGTTGAATACCTGCAGGCACCGTCATCTTCAACTCTAAGTAACCAAGCAGCACATCCGGAGGGTCTTCAGCATTCATCCGCTCAAGGACTGCGCTGAGCAGCTCAAACCAGCGTCCGCTTCTTTCTTGGTCATTTGTCGCTTTATCCATCAGTTCAACAGCACAGCTCGCGTACGCCGTTAAGAGTAAATCTTTCCGGATCGACGGAAAAGATTGAATGACATCCCCTTGACTTAAGGTGTGTACACCTTGGCCACTTCCCGCTTTATAAACGTAAATCCCATGCGCAAATAACTGCACGCTGGAAGCCAGCGTGCTTTTCGTCTTTTTTGCGCCTCGGGCCATAACGGCAATTTTTCCCCGTTCTTTTGTCAGCAGGGTGACAATCACATGCGATTCACCGTAATCGACGGTACGAATGACGACCCCTTCAACTTTTTGCAGCATCACAACTCACTCCGGAAGTTCTACCTGGAGTTCCCCAGATACTTCAGTTTCATGCTGGCTATTTTGAGAGCCATCACTTGTTTCTGCTTCTTTTAGATCTAAATAAACATCAACGCGTCCAGTTCGTTCAAACATGGTCCAATCTGGAATTTCCATTGGTGATCCCTCTTTCCATGAGAACTTCATTGTACAGTTTATAGTTTCGCCAAACGACAGCCGATGATGTCATCTAAAATCAACCAGATTCGGAAGCAGTTAGTAGTCGCTCTCGTTATAACCATATTCCTGCAGCCAGCGAGGCCGGTTGCGCCAGTCTTTTTCTACGTTGACGAACAAATCGAGAAAGACGTTCGAACCAAACATTGCTTCAATATCTTCACGTGCCTCCTGGCCGATTTTTTTCAGCATCGAGCCTTGTTTACCAATAATGATCCCTTTTTGCGAACTCCGCTCTACAGTAATCGTTGCGCTGATATACACAGCCCCGTCTTCACGTTTTGTCAGCTCATCAATCCGGACAGCAACCGAATGCGGGATTTCATCGCGGGTATGGTGAAGAACTTTCTCACGGATAAATTCAGATACAATAAACTGTTCAGGGTGGTCTGTTACATGATCATCCGGGTAATATTGCGGACCTTCATCCATATAATTTAACAACTGCTCTTTTAACGTTTCAATGTTGTTGCCTTTTTCAGCTGACACAGGAATGACTTCGGAAAAGTCATACTTATGACGATAAGTCTCAATTTTTTTCAATAACTCATCGGGATGAACAAGGTCAATTTTGTTAATGACGAGAAAAACAGGTGTCTTCGTCTCTTGCAAAAGCGATAAAATGTATTCTTCACCCGGCCCGAAACGTTCTTCAGCATCTGCTAAAAAGAGGATGACATCGACTTCACGAAACGCATTGATCGCAGAGTTGACCATAAAGTCGCCTAGCTTATGCTTCGGTTTGTGCATACCAGGAGTGTCAATAAACACAATTTGAGCGTCCTCGGATGTGTAAACGCCCTGCACTTTATTTCTCGTCGTTTGCGCTTTGTCACTCATAATCGCGAGTTTGTAGCCGAGAATTTCATTCATTAACGTTGACTTGCCGACATTCGGACGACCTACAAGCGCTGCAAACCCTGATTTAAACTGATCAGTCATGAAGATCGCCTGCCGAGAACGCCCCCGGCAGTAGTTCACCGACGGTTGTTTCTGTAATATCCCCTTTTAAGTTGCCGAGCACAACGACAGCTTCAGGGCTGAAAAATTCCATTAACACTTGACGACATGCACCACAAGGCGCAACCGGGCCATCTGTATCGGCGGCCACTGCAATCGCACTGAAACCTTGTGCGCCTTCAGACACTGCTTTAAATACAGCAGTTCGCTCAGCGCAGTTGGATAAGCCGTAAGATGCATTCTCTACATTACAACCAGTAATGATATTTCCTTCTGATGTTAACAGCGCCGCACCAACCGGAAATTTTGAATAAGGTACGTGCGCATGTTCGCGTGCTTGAATCGCTTCGCTCATAAACGATTGACGGTTCACAACACAACGCCTCCTTTCACATACGTATGTTAAAACATTTGAAGTATCGGCTCATAAAATACCCAAACACCGACGACAGCTGCCGTCACTGCATAAATCAGCACAGCAGCTGCCGCGATGTCTTTAGCGGTCTTAGCTAAAGGATGATAGTCTTCTGTAATTAAATCGACCGTCCGCTCAATTGCTGTGTTCATCGTTTCAAGTGCGAGCATACCGCCCACAAGAAAGATTAACAGCGGGATATGAGCAGGATCCACCGGTAAGTACCAGGCAGCCGCAAACACGATTCCCCCGGCGGCAAGATGCAGCTGCATGTTCTGCTCTGTGCCTGCGGTATGTAAAAAGCCGCGGGCCGCAAAACGAAATGAGCGGAGCAGCCGGCCGAGCCCGCGCTGGCCTTTAGCGTCCAAGGCCGAATTCAGTCAGTATAGTTTCCTGCCGGGCAAACATTTCTTCTTCTTCTTCCTTTGTCCCGTGATCATAACCAAGCATATGCAAAAAACCATGAACAGCTAAAAAGGCAAGCTCGCGCTCTAAAGAATGACCGTAAGCGCCTGCCTGTTCCTCTGCTTTTGGGATTGAGATCACGATATCACCTAAAAGGTCAGGAATATCTTGATCCACATTTAAAGCTTCTTCTTCACCTTCGTTCAAGGCAAATGTTAAAACATCTGTCGCCTCATCTTTATCTCGATAGTCTTTGTTCAAGTTTTGAATGACATCGTTTTCCACGAACGTCACCGAAATTTCTGAGCCTTCCGGAATGCGTTCGTAGGCACAGCTGTGCTGTAAAACTTCTGTCACGAGCTTTTCATGCTCCTCGGATAAACGATCTGTTTCATCGATTAAATCCACCATGTACTTCATACGCTGCCTCCTTCCAATTTAACGGTCTTCAACGGCATCATAAGCTTCAAGAATGCGTTGTACAACGGTATGCCTGACAACGTCGGAACCTTGTAAATAGACGAAGCCGATTTCATTGACATCTTTTAAGATGCCTTCTACTGTCTTTAAGCCGGACTTTTGACCGCGTGGCAGATCAACTTGTGTTAAATCGCCGTTAACGATCATTTTCGAACCAAAACCTAGCCGGGTTAAAAACATTTTCATCTGCTCTGCTGTTGTGTTCTGCGCTTCATCTAAAATAACGAACGCATCATCAAGCGTTCGACCGCGCATATAAGCAAGCGGTGCCACTTCAATTGTGCCACGCTCCATCAACCGATCTGTATGCTCTGCACCAAAAATGTCATGGAGTGCATCATAGAGTGGACGTAAATACGGGTCAACCTTTTCCTTTAAATCACCTGGTAGAAAGCCGAGGTTTTCGCCAGCTTCAACTGCCGGACGGGTCAGTACAATCCGCTGTACATCCCCTTGTTTTAAAGCTGCAACTGCCAGAACGACAGCAAGGTAGGTTTTTCCAGTCCCGGCAGGCCCAATGCCAAACACTAAATCATGCTTACGAATCGCCCGGACGTAATCTTTCTGTCCTAGCGTTTTCACTAAAATCGGTTTGCCTTTGGCATTTGTTGCAATTTGTTCTTGATACAGCTCATACAGCTGATCAAGCTGGTCATCAAGTTTTAACTGAACAGCATAAAGCACATCCCGCTCGGAAATGTGCACACCCTGCCGTAAAAGATGAATGAGCGCTTCCATGACATCTGAAACGGTTTGGGCTTCGCGCTTCTCTCCAGTTACTACAAGAGACTCTCCCCGGGTAATAATGGAGACATCAAGTTTTTCTTCAATACGTTTTAAATGGACATCGCCCGGCCCGAACAGCGCCTGAGCTTCAGGTGCATCTTTTAAGCCGAGCTGAATGACTTCACGGTGTTTATCTGTCAATCGTCTCAATCTCCTTGTATCATCGGCGCATCTTCAGCGATGTTTTGCATGACTTGGTAGTGTAGAGATATTTTCACTTTACCATTCTCGTCACGCCGGTGCAAAATTTTTTCTCCCGTTACTTCTGCATCTTCAGGCAGCTCTTTTTTTAATTCATGTGAGGTTAACTCAACCGCCGTAATTTCCATTGCATCATCCGGAAGCTCTGCCGTTTGCTGGGACTGCTCATAATACGTAATACTTTTCGTTTGCAGCGGCAGCTCGTAACCAAAAATCCGCCATGAATGGGTATTTGCACGCACGACAGGTTCAGTAAATGCCTCTGAAGCTTGATTACCCCAAATCGGAAGGGTCAAACCAAAAGCATTCATTTGATATGCCACTTCACGCTCACCGGACAACAAAGAAAGGTCCGGACCCGGGGTGAAGGTAACATCCGCTTCATACCACACTTCTCCGAGAACTTCACCTTCAGCTGCTACGGACTGCGGTGGTGTGTTGTCACTACTTTCTTCCCCAGGTTCTGGCGGATTTAAAATGCCGGAGATTAACACTTCACCCGGCTGAACAAAATCCCCTGGTTCTTTCACAGCAGTACCTTGTTCTACATACATTTCTCGTACAACTGCACGTTTTGTAGAAACGATATGCTGTTCATTTTTTTCATCAGCTTCATCCGGCAGGGTCTGCTCCACAACTTGCAGTTTCAAACGTGTTCCCTGCAGCCGCACTCCGACCCAGGTTACACCATCCACAGCTGAGACAACCTCCTTTTGTAAAACATCAAGCGGAGGCAGTTCCGTATGACTTGTTCCGGGGGTAATATGTTCTTCCTGCATCCATTGCTCAATCATGTGTTCAACTTCAGGAGATGCACCTTCAATATCAACATTCCAAACAATGTTTGAAAGCATGTACAGGATGAAAAAGAAAAAAAAGGGTCCTGCTAAAAATCCAGGCTGCTTTTTTAACCAGTGAAGCGCAAACGGCCATCCTTCTTTTGATAAAATTTTCATACGGACATTGTACGACCGGGCTAGCGAACGCATCCGCACTGCATCCACTGGATCGATCTTAACTTTGTAAAACGTAGGTGATTTTGCTTCAATCCGTTGAAAATTGACCTCTTCTTTCATGGCTGCATTAACAAGTGCAAGAACCTCCTCGCCTTCAAGCGACAATGTCACCTGCCCTTGTCTCATATTGAATGAACGTTTCACGTTGGCTTCCGCTCCTCTGTATAAGCCATAGAGTGAATACTCCCTTGAATGACCATGGTTGTACCTGAAATTTTCACAATTTCAAGCCCTTCGCCATTGATTGCAAGTAAGCCATAAGCTGTATTAACGATAAGGAGGTCCGGATGATACTGGCGAATTCCTAGATGTTGATCCAGGCGGCATTCAAACTGACCGATCATCGTGACACGCGGGACATCTAAAAGGACATCCGCCGGCAGATCAAGTTTTGAAGCCATCCATTGTTTAATACGTTTCTTTTTCAAGCCGGCTCCCTCCCCTCGCTCTGCAAGCATTGTATGTATGAAAATTGCAGGCTATGAGCATAAAGAAAAGCCTGTTACGACTTAGTCGGTCGTAACAGGCTTTTCTACCAGCATACATTTACTGATTTTTATGGCTGCGATGCAGCCCTTCAGTTTGATGTGGTCGCTTCGCACGCGGGGGTCCAAAGACTTCAGACCAAACGAATGCTTTCATCGCCTCATCTTTTGTTAAATGCTCTGTCTCTAAATTTAACTTTGCGTTCGATACGCGGCGCTTAACTTCCTGGCCGACGGCTGAATTTGCAACATCGCCTGCTGCTTCGTTTAACCGCTCTTCGGCCTGCTCACGTTTTCGCTGTAAATCTTCCATCTGTTTACTGTATTCATCGAACTTTTCCGATTGAATCACAGGTTCATCGCTTTCGTCACGCTGTGACCGGCTGGCATCAGGAACGCGCCTCGTCGGCGGCGCCTCATCGCTTGCTTCTTCTTGAAAGACTTCACGCCAGTCTCGAGGCGCACCACGCTGGCCGCCGCCGGAAGAAGGACGACTTTGACCCCGGCCTTGCTCCTGTTGTTGCCCCCCTTGACGGCGGAACAGGCTCATAAGCCCGGCAATTAACAAGATCACCCAGAAAAAGTTCGCTAACAGCAGCTGAAACAAATCTTCCATTCAGGTTCACCCTTTCTTCCCACGGGTGCGTCGTTCAGCCGTGCAATATTAGTAGTTGCGGGATCCGCCCGACTTATGATCATCATCATGATGCTCTTCTTCATTATCACCAGTTGCTTTACCAATCGACTCTCTCATATCCGTGTCTGCCATGACGTTTTTCATGTTCATGTAATCCATCACGCCAAGGTTACCGGATTTAAGTGCTTCGGCCATTGCCATTGGTACTTCAGCTTCAGCTTCAACAACTTTGGCACGCATTTCTTCGACGCGCGCTTTCATTTCCTGCTCCTGAGCCACAGCCATCGCCCGTCGCTCTTCGGCTTTTGCCTGAGCAATCTTCTTATCTGCATCAGCTTGATCCGTCTGCAGTTCTGCACCGATGTTTTTACCAATGTCGATATCTGCAATATCGATTGAAAGTATTTCAAAGGCTGTCCCGGAATCCAAACCTTTTGACAATACCGTTTGAGAGATCATATCCGGATTTTCAAGTACGTCTTTGTGATGATTAGATGAACCAATTGTAGAAACAATGCCTTCACCAACACGGGCGATGATCGTTTCTTCACCTGCACCACCTACAAGGCGGTCAATGTTGGCGCGCACCGTGATACGGGCCTTTGCTTTCACTTCAATACCATCCATTGCCACACCGGCGATAAATGGTGTTTCAATCACTTTCGGGTTAACGCTCATCTGCACCGCTTCTAGTACATCACGGCCGGCAAGATCAATCGCTGCACAACGCTCAAACGTCAAATCAATGTTTGCACGCTGCGCTGCAATCAATGCGTTAACTACCCGGTCTACATTACCACCTGCAAGGTAGTGACCTTCAAGTTTATTTGTTTCAATTTCAAGCCCTGCTTTTACCGCCTTAATCTGCGGGTTTACAACGCGGGCCGGAATAACGCGGCGAAAGCGCATTCCCACAAGCTGAAAGATACCTAACTTTACGCCGGCAGCCAAGGCAGAAATCCAAAGCATCACCGGAACAAACGTAAACAACACGGAAAGAAGAATAATGACGATCGCAAGTACGATCACTAACGTCAGATCAAATGGTAGTCCTTCCAATGCGAAACCTCCCTATAAATAATTAAGTCGTTTCTTCGACTTCACGGACGACAATCCGATGTCCTGATGCTTTAACAACCCGAACATTACGCCCTTGTTCAATATATCCTCCTTCGGATACAACGTCAAGGCGCTCATCTTGAAGCAGCATTGAACCAGCCGGACTAAGCGGTGTCAGCGTCTTTCCGATTTCATCTACTAAATCGGTCCGGCTTTCATTGGAAATATAACCTTCTTCAGCTGTTGCTTCTTCATGAAGTACCATTTTTTTCATTGGTCCACGCTGTCCAAAGTATTTAAACAAAACAATCGCGGTAATTAAGGCAAGCCCGAACGCAATCAATAAAGCTACAAGCATATAAGCTGTTGAATACGAAGCCATTAACATGCTCGAAACAATTGCGCCCAGGCCGAGAATGCCGAAGATACCAAAACCAGGTACAAAAATCTCAATGGCTAACAATACCGCTCCGATTCCGAATAAAATGAGCGTTTCATACCCGGCAAAACCGGCAAATAAATGTCCGAAGAAGAAAAGTCCGAGTGATGAGAGACCGAGCAGTCCCGGCAGACCAAACCCTGGAGAGAAAAACTCAATCATTAAACCAATCGCTCCTGCAGACAATAAAATTGGAATAACCGCTGGATGTGTCACCCAGCGGGCCAGCTGTTCTGCAAAGCTGACCTCAGCCTCTACAATTTCAGCCGAATCCAAATCATATGCGGCTAAAAGCGATTCCCGGTCTTCTACGACTTCTTCAGCATAGCCGACACTTTCTGCTTGAGCTGCTGTTAAGGTTAATAATTCACCTTCACCTACGCCGAGTTCTTCAATTTCAAGGTCCGGGTTTGTCATTGCTAGGGCATATTGTGGATCACGGTCATTGCGTTCAGCAGCTCCCTGCATATTACCTTCCCAGGCAGACTGTGCTTTATCTTCAGCTGCCGTGCCAGAACCGTCCACAACTTGCGCTGCACCCATGGTTGTACCCGGCTGCATCGCAATATGATCAGCATTCAACGCAATATACGCCCCAGCTGACATCGCTTCACCGGTCACATACGCTGTTACCGGCACATCAGCACCTCGGACAATATCAGAAATATTGTTCGCTGCATCAACAGCACCGCCAGGGGTATCAATTTCAAGAACGATTAAATCCGCCCCGTCGTCAACCGCTTGAGACATTGAGCGGTCAAGGAAAGCTTCAAGTCCTCGTTCTACCGCCTGTTCTACCGGAATAAAATGCACTGATGTTTCCGCCTCTGCTTTCCCGTCATTTGACCACGCTGAAAGCAAAAGCGTTGTTGCTCCTAAAACGACAGCTAATATACTTAACAGTTGTGTAAGCGAAGCTCTCAAAAACTTCACCTCCTGTTCTTCTGCATCATTTCGTACTTTTATTTAATCAAAGTTTTCTTCCTTGAACAAGCAAAACAAACCGAAGAAGCGACAAAAACCCCCATGATTCAACTCATGAGGGCTTTTGCGCATCTTATGAAGATACAGCCTGTAACGCACCGGCCTGTCGTTTTACACATAACAGTTTGCAAACTTCGTCCCAACGTTACTGCTTAACGCCGTTGAAAGAATCAACCTGCGCCTGCACAACAGGGGGATTCATCCTGCGAAAGCTGCTCGTCCGGGCACCGGTACAGCTGCAATATCTTCACGCCATATAGCGGCATTTTTAGAATTTACGTTTGCGAGCAGCTTCAGATTTTTTCTTACGCTTAACACTTGGCTTTTCGTAGTGTTTACGCTTTTTAACTTCTGCCATTTTCCCTTCTTTCGAAAGGTCTTTCTTAAAACGGCGAAGCGCTGCATCAATGGATTCGTTATTGCGGATCCGCGTTTCAGACATGATGAATCCCTCCCTCCAATAAAACCGTTCACTCATGACCTTCAAGTTCTATGCAGGAAGTGTCATTTCCTTTGATTATAAACGATATCGCACTGGAGTGCAATAGGCAACATGCGGCTAATTCTTTACGATTCAGCGCCGGCAGCTATTGCAACACTCGCGCTGGCGCCGATCCGATCCGCACCAGCTTCAAGCATGGCAAGCGCTGTCTGCGTGTCACGGATCCCACCGCTTGCTTTTACTTCAGCCTGTTCACCGACAGCTTCTTTCATTAAGCGTACATCCTCTACAGTAGCTCCGCCACCGGCAAATCCTGTAGACGTTTTCACAAACTCTGCACCTGCTTCAAGCGACAGACGGCAAGCCCGCTTTTTTTCTTCGTCTGTAAGAAGTGCTGTTTCAATAATCACTTTCGTAATCGCGCCGCCGGCACGTGCTTCATCAACTACGGTTTGAATATCTGTTCTTACATAATCATCGCTGCCTTCTTTTAAACAACCGATGGAAAGGACCATATCAATCTCTTCTACACCTTTAGCGACAAGTTCTTTCGTTTCTTCCTGTTTCATTTTTGTTGTTGTCGCTCCAAGAGGAAATCCAACAACAGCACAAACCATAACGTCTGTGCCCTCGAGTTTTTCAAGCGCTGTATCTGCCATAATAGGGTTAACACATACCGAAGCAAACTCATGCATTTTCGCTTCTTCTGCAAGTTTTACAACATCAGCTGTTGTCGCTTCCGGCTTAAGTAAAGTGTGATCAATGGTCTTTGCAATCGTACTGCTCATTTGAAACATCCTTTCTGATCTTTAAAATATTTATACATGTGCTGCTGTTGTTGAGACGTCTTCTTCAACAATTTGGACAAACGTACCTTCGTTCACTGGATAGCCCGCCTGCTCTAGACGAACGTACACCCGCTCTCCGATCAGCGGTGTGCCACCTTCAAAAGATACCTTTAAATAGTTGCCGGCATACCCCGTTAACGTCCCATCTTCATGCGCTTCTTCGGGAATCACTTCTAAAATATTACCTTCATGGCGTGAAGCATAAACTTTCGCCAATTGATTGGAGAGCTCAATCAAAGCATGGACCCGCTCATTTTTCGTATTAGAATCTACTTGATCTTCCATACGTGCAGCTGGCGTACCTGTTCGTTTTGAGTACGGAAAGACGTGCAGTTCGCTGTAACCGATCGACTGAATGAATTGATAAGTTTCTTGAAACTCTTCTGCTGTTTCTCCCGGAAAGCCAACAATTACATCTGTGGTGACAGCAAGGCCCGGCAGCGCTTCTTTTAAGCGGGTGAGGCGCTCTTGATAAAACGCTGTTGTATATTTACGACGCATCCGTTTTAAGACCGAATCTGAACCACTTTGCAGCGGTACGTGTAAATGGTTCACAATCTTTTCTGACGCATCAATGGCAGCGATGACTTCTTCTGTGATCTGGCTTGCCTCAATTGAAGAAATGCGGATACGCTTTAAGCCTTCCACCTGTTCAAGGTCATGAAGGAGCGCAGCAAAATTGTAAGATTTAAAGTCCTCACCATAGCCCCCGGTATGAATGCCGGTTAATACGATTTCTTTGTATCCGGCTTCAACGAGCTGCTTTGCCTGGGCCAGCACTTCATCCGGCTGCCGCGACCTGAGCAGACCACGGGCCCACGGTATGATGCAAAACGTGCAAAAGTTGTTGCAGCCTTCTTGAATTTTAAGCGAAGCCCGCGTCCGGTTGGAAAAGTCCGGCACGTCCAACTCTTCATACACGCGATTTTTCATGATATTGCCAACCCCGTTGATCGGCTGACGTTCTTTTTGAAATTGTTCGATGTAGCCAAGCATTTTTGAACGGTCCTGGGTGCCAACGACAATATCAACACCCGGAATCTCCATGACTTCTGCCGGTGATGTTTGGGCATAACAGCCGGTGACACAAACAACAGCATCCGGATTTTTACGAATGGCCCGGCGGATCACCTGACGGCTTTTTTTATCTCCGGTATTTGTCACTGTGCACGTATTAATCACATAAACATCAGATGTTTGATCAAAATCGGTTTGATCATAACCTGCTTCTTTAAAAAGCTGCCAAATAGCTTCTGTTTCGTAATGGTTAACTTTGCAACCGAGCGTGTGAAAGGCAACTGTCGCCATTTCAACTCACCTCATACTTTCAAAATAGTAGCTGACCGCCGAGAGAATATAAAGCGGAGCGGTTTCAGTTCGTAGAATCCGCGGACCTGCGCTCACTGGGTGAAAACCGGCAGCGATTGCAGCTTCTGCCTCACTTTCACTGAAGCCGCCTTCAGGACCGACAGCAACGAACAGTGTTCCACCAGATGGTATATGCTGCATCGCTTCGTGAAGGGTGTTATGCTCACCTTTTCGTCCAGTTTGTTCGTAGACGAAAAAGCAGCTGTCAAAGCTTTCAGCAGAAGCGATCAGCTCGTTGAAGTCTTGAACAGGGTAAATATCAGGAATGATGCTCCGTTCGGCCTGTTCAGCTGCTTCTTTTGCAATTTTTTCAAAGCGTTCGAGTTTCTTATCCGCCTTGCTCTCATCCCATTTTACGACAGAGTGATCGGCACGGAAAGGCTGAATTGCAAACGCACCAAGTTCCGTACTTTTTTGAATCACCGTTTCAAGCTTATCTTTTTTTGCAAGCCCTTGGCCGATCGTCACCTTCACCGGCAGTTCAGCTTCACTTGCGAGCGTTTCTTTAAGCTGGCCTGTAACTTCTGAAGAAGAAACGGCTGTGATTTGATATACACCTTGAAAACCATGATGATCAAGGGCAATAATTGCATCCCCTTCACCGAGGCGCATCACTTTTGAAATATGCTTAGCATCGTCACCTGTGATGAACACTTGATCCGCCTCAAATTGTTCCGGCGTAACAAAATAGCGCTGCATGAAGACCGCCTGCCTTTCTGCTATGCTTCTGGTGCTTGTACAGCAATCGCCACCCAGTCTTCAACCTCTGCTGTACGAAGCACTTGAAACCCTTCGCGCTCAAATGCGTCAATCACATCCTGCTTGCGGCGCCCAATAATTCCGGCCGAAATGAAGCACCCGCCTGGGCGGATCACCCGGTGCACATCCGGGGTTAAGCGAAGAATGATATCTGCAAGCAGGTTCGCTACTACGACATCCGCTTCTTGAGTGCCAACAGCCTCAAGTAAATCATTCTGCTGTACAGTAATCTGCTCATTCACGTCGTTTAACCGAATATTTTCACAAGCTGAATAAACTGCAACCTCATCCACATCAAGTGCGGTAACCTGCTTTGCTCCAAGTTTTGCAGCAGCGATGCTTAAAATCCCAGACCCTGTGCCAATATCAATGACTTCATCATTTTTTGTAACGTATTGTTCCATTAACTGCAGCGACAGCACCGTTGATGGGTGTGTGCCGGTACCAAAGGCCATTCCCGGGTCAAGCTCAATCACTTGTTCATGAGTATTTCGCGGCTCGTACACTTCCCAGCTTGGCACAATTGTCATGGTATCTGATACAACAACAGGCTTGTAATACTTTTTCCACGCATGGGCCCAGTCTTCTTCCTCTACTTTAGCTAAAGTGATCTTATTGGCGCCCAGCTCCACATCATAACGCGGTAATTCATTAATGCTTGTCTTTACGTTTTCAACCACGGTTTTAACAGTTTCATTTTCCGGAAAGTAGGCTTTTACCCGAACACCTTCAGCAGGGTAGTCTTCCGGCTTAAATTCATAAACTTCATCTTCTGTGCTTTTCTCATTTGCTTGAAAGTCAGCGGCGTCTTCAATGACAACACCGCTCGCTCCGGCTTCATGCAAAATGTTTGAGATCGGCTCGACTGCCGACTGTGTTGTTTCGATTGCAAATTCAACCCATACCAAAGGCAACCGCTTCCCTTCCGTAAAATTTCGCATTGCTATGTACAACTCCCCTGCATTATACCGAGGCAAACTTCATAAAACAATGGCCTTCACCTGCGAACAGGCGAAAGCCATTGGTCACTGGTTTTGTTAGCTGTTGCCTTTAAAAGCCCGCTTCATTTTAGCGAAAATGCTGTTGCTTTGTTCATCAACTTCATCTTCGCCACCTTTTTCTGCTAAGTCACGAAGCATCTGCTTCTGCTCTTCATCAAGGTTTGTCGGCGTTACAACACGCACCTGTACAAATTGATCTCCTTGTCCGCGGCCGTGAACATTCGGAATGCCTTTGTCGCGGAGTCGGAAACTTTTACCGGTTTGTGTGCCCGCTGGAATGGTAAGTTTCACTTTACCATTCAGTGTCGGCACTTCAACTTCATCTCCAAGTGCAGCTTGGGCGAATGTCAGCGGCAGTTCACAGTGAATATCATCACCATCGCGTTCAAAGAATTCGTGTGGCTGTACGTTAAAAATGATAAACAAGTCGCCTGATGGCCCGCCGTTTGCACCAGCTTCACCTTCCTGCGGCATACGAAGCTTCTGACCGTGATCCACACCTGCCGGCACTTTTACAGACAACTTCTGTGTACGGGAAACTTTTCCGCGGCCATGGCAATTGGAACACTTATCTTTCACCGTCTGACCTGCCCCTTGACAGCTGTCACAGACGCGGCGGTTCACAACCCGGCCAAATGGCGTGTTCTGTTCAACGTTCAGCTGACCACTACCACCGCAGCGCGTACAAGTTTCCGGACTTGTACCCGGCTTGGCACCGTCGCCTCCGCACGTACCGCAGTTTTCTTCACGCGGAATCTCAATTTCAGTTTCTTTACCAAAGGCAGCTTCTTTAAACGTAAGGTCCATCGTGTACTGCAGATCTGCACCTTGGCGCGGCGCATTTGGATCCCGGCGGCCACCTCCACCAAAGAACATATCAAAAATATCGCCGAAGCCGCCGAAGTCACCAGCGCCTCCGCCGCCAAAACCGCCTTGTGCACCAGGGTCTGCTGTGCCAAAGCGGTCGTAGTTCGCACGCTTTTGCGAGTCGCTTAACGTATCATACGCATCTTTGACTTCTTTAAATTTTTCTTCCGCCCCATCTTCACTATTTACATCCGGATGGTACTTACGGGCGAGTTTTTTATAAGCTTTCTTGATTTCTTCATCGGAAGCATCCTGGCTTACGCCAAGCACTTCATATAAATCTTTGTTGCTCATGCCCTTCTCACTCCCAATTGGCTAATACATAACGACTATCTTAACATGTTGTGTCCGCCTGCGGCAATTCACTTACACACAGCGTCCACCCAAAAAAAGTCAAAGTCAAGAAGACCTGACTTTGACTTTTTTAAACGGGCAGTGTTTTACTGCTTATTGTTATCATCGTTTACTTCTTCATAATCTGCATCAACAACGTCTTCTTCAGCGCCGCCTTCTGCTCCTTGCTCCGCTTCTGCCTGCTGTGCTGCCTGCTCATAAAGCTTTTGCGACAAGCCCTGCACAATTTCCTGCAGCTCATCTTTCTTCGTGCGGATTGCTTCAATATCTTCGCCTTCAAGCGCCTGCTTCAGCTCATCTTTGACAGCTTCAGCTTTATCTTTCTCAGCCTGCTCAACGCTTTCGCCGAGATCATTCAACGTTTTCTCCGTTGTAAATACGAGCTGGTCTGCTTCGTTGCGCAGTTCAACTTCTTCACGGCGCTGCTTATCCGCTTCAGCGTTTTCTTCAGCGTCTTGTACCATCTGTTCGATTTCATCTTCACTCAAGCCGGAAGAAGAAGTGATGGTGATCGACTGCTCTTTATTTGTACCGCGGTCTTTCGCACGTACGTTTACAATACCGTTTGCGTCGATATCAAACGTAACTTCAATCTGTGGTACGCCGCGTGGTGCCGGTGGAATATCACTCAACTGGAAACGGCCGAGCGTCTTGTTGTCAGATGCCATTTCACGTTCACCTTGGAGCACGTGGATATCAACGGACTGTTGATTATCTGCAGCCGTGGAGAACACCTGGGATTCGCTCGTTGGAATCGTCGTGTTACGCTCGATCAACTTTGTCATGACCCCGCCCATGGTTTCAATACCAAGAGAAAGCGGTGTAACGTCAAGCAGTACAACGTCTTTAACGTCGCCGGCAAGTACGCCAGCCTGAACAGCGGCACCAAGTGCTACAACTTCGTCCGGGTTTACACCTTTGTGCGGATCTTTTCCTGTTGAGTTTTTGATGCCTTCCTGTACCGCCGGAATACGCGTAGAACCGCCGACAAGAATAACTTTATCAATTTCACCAGCGCTTACACCCGCGTCCTTCATCGCACGGCGTGTTGGCTCCATCGTTTTCTCAACAAGATGATCGGAAAGCTCTTCAAACTTTGCACGTGTCAACGTTGTTTCCATATGCTTAGGCCCTGAGCCGTCTGCTGTAATAAATGGCAGGGAAATTTGCGTCTGTGCGACACCGGACAAGTCTTTTTTCGCTTTTTCCGCTGCGTCTTTCAAACGCTGCATCGCCATGTTGTCCTGGGAAAGGTCAATGCCTTGCTCTTGTTTGAACTCTTTCACAAGATGGTCGATGATCACTTGGTCAAAGTCATCGCCGCCAAGCTCATTGTTACCAGACGTTGCTTTTACTTCAAAGAAACCATCGCCGAGCTCAAGGATCGATACGTCAAATGTACCGCCACCAAGGTCATAAACGAGAATTGTCTGGTCATCTTCTTGATCAAAGCCGTACGCAAGAGAAGCTGCTGTTGGCTCGTTAACGATACGCTCAACTTCTAGACCTGCAATGCGACCCGCGTCTTTTGTTGCTTGACGCTGGGAGTCGTTGAAGTATGCCGGTACAGTAATAACCGCTTTGGATACTTCTTCGCCAAGATATGCTTCTGCATCAGACTTCAGCTTCTGCAGAATAATCGCAGAGATTTCCTGTGGTGTGTATTCTTTATCATCAATTGTTACTTTATAGTCTTCACCCATATGACGCTTAATGGACTGTACTGTGTTTGGGTTTGTAATCGCCTGACGCTTTGCAACTTCACCCACCTGGCGCTCACCGTCTTTAAACGCAACAACAGATGGCGATGTACGGTTACCTTCCGGGTTTGGAATAACGGTAGCTTCGCCGCCTTCCATCACTGCAACACAAGAATTTGTTGTACCTAAATCAATACCAATTACTTTACTCATGAATAATTCCTCCTGTCCAAAGTAGTTCCTCAATGTTTCTTTTTCTAATACTAGTCTCGCGTTAACGACCTACTGGTTCACTTTCACCATCGCCGGTCGGATGACACGGTCTTTCAAAAGGTAACCTTTCTGCATCACTTCGACAACTTCGTTAGAGTCATGACCTTCCTCATCAACCTGCATTACAGCTTGATGTACTTCCGGGTCAAATTGATAGCCTTCTGCTTCAATTTCTTCGACACCTTCGTTGGCAAGCGCTTCTTTCAGCTGCTTATATACCATATCCATGCCCTGGGTGAAGTTTTGTACCTCTTCACTTTCCGGGGCGGTCTGCATGGCACGCTCAAAGTTGTCAAGCACCGGAAGTAAAGATTCTGCAAGCGGCTGCGCCCGGTACTTTGCAGCTGCTTCCTTTTCTTCGCGGCTGCGACGCTTAAAGTTGTCATAATCCGCCTGCACGCGCGCTGTGTAGCTTTTCCAGCGCTCGATTTCTTCCTGCAGCTTCTCTTCTTCTGTCACCGCTTCATCTGCGTCTTCAGAAGCTTCTTCTTCAGCATCAGCTTTTGTTTCTTCTACTTCTTGTTCATCCATCAATTCTTCGTCTGTACGCTCGTGTTTAGCCACAGCGTTCACCTCCAAATGTCCTCAAACAAGGCGGGATTGTCCCGCACTCGGAAGTTTTACTCCCGGTGGTGCCAGGATGTCAACATTTTCGTTAAGTCGTGGGTTAAATATTGAAGCAAGCCGATAACTCTTGAATATTCCATCCGTGTCGGACCGAGAATGCCGATCGTGCCTACCGGCTTGCCGCCAATTTGATACGTTGCCGTAATCATACTGACATCTTCGAAAGCTTCGATGTCATTTTCTTCACCAATTTTCACAGTGATTCCACTTTGCGTCGGGACCATCAGCTGATGCATCTGCTCATCTTTTTCAAGCAGCTCAAGCAGCGAGCGAACTTTATCTACATCTTTAAATTCCGGCTGTGAAAGCAGGTTCGTCTTACCGCCGTAATAAACTTTTTCGGATTTGTCCGTGTGCAGCGCATTTTCTAAACTGTGCATCACATCCATATGTTGAGATAAGTGCTGCTCCATAACAGAAGCCACTTCTTGATAAAGCGCCTTATTTAACTCAATTAATGGAACACCTTGAAGCCGGTCATTTAAAATGCGGACAACCTTTTCAAGTTCTTGCGCTTCAAGTCCTTCCGGCAAAGTAATCTGCCGGTGCTCTACGCTGCCTGTATCGGTAACGAGCACCGCAACGGCCGTACTTTCATACAGAGGAACAATTTGCAGATGCTTCAATTTCGTATTAAACGCATCCGGACCAAGCGCTACTGAAATGTAGCTCGTTAAATCCGATAAAACTTCTGCCGACTTACGAATCACATCTTCAGTTTCTGTGATCCGATCTGCAAACAACTGCCGGATATCGACAATATCACTTTCTGATACCCGCCGCGGCAAGAGCAGATGGTCGACATAATAGCGATATCCCTTATTTGAAGGAATACGCCCTGATGAACTATGCGGCTTCTCCAAAAAGCCGAGCGTTTCTAGGTCGGCCATTTCATTTCGCACAGTTGCAGGACTGTAGGAAACATCCTCACGCTTTGAAATGCTTCTAGAGCCGACAGCTTCTGCCGTTTTTGTATACCCGTCAATGATGGCTTCCAAAATAAAAAGCTGACGTTTCGTTAACATCAAAGCATCACCTCTATTAGCACTCAATTTAACCGAGTGCTAAATCTATTGATACGTTATCAAACGGATTTATGTTTGTCAATGAGGTGATAAAAATACATACAGCCTGCTGGAATATCATACTAAGTGTGGGTAACGGCTTAAGAACATTGCACCAAGCCTTTTCAATCACCTAAAATTTATTTTCGTTTTCAAGGAACCGGACAAACACTTCATTTCCAAGCAAGCGACCTTCTTCAGTAAGTGCAACCCAGCCGTTTTCCACCGTGAGCCACCCTTTGGCAGTAAGCTCCTCTAAAGCGCCTGGAAATGCATCAGCCACTGTTTCACCGTATTTTTGTTCAAACCGCACAAGCGGCATCCCTTCATTCATCCGCAAGCCGAGAAACATTTCTTCTTCCATTTGCTCGCGGCGGGAAAGTTGATGCCGCTGTCGTTCCGGAAGTTCGCCATTTTCAATTGCGCTAATGTAATGCGGGACCGGCTGAATATTTTCATACCTGGCGCCTTGGAGATATCCGTGTGCGCCGGCACCAGCAGCCACGTAGCTTTCATTGTGCCAATACACTTGATTATGACGGCTTGCTTGTCCGTCTTTTGCAAAGTTTGAGATTTCATATTGATGAAATCCTGCATCCGCTAACACCCGTTCCATAGCTTCATACATGTCTGCTGCCTCATCTTCGGTCACGGTCGGAAGTTTACCCGCCCGCCACCAGTTATAAAACCTCGTTTTTTCTTCAATCTTTAACGCGTAAGCAGAAATGTGGCTCACATCAAGCGCTGCGGCAGTTTGCAGCGTATCATGCCAAGAGCTCATGGTTTGTTCCGGAAGCCCGAGCATTAAGTCAATAGAGATGTTAGAAAAGTTAAAAGCCTTCGCACGATGAACTGCATTTTTGGCATCACTTGCTGTGTGACCACGTCCAATTTTTTGAATTAATTTATCATCAAATGTTTGTACACCGATGCTTAGGCGGTTCACACCATGATTGAAAAGCGTGTGGAGCTTATCATCGTCAGCATCATCAGGGTTCATTTCTACAGTGAATTCAGCGCCTGGCGAAACCCCTGGCGTCTTAACATGTACCGCCTGCAAAATCCGCCCAAGTTGTGCTGTGGTGACTGCAGATGGAGTACCGCCGCCGATATAAATGGTTTCAAGCGGCGCTGTTTCACCAGCAAAGCGCCAAGTAAGCTCCTGCTCAAGTGCATCAATATAAGCATCTACCGGTTGATTCTCAATGAAAAATTTATTGAAGTCACAGTAATAACAAATATAACTGCAAAACGGAATATGGATATAAAGGGAACGAGCCATAAAAATGCCTCCTTTTCAATCATCACAGAAAAAAGCGCCGCCTGATAAGGCTGCCGCGCTTTTACCGGTCTTACTTACGAATCTTCTTTATTGGCATCCATTTGTAACACAGACATGAATGCTTCCTGCGGTACTTCAACTTTACCGACGTTTTTCATCCGGCGCTTACCTTCCTTCTGTTTCTCTAGAAGTTTACGCTTACGGGATACGTCGCCGCCGTAACATTTCGACAATACGTTTTTACGGATCGCCTTAATGGTGGAGCGGGCAATCACTTTGTTACCTATACTTGCCTGTACCGGCACCTCAAACTGCTGGCGAGGAATCAGTTCTTTTAACTTTTCTACAATCGCCTTGCCACGGTAATATGCCATATCCCGGTGAACAATCACTGAAAGCGCATCTACTTGTTCGCCGTTCAATAAAATATCCATTTTTACAAGTTTTGATTCTTTATAGCCCATCAACTCATAATCAAAGGAAGCATAACCGCGCGTATTTGACTTCAACTGATCGAAGAAATCGTAAACAATTTCTGTAAGCGGCAGGTCATATACAATGTTGACCCGGTTTTCATCAAGGTATTTCATATCTTGAAATTCGCCGCGTTTTGCCTGGCAAATTTCCATTACCGGACCAACAAAATCGTTAGGGACCATCACATTCGCTTTAACGAATGGCTCCTCAACCGCCATCACCTGTTGCTGGTCAGGCATGTTGGACGGGTTATGAATTTCAATGACTTCACCGTCGTTTAAGTAAACGTTGTAAATCACACTTGGCGCTGTCGTAATTAATTCAATTCCGTATTCACGTTCAATACGCTCTTGAATGATCTCCATATGCAAAAGCCCGAGGAAGCCGCAACGGAAACCGAAGCCAAGCGCTTGTGAAACTTCTGCTTCAAACTCAAGGGAGCTGTCGTTAAGCTCGAGACGCTCCAGCGCATCGCGAAGACCTGTGTATTGGTTAGGGTCAACTGGATAAACCCCGCAGAAGACCATCGGTTTCATTCGTTGATAACCAGGAAGCGGCGCTGGAGCAGGTGCGTTTGCATGCGTAACCGTATCACCTACACGGGAGTCGCCTACATTTTTAATTGAAGCAGTAATAAACCCGACATCACCTACACTAAGCTCATCAGCGGAAACCGGATTTGGCTTAAACACGCCGACTTCACTTACTTCAAATTCTTTTTCCGTCTGCATCATCCGGATTTTTTCACCTTTTTTAATCGTTCCTTGGACAATCCGGACATAAGCGATCACACCGCGGTAGGAATCGTAAAGGGAGTCAAAGATCAATGCCTCGAGGGGTTCATTTACATTTCCCTGCGGCGCAGGAACCCGCTTAACAATGTGTTCTAAGATTTCTTCTGTCCCGGTGCCATCTTTTGCAGAGGCTAAAATGGTTTCAGATGTATCCAGGCCGATCACATCTTCGATTTCTTTTTTAATCCGCTCTGGTTCTGCACTCGGTAGATCAATCTTGTTAATCACCGGAATGATTTCTAAGTCGTGTTCTAAAGCAAGAAAAACGTTTGCAAGCGTTTGTGCTTCAATACCTTGCGAAGCATCGACAATTAAAAGTGCACCTTCACAAGCTGCCAGGCTGCGTGATACTTCATAAGAAAAATCGACGTGCCCCGGGGTATCAATTAAATGGAAAGTGTATTCTTCACCGTCGGCAGCTTCGTATTTCAACTGCGCCGAATTCAGTTTAATTGTAATACCGCGCTCACGCTCAAGGTCCATCGCATCAAGGGTCTGCTCCTGCAGATCACGTTCACTAACAGTTTTGGTATGCTCTAAAATTCGGTCGGCAAGGGTTGATTTGCCGTGGTCAATATGCGCGATAATCGCAAAGTTGCGGATGCGCTCCTGCCTTTGGTGCTTATCTTCAGAACTCATAACTATATCCTCCTGCTCTTTGTGTGGGTTCTTTTTCGCTGAAAGAACGAACACTAGCGTTCCAAGAGCAACGAAACTATCGTTCATTATACCAACCACACCAGCATTCGGCAATGAAAGGCAGGCTTATTGGCTTGTAGAGCCGAGCAGTCTGCCAAGATCGCTGAATAAATTGCCCCGGTCTTTTTCAGCTGCTTCCCCTTGCTTCTCATATAAATCCTGCCTTACTTCCGGCATCTTCGTATCATCAGCTGGCACTTCTTCGATTTGTTCGATTTCTGCCGGCGTTCCATCAGGGTGAAGCTGCAGCACATTCTCGATTTGCTCATAAGCGTAATGATGGCCAATCACAACACCAGCTAAAACTGCAGCTGCAACGACAAATAACCGTTTAAGCATTTAATCATCCTCCTTGTAGTACGTATGAATCGCCTCGGCCATCACATCTGCTGAACGATAAGCTTCTTCTAACGTATTTTCTACACCGCCGATCTCAATTAAAACCGACTGCGGTGATAAATCTTGATTATAGCGTCCATTGGACCCACGCCCACCTTTCACAATAACCCCGCGGCTCAAACCTGGGTGTGTATCTTCAAGAATGTGATGAAGCTCTTCAGCCATCGCTAGATTCTTTTCATAATCTGCATGATTTTCACCAATCACAAAGAATGTACGTGCATAGACCTCACCATTGATCGTAACTGTCGTAACATCACGGGGCTGGGAGTCACGATGGACATCAAAAAACATTTCGAGCGTATCCGATTCTTCTTTCGCTTCCTCCACCAACGGCCGCGACACATCATAAGAATCTGCAAAATCCAAGCCCCTGTCCTGGAGTTTTTGTTCAATATCAGCTTTGTCTACCTCTGATCCAATCCCGAGCTCTTCAAGGCGCTGACCTAACCGCTCGCCGACAAGGGTTATGTTTTGTTCAGCATGAAACGCAACATTCGCCCCTTCTTCAAGCTCAGGGAAGAAGGATTCACGACTGTGTGAGTGAATGATATGAGCGATCGGATCTTCAGAGGGAGAAGTGACTTCCTTTTCTTCTTCACCTTCACTCTCTTGCTCATCTGCAACAGCTTCTCGTTCTTTCATTAATTCTTCCATAGGCGGAGCTGATTCTACGGTCATATTTGTAATATCTGTGCCTTCCCCGGCTACAGCAATTCGTCCGTCATATAAAACAAACCCGGGGATTTCATTACCGAGAAACGTACGCGGGTCATTTACATTGACCGTGGTTACAAGCTGGAACATGGAATGGGCCGGGGAAGGAAGCGCAACCTCCGGCATTTCCTCCTGCATATATCGGTTTTCTAAGCCGTACCACGATGCAAGCATGTCCACCTGCATTTCGTTTGTCCATTCATGAAGTAAAGAGGAAGATAAATGGCGGTTATGATCAAATGACGTGAGCACTGCAATGAGTAGAAAAATAAAAAAACAGCTGCACCCTGCTGTGAACAGCCACTGCTTAACGACAGAATAATGCACAGTCACACCTTGCCATGATCTCTGCTTCTCCACGGTTCCACCCCCTTCTTGTCCAAGCCTATGCCCTTCTAAGCGAAAACAGAACAAAAAACCTGCGCTCATGAACCGTGAGCGCAGGTTAGCGTGCAGGCAAACTTTATATAAAAGCGGGGGCTGACGTCGCTTTTCAGCTCGTTATTCTGCGTAGACGTCGCCGCCGATGCTTGTCAGCCTTGTTTAATTTCATGGTCATGAATTGTAGAGGCCTTTTTGATCAAGCAACATCTACATGAATCAATTTCATAATGACGGTTCATGAGTGATCAAGCGAACCACATACATTGGAAATGCTTGCTGATCTTTAAATTGACAAGTGACCGAAACGAAAGACGGCGACTCCCGGAGGTTTAAGCGCAGGCTGAAGATCCACTTGTTCGAATAGAAATCAATTCGAACAAGTTAGCTGAAGCCAAACCCTCGGGAAAGCGTCCGTCGGTAGTGCTGGTCACGTTCATGATTCATTTTTCACCTCTTTATACGGCAGCCCGCGGACCTCACAGCAGTAATCTGTGCGTGGATTTTAAGTTTTTTACTTTGTCGAGAGTCTGAACCTGCGCTCATGAACCGTGAGCGCAGGTACTTACATTTTGGCGTTTTAATGCGTAAAGGTGCCAGTGTTTTTTTCATCGATCGCTTCATGAAAGGCTGCGTTCATCCCTTGAGCGAGCATATGCGCCATATCATCCATAAACGTATCAACTTCTTTTGGCGTCACCATTAAATTGTGCCCTAAAGGAGCAAGCACTTCCTGAATCAACTGCCGTTTTTCTTCTTCCTGCAGCTGACCTACTGCGCCGAGCCAGGCGGTGCGGTCTTCGTCGAGGGGCAGGTCATCAAAGCCCAGGTTCCGCCGTTCACCAAACGTCATACCAGAAGGTGCAAGGCGTTTCGCCGGTGCATCTCCTTCTTGTTTTTCCCGGCCTAAATGCTTTAACAAATAATCCATCGCATCGCTTGTAATTGAAACAGCATCAACCACTGTCGGAATGCCAACCGCAAACACCGGGACCCCGAGCGTTTTTTCGTTCAGCTGCTTGCGTTCATTTTGCACACCAGAGCCAGGATGAATGCCTGTATCGGACATCTGCACCGTTGTGTTCAACCGCTCGAGTGATTTTGAAGCAAGCGCATCAATTGCAATGACAGCATCCGGCTCAATTTGTTTCACAAGTGCATGAATAATATCTGAAGTTTCCACCCCGGTCACACCCATGACACCAGGCGCAATTGCACTCACCGGCCGGTATCCCTTTTCAACCGTTTCCGGAGCTTCTTTAAACAAATGACGGGTCACGTGCAGTTCATCCACCGTTTTCGGGCCGAGCGCATCCGGGGTTACTTCGCGGTTACCAAGCCCGACAACTAAACATGAGGCATTTGGTGAAATATGATGTTCGTTTAAAAACTGCACAAATGAACGAGCAAACACACGCGACAACGTTTGTTGTAAATTTTGATCGCCACCGCGCAGCCCTTGTGCTTCTAACGTGACATAACGCCCTGGATCCCGCCCTGTTTTTTTAGCACCTTCTTCATCAATCACAACGCGTACCACGTGGATGCCTTCATCTTCTGATTCTTCGATTTGTACGCCGCGCCGTTCGTTTTCTTCATGTTCCTGCTGCTTTTCAACATACTCATCTTCCACCATTAAATCTGAGTGATAACGAAATTCCGGCTTTTTCTTTTCAGACATACGCACCCTCCACCTTGGCATTCAGTTATTTTATAGCGTGTACAAAAAATTCTGTTCTATGCATTGTATTGCACTCGGCGCCACTCTTTGGTACAATCTCCGTTGTGTTATGCACGTTTTCTCATCGAGGAGGTGAAATCATTGGCTAATATCAAATCTGCTAAAAAGCGTGTGCGTATCAACGAAGAGCAGCGTGTGAAAAATCAGGCGTTCCGTTCTTCGATGCGTACAGCTGTCAAAGAGTTTGACAAAAAAGTTGACAACAATGACGTTGAAGGCGCAAACGAAATCTTCACACTTGCTGTGCAGAAAATCGACAAAGCTGCGGACAAAAACATGATTCACAAGAATCGCGCGAGCCGTAAAAAGTCCCGCATCCAACAGCGTCTTAACGAAGTTAACCAGTAACTGCTGCGGCAGTGCAAATGTCTTTCGCGAAGGACGTTTCAAAAAAACCGCCCAGGTGCCTTTGAGCACCTGGGCGGTTTTTTATGTCTGAATCAAGCTTCTTTTTTTAAGTGCGGAATTTGAGTGACAAACAATTCAAGAGCAAGCTCTTTCTCCATACGTCCCGTTTTTAATGTTTCATCAAGTACTGCAAGTTCTTTTAAAATTGCCTGCAGTCCTTTTTCTGAAAAGTTTTGGCTCTGCTTACGCGCCACTTTCACAGCATAAGGATGAACTTTCACAACCCCGGCGATTTTTTGTTCAGAATAACCGCGGCGTCCAAGCTCTTTTGCCTGCAGCATCATCCGAAACTGACGGGCGATTAATGCAGTCAGTTTCACCGGTTCTTCATTTTGCTTTAACAAGTCGTACATTGTTTGTAAAGCCTCTTTTACTTTTTCTTTCGCAATGAGGTCCACTAAATGAAACACATTATCTTCAAGCGTTTTCGGGGCTAAAAGCTCAACCGCTTCACTTGTAATAGTACCATCGTCTCCTGCATACAAACAAAGTTTATCGAGTTCTGAAGCTAACTGCATTAAATCATTTGCAAACCTTTCAGCAAGCTGCTGCCTTGCTTCTGCTGCAATTGCTATATTTTTCTCTTTCACATACGTATCAATCCACTTTGCGAGCTCCCCGCCTTCAAGCGGTGCGGCTTGAAGTACCGCTGCATGTGACTTTAACTGTTTTACAACCTTCTTACGTTCATCTAATTTTTCATACGGTGCGGTAATAATCATCACCGTTTCCGGCGGGGGCGAAGCCGTGTAGTTTTTTAAGCGCTCAAGATCATGTTCAATTTTCTCCGTATCTTTTTGCCCCGTTAAAAACGAAGCGTTGCGTGCAATCACAAGCCGGCGTTCGCCGAAAAACGGCAGGGTCTCTCCTTCATCAAGCGCTGCATCCACTGGTGTTTCACGCATATCATAACGCGATAAATTAAAATCTTTTTCATCTTCATCAAGGACCGAAGCTGTAATCTCCTCTAAAACATCTTCGATTAAGTAATCTTCTGTACCGTATAATAAATAAAGCGGGTGAACTTCTCCTCGTTTCAGCTCCCGTTTTAATTCGGCGTAACTCATATGCCAACGCCCTTTCCCTCTTTTTCTTCATTCTACCGCAAGAACACACTGAGGCAAAAGAGCGAAACAAAGGAAAGCAGCCACGCACAAGGCCGCTTCCCATTTATTTAAACGCCGAAAACAAGGCCTAGGAACCCTTGAGTTCAGCGGCGTTGGTGTATTTGTTATCTTATCCTATGCAGGTCAGCTTTATCTGTGTTAACTCTTGGAATGGCTTTTTTCTCCGGTACATGCATCCCGGGGAAATGAAATTTGTTTGACGATATGGATTTTTTCAACCGCTTCGCTTATACTAGAGGTTAGCAAGGAGGGACAGCTGATGAATAACGAATTTGAAAAGGACGTTCAAAGTAAACGCAATGACTTCAACGATTCAGTCGTTGGTTTTGTTGTTTCTTTCGGCTTCTTTGCCACAATTTTTGTCATTGGTTCGGCCATTTCTGTTTTAGCAACATGGTAAATCAAAGCTGCCCCTTAAGTATTCAACGGGGCAGTTTTTTTTAATTTGTTACTTCTTTTTGCCTCCGAGCTGCTTCAAACTTCCCTGGCACACCCTCTTGAAACGTGTAGCGAACCGCCCCTAACTGATCGGTCCGCAATGCAGGCACTTCATTCATTTCAAGCCGCTCAATGACTTCCTCATGCGGATGGCCGTACAGGTTGTTACGACCAGCACTAATTAACACAGCTTCCGGGCTGACAGCTTCTAAAAAATCCGGGGTTGTTGACGTGCGGCTGCCGTGATGACCTGCTTTTAAAACGTCCACCTCCTCTAAGGCACGTTCCTGTTGAACGAGCCGGCGCTCACCTTCTGTTTCTAAATCCCCCATAAACAACCATTCCATCTGTCCGATCGTTTTCTGAAGGACAATGGAACGATCATTTAAATCCGTCTCATGACCAATAGGTGCTAAGACTTGGACCGGGGCATCACTGCGCATCCAACTGTCTCCTGCCCGTACTTGAATGAATTCACTACCTGCTTCAGCTACAGCATGCAAAAACCGTTGTTCTCCCGGTTCATCTACAGCTACCGCGCCGTAAACAACCTTACGAACATCAAATGCCTCCAATAAATGAAATGCACCTCCGTAATGATCCCAGTGCCCGTGCGTAATAATTAGTCGATCAATCTTTGTAATCCCCTGGGACTTTAAATACGGACCGACAACATCGCGCCCTGGTTCAAACGGTTCGCTTTGTTCGCGCCAAGACTCATCTTCATTTATAAATGACACAATACCGCCGGCATCGATCACATCAACAGCCTCTCGCTGCGGCCACTGAATAACAATGCTGTCACCTTGTCCGACATCAAGCATAGTCACTTTACCTGTTTGGTCAATTGAAGCTGTGATCGCCGGCCATCCTAAAAGAAGAACCCAGCCGGACCAAGCAATAAACATTACGCGGCGGTGGCATTCAAAACTAAGTAATAGCCCGGCAGTAGCAAGAGATAACACAAAAACATCACCCAGTGACGGTTGACCGAACACAATAAAACCAAACCGCCAGCTTTCTACCGTTATTAATGCATCATGAATGAACGACAATATGCTGTTCACTGGAGAAAAAATGACGAGTAAAGAAGGGTGAATGAAAACTATAAAAAAACTGAGTGCTGCAGCCGGCATAATGAAAAGTGTCATAAATGGCACAAACCAAAGATTTAACAGCGGGCTAATCCAAGAGAATTCATGAAAATGATACAGCAGCACAGGAACGGCTGCAATTTGGGAAATGAGTGAAACAAAAAAGAGTTGTGAAAGGTAGTTGCGCTTTTTTTCAAACAACCATCCGCGAGACAGGATGATCGCAGCTGTAATTAAAAATGAAAGTTGAAAACCAATGTGTTGAATATAATACGGATCGGCCCAAAGCATTAAAAGTGCTGCAAACCCTAAACCATCAAGCGGCGAGAGCTTCCAGTGAAAGCGAAGTGCCAAAGCGACAAGCATACCGATCAGCGCCGCCCGCACAACTGAAGGTGCAGCCCCTGTCAAAAGCGCATACAGCGGTAACAGCCAAACGAGCGAGGTGAGCGCCTGCACTTTTGTAAGCGCAAATCGGATGAACACCCTGTAAACGACGAAACTTACAATCCCGACATGCAGACCGGAAACAGCAAGAACGTGAATTAAACCGAGGCGCTGATACATTGTTTCAACTTCTGGATCAAGCAGTTTACGTTCACCAAATAACAAGGCCGCTGCAACACCAGCAAAAGGATCTTCAAGGAGCGATGCCACCTGAGACACTCCGGCTTGCCTGTAATGTTCCAAATAATCCAGCCACGTATACGCCGGCTGACAATCTACAGGAATCGCCTCTAAGAACCACTGCCAGTGGATCTGCTCGGTATATAAGTACTCCTTGTAATCAAAAGCGTGAAAATTTGTAGCTGTAGAAGGCCGCTCGAATTCACCTGTCATGTAACACTCCATGCCTTGCTTTAAAGCTTCACTTTTTTGTTTTTCTGCTTCATTTTGTAAAAAAGCAAACGCTTGTACCTGGATTCCCTCTGCTGCAATCTCTACCGGCATTCGAAGCCGATCACCATCAACTTGGGGTGTTTCAGAAATCACAGCATAGGCTGAACCTTCTTCAGGCAGCTCGTCAGCTTGGTTAGCAGCATCAAAAACAAGCACCCACATATAAATTACAGCAACTGCAGCTGTTAAAAAAACCGGCTTCAACCAGCTCGGACGAAATACATACCGCAGCCAAATGACATAACAAAGCATCCCGACCACGCCGAGCCACCCTGCACCATGCAGTGCAGCGGTGCAAGCACCGGCAGCGCCCACCGCTAAGTAAATCCACCGCCCGTTCAAAGGCATCACCTGCCTGATTAATAATGTTTTTCTCTGCCTTACCTTAAAATGCAGCGTATTTTCAGAGAGGATCCAGGTTTATATCACTCATTTGACATTCATAAGCTTAATGTCCAAACAATCACGTCTAAGAACCAAAATTTTTGCAGGAATATAAAGTTTTGAGTTTATTGAGGATTAGGAATTGTTAACGAAAAGTAGAAAGGTTAACATAGCGCAGCAGGAGGGCTGCCGCGCTCGTTATACCGAAGTTGTTGATTATTTGTAGAAAAGTTGATTGATGCGCTCGTACCATTCGCGTATCTCTTCACCTTCAACGCCTGCTGATTCCAGCCGTTTTAACACATCAGCAGCAAGCGCCATCTTTTCTTCACGGTTTTCTTCAAACAAGCCTTCTTCAAGCTCTACTTGCTCTACCACTACGCCGGCCTGTTCAAATAATTCAGCGGCATACGGGTGATTTTTATAATCCACCGCATAAATGATCCGCTGAATGCCAGCTTGAATAATCGCTTTAGCGCAATGTACACATGGATAATGAGTCACATAAATTTCTGCTCCTTCAGCGTTGACACCGAATTTTGCACATTGCAAAAGCGCATTCATTTCTGCGTGTATCGTACGGATGCAGTGCCCGTCTACAACGTAGCACCCTTCTTCAAGACAATGATCGCCTCCGGAGATTGAGCCGTTATAACCGCCGGCAATGATCCGCTTTTCACGAACAATGGTTGCTCCCACCGCAAGACGGGGGCACGTACTCCGCTTTGCAAGCAGATGACTTTGTGCCATAAAGTATTGATGCCAAGACAAACGTTCCACACACTTCACTCCTGTGTCCATTTTCATTTTTCTAGTATACGAAACAACAGGAAAAAGCGCAAAAACGTTTAGGTGTGGCTTGCTGCAAGTGCCTGATCAATATCAGCTATAATATCATCAATGTGTTCAATACCTACAGATAAACGGATTAAATCCGGTGTTACACCGGCAGCCTTTTGATCTTGTTCACTTAACTGCTGATGCGTCGTACTTGCAGGGTGAATAACAAGCGATTTCGCATCCCCTACGTTTGCAACGTGCGAATGCAGCTGTAGAGCTTCAATAAATTTTCGTCCTTCATCAGTCCCACCGTCAATACCGAACGTTAAAATTGCGCCTGCTCCTTTTGAAAGATAGTGGTCTGCCTGTTGCTTAGACCGGTGGGATTCAAGACCTGGGTAACTGACCCATCGAACATTTTCATGCGCTTCTAAATGTTCAGCAACTTTTTTTGCATTTTCACAATGGCGTTCCATACGAAGGTGGAGTGTTTCAAGACCTTGCAGCAGCTGAAAGGCATTCATCGGCGCAAGAGCAGGGCCTAAATCGCGCATTAACTGAACCCGGGCTTTAATAATATAAGCAAGCTCGCCTACCGCTTCTGTATAAGATACCCCGTGATAACTTGGATCCGGCTCGGTTAACTCCGGAAACTTTCCGTTCGCCCAGTTAAACTTACCGCTGTCGACAATAACACCACCGATCGTTGTGCCGTGACCACCCATAAACTTCGTGGCAGAGTGAACGACAATGTCTGCGCCGTGATCCATAGGACGGCAGAGTGCAGGAGTAACAACGGTTGCATCAACCATTAACGGCAGATCATTTTCGTGGGCAACTGCTGCAACAGCTTCAATATCAAGCACATCCCCATTTGGGTTGCCAATCATTTCACCGAAAATCACCTTTGTATTCTCATTAATTTTTTCCTGAAAAGCTTCCGGGTTTGTCCCGTCAACAAGGTGAACGGTAATACCAAACTTCGGCAGCGTGTGTACAAACATATTATATGTGCCACCGTACAATGCACTTGATGCTACGATTTCACCACCGGCTTGGCATATGTTTAATATGCCAATCTGGATAGCTGACGTTCCACTCGCGGCTGCAAGCGCACCAACCCCGCCTTCAAGCGATGCCACCCGCTTTTCAAATGCGTCTTGCGTTGGATTCATAATCCGGCTGTAAATATTACCGAACTCTTTTAAAGAAAATAAATCCGCTGCATGTGCCGTGTCGTTAAACTGATAAGATGTGGTTTGATAAATCGGTACAGCCCGTGCGTTTGTTGCCGGGTCTACTTCCTGACCGCCATGTACTGCAAGTGTGTCTAAACTCCAATTATCTGCTGTCATCATTCCGCCTCCTTAACTTAAATGCACAAACAACATTAGTGAATAGAAATTTCGTCTTCCATCCGCTCCAGCGTAGCTGGACCAATGCCGCTAACTTCCGTCAACTCTTCTTTCGACGTAAATCGCCCATTCTCCTCCCTATAGGTCACAATTGCTTCTGCTGTCGCCGGACCAACGCCGTTAATTTCTTGCAGCTCTGATTCATCCGCTTGGTTAATTGATACCCCTACATCCCCACCTTTTCCAGCCGTGGCAGGTGAAAACTCTTCTTCTACAGCGGCTTCATCCGGGACGTAAATCACCATTTCATCATAAAGTCGCTCTGCTAAGTTCACTGCTTCTTCCTTTCCGGTTTCTGTTACACCACCCGCTTTTTTCACAGCATCCACGACCCGTTTATTTTCAGCAAATGCATACACCCCGGGCTCAACGACCTCACCTTTAATATCAACAGTGACCGTATCTATTTCTCCTTCTTCCACTTTTGGTTCCGCCTCAACTTTATCAGCTCCGGTATTTATGTCATCATCTGTAAACAGCAGCTCCGCCGGATCCTTGCTTTCTTTTGGTGCAATTGGTCCACCAGACACAATTAAAAAAACCCCGAGACAAAGAATCAAAACCGCAGCCCCGGCAGCGGCATAAACTTTTTGACGCTCACGTTTCATATACAGACAGCTCCTTCTATTTCAAGTCATTCTTCACGAAAACACTTACTTAAATGAATTTCAATATTCTTCATAAGGTGATAAAAGCCGAGCAATTAACGTAACCTTCACTTCAGACAGCCACTTTTAATTTTACGGATTATAAATCACTTCCAATGTATATCGTTCGTTTTATCGCTCATGAATGAAGTTAGTATAAATAGTGGGCACGGCACATTGGCACATGGTTACATGAAAGATAACAATGATAAAGGGCGTGAACTTAATGGCCAAAGGACAGAAACACCGGGATCCCGAATTCCAGCAGTATGTCTCCAAAATGATTGTGCAGGACGGCCACTCTATCGTGAAAATATCGAAAGAACTGGATATTCCGTATTCCACCATTCAGAAGTGGGTGCGAAAGTTCAGGGATCAGCAGCGAAAAGAAAAACAGGAAGCCCAGAGTCAGCTCCTTACCGCCTCAGAGTATAAGGAAATGCTGGAGAAAGAAAAGCAGGAGCGGCTCGAGCTTGAAGAGGAAAATGAAATCTTAAAAAAAGCCATGCACATCTTCACGCAAGAAAAATCCTAAGGTTCGAGTTCATTCATGAACATCGTGACCAGCACGCCCTAGAGAAGATGTGCCATGTCCTGGGGGTGTCCCGTTCCGGATACTATGCATATGTAGCACGTATAAGCCGGGAGGAAACAGAACGTGAAGCCTTCAACCGCCATCTGGATCAGCTGATCCTGCGTCACTTCCATACAAATTACGGGTGTTACGGCAGTCCGCGAATCTGGCGGTTATTGCGTGAGAAGGACGGCCTTAAGGTATCTGAGCGTAAGGTGACTCAGCGTATGGGCGAGCTTGGGCTGTATGCCGTGCAGAAAAAGAAGTATGTGGTGACAACGGATTCAGATCACGACGAAAAAGTCTTCGAGAACCACTTAAACCGATCGTTTCTTCCGGACTTCCCCAACACGACCTGGGCCACAGATATTACGTATACCTTCACTTTAGAGGGGTTCGTTTATCTAAATCCGGTGATGGATCTGTTCTCCCGCCGGATTATCAGCTATCGGATCGATGATCACATGGAAGCCAGGCTGTCGTTAAATGCCCTACGGGAGGCGATCGCCCGACGCCGCCCGGAGGAAGGATTTGTACACCATTCCGACCGCGGCTCTCAATATACTTCAAATGCGTACGTGAAGACGCTTGAGGAAGCCGGAGCCGTGATCAGTATGGGCCGGAAGGGCGACCCGTATGACAATGCCTGTATGGAAAGCTTTTTTGCGTCGCTTAAGAAAGAGTTTTTACACAAACAGACCTTTGCCACAAAAGAAGAAGCCTATGCGGCGGTCGACTTCTACATCCGCTTTTATAACCAGCATCGAATGCACTCCTCTCTGAATTACGTTAGTCCAATGGAGGCTGAAATGGCGTATACAAAGGCACATTCAGCGTACACCAAAACCAAAGAAGCACACTCAGTATCGTAAGATCAGGGAGAAAGTGAAGAGCCCGGAGAGTGCTTCGTTTTTTTTAGAAAATCAAGCAGCAGATTACGATTATAAATGTGCCAATCTGTGGCATATAGTGTCCACTTTATTGACAGGAGTCCATGAAGCGCCATTATGAAATTGACTTACCTACAAGTTTTATTCTAAAAACCTCACAAATGACATAAATTGAATTGATGAATTCGAAGTTAAGGAGATGAATATATGAAGGTTGGTGTAATTGGAACTGGAACGATGGGTGGCATGCTTGCAAAAACGATGGTTGAAAGTGGTGCAGTAGCCTCGGAAAATTTAATGCTATTCAACCGGACGAAAGCAAAAGGAGAAGCTGTAGCAGCTGCAACCGGCGGAAGCTGCGTGTCTACACTCCAGTCATTAATTCAAGCCGCGGACCTCATTTTTATTGCTGTACGACCGGATCAGTTTAGTGATGTGTGTGAAAACATAAGCGGGCTGCTAAAACAAGAGCAAGTCGTTGTCTCCATCACCAGCCCGGTGACTGCTTCAGATTTAGCTATGCTGCTTCCGTGCCGCACGGTCCAGTTCATCCCGAGCATTACAAATGAAGCACAAGCGGGTGGTTCTTTAATTGATTTTGGTGACGGATTTAACAGAGCGGAGCGCGCTGGTTTATCGGCTTGGTTTCGCCAGTTCAGCGAGCCGTTACCAATCATAGCTGATACGACACGAGCCGCTTCAGATTTGATCAGCTGCGGTCCGGCCTTCACAAGCTTTATTTTGCAGGAAATGATGACCGCTGCAGAACAAACCACTTCAATCCGCCAGCAAGAAGCAGAACAGTATATACGAGAGATGGTGATCGGGATGGGTGAATTGTTAAAACGCGGGTATTCGTTTGCCGAGCTTCAAGAAAAAGTATGTGTGCCAAATGGGGTGACAGGGGTCGGCTTGAAGGTGCTGGAGGAACAGCTTCGTGGTGTGTTTTCTCCATTATTTACAGCGACACATGCGAAGTTTGCGAAAGACGAAGAAATGGTGTCAGCAAACTTTTCGCATGCGCGCCAAAAGCTTAATGGAAATGGTTAAGCTTTATCATATCGAACTCTTGTTGAAAAGTACAGCAAAACTCAGCGTTCAGCTGTAAAGAAAAAACGTTCAGCCACTGCTTCATCAGGATGGTCAGCTTCGTAATGCACGCGGCTAAAACCTTGAGCTTCAAGCAGCCGGCGGTACTCCTCAGGCTGAAAGGTGCGCTGCATATGGGTTTCATCACTTCGTTCATACAAACCGGACGGGTGCTCTTCAAAGAAAGTTAGTTCGTGCTCAACGGAAAGCGGATCCTCTCCGGTAAATACATTCCAAATCACTGTAACGTCTTCTGATGCATCAGCAAACGATGTGCCCGGAAATACTTCTGTCATCTTGTAAGGGGTGTGAACATCAAACAAAAATAATCCTCCCGGCTTCAAGTGAGCTTTAACCCCGGAAAAAACGCGTTCAACGTCCGTTTCATCCCCGGCGTAATTAAGGGTATCACACCAAGCCATAACAGCGTCATACGTACCGAGTCCTTCTAACGCACGCATATCCTGGGCAAAAAGCGGCGGCTCATATCCGTGAGCCGCCGCTTTTCCTTGTGCAGCAGCTAGCATCTCTGCAGATAAATCCACACCAGTTACATGATATCCTTCATCAAGCAGCAGCAACATCATTGTACCGGTACCGCACCCAAGGTCAAGCACGTGATTAACCGCTTGCTCATGTTTTAAAAGTGAAGTTTTCACCCGCTCGGCCCATGCTTGATACGGTGCATCTTCCATTAAATCATCGTAAATCCAAGACAGCCGCTCATACATGCGTGCACGCCTCCGCGACGTTATACATTTTGAACTTCCATTTCTTTTGCGTCGCCCCAGAGTTTCTCCAAGTTATAATAATAACGCTCATCTTCGTTAAAAACATGAACAACGACATCATCTAAGTCAATCAATACCCATTTTGCATCGTCAAAACCTTCCATACGCTGAACGTTAAGGTCTGACAGGTGCGCCTGGTCTTTAATTTCACGGGCGATCGCTTGCACTTGCTTTGCTGAAGAACCGTGACAAATGACAAAGTAATCAGCAAGCAATGAAACACCTTGCATATTTAAGGCAGTAATACTTTTTGCTTTTTTATCATCTGCTGCATCAACAGCAAGTTTTAAAATTTCTTTTGGCTCCATAAATGGAATGCCCTCCTTTTTCGGTGGGTTGTCATGTTCTTTCCCTGAATGTGCTGCTTTTATGCAAGGATAAGCTCATTGTAAGCAGCTAGCGTTTTCTCAAAGACAGGCTGCCGCTTTTTGATAAGAAATGTAATTGTATTCCCAAGTGCTGTGCAGACTGCTTCGTCTAAGTCTTCATCTGCCTGTGCTCTTACATCTTCCACACCGGGGAAACGCCGGTTTGGTTCAATATAATCCGCTAAAAACAGCACTTTTTCCAGCACTGTCATCCCCGGTTTCCCTGTGGTATGCCATACAACTGCTTCTAAAATGGCTTCATCTTTCACCCCAAGTTCTTCCCGGGCAAGAACTGCACCGGCCGGAGCGTGCAGTAATTCACCGCCGTACGTAACAAATGCAGTATCCATTCCTTCATTTTTAATGATATCAGCCATCTCTTCTTTTGAACGAAACTTTGCATAATCGTGTATAATTGCCGCCCACGCTGCTCGCTCCACATCCGCCCCATACATTTGCGCCAGCCGTACAGCAGTATCTCTGACGCCAAGCGTGTGCGTATAACGATGCTCTGTTAAAGCGGCCTGCACCTGCTCTAAAACTTTTTCTTTATTCATATAACCGCCTCGCTTCAATTAAATTACGTACGCGCTCCGGCACTAAATAGCGGATGTTTTGGTTGTTTTGGATCCGTTCGCGCAATACAGAAGACGAGATATCAAACCGTGGTGCTTTCAAGTGGATTACACCTTCTTGAAATGGCGGTGACGCATAATAAGTTGGGCGGTCGAGTACAATAAATGTCACAAGCCTGCGCAGCTCTTCAATGTTTCTCCACGTATCAAGCGTATCCGCCATATCACCACCGACGATAAAGTAAAGCTCTGCAGGTGTTTCAATATCATTCATTAATGAGCGGACCGTATCGATCGTATAGGATGCACCTTCACGCTTTAACTCAACATCAGAAAAAAAGAAATGTTCATTGTCTTCAACCGCACTTGCGACCATATCTGCACGGTCATTCGTTGAGGCCATATTTTCCCGCGTTTTATGCGGGGGGATGTACGTTGGAATAAACCAAACTTCATCTAAACCGCAACCGATGAGTGCTTCCTGTGCAATCATGACATGAGCCATGTGCGGCGGGTCGAATGTTCCCCCTAGCAATCCGATACGTCTCATGACAAGAACTCCTTAGTCAGCCGGCAGTTCGATCTTCGGCTTAGTTTCCGAGCGACGGAACAAAACAATCGTTTGACCAATCACTTGGACAATTTCAGCATTTGTCCGCTCTGCTACTAGGCGGGCCGCTTCATGTTTATCTTCTAATGTATTTTGCAGGAGACTGATTTTAATCAATTCACGAGCTTCAAGCGCCTCGCGGATCTGCTGAATAAAATTCGGGGTAATCCCTGCTTTGCCAATTTGAAATAAAGGCTTCACTTGGTGAGCCTGCTTTCGTAAAAACTGCTTATCTTTCTTTGTTAACATCAATATTTCCTCCTAAGCGTCGCTTTACAACTTGTGTCATGGCTTGCAGGTCCGGGGCCTCCCCTGTCCATAATTCGAAAGAAAGTGCCCCTTGACGGACGAACATCCCCAGTCCGTTGTGAACTCCTGCGCCCCGCGCTTCACTTTCGCGCAGCCATTTCGTCTTTTCCGGGTTATAAATAAGGTCACTCACCCATTTGTTTTCATCCATTGCCTCAACCGGAAACGGAACTTCATCGATATGAGGGCTCATCCCTACCGAAGTTGTATTAATAAATAAATCATAATCGATAGCTTCACGCTTTGCCGTTTCAAGATCAACCGGCACGATTTCTGTAGCTGATGCACATTCAGCCGCTACAGTTTCTGCTTTTTCTGCCGTTCGATTTGTAACAAATAAGCCGGCTGTACCGTAGCGCGACAATACAGTAGCTACCGCACGAGCTGCGCCGCCGGCTCCGATAATAAGCACGCGCTTATGGCGAAGCGCTGGCCCAATAGCATCAATTAATGAATCAAGATAGCCTTGACCGTCCGTATTATAGCCGATGAGCCGGCCATCTTTGTTAACCACTGTATTTACAGCGCCAATGGCTTGTGCATCTTCACTAATCTCATCCAGCTCATCCATCACTGCCACTTTATGCGGCACAGTTACATTCCAACCGGCAACACCGAGCGTTTTCAAAGCCGCAACCGCTGCCGGCAAATGTTCAGGTGCGGTATCAAAGGCATGATAGCGGTGTGGTAAACCAAGTTTATTAAAAGCAGTATTATGAAGCTCGGGAGACATTGAATGTCCAACTGGATGCCCCAGCAGCGCATAAAGATTTGCCATACCTTTGCTCTCCTCTATTAAATAATTGCACTTCGCAAGGTTGCCCCTGCACCATCTGGTAAATGGAGCTTAACTTTCACACCTGCATTAACAACTGTGATCCAGCCAAGACCTGGAATAACAATATCAGTTTTTTCCTCGCGAATTTCCCACTCGTGAACTTTCAACGGCGGAAATGTTTCTAAACTTTCAACCCCGGGGGGTGCAAGCATCTGACCTCGGTGCCGTTCATATAAGTCATCAGCATTTTCTGTTTTCGTTCGGTGAATGTGCAGATCATTTGCTGTATAACAAACAAAAGACGACGGAGAGCCCTCTACAAAATCGAGCCTCGCCACCCCCCCAAAAAACAGTGTCTGCCCTGGGTTTAACTGATAAATCGATGGTTTCATTTCTTTATCAGGCATAATCTGTTCAAGTTCCTTTGGCCCAACAAAATGTGCCATCTGCTCTGGGTTGATAATCCCCGGCGTATCATAAAGCATACTGCCATCGTCAAGCTCAACACCGATCATACCAAGTGTCGTGCCAGGAAACCTTGAAGTTGTTAAAGCATCATCGCCTTCTCCAGTTAATTGCTTCAACAATGTATTAATAAATGTAGATTTACCAACATTTGTGCACCCAACAACATAAACGTCGCGATCTTTACGGTGTTGATCAATCGCCCGGGCAACTTTTTCAACATCGTGACCTTTCGATGCGCTCATCAGCCGGACGTCTTTCGGCTGCAACCCTCGCTTTTCTGCTTCACTTCGCATCCAGAGCATGACTTTATTTTGATTCACAGACTTCGGCAGTACGTCTGCTTTATTACCCACAATCATAACATCTTGTCCGTCAGACGAACGAGTTAACATATCGATCCAGCTGCCTTCAAAATCAAAGATATCTACAATCTTCACGATGAAAGCATCTGCTTTTGTAACTTGATTGGCGATGGCTACAAAATCTTCATCACTTAATGGAACATCTGGAACTTCATTATAATGACGCAGTCTAAAGCAACGCTGACAGATAACTTCCTCACGAGACAGTGCTGCTTTTGGTACATAGCCGGGCTTTTCAGCATCTTCTGATTGAAGCTCAATCCCGCACCCATGACAGGTTAACGTTTCACTTGTCATTCGTTTTACCTCCTGCCTCAATGTTATAGCCTCTTTTCTTTAAACGTTTAAGCACCCGGCGCTCCACACTGCGGTTTACTTTTGTAAAAATATTGTCTGAATCAGTTACGGGCTTAACTAAGATCGTATAATAGCCGCCACGATTTCCACCTAAAATGTCGGTGAGTAGCTGATCTCCAACCACCACCGTTTCGGTGGTTTTTGTATCCATTTCTGCACAAGCACGACGGAAGGCCCGGCGTGAAGGCTTTCTCGCTGAATGAATAAATGTAATGCCATGCGGTTCTGAAAACGCACGCACTCTGCTTTCATTATTATTTGATACAATGGTTAACTTCAAGCCGGCTTTTTTAACTTGCTCAAACCACTCCATAAGCGCCGGTGTAGCTTCCGGACGGTCCCATTCAACTAACGTATTATCAAGATCAGTAATGACTCCTTGAAAACCACGGGCTGCTAAATCTTCAAGATTAATATCATAAACTGATGGTACAAATTGATCCGGTACGAATTTTGTAAGCAAGCACGCTACCCCTTCCGTAGACTGCAGATTTCATATTTTTTCTTCGCTCAACTAAACAAAAAGTATAACGGCTATACCGTCTTTTTTCAATCCACCTTCGGTTTAAGCACTAAGCTGTCTTCAATTTTAACAAAAATAATTTTCGACAATTTCACCCGGTTCATTTAGCTTGTGGATAAATTATCCACGGAATGAATGCTGATTCATCAGTGGTTTTAACACTTATTTACATTTAATTAACAGCTTATCCACGATTGATTGTGGATAACAAGAACGGTTGTTCTCCTTCTAGAAGCGTGCTACGCTACATATAGATCAAGTTTACACATTCATCCAATGCACAAAAAGTTACAGAAAGGAGTGAACGGCTGCTTACAGCAGCGTCTGTATATGTATTATATGTCCGATGACCTTTTACTCGAAACTTATAACAAGGCCCTTGAGTTCAATCTGTCTTACGATTTTATTGTTCTACTTTTGGCTGAAATCGAGCGCCGCTCCCTTCAGGTTAAAGAAGCTGTCCTAACACCTTAAAAAATACAAAACATCAACGTATAAATATCAAGTTCAAGACAAACCTTAACTTCCTGGGGAGGCAATCGCTACTTGCTGGAATTTGGCTCGGGCTGTTTCTAATGGCATTGCAGTCAATGGCTTGTCCTTCCAATGGCACTTGTATCTTTTATGAAGGACTGAGCGCACATATCATTTCTACCTACCATTATACGCACACCTGTAAGATAACTTCTTTTCATAACTTTTGCCCTCTATCAAAGCTGGCCTTTGGCTCAACGCCTCAAAGGCCAGCTTTGATTTTTTTCATCCAAACAACCATGAACTTTTAAATCCAGCTGTGCTAAATACGCATTTACGCGAACATTTCATTATTAGCATAAACTGTCACGTACCCGTGATCCACAAGCTGACAAATACCCGTGTTACAAATTTGAATTCTATGTTAATTCTATAGATAAGTTTTCTTAATTAAATGAATTTCATAATTAGAGGATAAAAACCGATCAATGAACGTAACCGAAACGAAAACGGACGCTTTCCCGTGGGCTTGCCTTCAACTAACTTGTTCGATTGATTTCAATTCGAACAAGTAGATCTTCAGCCTGCACTTGTCCCTCTGGGCGTCGCCGTCTTTCGTTTCGGCCACTTTTAAATTTACGGAGCATTTGTTTTATCGCCCATGAAGCGACATTATGAAATTGAGTCATTTACCATAAATCCTTTTTTAAGATTTCCTTGTTCAATCTCCATTTTACGCCGATTTAAAGATTTTCCCGGAGCCATAAACAGAGCAGACCTACGAGTCCGGGAGGCGCTGAATATATTCGCGCGGTGACAGCCAAACATTCGTTTCAAGCGGTCTTGCTTCTAACAAAAGCGCCCGCTCCGGATGAACTTCTGCTTCATGAAGTCCGGGGTTTGTCCATAAATCAGCTGCAAGTGCTGCAGCAAACATTGTTGCAAAAATGCTTAAACTCATTACGATTTTTTGTTTCATGTCAAATCACACCATTTAAGGAGATTTACGTTCAATTATTAAGGTGTGATTCGTCTTCACTTTTATACATTCTTAAGAAAAATTTTTAAATGACGTCGAATTTCATCATATTTATAAGTTTGTATCCATTCCGGTTAAACTAGGCATTACAGGATGCACGGCAAATCGTTTTAAGTTATAATTTACTCTAGTTATGTGTCAAAGCGGTACGATGTAACTAAAATCGACAGCGTCGGTCTGCATGTCAAAGTGCGAATGGGATGATACGCCCGATTGAAGAAGCTCTAGCAGCTTCTTTTCTTCTGTTCGCCTAAAATGCAAATTATTCATAAGGAGGTTTACCCGTCCATGACTTGGCTGCACTTGGCAATTATATCGCCATTCTTGCTTGCAATACTTATACCATTTTTGTATCGGTACGCTCGAAACATTCACACCGGTTGGTTTGTATTTCTTTTGCCGCTCGCTTTGTTTGCTTACTTTTTAACTTATGTTCCTGTAACTTCAGGCGGAGGTACGCATCAAGCTAACCTGCCCTGGGTTCCTTCACTCGGCATTTATTTCAATGCATACGTTGACGGGCTCAGCCTTCTATTCGCGCTTTTAATCACAGGAATCGGTGCGCTTGTCGTCTTGTATTCGATTTATTACTTATCGAAAAAAACCGAACCGCTGCACAACTTTTATGTTTACTTAATGATGTTCATGGGGGCAATGCTTGGTGTTGTTTTAACTGACAACCTTATTGTCATCTATGTGTTCTGGGAGTTGACGAGTTTAGCTTCAAGCTTACTGATCAGCTATTGGTTCCACCGGCAGGCATCGATTTACGGTGCACAAAAATCAATGATGATTACGGTCTTCGGCGGTTTTTCAATGCTCGGTGGTTTCTCACTTTTGTATGTCATGACCGACACGTTCAGCATTCAAGAGATCATCGCACAAGCAGATCAAGTGGTGGAAAGCCCGCTGTTTCTCCCAGCAATGCTTTTAATCCTTTTAGGAGCATTTACAAAATCAGCCCAGTTTCCATTTCACATCTGGCTGCCGGATGCGATGGAAGCGCCGACACCAGTTAGTGCATACTTGCACTCAGCGACAATGGTTAAAGCTGGTATTTATCTTGTCGCCCGCTTAACACCTGTGTTTGGAGGCACACCTGAATGGTTCTGGCTACTTTCAGGTTTTGGTATCTTAACGTTAACCTGGGGCTCCATATCAGCTGTCAGACAGAAAGACTTAAAAGGGATCCTTGCCTTTTCAACCATCAGTCAGCTCGGTTTAATTATGTGTCTCTTAGGTCTTGGTTCAGCTTCGCTTTATTTTACAGATGCTGATGAAACAACGATGTACGCAACAGCGACACTCGCTGCTGTATTTCACTTAGTGAACCATGCAACGTTTAAAGGAAGCCTGTTTATGACCGCCGGGATTGTAGATCACGAAACCGGCACAAGGGATATCCGAAAACTTGGTGGTTTAATGACCATCATGCCGGTCACATTTACCGTATCATTAATTGGAACAGCTGCTATGGCCGGCTTGCCGCCTTTTAATGGCTTCTTAAGTAAAGAGATGTTTTTCACCGGTGTGTTAAACGCCACTGAATTAAACATCTTTAACATGGAAACGGTCGGCTTTATCTTCCCGGTATTTGCCTGGATCGCAAGTATCTTTACGTTCTTGTATTGCTTGATCATGTTCTTCCGTACCTTTACAGGGAAATTTGAACCGAGCAATTACGAAGTTGACCATGTACACGAAGCACCAAAAGGAATGCTGATCAGCCCGGTTATTCTCGGCTCTTTAGTGATCATTTTCGGTTTCTTCCCGAACCTGCTCACTTATACCATCCTTGAGCCAGCGATGGCAGCAATCATTCCTGATTCCATGAATTATATTGAATCAGCGATCTTTAATATTTATCATTGGCACGGGTTTAACGCAGAAATCTTTATGACCCTTGGGGTTGTAGCCTTTGGTGCATTGTTATTCATTAACATGGGCAAATGGTCTGCGCTTTCGATTTATCAAAAAGAGCGCGATCCATTAAACAGGGCATATGACGGTTCTCTTGACGGCTTAATCACTGGCTCGCAGGCGGTAACACGTATTCAAATGACCGGCCTTCTCCGTGATTACTTTGCGTTTATGCTCGTATTTATGGTCATGCTGCTGCTCTATTCAATGTTCTATGCAGATGCATTCGCCATTAACACGCAGGATCTGGCACCGATTTCTCCACATATGTGGGTGCTTACCATTCTGTTTATTGCAGCAACGCTTGTTATGCCGTTTATCAATCACCGGGTTACGGCGATTATTACAATCGGGGTTATCGGCTTTTTACTTGCGCTCTTCTTTGTCGTCTTCCGGGCGCAGGACCTTGCCATTACTCAGCTTCTCGTGGAAACAGTACTGGTCATTCTGCTCCTGCTTGCGTTTTATCATTTGCCGGAGATTAGAAAAGAAACATTTAAGCCGGTATTTAAACTTACGAACGCCGTCATTTCAGTTGCTGTCGGTGTAACTGTTACACTTATTGCATTTAGTGCACACGCAATGCAGCATGAGCGTCCATTCGGGGCGATCTCGGAGTACTTCATTGAGAATACGTACGAGCTTACAGGCGGTCAAAACATGGTTAACTTAATTCTTGTTGACTTCCGTGCCATTGATACGATTCTTGAGGTTCTTGTTTTAGCGATTGCTGCCCTTGGTGTTGTGACGATGATCAAGCTTCGGATGAACGGACGCGAAGATGTATAACAAGTAGCGCCGGCTCCGGCCGGCCTCTGCTTCTGAAGGTGATATTGAAAATTAGGAGAGGATGCACTTATGGAAATCCTTATGTCAATCACGGTCGGTGTCCTCTTTATGGTCGGAACGTATATGATTTTGACAAAAAGCATTCTCCGCGTCATTTTAGGTTTGATGTTGATGTCGCACGGAGCGCACCTTTTGCTACTCGTAATGGCTGATTTAAAAGCCGGCGCTCCTCCATTACTCGGCGAGGATGCAACTGCGTTTTCCGATCCACTGCCCCAGGCACTGATTTTAACCGCCATTGTTATCAGCTTTGGTGTAACATCCTTTTTACTTGTACTTGCTTATCGAACGTACAAAGCACATCAAACAGATGATCTTGAAAAATTGAGGGGTACTGCTGATGAATAGTTTAGTCGTATTACCAGTACTGCTTCCTTTTCTTGTTGGTTCAATTTTAATTCTACTTGTTAAACGGCACGCGCTGCAGCGCTGGATCAGCGGTATCACGATGACAGCTCTGCTTGTATTATCAATCATACTTGCCGTTGTCGTTTATCAAGACGGAATACAAATTTCAGAACTCGGGAATTGGGAAGCACCGTTCGGAATTATTTTCGTCGCAGACATGTTTGCAACGTTGATGGTGGTTTTATCAAGCATCGTCGGCTTTACTTGCTTGTTTTTTGCATTTCGAACCATTGCCCCAGTCCGTGAAAAGTATTACTTCTACCCTTTTTACTTCTTCCTGCTTACTGGGGTTAACGGTGCATTTTTAACCGGCGACTTATTTAACCTCTTCGTCTTTTTCGAAGTGATGCTCATTGCTTCATACATTCTAATCGTACACGGAAGCACAAATTATCAGCTACGCGAATCGTTCAAATATGTTGCAATTAACGTTTTCGCCTCCTTGTTCTTTATCGTCGGGGTTGCTTATATGTATGCTGCAACCGGTACATTGAACTTTGCCCACCTCGCCGAAAGAATTGACGAAATGGAACAAACCGGCGTACTGAATGTTATTGCGATCTTGTTTTTACTCGTATTTGCCATGAAAGGGGCTTTGTTCCCGCTTTACTTTTGGCTGCCGCGTTCCTATTACGGTCCTCCGGCTGCAATCGCTGCTTTATTCGGTGGACTTTTAACAAAAGTTGGTATTTATGCGATCATCCGGATGTTTACGCTCGTATTTAACCATGACCCGACCTTTACACATAACATTATTCTTGCTTTGGCCGGGTTTACAATGTTTTTCGGCGTACTCGGAGCTGTTTCGCAGTTTGACTTTAAACGCATCTTGTCGTACCACATCATCAGCCAGGTTGGTTACATGGTGATGGGCCTCGGCTTGTATACCCAGCTTGCAATTGCCGGGGCGATTTATTATATCGCCCACCACATTATCGTAAAGGCAGCGCTGTTTCTATTTGCCGGTGCTGCGCAGAAAATCACTGGAGAAACCCATCTCAAGAAAATGGGCGGCCTGCTCGGTTCACATCCGGTCTTAGCATGGATGTTCTTTATCACAGCGATATCACTAGCAGGCATTCCACCACTTAGCGGTTTCTTCAGTAAGTTTGCGCTCATTTTATCCGGCTTTGAGGAAGGACGCTACATTATCGTAACCGTTGCACTGATCGTCGGGCTGTTAACACTCTTCTCGATGATTAAGATCTTTATGTATGCCTTCTGGGGAGAAAGAAAGCATACGGAAGAACAAAGCCAGATGAAAATCGGCAGTGTCCTTCTGCCAATTGTACCGCTCGTTGCGCTTACGATCATTATGGGCTTTGCTGCTGAACCGATTTTCCAGTATTCCGAAGCCATTGCTGCAGAACTGCTGGAGCCTGACGTCTATATTAATTCTGTGCTGAAGGAGTAGGTTGTATGGCTTTTCAAATATTATTAAACCTGTTGATCGCCGTCGTTTGGATGGCCCTGCAGAACAGCTATACGCCCGTCGATTTTCTTTTCGGCTACGTCGTCGGTATCTTTGTGCTGCTGATTCTGCGCACTGTGCTGCGCTTCGACTTTTATATGCGCAGAGTCTATGCCGTCTTCAAGCTCTTCCTGCTGTTCTCTAAGGAACTGATTATGGCAAACATTGATATGATTCGGATTGTGTTAAGTCCGAAGCTCACAAACAAACCAGGCATTGTTGCGGTACCTACCCGGTTATCATCAGACTGGGAGGTTACCCTGCTTGCCTCGCTTATTTCATTAACACCCGGGACGCTTTCAATGGATTTCTCAGAGGACGGCCGGACCATTTACATCCATAACATTGATGTGCCTAACCGCGAAGAAATGATTAAAGATATTCAAGACAAATTTGAAAAAGCCATCTTGGAGGTGACAAGATAATGCTAGAAATCGTTTTTTATTCCGTTCTTGTCATCATGTCCGGTTCGCTTTTCATCTGTTTTCTTCGCGCAGTGATCGGTCCGACCATGTCCGACCGCGTCGTTGCACTTGATACATTCGGCCTTAACATGATTGGCTTTATCGGGATTTTGATGATGCTTCAAGACACGACGGCATATGCAGAAGTTATGCTTGTCATTGCTGTCCTTGCATTTCTCGGGTCTGTAGCACTGGCGAAGTTTATAGAAAGAGGTGTCGTCATTGATCGAGATCTTGATTAGCATCTTCGTACTCATCGGTGGTTTTTTCAGCCTGCTTGGTTCTATAGGGATCCTGCGTCTAAAAGATGTGTACGGACGTATTCACGCAGCAACAAAAAGTGCAACACTCGGCGTTGTTGCAACGATTACCGGCACCTTTCTTTACTTTCTTATCATTGATGGTGAGTTTTCAGGAAACATTTTGTTAACCATTTTATTTGTGTTTATGACCGCACCTGTAGCGGCTCATATCATTTCGCGATCCGCCCACCGGACCGGAATTAAGCTTTGGGAGCAAAGCACTGTTGATGAACTTGTTGACACGTATCCTGAAAAAGAAAGACAACTACATCAACAAGCAGAAAAAACGGAAAGAAGCTAAGCTTCTTTCCGTTTTTCTCATAAATTCAACTGGGATATACTGCTTCCCATATGTATTTCTTCACCTTCTTCACAGTGAAACGCTTCTACAGATCTACCAGTTAATAAAACAACCGTAGAACCAAATGCAAAGTAGCCAACCTCCTGCCCGCGCTTCCATTCATTTTCAGGGGCTGTTAACAAAATACTGTTAACATTGAGGGCTCCTACTTTTACAAGCGCCATTGGACCTGCATCAGTTTCAAACTCTGTAACCACCCGATAATTACGGCTGAGCGGCTCATCAGCCATTTTTAAACCTGCAGGGTTCACAGGAGCGGATTTGGAACCAAAACGCTTCTGCGCGCGCACAGCGCCGTCATACGGCGCATGAATACGATGATAATGCGCAGGGCTTAAATAAAACACAAAGTAACTTCCTTCCGCATAATCATGCTTTGCATTTTGACGCCCAAGCATTTTTTCTAACGTATAAGTCTGCCCTTTTAATTGAAAGGCCGTATGTGCATCGAGGTTTCCTTGCGCACCGAGAACAGCATCAACCGGACTGATTAACTGTGAAGGGTCATGATTGATCGTACGGCTTCCTTCCACCAAAGACCTTGTAAAGAATGAGTGCAGACTATCATAGTCATGAAGTGTTAAAGCTGCTTCCTCCTTATTCACTTGAAATGTATGAGCAAACGATTGAATTAACCGGCGGCTGCTCTTTACGCCGGAAGCATGCGAAAGTACACGACTTAAAGCTCTGTTGCCGGCGAGTTCTATAAATGAACGATATAAAAATTTTTTCATGTGACTCCTCCCGTTTCAAACCTTGGAAATGAGCTGTTAATATATGAATATCATTTAACTATACGCAAATTCCATGTTTTTTTTAATTTTAAGTTGGGAAATGTGGTTTATAGTTTTATTTTATACACGGTATAATAGATATTTCAAATTTTAAGTGGTAAACTGCGTGACAGATCATAACTAGAGGTGATTTTTTTGGTTTGGCACCAAGCATTAGATGAAACATTAAAATGGGTGAAATCTCATACAGCGAATGCGCTTACTTTGATCAACTTAGGTTTAGGGTGTTTAGCTATTATTTTTGTATTGCACATGCAGCCCGGCGCAGCGGTATTTCTCATTGCGCTAGCCGCCTTGATTGACCGTTTGGATGGTATGGTGGCGCGAAAATTAGATATCGTCTCTGATTTTGGTAAGCAGCTGGATTCACTCTGTGATCTCGTTTCCTTCGGCTTAGCACCGATCTTCCTTCTATATACACTCGCATTATCGGAGTTTGGGATTACCGGGATTTTCTTTTCGATGTTATTCGTAGCTTGCGGTGCAATACGGCTTGCGAAGTTTAACATTGTGGAGTTTGAAGGTTATTTCGTCGGGCTGCCAATTACAGCTGCCGGCGTTGTTTTAACCATATCTGCGATGTTTGCAGATATTTGGAGCGGGGTATGGTTTTTAATCTTAACATTTGTATTATCATTTTTAATGATTGGACCATTTCGCTTAAAAAAAATGTAGCTTTCAAAACTCCGCTGAAACAGGCAGAAGTCCGGTTCATTTTTAACAGAAACCATGTATATTTTGGAAAATATACGTCCAAACTTGGGATCCGCCCCTCGAAAATCCGTCAAATTCCGCGAGAATACTTGACACACCGGGGGTTGGATGAGTACATTTGTTATGTGCAGGCATATTATTACAGGGATGAAAGGGAGTTTTCTTAATGAACAAAACAGATTTGATCAACGCGGTTGCTGAACAAGCAGACCTTTCAAAAAAAGATGCTTCGAAAGCAGTGGACGCTGTATTTGACAGCATCACTGAGACTTTGAAGCAGGGTGACAAAGTACAGCTTGTCGGCTTTGGCAGCTTTGAAGTACGTGAACGTTCTTCCCGTAAAGGACGCAATCCACAAACTGGCGAGGAGATCGAAATTCCTTCCTCGAAGAACCCGGCTTTCCGTCCAGGTAAGCAGTTGAAAGACGACGTTAACGCCTAATTATACTTAGCCGCACGTGAAAAAGATGCCGCTGTTTTTACATAGCGCGGCATCTTTTTTGTTTGTTAGTTTACTTTGTCTGCTCTTTATAAAACGCTTGGAATAATTTTAATAAAGCCCGCTTTTCAATCCGGGATACGTAGCTTCTCGAAATGCCGAGTTCGCGTGCAATTTCACGCTGTGTCTTTTCTTCTTCTGCTCCTAAGCCGAACCGTTCTGTAATTACTCCTTTTTCCCTTTCATCTAAAACGTGTAAGTGTTCATAAATCTGCTTCTTCTCCATCCTCAGCTCGATTTCTTCCATAATCGCAGGAGCATCATCTTGCAAAATATCTACAAGTGCAAGTTCATTCCCTTCTTTATCTGAACCTATCGGGTCATGCAGTGAAATATCTTTTTTCACTTTTTTTAAGGCGCGTAAATGCATCAATATCTCATTTTCCACACAACGTGCTGCATACGTAGCAAGTTTTGTACCTTTATCCGGTGCGTAGCTTTCAATCCCTTTAATTAATCCAATCGTTCCAATTGAAATTAAATCTTCTGTGTCCTCACGCGTGTTTTCGAACTTTTTAACGATATGAGCAACGAGCCTTAAATTATGTTCAATCAGCTTATTTCTAGCTTCCTGATCCCCCTGCATCATAGCTTCTACACAAGCTGCCTCTTCTTGTTTAGATAGAGGCTGAGGAAAAGCATGGTGCTTAATATATCCAACAAGCCATAAAACTTCCTTCACAGCCGCTGCAGCCATAACAAATAAACTCGACATCCAAACCACCCCTCGCTGCTTTTAGTTCAACTTATGCGGGCACGTGCCTAACTGTGTCTGTCCTGTTTAAGAAGATCACGGTTTTTGCCCACAGCAAAATTTTCATGTATAATCCTCACACAGTCCGGGTAAAGGGTTTGATGTAGAAAGAAGGTGGTTAAATAATGGATTTAACTGTGAGCCAGCCTGCAGTCAACTGGTTTAAAGACGAATTTGATATTAAGGAAAGTGCAAAAATCCGCTTCTTCGCAAGGTATGGTGGACAGAATCAGCTGGTAGATGGATTTTCGATTGGTCTTGGTATGGATGAGCCAAATCATCCAGCGGCCACATTTGAAAAAGACGGGCTGCTCTTTTTTATTGAACAACAAGACGAGTGGTTGTTTCAGGGTGCAGATTTGTACGTAAAATATAGCCGGTCTTACGAAGAAGTAGCCTTTGAATTAAAAGAAAATAGTTAAAAAAATCCCTGCCGGTGTCTTCCGGCAGGGCTAGATTATAATATGCAAGAGAGGCGGGTTGGACAGCTTACCATAAGCACTTTCCCTTCCCTGCATTTAGTATAGCTAGGCACGTACATGCTGTCGTTTCGTTTGGCAGAAAACTTCTCACATTTTTAAGGTGACACTGTGCCTCTTTCATGCTGTTCAAACGGAACTGTAATCGCTTCTTCATGCTGCTCAGTACCGGGAACGTCACGAGCCTCACGTGCAATAACCCGGCTAACAAATAAATCTTCAACATTACCTGAAGCCTCAGGAAAATGAATATGCACCTCATAAGTGCCGTCAGCTCTTTCTTTCACATCTTCTGTTGAAACTGAAGCCTCAAACATGCCACTTGTTGTATACAAGCTTGCACCGGCAGGATTTTCGGCAAAGCCAAAACGGATCATTTCATAGTTTCGATGACTTAAGGTGAAGGCCACCTCGATTCCTTCTACACGTTCTAAAACCGTAATGTCTTGAAAAGTATAAGCCCCATCGTTTGTCGTGCCATATGAATGATGAGCTTTGACACCGGCAAGGTCTACTTTCCATTGATCATCTTCAAAAGCAAATAACTGAATCTCTTCTTCTAAATGTTTTTCTTCATCCTGTAAAGCACTAAGCCGGATGTGCGCCCTTACGTATCCGTTCTCCACCTCATCAATTCCTAATACTTCGACTGATTCATAAGTTAATTGATGCTCCTCCATATAGGACGTTGTATGCTCAATAAATTCATCTGCAGAATGAAAGGGTGTATCACCAGATAGAAAAGCGTTATTATGCAGCAGGCTGTACACTTTGTCTTTCTTTCCTTGATTCAACCCCTCATAAAATTGAACAGCCGCTTCTTCGATACCTTCACGGCTCGGTGCAGGAGCTTCAACCGACGTTTCATCTTCATCAATTGCCCCCTGCTCACGGGCAGAAACAAATGCTTCATGTGCACTCGATTCGTCAGCTTCCACATCATCTAAAGTTTCAGCAAGACTCGTATCATCAGCAGGTTCTACTGCTTCATCAAATGTCATTCCACACCCACTCAAGCAAAGAAGCGCACCTATTATTACACATCGTATCACTTTACATCCTCCTGCATTCATTTCAAAACGAAACGAACTTCACCGTTTTTCATCATTCGTGAAAGCGTTATATTCTCAACGTTTGTAAATCGGCTTAAAATCTATTATACTTTTGTGCAAGACTGATTCAAATCCTTTTTATGTATCTAACGATTCATTCGGTCTATTTAAAGATTGTCTTTATTTTTAGTTTAAAGGAGTGAGGCACAAATGGATACAAACAAACGTCCTATCCAAACCGATGATTTGTACCGCATGTCAGTCACCGGTGAAGCAAAGTGGTCTCCTGACGGCGACCGCTACATATTTACTCAAACGGAAATTGACGAAAATGAAAAGTATGTGACACACCTTCACACCCAATCAATTGTTGCAGATCAACCGGAACAGTGGACCCACGGCAACGTACGTGATATAAAGCCGGCATGGGCACCGGACGGCACGAGCATTGCGTTTTTATCCAACCGAAGCGGCAAAAATCAAATCTGGCTGTTACCAACAACCGGTGGTGAAGCAAGACAACTGACCAACCTTCCTAACGGCGCAGGCGCACCAGTTTGGTCACGTGACGGCCTTCACCTTTTGTTTAGTGCCCCACTCGCACCAGATGACGATATTAATGATACACCTGCCGAAAAAGATCAGGAAAAACCTCAGCCATTAGTGGTTGAGAATTTAAAATATAAATCCGATGCTGAAGGCTTTCGGTCTGAACAACGCCGTCAGCTTGTGCTATTAAACTTACAAACACACAAATTAACCCAGCTGACAGACGCCCCGGTGGATCATCAGCCTTGGGAATTTTCACCAGACGGTACATCGATCACATTTACTGCCAACCGGCATGAAGATCATGATCATAAGGTGACCTCTGACATTTTCATCCTAGATTTAAGCTCGAAGCACATAACCCGGCTGACAGACTCAACAGGGATGTATACACATCCTTCTTTTTCACCGGATGGTAAGTATCTTGCGAGCATTGGTCATGAGTACGAATATGACGGAGCTACGCTAAACCAAGTCTGGATGATTGATTTAACAAGTCATAAACGAACCTGCCTCACGGAGAAGTGGGACGTTCAAATCGGCGATGCCATGATCGGTGATATCCGTAGTGTGGAAAACCCAGGGCCGATTTGGTCACAAGATCAAGCGTATATTTATTTTACAGCGAGTGATCACGGTCACACCGGATTGTACCGTCTTGATATGGAAGGTGAAATCACAACCGTTTATCAAGAAGATAATCATGTGTATTATTTCTCCTACCATAAATCATCACACAGCTTTTTGCTCGGTGTAAGTGATCCGTCCAATCCAGGTGATATCTTTTTCTTACAACCAGGGGATAAAGGGAAGCGCCGTTTAACAGATGTTAACAGCAAATTCCTCCGTGAAGTGAGTCTGTCCATTCCTGAACCGATTACAGCCGCAGCCGAAGACGGCTGGGAAATTCACGGTTGGATCATGCGACCGGCCGACTTCGATGAAACAAAAACATATCCGCTTGTGCTTGAGATCCACGGTGGCCCGCATGCAATGTATGGTCAGACGTTCTTTCACGAACTACAACTTCTTGCTGCCCAAGGATATGTCGTCCTCTATACAAACCCGCGTGGAAGCCACGGCTATGGGCAGACATTTGTAAATGCGTGCCGAGGCGATTACGGCGGCCGTGATTATACTGACTTAATGAGTGCTGTCGATCATGTGCTTTCCTCCTATAATTTTATTGACGAAAACCGGCTTGGTGTTACCGGAGGCAGCTACGGTGGATTTATGACCAACTGGATTGTTGGTCACACAAATCGTTTCAAGGCTGCGGTTACTCAGCGTTCGATTTCAAACTGGCTCAGCTTTTACGGCGTGAGCGACATCGGCTTTTTCTTTACGAAATGGGAGATCGGCCGTGACCTACTTGAGGATCCACAAAAGCTTTGGGATCATTCGCCACTCAAGTATGCAGATCAAATTGAAACGCCGCTGCTTATTCTGCATAGTGAAAACGACCTCCGCTGCCCGATGGAACAAGGAGAGCAGCTATTTGCAACTTTAAAACACTTGCGTAAAGAGACAAAGTTCGTCCGCTTTCCTGAAGCAAATCATGAACTTAGCCGGAGCGGACCGCCTCACTTGCGCAAAGAGCGCCTGAACCATATTTGTGCCTGGTTCGAACAATATTTGTAAATAGCAAGGTAAAAAAACAGCTGCGTAATCGCAGCTGTTTTTTTACGGTTTGTAATCTCTTTCTGTCGTTGAATCGTCTTTTGCTTTTTTCGGGTTCTGCTTTTTCTCTTCTTTACGTTCGATGTTCACTTCTTCAAGCGGCACCGGGTCATGGTGGCGATCAGAATAACCAACTTCTTCTTCTTCCTTTGGCTTATACTTTGCTTCTGGTTCACCTTGAACAACTAAACGGTCGTATTTTTTATGAGAGTCCATTGATTGTCACCTCCAGTAAGATTTATTTGTCACTTTTCCCGTTATAAACAGTACACTAAACATGGGGGCATACGTGCAGATGCAGAATCGGTCTGCTACAATACATATTAAGGAGATATAGAGGAGGAGACATGGATGGCACGCAATGCAAAAAATGAATTGATTGAAGCACTCAACGGTCGGGCACCTAAGATTTTAGGTGAAGAGGAAATGACGCATTCCGCCGTGCTTTTACCGCTTATTGTTCATGAAGATCAAACAATGTCTCTTTTGTTTGAAGTCCGCTCGCGCCAGCTTAACAGCCAGCCAGGTGAAATTTGTTTCCCAGGTGGAAGGCTTGACCCGCAAGATGCTTCTCTTCAGGAGACAGCACTTCGAGAGTGCGAAGAAGAAACTGGAATCCCTGCTTCTTCTGTAAATATTGTTGCACCTTTAGATCAGCTCGTTCATCCTTACACGTCCATGATCCATCCCTTTGTCGGTTTCGTTTCAGTTAATCAGCCATGGCATCCAAATGAGGAAGTCGAAGAACTGTTCACAGTGCCTTTACAGTACTTTATTGAGGAATCACCAAAGGTTCACCAAGTAAAGATGCAAATTGAACCTGAGGCAGACTTTCCTTACCATCTCATACCAAACGGTGAAAAATACAACTGGCATACAAGAAAAGTTGATGAACACTTTTATGATTATAACGGCTATGTCATTTGGGGTCTCACCGCTCGGATTATCGTAAACTTCATATCGGTCTTGAATAAAACAAAAACAGACAGCCTCAAATAAAGGCTGTCTGTTTTGTTTAAGGTAAGCGCGGGAGCATCTGCATCACAAGATCAGCTGATTCTTTTGCCGCCTTTTCTAAAAATGACTGAAAGCTAACTGATGCTTCACCTCCGGCAATATCAGAAAGCGCCCGGGTGACAACAAATGGTGTCTCAAAACGATAGCATACTTGCGCGATCGCACCTGCCTCCATTTCAGCGCATTGCGGGTCCTCAAACTTTTCCCGGATTTCTGCAATACGATTCTCATCACTCATAAATGAATCTCCGGATAAAATTAAGCCTGAGCCTGCCGTTAAACCTGACTCTGCAGCTGCTTCCTTAGCAACTTGTACGAGTCCAGAATCTGAAAGGTATGCTTCCGGCATTTGCGGGACTTGCCCGTAGGCATAACCAAAGGCGGTAGCATCAACATCGTTGTAACGAACTTCATCAGAGATAACGATATCACCGACAGACAATGCTTGATTAAAACCTCCAGCAGAACCTGTGTTAATGACCGCAGAAGGCGCGTACTTTTCAAGCAGCAGCGTTGTGCTTAGCGCCGCGTTCACTTTACCGATCCCTGAACGTAACAGCACAACATCTTTTCCTTTTAAGCGTCCTTCATAAAAGGAACTACCTGCCCGATTTGTTTCAGTAACCTCTTCCATTTGACTGTACAGCAGTTCAACTTCTTCTTCCATGGCACCAATAATTGCAATTGTCATCGCTTTCACCTTCCCGAATTATGATTTACAGCCGGCTGTCGGTTGGATAAAATAACACCGAATGATATGTTTACGTGCGAAAGGGGGACTTCCATATGGAACTAAAACTGCAGCAGATCGAAGATAAAATTGAATTTTTTGAAGCACGGACTTTCCAAGATCTCGAAGCAAATATTCAAGCGCGCATTGAAGTTAATGAACAAATTCTGCTTCATATCCACCGCGTGCAACATCAAGTTTATGTAGATCCAAGTTCCGGACAACCAGTTTACACAGCCAATGTTCACTTTAAGCGTCGCGCTTAATATCCGCCAGCAGTCCGCAAAACCGGACTGCTGGCGCCATTTATTTCCTTCACATTAAAGGTTGCGTTTTAGCGGTTAGCGTTTTCTTCAACTTCAATCGGTTTCCAGCCTTCGCCTTCAACAAACTCCATGAGTACACGATACGGACGATCTTCATTTTCTGCAAGGCTTACGTAACCTTCAGCCCGGTCCGGTGCGCCACCATTTCCTAAATGCCAAATTACCATTTCTTCCTGTGAAAGTCCGGTTGCATATGAAAGTGCCTCTTCCATTTCAGCCCAGTTTACACTATCACGGTTAAAATCATGCTGAAAGCTTCCTGTCTGAGCTGTACCAATTGGCTCGTATTCTCCGTCTTCAGGGCGCTCGGTTTCTTCTTCTTCCTGTTCAACTTCATCTTCATCTTCGTCACGGATTTCACTCTGGTCTTCGTCTGTTTCTTCATCTATTCTGTCTTCATCTTCGTCACGGTTTGTTTCATCAGGTGCTTCTTCCGGACCGCTACTGTCTTCTTCGTCAGCTTCTTCGCTTGCTTCTTCCTCTGTTTCATCGTCTTCCGATTCTTCTAGCTCTTCTGTTTCTTCAGAATCATCTTCTTCTGTCACTTGATCCTCACCATTAAATATGAACAATTGTGCTGCAAAAAATAAAATTAAAGCGGCAACGACTGCAATTGCTGCATTCATTAAACGATTCATTTTCCGTTGCTTTCTCATATCATAGCGGCTGTCATCTTGATATTCACTCATCATTGATCACCTTTAACCTTAGATTCTCTTTCTATCCTACCAAATTTTCAGCAACAATCGAGATATTTTTTCAAATGAATTTTTACAATAACTAAACATATTTAAAAACCGGTGTCTGCTTTGTAAAGCGCGCAGACACCGGTTTTTGGCAGGATTAAGAGTTAATCTCTTTAATTTTCACCTTAATTTCTCCACCCGGTGTACTTACCGAAACTTCATCGCCAATTTTACGACCGAGCAGGCTTTGCGCCATTGGTGAATCATTTGAAATTTTTCCTTCGAGAGGATCCGATTCTGCACTGCCGACGATGGTATAAACTTCTTCATCACCATTCGGCAGCTCTTGAAACTTTACAGATTTACCTAAAGAAACCTCATCATTTGAGCCGTCATCTTCAATAATTTCAGCATTGCGGATCATCGTTTCAACTTGATTAATTCTTCCTTCTACAAACGCCTGCTCATCTTTTGCAGCATCATATTCGGAGTTCTCCGAAAGGTCGCCAAAGCCGCGGGCGATTTTAATACGTTCGACAACTTCTTGACGGCGCGATGTTTTCAAATATTCAAGTTCTTCTTCTAGTTTTTTCAAACCTTCTTCAGTCATGTAGTGCTTCTTTTCTTCAGCCACTTTCATTCACTCCTCTGTTAACATTAAAAGACATTTCCTGTTATGGAATACTTTTCTAAATTCATCGTGTAATAAGAAAGCAAGGGAACTCATCCCTCACTTTCTCACCTGTACATTTATGGTAATTATCGTATTCCACGATGCTGATCTCATGATTGGATTTTTCACGATTGTATCAGCTTGTTGAACAATTGAAAAGATACATGACCCTGCCTGTGTTTGTCAATCTTTTTGCGATACAGCAACGCCGTCCCCTACAGCATGAAACGTCGTAGTATAAGCTGTGTTGGCTGCGAGCTCTCTATTATAAGCATGTACCTTTTTTGCCATACTCCGCCAGCGCTTTGGAGCTTTTTCAGGCGCTTCAGCATAACCTCGGAACAGCACATTATCAGTAATAATAAGCCCTCCCGGCTTCACACACGGTGCGTAGTGATCAAAAAATGCTTGGTACGCTCCTTTGGCCGCATCAATAAACAGTACGTCAAAGGAAGAGGGGGAAATAGCGAAATGATCGGCTTGTAAAGCATCACCTTCATAAATTTTCACCCATTCCTCTGCATCAGCTGCTGAAATGTTTGTCCTCGCTTTTTGCGCCCGCACTTCATCACGTTCTATCGTTTGCACGCGGCGCTTCATTCGTCCGGAAAGCGCAAAACGTAATGCTGAATAACCAATCGCCGAGCCAATTTCAAGAACATCTTCTGCTTTAGCAGCATCCATAAGGTCTAAAACAAGCTGCAGACCGTCTTCTTCCATAATCGGAACGTTATGCTCTACTGCGTAAGAACGGATATGTGCAAACAACGCTTCGTGTTCGTCCTCGGGCTGTAAGCTTTGTAAATAATCAACTTTATTATGATCTATCATCTGTTCTCCCTGCCTTTAATAGCAGCTTTTTTAATCTTCTTGTGCTTCGATCCATTCATCCCGGTACTCTTGATGAATCTCGTCATGCTCTTCAAATGTTTCACTGTACAATACTTCGCCCCCAACACGAGCATAAAAGTATAAATATTCGTGCTCATCCGGTTCTACTGCTGCCTGCATTGATTCGAATCCGGAAGTTGCAATCGGACCCGGTGGGAGCCCGTCATATTTATAAGTGTTATACGGGTCATCAACCTCTAAGTCATCATAACTGGTCATATACAAATGACTGTCGAGCGCGTAAGCAACCGTCGGGTCTACCTGCAGTGGCATGCCGTCTTCTAAACGATTATATAACACACCGGAAATTTTAAACCGGTCTTCTGTCGTTTGCGCTTCACGCTCAATAATTGAAGCAAGCGTGAGCAGCTCATGCGAACTCGCATTTTTCTCCTCCATTTGTTCAGTTAAACCGTTCAACTGAGCTTCCATCTGCTCAAGCATTGCGTGAACAATGTCTTCGCTTCCTATCTCTTCTTCATAAAAGTCGTAACGATCAGGGAATAAATAACCTTCAAGTGGGCGCTTAATTTCATCATCTAAAATCTCTTCTTCCACAAAATCATAAGTTTCAATCATTTCTTGCAGAAATGTTTCATCTTCAATCGTTTCTTCAAATGCTTCAGCCTCTACCGGCGTTTCCTCGCCAATAATTTCAATGATATCTTCGAGCCACAACCCTTCAGGGACGATAAAGTAAAACGCAGGTTCCTCTTCTACCCGCCCTTCTTTTAACGCCTCAATCATTTCATCAATTTCCATGCTTTGATTCAGGGTATATTCCCCAGCTTGAAACCCACTTTCATTCTGATATCTAACGTAATAATGAAAAATGGTGCTGTTTTGAATTAAATCGTTTTCCTCTAAAATGTCTCCGATCTCTGCGGATGAAGAACCTGATGGAACCTCAATATGTATATCTTCTTCATTCTCTTCATCCACTGGACTAAGTGCCGACTGCAAATAAAAATAGCCGCCAACAGCTGCTGCTGCGAGCCCTAGTACAATAACAGTGAGTGCAATCACAACGAAACGCCGTACCAGGCGGGCTTGATCAGCTTGTTTATGCTGTTTGTTTGTTGTCTCTGAAGTCACGTTGATTATCCCCCTTTTCCCAACCCTATTATACAGCAAGTGTCAAATTCCAACACGTTCAAAAGACGTATGTACGATCGCACTAAAAATTGATATGGATGTTTGTCAGTGACGTTCTAAGTCTTTTTGGTAAGACATCAATCTAGAATAAGCATAATAAATATCCTCAGCTTGTTCACTTTGATACGTCAACTGCCAACCCTCGCATTGATCATTCAAAAGAGGCTTCAATTATCGAAAGACGATAATTGAAGCCTCTTTATTTATAATGGGATACCTGCATCCCGTTTCTATTTACACTTCCTCTTCATCAAGCAGTGTTTCAATTGTAGATTCGATCATTTCCCACTCTTCTTCATTTTCTTCCGGAATTTGTTCGAGGGAAACATCAGATTCATCGTCACCTTCTTGTTGATAGCGGAAAGCAAATAAATCTACTTCTGCGTCTTCTTCTGCATCTTCTTTGTTTTGCTCTGTCGGCACAACGACGACATAAGAGGCATTGAAGTTGTCAGATTCAAATTCGAACAAAACATCAAATAAATGTTCATTACCATCTTCATCAGGAATTACAATACGGTTGTTTTCTTCTTCGCTCACAAGCGACACCTCTTTCAATAAATTGATTGTTGATCTAAATAATTTTGTAAAATCATTTGTGCGGCCATTTGATCAACGACTTTTTTTCGTTTTTTTCGGCTCATATCCGCTTCAATTAATGTACGCTCTGCCGCCCGGGTCGTTAAACGCTCATCCTGCAGTACAACGCTTAGACCTGTACGATCTTTTAATTCATCTGCGTAAGCTTCACACAGTTTTCCGCGCTCACCAACAGTGCCGTCCATGTTTTTCGGCCAGCCAACGACCAAGGTGTCAACATCATGCGCTTCGATAAGAGATTCAATCCGCACTTTATCCGCTTTTGGATCATCCTCTTTCACTTGAATCGTCTCCAGCCCTTGCGCCGTCATTTTTAAAGCGTCACTTACTGCAATTCCGATCCGGCGGTCACCTACATCAATACCCATGATCCGGTTCATGATGATCCTGTACCCTCTTCAGAGAGATAGGACCTTACTAGTTCTTCGATTAATTCGTCGCGTTCAAGGCGGCGGATCATCGACCGTGCATCATTGTGGCGGGGAATGTAAGCTGGATCACCGGACAACAAATACCCTACGATTTGATTAATCGGATTGTATCCTTTTTCTTCTAGCGCTTCATAAACGTTAATTAAAACACTTGAAGCCTCTGTCCGCTCCGCTTCTTCCTGCACATTAAACTTCATGGTGTTGTCCTTATAATCCATCAAACCACCCCGTTTCTTCTCTTGAGCCGCTTGTCCCTATTTTACATGAAAAATGGACGTTAGGAAACGGATCCCACAATTTCGTGCACAGATTCCAATGCTTCCTGCAGCTTTTCCGGCTGTTTACCGCCTGCCTGAGCCATATCCGGACGTCCGCCGCCACCGCCGCCGCATACAGCAGCTGCACGCTTAACGATATCACCAGCTTTGTAGCCTGCCTCTACCAAGTCTTTCGTTACAACTGAAACAAGGTTGACTTTACCTTCTTGTTTCATACCGAGGACAACAATTCCGGAGCCTAACTTCTGCTTCAGCTCATCTGCTGTCGCGCGCAGTGCATCCATGTCTCCTGCAGCGATTTCTTCAGCAATCACCGGGATCCCGTTTACATATGCAGGATCATCGGCAAGACGAGTTGCTTCCATCGCGCCAAGTTTTGATTGCAATGATTCATTTTCACGCTGTACATCACGAAGCTCTTCTTGAAGCGCCTCTACACGCCGCGGCACATCTTCACGCGTTTTAGCTTTGAGTTTCGCTCCGGCCTCATCGAGCAACGAAAGCTGATTGTTCATAAAGCGGTAAGCCTGCCGACCGGTTACAGCCTCAATCCGGCGGATCCCAGCTCCAATTCCCGCTTCTTGTACAATTTTAAACAACCCAATTTCAGCAGTCGTCTTCACATGGCAGCCGCCGCACAACTCAATGCTGTAATCCCCAATCGAAACGACCCGGACATCGCTGCCGTATTTTTCACCGAAAAGGGCCATTGCTCCCATAGCTTTTGCTTCTTCTAGCGACTTATTCTCAATATTAACCGGCGCCGCCTGCCAAATATGCGCGTTTACTTTTTCTTCGATCGCTTCAAGCTCTTCTTCTGTCACTTGACCAAAGTGGGAAAAGTCAAACCGAAGACGTTCATCAGCAACAAGCGAGCCGGACTGATTCACATGTTCCCCGAGTACATCTTTTAACGCTTGGTGTAAAAGGTGTGTTGCTGTATGGTTTTTCACAATATCCATACGCTCTTCACTCTGCACCGATGCAGTAACAGAAGTGCCCTGCTTCAATTGTCCACGGCGCACGATGCCTGTGTGCAGGTTTTGACCATTTGGCGCCGTCTGCACGTCTTGAATATCTACAAGCACTTCTTCATTTTCTAACACACCAGTGTCTGCTACTTGTCCACCGCTTTCAGCATAAAACGGGGTTTGATCTAAAATTACTGACACTTCTGTGCCTTCACCAGCAAGGTTCACTTGTTCACCATTCGTAATGAGTACTTCAACACTTGCTTGTGCCCTCATATGCTCATAGCCAATAAATGTACTATTTACGTGAATATCTCCAAGCAGCTCAGATTGCGTCTGCATCGAATCCGTTTCCTGGCGTGCATTGCGCGCGCGCTCGCGCTGTGCTTTCATTTCCGCCTCAAAACCTTCCATATCGATGGAGAATCCGCGTTCTGTTACATATTCTTCAGTTAAATCAACCGGAAAGCCATACGTATCGTACAACCGGAAAACATCAGAGCCTGCAATGGTTGTAGCACCTGCGTTTTCTGCTTTTGTCATGACGTTTTGTAAAATGCTTAAACCATCGTTTAATGTTTCATGGAAGCGCTCTTCTTCATTTTTCATGACTTTTTGAATAAACGCCTGCTTCTCCTGAACTTCCGGATAGTGACCCTTCATAATCCCGCCTACAACCGGAACAAGTTCGTACATAAACGGCCGGTCAATATTGATGAAGCTTGCATAACGCACCGCCCGGCGTAGCAGCCGACGAAGTACATAGCCGCGCCCTTCGTTTGACGGTAGTGCTCCGTCACCAATCGCAAAGGCAACGGTACGGATATGGTCAGCGATAACTTTAAAGGAAACATCTTTTTCTTCATCATCACCATACGTAAAGCCGGAAATGCGTTCCGTTTCAGTAATGATTGGTCGGAACAAATCGGTCTCAAAGTTTGTGTGCGTATCTTGAATGACAGAAACCATACGCTCAAGGCCGAGGCCTGTATCAATGTTTTTCTTCGGAAGCGGTGTGTAAGAGCCGTCCGGGTTATGGTTGAACTGTGAGAACACAAGGTTCCAGATCTCAAGATAGCGCTCGTTTTCTCCACCCGGATAAAGCTCTGGGTCCTCTGGATCATTTCCATAAGCAGGTCCGCGATCATAAAAAATCTCTGTATTCGGTCCACTCGGGCCTTCGCCAATATCCCAGAAGTTTTCTTCAAGGCGGATGATTCGTTCCTCCGGGACGCCAATCACATCTTTCCAGTAGTTATAGGCTTCTTCATCTTCAGGGTGAACAGTCACAGATAAACGCTCTGGTTCAAAACCGATCCAGCGTTCGCTCGTTAAAAACTCCCACCCCCATTCAATCGCTTCTTTTTTGAAATAATCGCCAATGGAAAAGTTGCCGAGCATTTCAAAAAACGTATGGTGGCGCGCCGTTTTACCTACATTTTCGATGTCATTTGTCCGGATCGACTTTTGTGCATTCACAATCCGCGGGTTTTCTGGAATGACCCGGCCGTCAAAATATTTTTTTAATGTGGCTACACCACTATTGATCCAAAGCAGTGTCGGGTCTTCGTGTGGTACAAGAGAAGCACTTGGCTCGATGTCATGACCTTTTTCCTTGAAAAAATCTAAAAATCGTTGACGCACGTCTGCTGAAGTTAATGTACTCACTTTTGTCTCCTCCTTTTGTTCATTGAACATAAAAAACTCCCGTCCCCTGTATAGCAGGGACGAGAGTTGATCTCGCGGTACCACCCTGGTTACAACACACGCACGTGTGCTGTCACTCCATTCGCTCCAATAACGCTGGAATCGCGGCAGGTTTTTGCCTGCACTCCGGAATAGCGTTCAGCTGCTCTTCGCTTAAGCATTCTTTCAGCCACGGAATGCTATCTCTAAAAAGCGGGCTTCAGCCTACTCGTTCCTTCTACGTGTTTCAATCATATGCTACATCTAGTTATAGACGACACGAAGGCTCATGTCAACCTTCGCGGCGCTCCACACGCTCGAATTCTGCGATAACTTCATCAGACGGCGGACGGCTTAAAAGGCTTGCAACAATTGCAATCAAGCCACCCATAATAAAGCCGGGTACAAGCTCGTAAAGATCAAAAATACCGCCTTCTGGAAGCGCCCATAAAATCACAGTCAGCCCGCCGGCAATCATACCAAACAATGCACCAGGCATAGTCATTCTGCGCCAGAACAAGGATAGTAAAATGACCGGACCAAACACGGCACCAAAACCGGCCCACGCGTACTGTACGAGCTCCAGCACTGTACTGTCCGGATTATAAGCAAGAAACGTAGCAATTAACGCAATGACAAGCACTCCAATACGACCGACCCACATTAATTCAGTACCGGTCGCATGCGGACGAAGAAACCCTTTATAAAAATCTTCAGCAAGCGCACTTGATGAGACTAAAAGCTGTGAGTCAATCGTACTCATAATCGCTGCCAAAATCGCTGCAAGTAAAAACCCTGCAATCCATGGATCAAACAACACTTGTGTGAACAAGATAAACACGGTTTCATGGTCACCTTCAGCAATTGGATTGCCTGGCCCGGCTCCAGTAAAGTAAGCAATGCCGACAAAGCCGGTGAAAATGGCGCCAAAGAGTGACAGCACCATCCAAGTCATCCCAATCAACCGGGCTTTAGGCACTTCATCTTCGCTTTTAATCGCCATAAACCGGGTAATGATGTGAGGCTGTCCAAAATAACCAAGCCCCCATGCAAGTAAAGAAATGATCCCAATCGCTGAAGCTCCGGTAAATACATCCAGGTGCGCCGGATCAACTTCACCGACTGCCTGCACCGTTTCGTTCCATCCACCCATTTCCATCATGGCTCGAATCGGCACAACAATTAATGCTAAAAACATCAAAATCCCTTGGAAAAAGTCTGTCCAGCTGACAGCTAAAAAACCACCGAGAAACGTGTACACAATAATAACAGCTGCTCCTACCCAAAGTGCAGTTGTGTACTCCCAGCCAAAGGAGCCTTGAAAAAGTGTAGCTCCTCCCACAAGCCCGCTGGAGGTGTAAAACGCAAAAAACAATAAAATAAATACTGCAGAGATCATACGCAGAAGTTTCGTACGGTCACGAAAACGGTTTTCAAGAAAATCAGGTATCGTAATTGAATCATTTGCGTACGCCGTATAACGCCGCAGACGCCGGGCCATAAACTGCCAATTTAAATATGCACCTGCTGCCAGGCCAATTGGCAGCCAAATTTCACTCATTCCCCCGATAAACATCGCACCAGGAAGCGCCAGGATTAACCAGCTGCTCATATCTGAGGCCCCGGCACTTAAGGCAGCAACACCTCCACCAAGACGCCGTCCCCCAAGAACGTAATCAGACAAGTTATGGGTCAATTTATAAAAAATAATACCTATCGTAAACATCCCGACAAGATAAAATATAAACGTTGCAACTGTGACCGGATCCATTTATTTTTCCCCCTTTGCTTTAGATGTCTTTCCTTCTACGACAAATGTAATTAACGACAAAACGATTAACAGCGGCATTGGTATGAGCAGCCACATCCAAGTCGCAAACGTTAACTCATACATTTTAACCCTCCTTACGTCAATATTTACTACCTGCTCAATTGCAAGAAAAATGCCAACATTCCAACGCACTTTTCTTCCTTGATATGTATGCGCTTCCCTTGGACATGCATGACTGTAGAAATACAGCCATCATTGAAATTCAAACATATGATGCAAAATTTTGCACCCATATGCGCGTTTTGGCTAAGATTTTTTGCATGTGTTAAAGTTTGATCAAATGAGAGGAGGAGGGACATGGACCAAGAATATATCCGAAATAAAAATGAGCTCACTTCGATTTATGAAACGATGCTGCAAACAATTGACCTTGGCATTCGAATCGTTGATACAAAGGAAGAGCTCCTATTATACAATGAAACAATGCAGCGGATCGAAGCGATGAGTCCGGCGGATGTTAGCGGCAAACGGCTGACTGAAGCTTTTCATTTTCAAGATGAGCGCGACAGCCGGCTGCTCCAGGCAATTCGGCACGGGGAAACGATTCAACACGAAAAACAAACGTATATTACGTACAAAGGCGAGCAGATTACAACGATTAATCATACATTCCCAATTTATCAAGAGGGTCGTGTGATTGCTGCCGCTGAAATTGCAAAAGATATTACACAAATGGAAAAGCTCGTCCGTGAGAACCAGCAGAAAAGCACGTCATTATTTACTTTCCCGGATATCATAGGCAGCTCGCAAATCTTACTTGATGTCGTTGAACAGGCAAAACGTGTTACCCGCACAACATCTTCAGTTTTAATTGTCGGTGAAACTGGCACAGGTAAAGAATTGTTCGCGCAAAGCATTCACAGTGCAAGCGACCGTGCAACAGGACCTTTTATTTCACAAAACTGCGCAGCCCTTCCGGAAAGTTTAATCGAAGGCATTTTATTTGGTACTGTCAAAGGCGCTTTTACCGGTGCAGGCGACCGGCCCGGCCTTTTTGAAGAAGCAGAAGGCGGGACACTGCTGCTCGATGAAATTAATTCACTGCCGGCGAATCTACAGGCCAAACTATTACGAGCATTGCAGGAAAAATCAGTGACAAGGCTCGGTGATACGAAAACGCGCCCGATTGATGTGCGCGTCTTAACAACGATGAATGAAGATCCGGTGGATGCAATTGCCGGTGGACGCCTGCGTAAAGACGTCTATTACCGGCTTGGCGTTGTCACCTTAATCGTTCCACCGTTGTCTGAGCGTAAAGAAGATATCCCGGTTTTAGTGAATGCTTTTATCCGCAAATACAATCGCTTGTTTCAGATGGAAGTCTCAAAAGCTGATGATCAAGTTTATGAACGCTTTATGTCATATGACTGGCCGGGTAGTGTCCGCGAACTAGAACACGTCATTGAAGCAGCGATGAATTTAAATTTTGGCGAGCCTTACCTTAGGCTTCACCATCTGCCGCCGCATTTCCACCATAAAACATCCGGTACGGTACAAACTGAAACAAAGATCGCTCCACCACGAATGGAAAACTTACCGGATAAACTTCGACGTTTAGAATATGAAACACTCGAAGAGGCTTTAACTCAATCTTCTGGCAACATTAAACAAGCTGCAAAAATTCTTGGCATCAGCCGCCAAAGCCTACAATACAGAATGCAGAAATTTGATATGCAGCGTGAAAGTTTCATTGTGCCAAAATAATTGGCACCTATGTGCAAAAAATTTTGCGAAATTTTTTAAAAGTTGGTTCTGTGTCAAATTCTAGATAATCTCAACCTGTGCTTCACTTTACGATTTAAATGCTGTTTCTCCCCTCACACACGGCAAAGCTTCTGTTTAAAAGGCTTAATGCTAAACACCAGCGCCATTCTCTAACGCTTTACTCATTCTTGGCATAACTTTTGCAATATTTTGAGGTGTAGCTCAAATTTTTGTTAAGGAGTGATTGTATGGTAACAACCTATACGCACGAACCGTTTACTGACTTTTCAGATGCGAAGAACCAAGAAGAATTTGAAGCAGCCCTGCAATATGTAAAAAGTGAACTTGGCAAAGACTATCCGCTAATTATTGGCGGCGAAAAAGTCGATACAGACGAAAAAACAACTTCAGTGAATCCAGCAAATCCAGAGCAAGTGATCGGACGCATTGCAAAAGCTCGCCAAAAACACGCGGATCAAGCGATGACGAGTGCCCTTGAAGCTTTTCAAACGTGGAAAAAATGGGACCCTGAAGCACGTGCCAACGTTCTTTACCGGGCAGCCCACCTTGTGAAGCGCCGGAAGCACGAATTTTCCGCCTGGATGGTTTACGAAATTGGTAAAACTCGAAAAGAAGCTGATGCAGACACAGCAGAGGCCATTGACTTTCTTGAATACTACGCACGGCAAATGGTCGAGCTTAAACCAGGCATTCCGATTAACAGCCGCTCCTTTGAGCATAATCAGTTCTTTTACATTCCGCTTGGTCCTGGTTTGACAGTATCCCCGTGGAACTTGCCATTTGCGATTATGGCCGGAACAACCGTTGGGCCGATGGTTGCCGGAAACACGGTTATGTTAAAACCGGCAACAAACACGCCGGTCATTGCTTATAAGTTTATGGAAGTTTTAATTGAAGCAGGCATGCCGGATGGGGTCGTTAACTACATTCCAGGCAGTGGTTCAGAGATTGGTGACTACTTGGTAGATCACCCTGAAACGCACTGGATTAACTTCACTGGATCTAAAGAAATCGGCACCCGGATTTATGAGCGTTCTGCAAAAGTACAACCAGGCCAGACCCATCTCAAACGTGCCATCATTGAAATGGGGGGTAAAGACGGCATTGTTGTTGACAGCGAAGCCGATCTGGATCTGGCAGCTGAATCCATTCTTTACTCTGCTTACGGATTTGCTGGTCAGAAATGTTCCGCCTGCTCTCGGGCGATTGTTCACCAGGACGTATATGAAACCGTGCTTGAAAAAGTGAAGGCGTTGGCAGAAAACGCTGTCGTTGGCAACCCAGAACATGCAGAAACGTACATGGGTCCTGTCAAAGATGAAGAAGCCTTTAACAGTATTCTTGAATACATTGAAATTGGTAAAGGTGAAGCAGAGCTCGTTACTGGCGGTACTGGAGATAAAACAAATGGCTACTTTATTCAGCCGACCATCTTTAAAGATGCCGATCCTGAATCCCGCATTATGCAGGAAGAAATCTTTGGTCCGGTTGTTGCCTTTACAAAAGCCGAAGACTTTACGCATGCCATTGAGATTGCCAACAACACCATCTACGGTTTAACCGGGGCAGTCATCTCCAACAACCGTGCTCACTTAGAACAGGCACGTGAAGACTTCCATGTTGGCAACTTATACTTTAACCGCGGCTGCACAGCGGCAATTGTTGGTTATCAACCATTTGGCGGATTTAACATGTCCGGAACAGACGCCAAAGCAGGCGGCCCGGATTATCTGCTTCACTTCATGCAGCCAAAAACCGTAAGCGACCACTTCTAAACAATTGACCTAAGTAACTAAAGCGAGTGTGTGCGGGCACTTCAACCTGCCCCGCACACGCTTCACTAATAAACTTTATAATCGAGCTTAAAATATCGAGGCAGAGGAGGCACAGCGATGAAGAACCTCTCCCGCAATTTCTTTTTGCACTTATCTGAAAATAAATTATTAAACCGAAGCGCGAAAAAATGGGGATTAAAGCTTGGTGCATCAAAAGTCGTCGCCGGCACAACAATTGAAGCAGCCATTCCAGCCATATCGCAGCTGAATCACGAAGGATTAAAAGTAACACTTGATCACCTCGGGGAATTCGTTACTGAACGGAATGAAGCTGAAGAAGCCGCCCGCGCATGTGTTCATACATTGCAAACCATTCAATCAGCCGGCGTTGACAGCCAGGTTTCAGTCAAACTAACTAAGCTCGGTCTTGATATTGACGAGAACCTTTGTATGGAGAACATGCACCATATTATGCAGGCAGCTGCTGCAAACGGTAATTTTATTAATATTGATATGGAAGACTACAGCAGATACGACACAACACTCAACATTGTTGAAGAGCTTCGCCGCACATATGACAACGTCGGCACCGTACTGCAATCTTATTTATACCGCGGACTTGAAGACTTAGACCGCTTCAAAGGTGTACCGCTTCGACTCGTCAAAGGCGCTTACAAAGAGTCTCCTGAAGTTGCCATGCAGGATAAAGAAGCAATTGACGCCAACTTTCTGCGCATGATTCAAAAACATTTGCTCAATGGCAGTTACACAGCAATAGCCACACATGATCATCAAATCATCGCACAGATCAAAACGTTTGTTCATGAAAACGATATTCCTTATGACCGATTTGAATTCCAGATGCTTTACGGTTTCCGGGCAGATATGCAGAAACAGTTAGCCGAAGAAGGCTACACCTTCCGCACGTACGTCCCGTTTGGAAACGACTGGTACGGCTATTTTATGCGCAGGCTCGCAGAGCGCCCGCAAAATGTTGCATTTGCGGTTCGCGGCCTTGTTTCAAAATGAGTCGTTTACAGGTTCTTGCCAAACCCGTATCACTTCTGCAATAACGACAACGAGTGGTACAGCTACAATCAAACCGACCACACCACCAAATTCGAAACCAAACAAGAGCGCAAGCAGAATAATCAGCGGGTGCAGGTGGACACTGCGCCCCACAATATAAGGAGACAATACGTTGCTCTCTAGTTGTTGAATGACAACTAAAGCACCGATCGTCCAAAGAGCTGTTGATAAAGAAACCGTTCCGCTTACCATTACAGCAGGTGCAGCACCTAGCCACGGTCCGACATATGGTACAAGATCAAACAGTCCGATAATGATTGCTAACACAACCGCATAAGGAACACCGATGATCCATAAGGCAAGACCGGACAATAGTGCGACAGTTAAAGATACAAGCAGTTGACCACGGATGTAGCCTCCAAGTGCATGATCCACTGCCTGAACTAACTTTTTTGCTTCTCCTTGAAATCGTGCAGGGGTTAACTGCTCCACACTTTTCTCAAAAGCGCGGATATCCTTTAACAAATAAAAAACAATAAACGGAATCAATAAAAAGAAGATAAAACCTTCCACAAGCGCGCGCCAGTGTTCAAAGACTTCATCTACAAGGTTTGAAGCTTGGTCCTGTAGTGCTTCTGTGTGACGCTCCAACGCTTCATCTACTCCTCCGGGAAACTCAGCGGCTTTTGCTTTCACCCACTTCATCCCCTCCTGTACTTGAGACTCAAGCGCCGGCCAGCCTTCAACGGCTTTATCTACCTCACGTTCGATTAATGGCGCACCAAAGAAAACAACAATACCTCCTGCAATAAGAAAACTTAAATAAACAAGACCGACAGCAATCCCTCGGTTGACCCGACGTCGTTCTAAAAAATCAATGACTGGGTGAAGTAAATAAGCAAACACACCTGCTGCTAAAAACGGAAGCAAAACTTTTAACACTGAGACAAGAAGCGGCTGCCACCAAGGTGCAAGCAATTTTAAAATATATAGGATAACAAGTGCCACAGCTGTAAGCAGCAGCCAGGAAAACATATTTGCGAACTTGTCCCTCATTGTGTCACCTCATCAATGTTTATTCATTCACTTAAACCAAGGCTTTCTTGCTGTGGCTTTATTTTTACTTACAAAAAACCTTCTTACTGCAAGAAGCCCCCGCCTTTTTAGGGCAGGGGCGCTTTATTACCAACTTAATGCTTTTTTCCATTCTTTTTTCTTCTTTCTCCACATCTTCTGCAGCCGGCGCGTCTGCCGTTGGTCCATACCAAAGCTGCGCTTTTTTCTTCGGTCAAACAAGACGGCACCTCCTTTTTGCTTACAGACGAGCGCTTACTCTTAACCGTGAGTTCGCTTATTTAGTCTGCCTGAGCAAAGTCTTCAAACAAATCGTCGAGCGAATGTAAACTTCCATCTTCTTCGACTTGATACACAGCATACTTACCGTTACGAAACGACCATTCTATAAAGCAGTTCCAACAGTAATAATGCTCAAAACCAATTTTACCGAGCTCTTTTGACGTGCAGTTTGGACAGCGCAAATGAAGACCTCCTTGTACAAGCTTTTTTTCCAGTTTTGGCGGTCTACGCGCTGTCTAAACATAAAAAAGCAAAGAGCTTCGGCCTTAATTGTAGCCTGCACTCTTTGCTTCTTCGTTATGCGCTTCTTTTAGGAGCTGAACCAAGCGGGTATTTCGGCTGCCTCTGTTATCTTGTTGAACAGCAAATTCAAACGCTGATTTTTCACCACACAAAATTAAAAAGTCTTTGGCACGAGTGATACCGGTGTAAATTAAATTGCGTTCAAGCATCCGCCGATAGCTCATAACGACAGGTGCAACGACGATCGGAAATTCACTGCCTTGAGATTTATGGATCGAAGCACAGTAAGCGTGAGTAATCTGCCGCAAATCCTTTTTTTCATAAGTAACTTCGTTTCCATCAAAAGCGAGCACGATCTTCATACGTCGGTCCGCCTGTTCTTTTGCTTGAAAAATCGCGATAATTTCGCCTCGGTCCCCGTTAAATACATTGGATTCCGGGTCATTTTCAAGCTGCATAATCACATCACCCACCCGGTACACCACTTCACCAAACGTAACTTCACGCCGTTGTTCATCTGGTGGATTAAACAACTGCTGCAGCCGTTCATTTAATGCATGGATGCCGGCAGGACCTTTATACATCGGAGCAAGCACTTGAATCTCATGAGCTGTGTAGCCGCGCTTCTTTGCGTTTGTACACACTTGTTCGACGGCTTCAACAATATGCTCAGCAGCCCGGGAGAAAAAGCGGCGGTCATCCTTTGGCTCCATCCAATCTTTCGGGAGTTCCCCTTGTTTCATGGCATGTGCCATATCAATAATTGAAGACCCCTCCGACTGGCGGTACACGGTTGAAAGTGATACAGCTGGGAGCACATCTGCTGTCAGCAAGTTACCAAGCACTTCACCTGGCCCGACAGATGGCAGCTGGTCTTCATCTCCAACAAAGATCACTTTCATCCCTTCAGGCACAGCCCGCAGCAGTTGATTGGCAAGCCACATATCCACCATGGAAAACTCGTCAACAATTAACAATCGGCCTTCAAGCGGATGGCTTTCATTGCGCTCTAACCCTTCATTTTCATCCTCATGCATTTCACCTTTATAGCCAAGCCATTTGTGCACCGTCTGCGCAGGCAGCCCGGTCGTTTCTTTCATCCGTTTAGCCGCACGTCCTGTCGGAGCAGCGAGCAGCACCGGAAACGTCTCTCCGCCAGGTTCTGGCGCTGCAGGGAGCCCTTCAAGTTCAGCAATGACACGGACGATTGCTTGAATGACCGTTGTTTTACCCGTGCCGGGACCGCCGGTTAAAATCATGACCGGTGACTGAACGGCTGTACGTATCGCTTCTTTTTGCTGCGGCGCATAGGTCATATGAAAAGCCTCTTCTGCCCCGCCGAGGGCTTCATGAAACGCAGCCTCTTCCACTTCTTCATCTGCAGCGTTCATTAACCGAAGCAGATGCGTTACAAAACCTTTCTCCGCAAAGTACAAACTTGGCAAATACGCACAACCATCGTCTACAACAAGCCTGCTTTCTTCAGCCAGTTCAACGACAGCATCCATAATCTTTTCCCGCTCAAGCACCACGCCGCCAGTTGTTAAAAGCGTATAAGCCCGATCAATTAACATTTCTTCCGGTACGTATACATGTCCCCCCTGCAGACAGAGTTCATGCATGACAAACTGCAGGCCGGCTTTCATGCGTTCCGGTGATGTTTTTGCAATCCCGAGCACTTCGCCAAGCCGGTCTGCTTTATGAAAACCAACGCCTTCAATATCCCAGACAAGTTGATACGGATCCTCTTCGATCGTTGCCATCGTTTCTTCGGCATATACTTGATATATTTTCATCGCCAAGTTCATTCCGAATCCGTACTGCGTCAACTTTAAAAGCACCCGCTCCATGCCTTGATTTTCAGCAACTTGCGAAACGAGAAGCTCCCGTTTTTCTGCTTTTAACCCTGGTACTTCCTGGAGGCGTTCCGGGCTCTCTAAAATCTCTTGAATTGTACGGCTGCCAAATACATCAACAACAGCTTGAGCGGTCTTTTTACCAATGCCAGGAAAGCGGTCGCTTGATAAATAATGAACGATCGCATCATTTTCTGTCGGCAGCACCCGTTCAAACTGTTCGGCTTTAAACTGCTCACCGTATTGAGGGTGCTCTGTATGCGTACCATAAAATCGGTACGACTCCTGCAGCTCAAGCGCCGGAAACAACCCAACGACCGTGACCCGTGTTTTCTCCACCACCGGCTCTGCTTCTACTACTTTCACATGCATCACAGCATAACCGGTTTCCTCACTGCGATACACCGTATGCACAAGTGTGCCCTGGACCATATCCTGGTTTGCATCCGGGTTAAAGATCTGCATGCTGCCTTCCCCCGTTATTTATTCTTCGCGGCCGAGCCACGTCTCCATCTGTTTTTTACCATTGGCTGCAAGCGCATGTTCCGGCTGAATTTCAAGCGCCTTTTCAAACGCGGCAAGTGCAGCTTCACCCTCTTCTTGGTACGCATGGGCCACACCGAGGTTAAAGTGTGCATCTGCATGATCAGGCTCTTCTTCAATCACCTGCTCAAGATGCGGAACCGCTTCTTCAACTCGTTCTAGCTGGGCTAATACAAGACCATAATAAAAACGAGCTTCTGTATCTTCCGGACTCGCCTCAATTGCAGTATAGAGCGGCGCAAGCGCTTTTTGTAAATTCCCGAGTGAAAAGTGAGTCATACCGAGCATGTAATACAAATTGCTGTCGGCAAGGCCGATTTCTTGGGCGCGCTCAAACTTTTGCAAAGCAGAGTGAAAATCTTCTTGGTCGTAGTAAACCGTACCAAGACCGTAATGCGCTGTTGCCTGTGCTTCATCTAAATAGATTGCCCGTTCGTAAAATTTAATGGCACGGTCAAGTTCTCCCATACCGGCAAGCAGGTTTCCGAAATTCGTATAACCGAGCGGGTCGTTTGGCGAAGTCTCAATCGCCTCGTTTAACTTTTCAGCTGCCTCTTCTACATTTCCGTCCTGCAGCGCCTGAAGCGCTTCTTCATTCAAATGATCCATCCTTGATCCTCCCTTTAATTATGTTAGTACAAAAAGGAAAACGCGCTAGACGCCTGCGTTTTCCTTTGTTTTTACAACTTGTTCAATCGTACCTCCGCCAAGACAAACGTCACCATCGTAAAATACAACAGCCTGTCCCGGCGTAACCGCACGCTGGCGGTCATGAAAATCAACATAATAACTGCCGTCTTCAAGTGGCTGCACCGTAACTGCCTGATCACTTTGGCGATAGCGGAACTTCGCTGTGCAGTTAAACGACGTTTTGGGCGCATCAGTAATCCAGTTCAATCCGGAGGCATAAAGCCCATCAGAATACATGCCTTCATGATGATACCCTTGACCGACAATTAACACGTTATTTGCCACATCTTTATCAAGTACAAACCACGGCTCACCTGCCCCACCGATGCCAAGACCTTGCCGCTGGCCAAATGTGTAAAACATCAACCCTTCATGACGGCCTTTCACTTCGCCTTCAGGGGTCTGCATTTCACCAGGCTGAGCCGGGAGATAACTTTGTAGAAATTCTTTAAAATTACGCTCACCGATAAAGCAGATGCCTGTGCTGTCTTTTTTTCCAGCTGTCGCAAGTCCGCGGGCATGGGCTACTTCACGAACTTCCTGCTTCGGCATATCACCGAGTGGAAACATGACGTGCTGCAGCTGTTCTTCAGTCAGCTGATTCAAAAAGTACGTTTGATCTTTATTGTCATCCACTCCGCGCAGCATCCGGACCTGCCCGTCTTCTGTCCGCTCGACACGGGCGTAGTGACCTGTCGCTAAATAATCTGCACCAAGTGAAAGCGCGTGATCAAGAAACGCATTAAATTTAATTTCTTTATTACACATGACATCAGGGTTTGGTGTCCTGCCGGCTTCATATTCGTTTAAAAAGTATTTAAACACCCGGTCATAATACTCTTTTTCAAAGTTGACTGCATAATACGGTATATCGAGTTGATTACATACTTGAATGACATCATCGTAATCATTCGTCGCTGTACAAACCCCGTGCTCATCGGTATCATCCCAGTTTTTCATAAAAATGCCGATCACTTCATAACCTTGTTCTTTCAACAAAGCTGCTGAAACTGAAGAGTCAACGCCTCCAGACATTCCAACGACGACACGGATATCTGCGTTGTTCATAAAATGCTCCTCCTTTCACTTTCACAGCATGTGGCTTTAAGCTTTTTTTGCCATTCGCTGAAGCACGCGCTCCAAACTTTCTGCAATTTGATCTATCTCCTCTGCTGTTGTGTCACGACCGAAACTAAATCGAACAGACGAGTATATACGCTTATCATCACCATACATTGCCTTTAACACGTGCGATGGCTCCACAGATCCTGCGGTACATGCCGAGCCGCTTGAAACAGCAATTCCGGCAAGATCGAGGTTCACAAGCAGTGGCTCTACGCTTACACCTTGAAACGACACATTGACAATGTGTGGCAGACGCTCATGCTGTGGTCCATTCAACTGAAACGTGATGTCTTTTTCCATCAACGCTTGTACAAACTGCGCCGACCGATCAGCAAGCATCTCGTACCGTTCATTTTTGTGCGTATCCGCCAACTTTAACGCTTTAGAAACCCCGGCGAGCTGTGCTACATTTTCCGTGCCAGCCCGGCGGCGCCGTTCCTGCTCACCGCCCCGTAATGCAGGTTCAAGTTGAATATGGTTTCTTACATATAAAAATCCGGCACCTTTAGGGCCGTAAATTTTATGGGCAGACGCTGTCAACATATCCACTTTCAACTCATCTACGTTTAAATCCAACAAACCAAATGTCTGCACCGCATCTGTATGAAAGGCAGCTTGATGTTCTTGTAATAACGCCCCGATTTCAGCGATCGGCTGCAAGGCACCTGTTTCATTATTTCCGTGCATCACTGTCACAAGAATCGTATCCTCACGAAGTGCCGCTTCAATATCTTTAACAGATACAATGCCGCTTTCATCAACATCAATATAATCTACATCAAACCCTAGTGCTTCAAGCGCCTCAGCCGGATGAAGCACAGCATGGTGTTCAATTTTGGTTGTAATGATATGACGGCCCCGCGCTTCATTTGCCTTGGCAAAGCCAGCCACTGCCAGATTATCCGCTTCTGTCCCACCACTTGTGAAAATAATATTTTCCGGCACCGCTCCAATAGAGGATGCGGCTTGACGTCTAGCTTCATCTACGGTTTTGCGCGCAGAGCGCCCAAAACTATGAATGCTCGAGGGGTTGCCCGGGTTCGATATCATTTCTTCATACATCACTTCGGCAACGGATGGGTCAAGCGGCGTTGTCGCTGCATGATCAGCATAAATCGAAGCCATGCGAACCCCCTCCTTTCCTTAAATATAAAACATGTAATATTCTTGATCGCCTGCATCTTCATAAGATGCTAAATCTTCAAGCGTCGTTTCATCGAGTACATTCTTCACAGCATCGCGAATTTTAATCCATAAATCCCGTTTCGCTGGCTCTTCATCTTCAAGCACTTCAACCGGGCTGATCGGCCCTTCAAGAACACGGATCACATCACCTGCGGTAACATCCTCCGGTTCTTTGGCGAGCATATAGCCTCCGTATGCTCCGCGCACACTTTTTACGAGCTGTGCATTACGAAGTGGAGCGATCAATTGTTCCAAGTAATGCTCAGATAAATTGTGATCTTTTGCAATTGATTTTAAAGAAGTTGGACCTTCACCGTGCTTCTTTGCAAGTGCGATCATGATCGTCAGACCGTAACGGCCCTTCGTGGAAATCTTCATAACGGACACCTCTTTCTAAAATTTGCTGTACAAATACCCGGCACTGCGGGAGCGCCCGGCCTACAACGGCACCAATACCTACGGAAAACAAAATTGTACCAATAAAAACCGGCCCTCCAAGCAGCCAGCCGATGAGAAGGACAAAAATCTCCATCACACCGCGCACTCTTGACACTGCCCAGCCGGTTAACTCATGTAAAGCCAGCATCAAAGAATCCCGCGGGCCGGCTCCACAGTTTGGTGCTATATATAGTCCAATGCCATAACCCATAATGACAATACCACTGACAAGCATAAATGAACGCAAAAGTAAACTTTCAGGCGTAGAGAGAACAAGTAGAAAGATATCAATAAATACGCCAACAAGCAGCATATTTAACACTGCCCCAGCCTGCGGCCACATTTTTAACATGAGTGAAGAAACTGCTAAAATAAACAGCCCTACAATAATGCTCCATGTGCCGACCGTTAACCCAAACTGCAAGTACAAACCGATATGCAATACATCCCACGGTGCACTACCAAGGTCAGCTTCAATCATTAATGCCACGCCAAACGACATGATGATTAAACCGATCGAAAAAAAGAGCCATCTCAACAAAAATCGGCGCCTGGCATTAGATAATATCACATGAATCCTTCTTTCTCATTTTATTTCTTTGTCTATTTAACTGTATAATTATATCATGAATGCACCTATTTTTGCAGTTGCACCTTTTACATGAGCACGTGAACGACTGCTTTTATCAGATTAAGGAAAGGAGGTTTTTTATGAAACATCAACCGCTCGCTTACCGTATGCGCCCGACAAAAATTGAAGACATCGCCGGGCAGAAACATCTTACCGAGCCGGGACGTCTTTTAGCCCGGATGGTTACGGCCAATCAACTGGCTTCCATGATTTTATTCGGCCCGCCTGGTACCGGCAAAACTTCAATTGCCCGTGCGATCGCAGGAAGCACAGATATATCTTACCGGATGTTGAATGCAGTCACCCACAATAAAAAAGATATGGAAAAACTCGTAGAAGAAGCAAAGATCTCAAATCAACTCATTGTTATTATGAACGAAATTCACCGTCTCGACAAAGGGAAGCAGGACTTTTTGCTGCCTCACTTGGAGCAGGGGCGCCTTTTGTTAATCGGGGCAACAACTGCAAACCCTTATCACAGCATTAACCCAGCGATCCGGAGCCGGTGTCATCTGTTTGAAGTAACCCGGCCTGAACCGGAAGACGTGAAAGTGCTGCTCAAACGAGGAACAAAGCAACTGCAAAGTGAGCAGCCGGAAACAACCCTTGAAGTCACTGAAGATGCAGCTGGGCACTTAGCTGATGCAAGCGGCGGCGATATACGAGCCGCCTTAAACGCTTTAGAAATTGCTGCTCACTCCACCCCGGCGAATGAGGAAGGCGTCATCACAATCACAACAAATATTGCCGAAGAGTGCATTCAAAAGAAACGCTTCACACACGACAAAGACGGTGATGCACATTATGATGTGATTTCGGCTTTTCAAAAGTCGATCCGCGGCAGTGATGTTAACGCAGCACTTCATTACCTTGCCCGTCTAATTGAAGCAGGCGACCTTGAAACGATTAATCGTCGTCTACTTGTGACCGCCTATGAGGATATCGGCCTTGCCAATCCGCAGGCCGGCCAGCGAACACTAGCTGCCATCGAATCCGCTGAACGGCTTGGCTTACCGGAAGGGCGAATCCCATTAGCGAACGCTGTTACTGAACTTTGTTTGTCTCCTAAATCAAATTCTGCATATAAAGCCCTTGATGCAGCGATCAGCGATATTAAGCAGCACGGCGCACCAGACGTGCCGAATCACTTAAAAGATACTCATTATCAAGGGGCTAGCGCCCTCGACCGCGGCACCGGATATCAGTATCCACACGATGCCCCTAATGGCTGGGTGGATCAGCAGTACTTACCAGACCGTCTCCGGCGCAAGCGCTACTATGAACCAAAAGAAACAGGAAAGTTCGAACAAGCTTTAAAAACCGTTTACACCAATTTAAAGCAACAATCGAAAAACTAGCTTTTGTGAACATCAAGCTCATTTGAAGCTTCAGGCAAATGAATGATAATTGTTGTCCCTTTACCTTGCTCACTCTTTACATTCATCGAGCCATTCATCCCTTCAAGCAAATGGTGACATATCATCATTCCGAGGCCAGTGCCTCGTTCTTTCGTCGTGAAAAACGGGGTGCCGGCTAATTCTTTTGTTTCTTCATCCATGCCTTCGCCTGTATCTTGAAACAACAGTGAAATTTCTCCTGAGGCTTGCCTTTGTACCGTCAATAATAACTGACCACCAGATGTCATTGCTTCTTTCGCATTATGGATGACATTTACACAGATTTGCTTTAACTTTTTTTCATGTGCTTCAACATACAATTCATCCTCAGGAAATTCTATATTGAATTTCATACCTGCTTCTTGGAAAGCATCTGTATATAATATGTCAAGTTCATGGGCTAAGTTTTGCACAGAAACAGCTCTAACTTCTTCTTCACTTTCCGGACGAGCAATATTTAATAGTTCTTCAACAATACCGTTAACTCGATCGATCTCTTTAACAATGACTTCCTTTTGCTCTGAAGTTAACGCACTCTCGTGACCGCGCCTTCTCATAAGCTGCATAAATCCGTGGATGGTTGCAAGCGGGTTACGGATTTCATGAGCAAAACCAGCTGCAAGTTGCCCGATCAGTTTTAATTTTTCAGCCCGTAATAATTCATTTTCCATCTGCCGTTTATCCGTAATATCATTGAACACAAGTAAGATATCTTGATTTTGCTGGTTTTCTATTAATGGCAGTGCAGAAACACTTACTAAAAACCAGCGTTTTTCTCCTGATAGCGTACAGCTTATTTCAAAATGCGGTTTCTCTGGAAGCTGCATCAAATCATTTGGAAATACAGCAGAAATAAACGCCGCAAAATGATGATTTTTACGCATTAACTCTTCCACTGTTTTTTTCGTATTCGCTTCCGCATCAATATGAAATAACTCTCGACTTTTACGGTTAATCGTTGTTAGGTGGTGCGTTTGGTGTTCAAAAGCCAAAACACCATTATCCGTTGTTTCAAGTATCGTTGTTGACTTTTTATGTGCATTTTCTCGTTCTTCAAGCTTTTGTGTCATATAATTAAATGTCCGTGTTAAATTATTGACTTCTTCATACGAATCTGAAGACAAAGGAAACACTTTACGACCTACCGCAAAATCACTGGTAGCCGACGCTAAACGTTCTACAGGACGAACAATATAACGTGAAAGTTTTGCAGCTGCAATCACAGTTAAAAGCGTTACTACACCAAAGAGAAGCACATATTTAAATAACATCTCTTGAAGGGGGGCATACAGTTCATCTTCCGGAACCGAAAAACCGAGATACCAATCGCGATCAAATCCTTCCATGTGACTAACCTTAGCAAGTGAAGTTAAAATTTCTTCTTCACGATTGTAAACCAATTCATCAGAAGAACTCACCTCTTGAAGTTCACCCGACGCTAAGGAAATTTCTTCGAGCGCCCCACTTTCAAAAACTTGGTCAGGATCTGGATGAACGATATATTCACCTGCTTCATTTATTAAAAAAACATCGCCATCATACCCAAATTCTTCTTGCTGACTTTGGAAGTTTGCGATATGAACTTGCATAGCGTTCATGTCATATCCGTTAGAAACAGACCCGACAACCTCGCCATCAGAATTTTCAACTAGCGCAGCAAATACAATCACAGGTTGGTTAATAATATCAGAAAGAAAAATATCGGATAAAATCAAACCTTCTTCCTGTACATCTTCAAACCACTGCCGTCGATCCATTGACTGCGTCGATGAGTGATTGACATGCTGATAATCTGAGGCAACAATCGTGCCTTCAGGATTCGTAAAGATCGACCCAAAATAATATTCATGGGTGGTTTGGAAGTTTTTAAATTCCTGTTCGATATCCTCTGGATCACTCGTCTCATCGGACAGTACTGGGTTTGCTGCAAGCAGCTCCGTATCACTCAAACGCTCCTGGATTAAATCTTCAAGCGTAACCGCCGCGTTGTCCGAAAAAATCACCATTGTATCTTCCATTTGTTCTGTAAGTTCACTTTTTTGAGCTTGATAAGAAATAAAACCAGCTACACCTAAGGGTGCCAGTGCAATAATTAGCATAATAAAAAATAACTTCGTACGAAGGGTATCCAAAAATCATCCACCTGCTATCTTAAAAATCGAATTATATCGAAGCTTGTAAGTATCAAAGGCTATCATAATATTTTAAGAAAGATGATTCAAGGTCTTTCGTCTGACCCTCGATATGTAACAAAAAGACCGGTCGCATTACACGACCGGTCTTTTATACTTTAATGTTTACGAGTTATGCTGTTTGACGACGCTTTGTAATCATGAATGCGCCAGCACCTGCTGCCATCATACCGATCAATAGACCCATCGGGTAAGCAGAAGCTGTTGCCGGAAGCTCATCGCCTTCCTCATGATCTTCATCTTCGTAACCATTGTCATCATGGTCATCGTCTTCATAGCCGTTGTCTTCGTCTACACCGTTGTCGTCATCATAATCATCGTCTTCATAGCCGTTATCGTCATCACCATTATCGTCCATATCTTCGCCGTTGTCTTCGTCATAACCATTGTCGTCATCTTCGTCGCCAAATGCGATAGACGCATTGGCAAATGTAAGACCCAGCGTTAAAACAAACGCAGCTGCCATCATCAACATTGCTTTTAAACTAATTTCGTGACCTGCTACTGTCATTCAAGAGTTCCTCCTTCAATCTAATTGTTTTACTCTTGCAAAACCGGGTCAGTTAGCGACATTTGACAACTTACGAATTTACAGAGCGTGGGATTCTCTTATGACTTGTTTACGAGTTATGCTGTTTGACGACGCTTTGTAATCATGAATGCACCAGCACCTGCTGCCATCATACCGATCAATAGACCCATCGGGTAAGCAGAAGCTGTTGCCGGAAGCTCATCGCCTTCCTCATGATCTTCATCTTCGTAACCATTGTCATCATGGTCATCGTCTTCGTATCCGTTGTCTTCGTCTACACCATTGTCGTCATCATAATCGTCGTCTTCATAGCCGTTATCGTCATCACCATTATCGTCCATATCTTCGCCGTTGTCTTCGTCTACACCATTGTCGTCATCTTCGTCACCAAATGCGATAGACGCATTGGCAAATGTAAGACCCAGCGTTAAAACAAACGCAGCTGCCATCATCAACATTGCTTTTAAACTAATTTCCTGACCTGCTACTGTCATGCTTTGTATACCTCCTTTTTTATTAGGAATCCCACTCAGTTATATGGATACCCCAGCCTTCACCAATTGAAACAAGGAATTTTGAAAAAAATCGAAATATGCGAAAAATGAGCGAAAAAAAGTGCCATACCAAGCAACCGAAACTGCTGGGTATGGCACTTAAAACAAGTCCCGTGGTGCCGTATGGCACAACTGATTTTGAAGCCTGCAAAGCAGGTGGGTGCCCTGTTCGGTCATTCATGCGTCCTTATTAAAAAGGCATGCAATCCAGACCGAAACGACGGGCTCCCTAAAATCAAAGTGTTGGCTCAAAACGAAAGTGCATTACGTACACCTCAGGACTTATTTTGTAACCTTACTATAGCATGCTGACCATCGGCGGTCAACATTGATTCAAACTTGTATATCTGATTTTTCAGAAAATAGATCATTTGGCATGTCCTTTTCAAGGCTTTATACTAATTAGTGAAAGGAGGTCCCTCATGACATTGCTAGCAGAAATGCCGATTATTTGGAAAGAACAAAAGATTGGCTGGACTGAAAAATATATTGAGCACCGATCGGATGTGATTCAGTTATACTCAGACCGCATCGAAGCGTTTGGCGAAAGCTATCCACTGGATATCGTCTTTGACATTTCCTATCGGCGCGAAGCAGATAAGATCGGCTTTCTTTATTTACACACAACAAAGGGTGTGCGCACCTTCTATATTCATACAAACCCTGAATCCTTTATCCAGCAATTTCGCGACACTTCTCATATTTAAACCGACCTGAATTTCGATATATATAAGAGCAACCCCCAGCTGCTTCAGTGCTGCAGCCGGGGGTTGCCAATTTCAGACGATCAACAAAGTACAAAACCTAAAATTCACGCAAAGCTTACTGCTCCGAGCTTGTTGTAGAAGACACGTCGGTTCCCTTTGGTCACGTACCGGGAAGAAATATCAATGTGACCTGCGCTTGTCATTGTCTTTTCTGCCCCTGGGCAGTGCCTCAGCCTGCCGGAAGCTTCGACTACAGCTCTTCCCAGTGGTGTCAGAAAGAGCTATGCGTAAAAACCAAATACAAAGAGCATAGGACGGTCTGAGCGTGAAGAGGCCCACTTTTTAAGATACTTTCATTTCGGCTGTTATGATGGTTTAACAACCCATGTCTTGTTTTAAGAATGAACTTAAGACTTTCGCGTTTTCGCATATGTAAGCCAATTTTGTATTAATACTTCATGAGTGATCAAACTACATGTATTATGATCCGTAAATGTAAAAGTAACCGAAACGAAAGACGGCGACTCCCAGAGGGTCAAGTGCAGCCTGAAGATCCACTTGTTCGAATGATTTTTTATTCGAACAAGTTAGCTGAAGGCAAGCCCTCGGGAAAGCGTCCGTCTGAAGTAAAGGTTACGTTCATTGTTCGATGTTATCCTCTAATGACAAATGATGAAATGCATTCACGTAGATACTGCTTGATCAAAAGAATCTTTACAATGCTTGACCATCAAATAACGAAAGGCTGACAAGCACCGGCGACGACGCCTACGTGAATAGTACGAGCGAAAAACCCCGCAGGTAGTGATTTTCTACCGAGGAAGTTGGGGTCCGCACCTGAGGCTAAGAAGACACGGTGAGATCAAGCCTCAGCATAAATCAAACCGATGTCACACTTGTGCCCCCCGGGTGCAAGCGTCCGCCAAAGTGCGACGTCAGCCTTCGCTTTTTAAAAGTTTTTCTACACGTTGAATTTACTCTTCTTTCTTTTCTCCACCTGTAATCTTCAAATTCAACTCCTGCAGCTGTGCGTCAGAAACTTCACCTGGTGCCCCGGTTAACGGACAGCTTGCGCTCGCGGTTTTTGGAAATGCAATGGTATCACGCAAATTGCTTCGGTTGGCTAAAATCATAATCAACCGGTCAAGACCGAGTGCGATACCGCCATGTGGTGGTGTACCGTATTCAAATGCATCCAGAAGGAAGGAAAACTGTTCGCGCGCTTCTTCATCACTGAAGCCGAGGGCGCTGAACATTTTCTCTTGCAGAGGGCGCTCATAAATACGTTGTGAGCCCCCACCAAGCTCGTAACCATTTAATACTAAGTCATAAGCTTCTGCCCGCACTTCTTCCGGTGCTGTATCAAGCTTATCCATATCCTCTTCCATTGGGCGTGTGAACGGATGGTGCATTGCCACGTAACGGTCTGCATCTTCGTCATACTCCATTAATGGGAATTCAGTCACCCACAAGAAGTTAAACTTCGCATCATCGATCATATTGAAGTCACGACCGAACTTTAGGCGCAAGGCTCCCATTGCGTCATAAACAACCTGCTTTTTATCCGCACCGAAGAATAAAAGGTCTCCAGCCTCTGCACCCATAGCTTCACGAACGGCTGTTGTTTCCTCTTCAGAGAAGAATTTTGCAATCGGCCCTTTCAACGCTTCTTCTTCTACTTTCAGCCAGGCAAGACCTTTTGCTCCATAAACTGCCACAAATTCAGCCAAATCATCAATTTCTTTACGCGACATGACGTCCGCTTTCCCTTTTAAGTTCAAGCCTTTGACAATCCCACCGTTTTGAACAGCTTCACGGAACACTTTAAAATCACTGTTTTCTACAATATGTGAAAGTTCTACAAGTTCAAGTCCAAATCGGGTATCCGGCTTATCGGAGCCGTAACGATTCATCGCTTCGTCATAAGTTAAGCGCTGGAACGGACGTTCTACACTTACACCGTGCGTCTCTTCAAGGATGCGCGTCATCATATCTTCCATCATCTCGAATAAATCTTCACGGTGCATAAATGAAGCCTCAATATCCACCTGGGTAAATTCCGGCTGACGGTCGGCACGCAAGTCTTCATCGCGGAAACAGCGAACAATTTGGTAATAACGTTCAAAGCCAGAAACCATCAACATCTGCTTAAACAACTGCGGCGACTGTGGAAGTGCGAAAAATTCTCCGTGATGCACGCGGCTCGGAACGAGATAATCACGCGCTCCCTCCGGTGTACTTTTTGTCAGCATCGGTGTTTCTAGCTCCAAAAAGCTCTGCTCATCCAAAATATCGCGTATCAACTTTGTTGTACGATGGCGAAGCTTAAACGTTTCCTGCATATCCGGACGGCGCAGATCAAGGTAACGATAGCGCAAGCGCACATCTTCTGCCACTTCAATATTTTCTTCCATCGGAAATGGCAGCGGCTTGGAGTCACTTAAAATGTGAATTTCATCAATTTGTACTTCAACTGTTCCCGTCGTCAAGTTCTCATTAATTGTTTCTGGGTCACGTTTAACAACAACGCCGGTAACGTCAATAACGTATTCAGAGCGTACACGATCTGCAGTTTCAAGTGCTGTTTCGTTAATCTCTGGAGAATAAACCGTCTGTACAATGCCGCTGCGGTCACGCAGGTCAATAAAGATCACTTGACCAAGGTCGCGGCGGGTCCTGGCCCACCCTTTCAATTGCACACGCTCTCCGATCATAGCTTCAGTAATTTCGTTACAGTAATTTGTTCGTCCAATCATTTTAATACCCTCCTGTGAGTCGTTCTGCTAGTTGTTCAATTGCAACTTCTTCTTGTTCCCCACTTGCCATGTACTTCACATTAATAACGCCAGCTTCAAGCTCTTGATCACCTAAAATAAGTGTTATATCTGCTTGCTTACGATCGGCATCTTTAAATTGAGCTTTCGGCTTTCGTCCGAGGTAATCTTTATCAGCTTTTAAACCAGCTTTACGCAGTTGATGTAAAAGCACAGACCCTTTTCGATCAGCTGCCTCTCCCATCGTTACCATATACACATCAAGACCGGCATTCACAGGAAGTTCAATGCCTTGAGATTCAAGAGCCATTAAAAGACGTTCAATACTCATGGCAAAACCAATGCCTGGTGTCGCAGGGCCGCCAAGCTCTTCAACTAAACCATTGTAACGACCACCGCCGGATAATGTAGAAATTGCGCCAAATCCTTCACCTTCAAGCATAATTTCAAACGCAGTGCTGTTATAATAATCCAAACCGCGCACGAGCGTATCATCTACCACATAAGCAACACCCATCTCATCAAGCAGTGATTTCACTTCTTCAAAATACTGCGTGGATGCTTCACTTAAGTAATCAAGGATTGATGGTGCATTGTGCATAAGTTCATGCGCTGCATCGGTTTTGCAGTCTAAAATTCTAAGCGGGTTTGTATGGAGCCTTTCCTGACAATCCGTACAGAACTCACTGATCCGCGGCTCAAAATGATTCACAAGCGCTTCGCGGTGCGCTTTACGACTTTCTTGATCACCAAGGCTGTTGATCACTAGTTTGAGGCCGCTCAACCCTAGCTCTTCATAAAAGTCCATTGCTAGCGCCATAACTTCTGCGTCAACAGCCGGATCTTCACTGCCGAGCGCCTCGATCCCGAATTGAACAAACTGACGCATCCGGCCTGATTGCGGGCGCTCATACCGAAACATCGGCCCGGTATAGTACAATTTAACCGGCTGCTCCGCCTGGCCGTACAGTTTATTTTCCACAAACGAGCGGACGACCGAAGCTGTCCCCTCCGGACGGAGTGTTAAACTCCGGTCTCCTAAATCGGTAAACGTATACATCTCTTTTTGGACGATATCTGTTGTTTCTCCAACACCACGTTGAAACAACTCTGTATGCTCAAAAACTGGTGTGCGGATCTCTTTATAATTGTAACGCGCACAAATCTCATGAGCTTTCTGTTCAACAAACTGCCATTTTTCAGCATCCCCCGGCTTAATATCCTGGGTTCCGCGCGGGATTTTAATATCCATTTCGTTCTCTCCTTTCGAAGTGTCACGTATGTAAGCGAACACAAATAAAACCCGCCCCTCTATAAAGAGGGACGAGTTTTCACCCGTGGTACCACCCTGGTTGAAGCCTAAGCTTCCACTTTTGCATATAACGCCTGCAAGCGGCCGCCCCTACTGCTCGTAGTTTCGAAGCGGCACCTCTGGAGTGTCTTTCACCAGGCGTAACGAAAAGAGCTTTCAGCCGGGGCTCTTTTTCTCTGCTGCGTTCGTCATCTAGTTACTTTTCTCCATCATCGGTATTTTTTCGCTTTTCATCATTGATCTCTATGGTACTCAGCCGAACAGTCCCTGTCAAGGTTACCCACGCAGAAATGTTCGTTTCGTTGCATACAACTGCTGGGGATCACAGTGAAGCTCATGTGCTTGTGATTCACTCAAGTAATCCCGGCGCTCCGGATCATTCTTCGCTGTCAACGTGCTCATCTCTAAACCGCTTCGACCGGCAGCTTTCGGGTGAACGTGCATAGAAATATACCGCCTTTCTTTCAACGTATTTTCTATAACATTCCCCACAGCCACCTCATTTAATCGTTACGTTTCAATCATTAACGTTACCGGCCCATCATTTGTCAATGATACTTGCATCATCTCACCAAACGCACCGGTCTCAACAGCTGCACCAAAGGCCGCCGCTTTTTCGTTAAAAATTTCATACAGACGCTCGGCGTGTTCGGGCTTCGCTGCTTCCATAAAATTCGGGCGTCGGCCTTTTTTACAGTCGCCATACAATGTAAACTGCGAAATCGACAGCAGTCCACCCCTAACATCAAGGAGCGAGCTGTTCATTTTTCCATTCTCGTCTTCGAAAATACGCAGATTGACGACCTTTTCTGCCGCCCAGGCTGCATCTTTTTCTGTGTCATCGTGCGTCACACCTACAAGGGCAACTAAGCCGTGCTCAACAGCACCAGTCGTTTCACCATCTACGGTGACCTCTCCACCGGTTGTACGCTGTAGTAATACTCTCATTCCGTGGCACTCCTTCTCTCTTTAATGCATGACACGCTGTACCGCATAAATGTCAGAAAGACGCTTAATTTTTTCGACAACACGGTGTAGATGATCAAGATTATGAATTGCAATCGTCATATCAATGACCGCCATTTTATTTTTGTCCGAACGGCCGCTGACTGCGCGAATATTTGTTTTTGCTTCAGTAACTGCCTGCAGCACATCGTTAAGCAGCCCCCGTCGGTCATACCCGGTAATTTCAATATCTACATTGTAGCTGCGTTGTTTACTTTCTGCAGCCTCCCACTCGACGGGAAGCAGGCGATGTTCGTTGCCCTCGCTTTTAACGTTCGTACAATCCGCACGATGAACCGAAACACCTCGACCTTTCGTAATAAAGCCAACGATATCATCACCTGGCACAGGGTTACAGCACTTCGACAACCGGATCAGCATATTGTCTACACCTTTAACACGTACACCGTTTGTCGAATGCTGATCTTTTTTCGGCGGGCCAATCTCTTTGACGGCTTCTGCAACAGTTTGTTGTTCTTGATTCTGCTCCTGCTTCTGCCGGTAGCGGTCTGTAAGCCGCGTGACAATTTGTTTTGCGCTTATACCATTATAGCCGACAGCTGCGTACATATCGTCTTCACTGTTAAAGCTGAACTTTTGAGCAACACTTTTCACATTGTCGTCAATCATAATGACTTTTGGATCATAATCCTGTGTTCGCAGTTCTTTTTCAATTAAGTCCCGGCCTTTAGAAATATTCTCTTCACGACGCTCTTTTTTGAAAAACTGCTTAATTTTATTTTTCGCCTGTGAGCTCTGTGTAATTTTCAGCCAGTCCTGGCTTGGACCGTAAGAATGTTTGGACGTTAACATCTCAACAATATCGCCAGTTTTTAATTGATAATCAAGCGGCACCATTTTCCCGTTTACTTTAGCCCCGATCGTCTGATTGCCAATCTCTGTGTGGATGCGGTAAGCAAAGTCTACAGGAACTGAGCCACTCGGCAGCTCAAATACATCGCCTTTTGGTGTGAAGACAAACACCATATCTGAGAACAAATCCATTTTTAAGGATTCCATGAATTCCTGGGCATCATTGGCATCGTTTTGCCATTCTAAAATTTCACGGAACCATGTCATTTTATCTTCAAAAGACCCTGAAGCCCCTTTTCCTTCTTTATAAGCCCAGTGTGCTGCCACACCGTATTCAGCAATCCGGTGCATCTCTTCAGAACGAATCTGTACTTCAAGCGGCTCACCGTGGGGACCGATCACTGTAGTGTGAAGGGACTGATACATGTTGGCTTTTGGCATCGCAATATAGTCTTTAAAGCGGCCTGGCATAGGCTTCCAAGCCGTGTGTATCACGCCAAGCACCGCGTAGCAATCTTTAATATTTTCTACAATCACCCGCACCGCGAGCAGATCATAAATTTCATTGAACTGCTTTTTATCCTTCACCATTTTGCGATAAATGCTGTAAATGTGCTTCGGACGGCCGGAAATATCTGCTTCAACGTGAACATCTTCTAACCGGTCGTGAATATCACTAATCACTGTATCAATATACTTTTCCCGCTCGTCCCGCTTTTGTTTCATCAAATTCACGATGCGATAATACTGCTGCGGGTCTAAATAACGAAGTGCTGTATCCTCAAGCTCCCATTTAATCGTGGAAATTCCGAGCCTGTGAGCAAGAGGTGCAAAAATTTCCATCGTTTCATTGGAAATACGGCGCTGTTTCTCCGGCGGCAGATGTTTTAATGTGCGCATATTGTGCAGCCTGTCGGCAAGCTTTATTAAAATAACGCGCAAATCCTTCGCCATTGCGACTACCATTTTACGGTGATTTTCCGCCTGCTGCTCTTCTTTTGACTTGTACTTTATTTTTTTCAGCTTCGTTACACCATCAACAAGCATAGCTACTTCTTCACTGAAAGATTCAGCCAACTGTTCAACTGTAATGTCGGTATCCTCGACGACATCGTGCAAAAATGCCCCGGCTAAAGTTGCCGGGTCAAGTTCAAGTTCAACAAGAATCCCAGTCACTTGTACCGGATGGTGGATATATGGTTCACCGGATTTTCGGTACTGTTCTTTATGCGCATCTTCTGCGAATTCGTAAGCTCGCTGAATAAACGCCAGGTCATTGTCCCCTAAATACGCTGCGGCTTTTTCCATTACTTCATCTATCGTCATGACATCACCCTGCAGGCCTAAAATTTTTCGAGTATTTTCGCTGGTCGTCAGCCTATAAATAATTTCCTTCTATCTTATAACATGCTGGCGAGAAAAGAAACCGCAAGCTTAGTAACAACGTGAATTCACAAGCTCATTTGACAAAACCTCAGCCCGACTTATGTAAAAAATGCGCACTTTATTTTCGCTTAAACACGTATCAATCAAACAAAGAGCGCTCCGATTCCGGAGCCCCCTTTACTTCATAGTTATTCGTACTTCGTTAAAGTAAAAATGTCGTAATCGCCAAGGCGGTCACGGCCGTCTAAATAACCTAGTTCAATCATAAAGGCAAGCCCTACAACAACACCGCCAAGTTCTTCAATCAAATGAATCGTAGCCTCGATCGTACCTCCTGTTGCTAACAAGTCATCTGTAATTAACACCCGCTGACCTGGTTTAATGGCATCTTTATGGATTGCAAGCCGATCTTTACCGTACTCTAAACCGTAATCCGCTTCGACCACCTCACGTGGCAGCTTGCCTGATTTACGCACCGGCACAAAACCGATCCCAAGCGATACGGCAATCGGACACCCGACAACAAACCCGCGGGCTTCCGGACCTACAATGACATCTACGTTCTGCTGTTTTGCATATACTGCCATATCTTGAATCGCTTGGTGATAAGCCTCACCATCCTGCATTAACGTTGTAATGTCTTTAAACCGGATCCCCGGCTGTGGATAATCTTTCACGATGGTAATGTGTTCCTTATAATCCATGCGTCAACGTCTCCTTCATTTCATTTTCTCCATGTATACAAGCATCGAAAAACGCTCTAAGCGACGCCCGGGGGCTGTACAACAGTTTTGCTTCTACTTCATAACGGTTTTGTTCAGTTTGGTACGTAGCAGATGCGGTAAGATCCTTTGCCTCCGGTGACGACGCAATCGTCACTTTTCCATGATTCATTGTAACAAAACCAAGTTCAAAAAACACCTGTGTCATAAACGTAATTGTCTGCTTAGACCAGCCTTTTTTCTGGGCAAGTGCTTCCGCATGCGCACGCACATCAAATGTTTCCTGCTGCTTTAAGAAGGCATAATACCACTTAAAGTGTTCACGCTGTGGCTGCGTATGAAAATAACGGGCATCTTCGTGACGAAAAATGACATACAATCGGGTTAGTTCCTGCTCATATGTTGATAAAAGTTCTTTCAGCTCTTCAAGTGAAGGTGGTATATCAATGAATACAAGCTGTGCTTTCTTAGGGAGTGCGCTAATATCTTCTTGCTGCTGCACAAGTTCTGTCCGTTCTTTCCATACTTCATCCTGAATCAGATGAAAATTTTGACGGTCAAACAAAACAGGTACCGTCTCTTTTGGATCAAGGTGATCAAGCAGCGCATGTATATCTTTTGTATTTCTATAATCAAACAGCTGCCAGTCTTTCACCTGCATATCTTTTACAAACAACTGCGGTTTACGAAATCCATTCCATTCGTTAATGCCGAGTTCACCTACGACATTCACCGGTGCCTCTTGATCAACTTGATAATAAAGCTCTCCAAGTTGGAAACCAACACCTTCTAGTTCGCGACCATCAGAAGTGAAATGAACTTTCAAATGATTCTTCTCACTACCGATCTGTTTTAATGTACTAACCTTAACATTGTTAAAGTAAAAGAGCGGCTTAGGGTTCCCCATCCCAAACGGTGCCAGTGCTTCAACTTCTTCAATCACATGTAAGCCCACTTCTTCTAAGTTGACACTTAAATCAATATCTATCACTGGTTGGAACTCATCTTCACTCAAGCTTTCAAGCGCCTGCGTGTGTAAACGCCGGCGCAGCTCTTCAACGTCTGTCGGGGCCATCGTTAAGCCGGCAGCCATCGGGTGACCGCCAAAATGTAACAAAATCTCTCGGTTCTTCGATAATTCCTGAAACATGTCAAAGCCATCAATGCTGCGGGCTGAACCTTTAGCTTCATCTTTTTCATGATCAATTGCAAGCACAATCACCGGACGGTAATACTTTTCCACAAGCCGACTTGCAACGATGCCTATAACGCCTGGATTCCAACCTTCTTTAGCGACCACAATTGCACCATGCTCACTCGGATCACCAAGCGCTTCAACTTCTGCTTCTGCTTCTTCTGTCATAGTTTGCACAAGCGCTTGCCGCTCCCGGTTTAAACTGTCTATTTCTTTTGCAAGCGTACGTGCACTTTCTGCATCTTCTGCTAAAAGCAGTTCAACAGCAGGGGCGGCGGAGGCCAGCCTGCCGGCAGCGTTTAAGCGCGGGCCGAAGCCAAAAGCCACGTTCTCACTCGTCACTACATTTCCTTTGATACTGCAAACTTCTTTTAACGCATCCACCCCAAAACGACCGGGCCGTGAAAGATGTTCTAAACCTTTCTTTGTTAAAAAACGGTTTTCTTCGTGCAGCGGAACTAAATCGCTGATCGTTCCTAAAGCGGCCAGATCAAAGTATTCATCCGGTCTGCGCTCAAGCAAGGCTTCGGCCACTTTCAAAGCCACACCCACGCCGGCAAGCTCTTTAAATGGGTACGGGCAGCCTGGCTTTTTCGGATTCAACACTGCATAAGCAGCCGGAAGTTCCGGCGGCGGCTCATGGTGATCCGTAACGATTACATCCGCTCCTTCTGCTTCAATCGTTTCTATCGTCTCTTTCGCCGAAATTCCATTATCAACAGTTATAATGAGTGAATGCCCAGCATCATGCAGCATGCGGAAAGCTTCTAAATTCGGGCCATATCCTTCGGCAAAACGGTCTGGAATGTAGTACTCCACCTCCGCGCCGAGCGTACGCAGCACAGAAAGCATGACAGCTGTACTTGTCACCCCGTCAGCATCATAGTCTCCGTAAACCGCAATCGGCTCTTGACTGCTTACAGCTTGACGAATACGCTCCACGGCTTTAGTCATCCCATCCATCTGCAGTGGATCGTGCCACGGCATCATTTCCATATGTAAAAAGGCTTCTGCCGCTTCTTTTGTCCGGACACCGCGCTGCCAAAGCAGGCGGCCGATCACTGAACGAACACCCGTTGCTTCACACAATGTATTTACTTCATCTTCCGGCGCTTCTGATACGCGCCAGCGCGTTTTTGCTTTCAGCATAAAAAACACCCCTCGCCGCAAGTATTATACTAGACGTACGAGGGGGAAACAATCATCAGCTTTCCGCTTTGTTTTTTCATTTTTTTCATTCAATGTTTTAACTGTCCGCTTCACTACGGCGCTTAGAGCGCCTGCTTCCGGCACGGGTATAACTTTCCTCTTCCGACGGCTGATCATCTTGAGAAGATAAAAGACTGTGCAGCCGTCGGTTTTCCTGCTGCAGGCGATACACCTTCAACATGCCGGCTGCGCCAACAGCAAGACCTCCCATCAGTACAGAACCTACAATGACTAAAATGAGCGGCCATTCCGCTGTGCCTAATAAATAATTCACTTCTACAGTATCTACATTGATCACGGCAAAAACAGCGACAAGCAGCACCGCAAGAAGCGAAACGAGTAAAATCCACTGTCCGCGCAAGCCATCTCCCCCTCTTTCTATATCGACTAGACACGCAGTTCGCTCCGGCCCTCCTCATCTTCATGCGGATTAATATGTACCAGAACATCCTGCACGTTCGACTGAGCCATGAGCGCTTCTTTCACTTGTTTACCAATTTGATGCCCTTCTTCCACTGTGATGTAAGGGTCCACAGCAATTTTTATATCAATAATGACGTAATGCCCGTGTTCACGCGCATGAAATTCATCTACCTTCAACACACCGTCAACCGCAGCAGCCGTCTGCCGCATCTCTACCGTGTCTTCATCATGAAGCACATGATCGAGCGTATTATGAACGGCTTCTTTCCCAAGCTTCCAACCCATCCGAATAATTAACAGCGCTACAAATATCCCAGCGGCCAAGTCCGCATAGAGGAGCCAGTTAATGTCGTATGCACTACCTACAAGCGCCGCACCAACGCCGACGAGGACAGCCGCCGAAGAAAAAACATCCGACCGGTGATGCCAGGCATCTGTTAACAGTGCATCACTTTGATACTTTTTACCCAAATAATACTTCACACGAAACATCGCTTCTTTTAACACGATTGAAATCATAATGGCATATAAAGCCAGTGTCTTCGGCACCGTCACAGGTTCGAACATATCCTGCACAGAACTCAGTGCAATTTCAAAACCAACAAGGACAAGCAGCACCGCTACAATAATGGCGGTAATTGTTTCTGCTTTACCGTGACCATAAGGATGATCACGATCAGGCGGACGCTGAGCTGCCCGGACACCGATTAACACTGCAATCGATCCTGCAACATCAGAAGCGGAGTGCACAGCATCAGCAACAAGTGCGCGACTGTCGGAAATCACGCCTGCGACAGCCTTAAACACAGCTAATAGTAAATTACCGACAATACCTATCCAGGCGCCGATTTGTACGTAGCGGCTTCTTTGCTGCTTGTTTGTCATGTTCACCCCTCCACTCCGTTGGATTCGACATAAATTTTTGTTCTCCTGCTTGTAGTGTAGGCGGCCGTGTGCAGAAATATGAAAGCCGCCGCAAAGACAGCTCTTTAACGGCGGCTTGTAATATCTGCACTAAGCTAACTTTGCACAAAGCATCTAAACAACTTTATCACTTTATGCTTCAGCTTCTTTTGCAGCTGCCTTTTGGCGCTGGCGTTCTAACTGTTTATGCTTCCATACAAGCCATACTTGTGAAGCAAGGAACAAGGAGGAGTACGTTCCAGCAACAAGACCGATTAATAGTGCGAACGCAAATGTTTGAATCCCTTGACCGCCGAGCAAAAAGATCGCACCGGCAGCAAAAACAACCGTCAGCACCGTATTAATCGAGCGGGCGAGCGTTTGTAGTAAGCTATGGTTAACAACTTGAGATAAATCAGCAAACGTCTCAAGCTTTTCCGCTTTTTGCATGTTCTCACGAATCCGGTCAAACGTAACGATCGTATCGTTAATAGAGTAACCGACGATGGTGAGCACAGCGGCAATGAACGGCACATTCACCTCAAGCTGTGTAATTGAAAACACGGTGATGATGAAAAAGGCATCATGAGCCAATGCTAAAATGGCCGCTAAACCATATAAAAGCTCAAATCGGATCGAAACATAAATGATAATCCCGACAGAAGCAATGAGTACAGAGATTAAGGCATTCATTGCCAGCTCTTGACCAACTTGTGGAGAAACGGTACTGACACTCGGCTCTGCACCGTATTCTTCATCAAAATACGTCTGAATCTCTGCAATTTCATTCTGATCAAGCACCCCGATAAAACGGGCATGAGCCTGCTCATGATCATCGCCGGCAAGCGTGATATCATCCGGCTCATAACCGCCGGCTGCTTCAAAAGCATTTTGCACTTCTTCTTCAGTAAAAGAGCCTTCCTCGTTCATCACTTCAACCCTGGACCCGCTCTCAAAATCAATACCTAGATTCAGCCCGATCGTCGATAACAAAATGATACCGATCATCGCAACAATGGCTGGAAGGATGAAAAACTTTTTCCGGTGTTTAACAAAGTCAATGTTTTTCCGTTCAAAATTAAAGTTCACGGATGTCACTCTCCTTTACACCGAAAACACCGGGCTTTTTATTAAAAATACGGCTTTTCACCCAGAGACCGAGCAGCAGGCGTGAACCGTAAACTGCTGTCAAAAAGCTTGTTAAAATGCTGACAATCAGCATGACAGCAAACCCTTGTACCGAACTTGTACCAAAATAAAACAGTACGCCGGCAGCAAGAATCGTCGTCACGTTGGCGTCTAAAATCGTCGTAAATGAACGGCGCGCTCCTGCTTTAAAAGCGGACATGACCGACCTTCCTGCTTTAAGTTCTTCTTTGATACGTTCGTAAGTGATAATATTTGCATCCACGGCCATACCGACACCGAGTATTAAAGCAGCAAGCCCCGGAAGCGTAAGCACACCTTCAATCCAATTAAACACATTCATAACGATATAAATATAAGCCGTGAGCGTCACCGCTGCAATCACACCCATAAATCGGTAGTACACCATCATGTAAGCCAAAATCAAAGCGATACCAATCAAACCTGCATAAATGGTATTATCTAACGCTTCTTCACCGAGCGATGCACCAACGGCATTTGAATATATTTCTTCCATTTCTACCGGCAATGAGCCTGCATCAAGTACTTCGGCAATGAATTCTGCCTCCTCAAGTGTGAAGTCTCCTTGAATCTCAACATTGCTCGTATAAAGCGGCTCACTTACGGTTGGTGCTGATAAAAACTCAGGATCTTCTTGAGTCATTTCTTCAACGTAAGAATTTTCATCCTCATCAAAATCCAGCCAGATGACCAACCGATTTTCCGGTGGATCAAAGTTTTCGAGAATGTACTCTGTCGCCTCGCCGAACTCTTCGCCGTTTTGAAGTGTTACAGAGACATTTGGTGTGTTGTCCTGCTGATCAAAGTTGATCCCTGCGCCACCCTGCTCCAGCGAGTCACCAGACAAAATTTCATTATCCTCAACGTCACGAAACGTAAGCTCAGCTTCGGTTGATAACAGGTCGCGAGCCTGCTGCTGGTCTTCAACCCCGGCAAGCTGCACGCGGATCCGGTCTTCACCTTCGATCGAAATATAAGGTTCTGATACCCCTAGCACGTTCACACGTTGGTTCAATGCACTCACAGTTGCATTCAACATATCTTCAGTTACTTCATCCTGGTCTTCTTCTGCGGGTTCAATTTCATACAAAATTTCAAAACCGCCCTGCAGATCAAGTCCAAGATTTGTATCTTCTGCTGTTGACATTGCTGTTTGCGAAATTAATCCGCCAAGCAGAATGACAATCATGAAGAAGGCCAAAATCCTCCACTTTTGTACCATTTACTTACATCCTCCTTGTCCGCCTCACCTGCTGCTTCGCAGGGGGAAACCCCGGACTGTTATCACAGGCCGGGGCTTTTTTTGCAAGCCGTTTCGCTCCATTATTTCTTTATAACAGCGCTCCTATTATACCGACGGCATTTTTTCCCTGTCAATTTTCCGTTGAATGGGTCATAACTTCTTGAAACAAAGACTCGATTCCGCCGTCACCGTGACTGCGCTCCATCTGCACCGATGCTTTTAACGCAGCTTTTGTCTCGCTGTTCATATAATCGTGCGGTTTCACAGCCATGACAAGCCTCACAGCTTCATGAATGGCAACTTCGGCACTTGGTGCAGCCGCTTTTTTCACAGCAAGTGCCCACACATCATCCCGGCTTACTTGATAGCCGTATTGTTTCAGTTCGTCCTGCTTACTCGTAATTGCAGGCGAAACATGGGACTTCCACTGGTTTAAAGACTGATACATCCTGCCTACCTCCTTAAAAAGTGTTCATGAACCGGACAACCTTTGGCATAAACATCAATGACGCTGGTTAAGAGGAGGACCTCCATGAGCGCCCATACATTTATTAAAGGGACAATCATTCTTATTTTAGCAGGTTTAATCACCCGTTTCCTCGGTTTTATAAACAAAATTGTCGTAGCACGCATCATGGGAGCCGAAGGTATGGGGCTGTATATGATGGCTGTACCTACCTTAATCTTACTCATTACCTTAACGCAGTTCGGACTCCCGGTTGCCATCTCCAAACGGGTTGCTGAAGCAGAAACGGCCGGTGATGAAGCAGAAGTACAACGGATTTTACGTGTTTCTTTATTTGTCACCGGGCTGCTTTCGATCGTTTGGTCGACAGCAGTCATTCTCGGTGCCCCAGTGATTGCCCGTGAGCTTTTAACGGATGAACGGGCGTATTATGCATTGATGGCTATGATTCCAATTGTCCCCATTGTTGCGCTGTCTGCGATTTTACGCGGCTACTTTCAAGGCCGACAGAATATGAAACCTACTGCTGTCTCCCAAGTTATTGAACAAGTCGTACGCATTGCCCTCGTTGCCGTATGTACCAAAGCACTGCTTCCTTATGGTATTGAATTTGCTGCAGCTGGTGCAATGTTATCAGTTGTTGCCGGTGAGTTTGCTTCCCTTTTGTACATGCTTTATACCTTTCAAAAACAAAAAGGGCCGCGGCTCCGTTCAAAACAGGTGCCAGTGGATGCAAAAAACCGAAAAACCTTCCGTGGTTTGCTTGATGTTGCTCTCCCAACGACCGGGAGCCGCTTGATCGGGTCACTCTCCTACTTTTTTGAACCAATTGTCGTCGCGCAAAGTCTTGCGATCGCAGGGGTTGCAACTGCAACAGCCACCGCTCAGTACGGGGAGTTAACCGGTTTTGTCATTCCGCTTTTGTTTTTGCCGACTTTTATCACTTATGCACTATCAGTGTCGCTCGTACCTGCAGTGAGCGAAGCTTATGCAAAAAAAGACTACCAAGCCGTACATCAGCGCCTGCATCAATCGCTTAGAACAGCTATGATTTCCGGAGGCATTGCCGCTATCGTTTTATTTCTATATGCTAAGCCGATCATGACGTTAATGTACGACGCACCTGAAGCCGCTGTCTATTTACAACTTATGGCGCCTTTCAGTTTGTTTCTTTATTTTCAAGGACCCCTGCAGGCCGTATTGCAGGCTGTGGACCACGCCAAAACAGCGATGGTTAATAGTTTAACGGGTGCAGCCGTTAAACTTGCTGCAATTTTCATTTTAGCATCGCGCCCTGAATTTGAAATGATGGGTACAGCGTTAGCGATTTCAATCAGCATGGTGCTTGTGACACTTTTACATTTTGCCGCCGTATGCAAAACCATCGGCTTCACTTTTCGTTTAAAACCTTGGTTATCAGCTTTTGGTGCGCTTCTTTTAACCGCTGCGTTATCCGGTCCTGCTGCAGCCTATACACTATCACGTACACTCTTGATCGATACACTGCTTGGGATCACATTGACAGGCACACTGTATATCGTATTGCTGCTGTTAACGAAACAGATTCAGCTAAAGGATATCAGCCGGGTGCTCTCCTTGCAATCCTTATGGCGGAAATGAGTCATCTTTTACCGAAATGCCCAGACTCCTTCCAACGAACAAGCAGGGCATTTCAAACTTTTATAAGATTAAAGCGTGTTAACAAATTTTAAGAAAAGTAAAAGCGGACGCTTGGCAAGTGCGACATCGAACTGCGCTCACACTCAAACTCACCGTTTTTCCTCAGCCTCCGTCACGGTCTCAACTTACCGCTGCCTGCGGGGGGTTCTCAATCGTTGTTCTGCGTAGGCGCCGCCGATGCTTGTCAGCCTTGTGTCATTTGATGGTCATGAATTGTAGAAATGTCTTTTATCAAGCGAGATCTAGACGAATGAATTTCATCATCACGCTTCATGGGCGATCAAAACGAACCCTATCCATTGGAAATGATGATAATCTATAAATTGAATAGTGACCGAAACGAAAGACGGCGACTCCCAGAGGGTCAAGCGCAGGCTGAAGATCCACTTGTTCGAATGGAAATCAATTCGAACAAGTTAGCTGAAGCCAAGCCCTCGGGAAAGCTTCCGTCTGGCGTGAAGGTCACGTTCATGATTCGGTTTTTTCCTCTTAATAGGGCAGCCTGCGGCATTTGGAGCAGTAAGCTGTGCGTGAATCTTAGGTTTTGTACTTTGTCGACAGGCTGAAGTTTGTCTCTTTTCACTTTTTATAAACGGTCAGCTCACCTCTGCCATTAAGGAGTGCAAGATTGACTTCTTTCACAATCACCCCTTCCGCTTCTTGCAAAGACTGTTCAAGCCACGCCTTCGTTTTCCCCGCTGTTTTAAGCGAGCTGTACTGAACTGACCCATCAACAATCAACGGAAACGGAAAAGCTGGCGGCGCTGTTTCGTCCTTTAATATCACCGAGAGCGTTCCATCTGTTTCAAGCACCCCGTACATGACATCCTCCACTTGTGTAACCCCTTCTGTTCGCAGCTGCATAAACAAGTCATCATAATTGTAGCGCTGTTTATGCATAACGTGTTGGTCTACTTCTCCGGCGGAAATAACAAGCGAAGGTCTACCATCAATGAAGTGACGAAGCCGCGGACTCTGAAGTGACCATTTCGCGAGAACAAACTGAATGAGTGCGAGCACCCCAATCGGAAACATCGCTTCTAACAATGTCGTTTGTTCATCTTCAATCGCAACAACGGCAAGCTCGGCAATCATGATGGAAATGACAAAATCAAGCAGGGTAACCTCGCCAATTTCCCGCTTTCCCATCCAGCGGTAGACGAGCCATAAAAATATGTAAATCATCATGATCCGCACAATCATCATGGTCCAGTCCATAAAAAAGCACCTGCCCGGCCGGTTTTTGCCTAGCATGTGCTTTTTGATGTTATTTCATCAATAAAACAATAAATACCTTCCTAACAAATACACAGTCGAAATTAAAAATGAGAGAACAACTACAGGTACTCCGACCTTTAAAAATTCCATGTAGGTAAAACCCTCATTTGCTTTATGTGCCATGCCAGCCACAATCACATTCGCAGTTGATCCAATGATCGTTGCGTTTCCGCCAAGACAAGCTCCTAAAGCAAGCGCCCACCAGAGCGGATCTAAGTCCTGCACCCCGTAACTTTGAAACTCTTGTATAATCGGTATCATTGCCGCCACAAACGGTACGTTATCAACAAACCCACTCAGCATGCCAGACACCCAAAGTACAAGCAGTGACGTTTTTGGCACATCCCCTTCAGTATAATAAATTAAGGCCCGAGCGAGTTCATCAATAATGCCTGCCTCTTCCAACCCTCCGATTAACATAAATAAACCGGCAAAAAAGAAGATCGTCACCCACTCTACTTGCTGAAACACATGTTCCGGTGTTACTTCATCATAAGTTACAAACAGCAATAACAAGGCACCGGCCATTGCAATCGCTGTTAACTCCACACCAATCAACGGTTGAATGACAAAGGCTAAAAGCGTCAAAAATAGAACACCGAGCGACTTATATAACAACGGACGGCTAGCAATGTACTGGTGCGGGTTCACTTTCATAAGCTCTGCTTGATACTTTTCGCTACTCTTTAAATCTTGTTTGTACCACCAGCCGAGCCCGTACATGACAACGATGAAAATAATAACGACGACAGGACCAAGATGGAGCAGGAAATCGTTAAATGTTAAATGCGCAACCGCCTGCCCAATCATTAAGTTTGGCGGGTCACCAATTAAGGTGGCTGTCCCTCCAATATTTGAAGCCATAATAATTGCGATTAAATAAGGCACTGCCGGAAGGTGAAGCATTTTAGCTACTTTTATGACCATCGGAGCAACAAGCAGTACTGTCGTAACATTGTTTAAAAATGCAGAACCTACTGCTGTTAAAGCCGAAATGAGAAACAATAGTGGCAGCGGCTGACCGTTGACAAGCTGTGCAGCCCGAATCGCAGTATACTCGAACAAACCACTTTGACTAGCAATTGCCACCATCATCATCATTGACAAAAGCAGTGTCATCGTATGCCAGTCAATATAACGGAAAAAAGCCAACTCAAGGTCGAGCGTACCAAAGAGCACCATGGCCGTACCACCGGCACATGCCACAAGCGCCCGGTTACCTTTTTCAGCCATTAAAAACATATAACAGAGCGTAAAAATAAGCAATGTGCCTACTGCTTCTGACATAAGGCCCCACCTTTGTCCAGACGTTTTATACATCCTTATGCCTGTACAGCTTTGATCATGCGAAAAACGCTACGTCTAATGCAGGACACGCCATCATACATATACAAGTAAATCTTCACGTAAAAAGGGGTGGATATAAATGGAAGAACAACCGACATCATCATTACTGAAAGCGAGCCTTTATGGTAGTGGTATCATTTTCGCTTTCATGATCCTCACGAGTGCTTTTCTCGCTTTTATGTACAGGTTTACTGCAGTTGAGGAGCAGGCTGCCGGCTGGCTATTGCTGCTGCTTGGGTGCGGGTGCTTTGCAGCAGGTGGTGCGGCAGCAGGTTTATTTGCAAAACGGCGTGGGTTAATTACAGGGGGCATGGCAGCAGGTTCACTTGTTTTATTGTTCATTTTGTTTCAATACCTCGGGTTTGACGGGGTCATGTCTATCGCTCAAACCGGGCAGTACGCCTTATATTTAGGTAGTGCCGCGCTTGGCGGTGCCGTCGGCGTAAACTTACGGCACTGAAGATTAAGCCTAGAAAAACTTGAAGCAGCCGCATATGCGACTGCTTCATTTTAATACTCTTGAACTACTTCGCGAACCGAGTTACGGTCAAGCGTCATTTTTTTGTTGTCATCAAACAACATGACGATCTTATCTTCATCTAAGCCATCAATCGTGCCGTGAATACCACCGATCGTAATGATGCGGTCACCTTTTTGCAGGTTAGCGTGCATTTCCTTAATCTGCTTCTGCCGCTTTTGCTGCGGACGAATCAGTAGGAAATAAAAGATCGCAAACATGAGCACAAGCATAATAATTGCTTCCATGATTTCATTACCCCCTTTCGTTAATCCGTGAAGTCAAGCCATTAAAAGTTTTTTGCATCAGGTCGATTAAAGCCGTACTGTTCAAAAAACTCTTCTCTAAAATCAAGGAGACGATCCTCCTGTATCGCTTGACGCACTTTCCTCATTAATTCTAGCAAGAAATATAGGTTGTGATAAGAGGTTAAACGAAATCCGAACGTTTCATTTGCTTTGACGAGGTGACGAATGTAAGCACGCGAATAATTCCGGCACACATGACAATTACAATTTTCATCAAGTGGACCAAAGTCACGAGCATATTTCGCATTACGGACAGTTACACGCCCGTGACTTGTCATGCAGCTGCCATTACGTGCAATCCGGGTCGGCAGTACACAATCGAACATGTCCACACCCCGGATCGCACCATCAATCAACGCATCCGCCGAGCCAACCCCCATTAAATATCTCGGCTTATCGTCCGGTAGAAGCGGCGTAGTAAACTCGAGCATTTCATTCATCACATCTTTTGGTTCGCCCACAGACAAGCCACCGATCGCATACCCCGGAAAATTCATCGATACTAAATCTTCAGCGCTCTGCCTGCGCAGGTCTTTATACTCACCACCCTGCACAATACCGAACAATGCCTGTTCTTCAGGACGTGCATGCGCTTCTAAGCAGCGTTCTGCCCAGCGGCTCGTCCGCTCAACGGAAGACTTCATATAACTATGCTCAGCTGGATACGGCGGGCATTCGTCAAACGCCATCATGACATCCGGACCCAGGTCATTTTGGATCTGCATCGCTTTTTCCGGCGGCAAAAACAGTTTTTCACCATTAATGTGATTTCTAAAATGAACGCCTTCTTCTGTAATCTTACGCCGCTCACTTAAGCTGAACACTTGAAAACCGCCGGAATCCGTTAGAATGGGGCGGTCCCAGTTCATAAATTTGTGCAGACCACCTGCTTCTTTTACAATGTCTTCTCCCGGACGAAGCCACAAGTGATATGTATTGGCAAGAATGATTTGTGCGCTCATATCTTCTAACTCTTCCGGGCTTAACGTTTTGACAGTTGCAAGTGTTCCCACCGGCATAAAAATTGGCGTTTCCACCGTACCGTGCGGCGTGTGCAGACGGCCGAGACGGGCCCCGGACTGCGCACACGTCTTAATGTGTTCATAAGTTACTGCTGCCATTGATGTTGACTCCCTTCAAGTATAAGCATCGCATCGCCAAAGCTGAAAAAGCGATACTGCCTGCGCACAGCTTCAGCATAGGCTGATAATATATTTTCCCGGCCGGCAAGCGCACTAACTAGCATTAAGAGGCTTGACTTTGGCAGGTGAAAATTTGTCATTAACCCGTCTATCCCGTGAAAAACATAGCCCGGATAAATAAATATATCCGTCCAGCCGGAAGCCTCTCGAAAGGCGCCGCCATTGTCGCAGGCAACCGTTTCTAACGTGCGCGCCGATGTTGTACCAACCGCAATGACACGACCTCCGGCTGCTTTTACCTCTTCTAACAGTTCGGCAGTCCCAGCTGTCATTTGGTAAAACTCCGCATGCATCACGTGTTCTTCCACTTGTTCGGCACTCACCGGACGGAAGGTACCAAGACCAACATGCAGCGTAATTGATGCTAGATGGACCCCTTTGGCTTCGGCTTGTTTAAGCATTTCTTCAGTAAAATGCAGTCCGGCTGTCGGTGCAGCCGCGGAGCCGCGGTGTTTGGCAAACACGGTTTGGTAACGCTCTTGATCATCAAGTGTCTCTGTAATATAAGGTGGAAGCGGCATTTCACCAAGCGCTTCTAAGACTTCATAAAAAATCCCTTCATACGAAAACTCAAGAACGCGTCCACCATGATCAAGCGTATCCACACACTCCGCTGTTAAACGCCCATCACCAAAGCTCAGCTTTGCACCAGGTTTAATCCGGCGCGCCGGTTTCACAAGGGTTTCCCACCGGTCGCCTTCAATTTGTTTTAACAATAAAATTTCAACATGAGCTCCGGTATCTTTTTCTCCGTACAAACGAGCCGGCAGCACACGTGTATCATTAATGACGAGCGCATCACCTGGATTAATGTATTTTAGTATATCCAAAAAGCTTTCATGATTCATCTCACCTGTTGACGGATCGAGCACCATCAGCCGAGAAGCGTCACGGTCTTGAAGCGGCTTTTGTGCGATCAATTCTTCAGGGAGCTCAAAATCAAAAGCATCAACGTTCATAACAAAGTCCCTTCTTTCTTCAACTTATCCGTAAACCTTATTCATTGTATAAGACCGAGGCTTCAGGCACAACACATACTTAGCGGAACCTGCCGATGACCATAAAAATTAAAGATAACAATACACTTATAATAATTGAAGTTACTAGCGGAAAGTAAAACGTTGCATTTTCCCCACGGAAAATAAAATCACCGGGGAGCTTACCAATCGGAAGAAAGCGGCCGCCAACCTGCCAAATAATCCCAATCAGCACAAGTAAAATACCTAAGCCGATCAATAACCGAGGGATATCAGGCATCTTCAGGCACCTCCAAATGAAAGTGTTCATAAACGTGATGTGTCACTTTACGACCCCGGGGTGTCCGTTGTAAAAACCCGATCTGCAGCAAATACGGCTCATATACATCTTCAATCGTGTGCGCTTCTTCACCAATCGTTGCTGCCATGTTCTCAAGACCAACCGGACCGCCGCGAAACGTTTCAATCATGGTTAACAACAATTTATTGTCAACATGATCAAGGCCGAGCCGATCTACCTGCAGCTTTTCAAGCGCATCTACAGCTAAAGCTTCTGTCACTTCACCGTCGCCTTTAACTTGCGCGAAATCGCGCACGCGTCGGAGCAGGCGGTTAGCAATCCGCGGCGTACCTCGTGAACGGCGGGCAAGTTCACTGCCCGCCGGTTCTTCAATCGGAATATCGAGCAGATCAGCGGAGCGCATAATAATATCACTCAAATCCTGTTCCTTGTAATACTCTAAGCGCGACATGACCCCGAAACGGTCCCGCAGCGGAGCTGACAGCATGCCGGCACGCGTCGTCGCACCTACGAGTGTAAAGGGTGGTAAATCAAGCCGAACCGAACGAGCCGAATCTTCTTTGCCAATCACGATGTCTATACAAAAGTCCTCCATCGCCGGATACAACACTTCTTCTACCGAGCGATGCAACCGGTGGATTTCATCAATAAACAGCACATCGCCCGGCTCAAGCCCGGACAAAATCGCAGCTAAATCACCAGGGCGCTCAATGGCAGGACCCGCTGTCGTCCGCAAGTTTACTCCCATTTCTTCAGCGATAATCGATGCCAGCGTCGTTTTACCAAGACCCGGCGGCCCGTAAAGCAGAACGTGATCCAAGCTTTCTTCACGCATTTTCGCAGCTTCAATGAATACTTGCAAGTTTTCTTTTACTTTGTCCTGACCAATATATTCAGCGAACGTAAGCGGACGGATCCCGCTTTCGATCTGGCCTTCCTCGCCAATTTCTTCCTGGGTCATCATACGATCTTCCACTTACCTCACCTCTCATACATTCAGCATGAATGCTAAACCTTTTCGAACGTATTCATCTGTCGTAAGTGATTCAACTTCAAGCTTTGGCTTAATCTTTTCCACTTCTTTCTCCCCGTAACCAAGCGCTTTCAATGCTTCTAAAGCTTCTTCTAAAGCTTCATTACCGGCAGGCTCTGACTCAAAAAGCGGTCCACCTTCAGCATAACCAGCAAGGCCTGCAAATGGTGCCAGCTTACCTTTTAAATCAAGAATCATCTGCCGGGCTGTTTTTTTACCCACCCCTGGAAATTTAACAAGAAAGCTTTCCTGCTCTTGTTCAATGGCGTTGACGACCTGCTCCGGCCGGCCGGATGCAAGAATCGCTAACGCACCTTTGGGACCAATGCCAGATACACCGAGCAGCTGTTCAAAGATTTGACGTTCCTCACGCGTTGGAAAACCGTACAATCGGATTGCATCTTCACGCACGTGCTGATACGTATACACTGTGACACTCGCTTGCTCGCTCCGGTAAACAAACGGATTCGGGCAATGAATAAAATAACCGACACTTCCTGCTTCTACAGTGATGCCGTCTGAACCTGTATAAATGACAGGACCTTTAACACATTCAATCAATTGTATTCCCTCGTTTCTAAAAGGCGAACATATATTTCACTATTATGATAGCAAATTTTATCGCAAAGAAAAACTTGGCTTTCATACCAAGCCAAGTTTCAGCGTGTAAATAAATTTAGGCTGATGATGTCACGTTTTAAATACAAAAGAGTTAGGCTGGTGTAAAATGTTCAGCTTGGTCTTCGGTCAGCTCGAAGTTATGATATACATTTTGTACATCGTCATCGTCTTCAAGCTGATCGATCAGTTTCATCATTTGTTCAGCATGTTCATCTGAAAGCTTCGTGTACGTTTGTGGTATCATCGTGACTTCCGCTGCTTCAAATTCGTAACCTGCTTCTGTTAAGTGGTTGCGTACCATTTCAAAGTGCCCCGGTTCCGTATAAACGATCGCACGTCCATCATTCATCTCAAACTCTTCAGCACCAGCTTCTACTGCTTCAAGCATCAGTTCATCCTCGTCAAGCTCCTTGTCTTCATCAGCAATTTCCAAAAAGCCGCGCTTATCAAACATAAAAGAAACACAGCCGTCTTCTCCCATATTGCCGCCATTTTTATTAAATGCCTGTCGAACTTCAGCAACGGTCCGGTTTCGATTTTCAGTTAACACTTTAACCATCACGGCTGCACCGCCCGGTCCATAACCTTCATATGTTAATTCCTCATATTCAACGCTCCCGGCTTCACCATTCGCTTTTTTAATCGTCCGCTCAATATTATCATTTGGCATATTTGCCGCTTTTGCTTTATTTAACGCATGACGTAAACGAAGATTCGTTTCCGGATCATCCCCGCTTTCACGCACAGCTGCATAAATTTCTTTTGAATATTTTGTGAACATTTTCGCCCGCTTATTGTCTTGTGCTTCTTTGCGGCGTTTAATATTATGCCACTTTGAATGACCTGCCACAGCCATCGCCTCCTCAGTCAGTTATGGTTTTAACAGCCCGCGCCGCTCAGCATATGGCACACATTTAAAACAAACGTGCACACTTTCACGGCTTGCTGTCATATACGGGGTCATTGGTGGCGCATGCTGTTTGCAATAATAACACTTCGAACGTGTCAATTTCTGCTTTAACTTTCCCAGCATGATTCGGCCCCCTTGAACAATGATAACGTATGTATTATAGCACGAGGAACAAGCTCATGCTCAAGGCGGCTACTCCGGTCTTTTTTTGCGATAAAAAGCGCTGCCCGCAATGGACAGCGCTCATTTTGTCAGCTGGTTTGTTCAAATGGGCGTTGAGCAGCGTCACCGAGGTCATCAAGCATCTCATTAAACGTTGAGCCGATTTCTTCAAAGGCAGCACCAGAGCGGAGTTCATCATCCATCCGCTCCAACTCGTTATAAGAGCTCTCATCGGTAACAACATGAACGTTTTTATCCTCATTGTAGACTTGTTCAGCCTCTTTTTTCACCTTACGCTCAAGGTTTTCTGACTCATCGCCATCGGTTTGTACACCGATTAACACATCATCATCATTTACAATAACTCGGGCATCAGTGACATGTTCAAGCTTTTCTGTATACTTACGAATGTTATCTGCCGCTTTGCGGTCATCTTGGCCATTCATACCTTCTGGATCATCAGAATCGTTACCATTTAATGTGCCTTGATCATTAACCATATTTGGCCGGTCACCTGTCATACCTTCTGGTGCATACGTTTGACCGCCGCCTTGACGGTTGTAATTCATAGTACGATCCTTATCAGAGGCCCCACGCTGTTCATTGACAAACGGGGAGCGCGCTCCTTCTTCACCCGGGGTTACATCGCGGGCAACATCACCCCCGCGCGGCATACGATCTTGTCGGTCGTCTACAGTAAACATATCTGTAACCGGGCCTTCACCTTGATCAGCATTACGTGCTTTTTCATGCTGGGCAGTACCGTAGTTCATGTCATTCATATTTCTTGTTGCTGTGCCGTCACCGCCCATGTCTCCACAAGCGGCAAGACCTGTGCACATGACAGCAGCGGCAGTTGTCGTCAAAAAGAATTTTTTCATGAATTCGCCTCCTTTCATCCCTTATGGTGTAGAAAGGAGGCGGTTTTTAATCTGTTATTATGAGGGATGATTTCCATATTTACTGCATTGGTTTATCCCCGTCGTCCTCATACTCGTTCCGCGGCGATTGGTCCTGCCACTGATAACCAAAAGGCGGCATGGGCTCCCAGCCTGATTGAGGCATCTGCTGTGTGTAATTGCCCTGGTTAGGACCATTTGTATTCATATAATTTGCGTTCATATGATTCGGCTCATATGGCATCGGGCCAGACATCATTTGTGACGGCTGGTTGGGCCCACAAGGCATATCCCCTCCATGATACATCCATGGCGGTGCCGTCGATGGCGGAAACTGTCCGGCAGGTGCACATGGGGCGCAGCCAGGCATAATTGGCGTGACCGGGACACATTGCTGCATTGGCATCATTTTTGGCGGCCGCGGAACTGGCTTCGGCTTCGGCTTTGGTTTTGGTTTTGGTTTTGGTTTTGGTTTTGCTTTTGGTTTAGGCGCCGGCTTTGGCTTCGGTTTTGGTTTTGCTTCAAGCTCTTCTTTCGGCTTTGGCTTTGGCTTTGGTGCTGCCGGCTGATGGAAATGAACGTTAAGCTGCTGTTGTTGCGCAGTTTGTTTTTTCTGATGATATGTCGGTGCATACACAGGCATAGACGGCATGTGAACCGGCGGCATTTCCATCTTTGGTGGCTTCGGCTCTACCGGAGCTTCTTTTTTTGGCACAGGCTGTTCTTTTTTCGGTACAGGTTGCTCTTTTTTCGGAACATGCGGCTTCTTTTCCTCTTTTGGCTGCGGCGGCTGAACAGGTGCTTCTTTTTTAGCCGGAACTTCTTTTCCCGGAATTTTGATTTTCATGCCGGGCATAATCATATCAGGATCGGCTAAGTGAGCGTTTGCGGCTTTTAATTCTTCAAAGTTCACACCGTACGTTTGCGCCAGCTTCCAGAGGGTATCGCCTTTCTGGACAATATGAATTTTCACAATCAGCTCCCCCTTCTGCATCACGATCATTACAGAATATGAGGGCTGTGACGGGCTTATGCGTATTGCTTATCGTTATGCCTGTGCAAGCATCCGCTCAAGTGCTTGCAACGCCTCGGTCTGTACCTGCTTTGGAACTTGAATTTCATGCTGCGGCTCAGGGGTGCCAGCAGCAATATGGTCTAAACACCACGCCAAATGCGCAAGGTCAATTCGGTTCATTGTTAAGCAGGGGCACATCGCCGGATTTAAAGAATGAATACTAAGGTGAGGATGCTCTTCTGCAAGCCGGTTTACTAAGTTCATTTCTGTACCGACCGCCCATTTGCTATTTGCTGGCGCGGCTTGAATGGTATCAATAATTTTTTTCGTAGATCCGGATTCATCCGCCTGTTGTACAACGTCCCATGTACACTCAGGATGAACAATAATACGCCGGTCTCGTTCATCGCTTCGCACATTTTTAATTTGTTCAGTTGTAAACTTCTCATGTACACTGCAGTGACCTTTCCATAAGATGATACGTATATCTTCAAGCGGACGTTCGTGCACCAGCTCTTCTTTCATTGGATCCCAAACAGCCATTTCATCAAGACCGATGCCTAATTCATAGGCAGTGTTTCGGCCTAAATGCTGATCCGGAAGAAATAAAATCCGCTCTTTTTGTTCAAACGCCCACTCAAGCATTCGTCCAGCATTTGATGAAGTTAGTGTCGCGCCGCCCCGCTTCCCGCAAAACGCTTTAATGGCAGCCGTGGAATTTACGTAAGTTAACGGGAGCACCGTAGGACCAAACCATTGAGACAGCTTCTCCCACGCGCGTTCAGTCTGCTTTAAATCAGCCATATCGGCCATTGAGCAGCCGGCACGATGGTCCGGAAGAAACACCCGCTGTTTTTCCGTCGTTAAAATATCTGCTGTTTCAGCCATAAAATGAACACCGCAAAACACGATATACGCCGCCTCGGTTTGATCTGCTGCCTGCCTGGCAAGCTGAAGCGAATCTCCGCGTTCATCTGTAAATTGAATGACTTCATTCTTTTGATAATGATGCCCCGGCATATACAAACGTTCCCCTAAAGAAGCTTTTACTTTAGCGACACGCTCTTTTAACTCATCATCGCTCATCGTCCGATACATTTCTGGTATGGACGAAGCTTCCTGAAATACATCAAGTACACTCATACTTTTGCTCCTTTCATAATATAAAAACTAATATCAAGCGCCCTGCTGCTATGCGTTAACGCACCGAGCGATATAAAATCAACCGGACACGTTCGATACATATGAAGATTTTCAAGCGTGATTCCGCCGGAAACTTCGGTTTGCTGAAACGGCTTCACGAGTTTGCACGCTTTATGAACTTGTTCAGGCGTCATATTATCAAACATCACAATGTCTGCTTTTGTATTGGCTGCTTCTTGAACTTCTTCTAACGTAGAAGCCTCAACTTCAACCTTCTGGCTTAAACCTGCATATGCTTTTGCGGCTGCGACAGCTTGGGTTAGCGATCCGGCGGCTTGAATATCGTTTTCTTTCAGCATGATTAAATCGCTTAAATCCCTTCGGTGATTCTTCCCACCTCCGCAGCGTACTGCGTATTTTTCATACATCCGCAGTCCCGGTGTTGTTTTTCTCGTATCGACAACTTCCGGTCCGTTTGGTGAGAGCTCTTTCACCGCCTTTTGGGTATGAGTTGCAATTCCGGACATTCGCTGTATTAAATTTAAAATAACCCGCTCCTGCTGCAGAAGAGATTCACTTCTTGCTGTAACTCGTGCTAGTTCGTCACCAGCGGCGAAACACTCTCCATCCTTAACGTGCAGCATTACATCTGCGTTTGCATCGAGCAGCTTAACCCCTCTCTCAAGTAATCCAGCTCCGGCAAACACTCCATCTTCTTTTGCAATCCACCCCCCGGTTTGTTCGTTATCATTGTACATATCTCTGCACGGATCATCGCCTAAATCTTCAAGGAAAAATCGACGCAAATCATTTTCAACTTTAAACATATTCATTGGCTAACCTCCTTGCGATCGGGGGCTTGTGTTCAGCCGTCAACTTTTCACCCCGAGTGTGCACAAGCCAGTAACTGTTGTCTCGATCTTCAACATCACCTTGCAGCGCATGTGCACCTAACGAAGATTTACGTGCCTGCATCGACTCACACATTAAGCGTGCTAAACGATATTGAAATGCAGCTTCTATCTCTTTACGCGCTGGTCGAACTTTTTTCCGCTCTTCGCTAGGCGCTGTAAGACGCGTTGACAAAAGCTCTAATTTTTGCCGGCTCCGGAGCGGTCCTGCATAACATTGCATAAAACGACCAATAACTGTTGCAGATAATGGCGAATCCATTGGAAGGTCATACGTTTGAATAGCTGCTTGTTTTGACTTGTCATTGTTCACAACTTCACATACTCGGGTAACAAGCGTTGGAATAAATGCGACTGCTTCAAGGAGTGAATTACTCGCTAAACGGTTGGCTCCGTGAACACCAGTATAGGCGGTTTCTCCAATGGCAAATAAACCAGCTACTGATGTCTCCATCGCCTCATCAACCACAACGCCACCCATCATGTAATGCGCACCGGCACGAACAGGGATCGGTGTTTGTTTCAACGCCGCCCCGTCTTTGGTCAATTTTTTATAGATGTTTGGATAACGTCCTACTAGATCCTTAACTTCACTTATATCAAGCGCCGGAGACTTTCCTTGTTGATCTGCCACTTCTACCGCCCGCGCAGTAACATCACGTCCAGCAAGACTTCCACCCATTAATGGCGAAATTAACAGCTCACCTTCACCGTCAACCAGCTGTGCCCCGTCTCCCCGCAGCGCTTCAGTTAAAAGCATCCCTTTGCATCCTGCGCCAGAAGCAATTGTTGGGTGAAACTGCACAAACTCTAAATCGCACAATTCAGCCCCGGCATCATAAGCCAGCATATACCCTTCACCGGTTGCTTCATCTGAATTTGACGTCCACGTATAAAGCTGTCCGGACCCACCGGTTGCAAGTACGACTGCAGAGGCGCTATACGTATGAACTTCGCCATATGTACTCACTGTGCTCACCCCTGTACAGTGACGCCCCTGTGTATGAATTTGAAATGCCGTTTCGCCTTCTTTACATATCACAGTTTCAGGAAGGTTGGCTGTTAGGACCTGCATAATTGAAGATCCTGTCCCATCTTTTGAGGTATGGGCAATGCGCGGGTATTGATGCGCTCCTTCTTTGCTTAAGCAAAATGTGCCGTCTGGAAACTTTGTAAACGAAACTCCGAGCTGTTCAAGCCAGCGAATCACTGCCCCGCTACTTGCAGTCATATCTTCTACCCGCTTTTGGTTATGGTGGTATCCTCCGGCATTTAGCGTATCCGCAGCATGCTGTTTCGCATAATCCTCTTTATGAAGGGCTGCGGCAATCCCGCCTTGAGCGAGCACAGAATTTCCCTTACCGATGTGTGTCTTACTTATAAGTGTTACCTCCATATGCGTTGACAATTGATGTGCTGCTGCCAGACCGGCTAAACCGGCCCCGATGATGATGCAGTCGGTCCACTTCGCTTTCATCATGACCGCCCCTTTAACTTTACACTTTACTTTACACATGTCTTGACACCCATCGTTACACAAAATTAAACTAAAAGCAATAACTTTTACGTCAGGAGCGAAGCCATGATTTATCTTGATTATGCAGCAACGACACCGATGTCAAAGACAGCGCTCAAGGTATACAACGAAGCTGCTGAAACGTTTTTCGCCAATCCGAGCAGCCTTCATGACGCAGGAGGTAAAACTGCTTATGCATTAAATTCAGCACGCCGCAGCATCGCCAGACTGTTGCACGTCGATTCGGAAAGTGTGCATTTTACAGGGAGCGGTTCAGAGGCGAACATCCTGCCGATCCTTGCCACTGCGCGAGCAAATCGAGGTGCAAAAAACGTAATCGCTGCAAGCCCGCTAGAACATCCTTCCGTTTATACAGCCTTACGCATGCTCGAAACGGAAGGATTCACGATTCAATGGCTCCCTGTTGATTTTTATGGACGCATCTTGCCAGAAACCCTTGAAAACGTGCTCAACGAACAAACATGTCTTTGTGTCATCGGTCATGCCAGTGCTGATTTTGGCACAATCCAGCCACTCGCTGAACTTGCCTGCATTTCTGCAGCAAAGGACATTCCCTTTCACAGTGACTGCGTGCAGACATTTGGAAAAATACCACTTCCATTACTTGCTGAAAGTGGTGTAACTTCAATCGCCGTATCCGCCCATAAAGTACACGGACCTGTTGGAACCGGTGCATGCTGGATTGATTCAAAAACAAAGGTTCATACCCTTCCCGGCGTCACGCACGAAAATGGGCTACGCCCCGGAACGGTGGACACAGCAGGTGCTTTAAGCTTTGCGGCTGCAGCCGAAGAAGCTGTGAGTAATCAAGCGGCTGAAGCTGAGCGCCTTGCTGGACTAACGACAACGTTTTTACAAACCGGGCGTGAATCGCTTGGCATTATACCTTTTCACCCTCCGCTTCCTGAACGACTACCTCATTTTGCTGTTTTTCAGATGGAAACTATTGAAGGACAATGGATCATGTTAGAATTAAATCGAAGAGGCATCGCCGCAGCTACAGGCAGTGCCTGCACAACAGGCAGTGGTGAGCCTTCACCAGCTTTGAAAGCTGCCGGTCGAACTGATGCCGAAGCTTTCGCACTCGTCAGGCTTTCCTTCGGAAAAAGCACGACAAAAAAGGAAGTAGCTGACACGCTTACAGCTCTATCTGAGATCTATGCTGAGTTTAAGCAGTCAGCTGGCATTCCAGTTAGGTTATAAATATGAAAGAGGAGTATAAATCAATGGCAGAAAAGCAATTTCAAGATAAAATGAAAGGCAACGAACGCCGCAACTTCATTTTGCGGCTTTTGCAGTCTTCTGCTGAAGCTGTGACTGGCGGGGAACTTGCCGATAAAACAAATGTGAGCCGGCAGATCATTGTACAAGATATATCAATTTTAAAAGCACACAATCACCCCATCATTGCCACCTCTCAAGGATACATTTTCATGCATGAAGAAGGACACAGCCGCACGGAACGCGTCTTTGCCTGCCGGCACGAAAGCAGCCCTGATGTTACTGAAGATGAACTTGCCCTCATTGTTGAACACGGAGGGTCTATTGTGAATGTCGTCATTGAACATCAACTTTATGGTGATTTAACTGCTGCGTTGCAGCTGCATACGCTGCAGGATGTACAAAAATTTATTAGCCGCTTAAAAGCAACGAAAGCGCCGCTTTTATCACAACTGACAGATGGGGTGCATTTACACACTGTAACTGCTGATTCAGAAGAACAGCTTGATGAGATTGAACAAGCCTTACAAGCCAAAGGTTTTCTTTTATAACAAACCGACCTCGATTTCTATTGCGACACACACCAAGCGAAGCGAGCTTAACATCTCCATAACGAAAACAACCGTACCTAAGATTTAGGTACGGTTGCAGACTGTCGACAAAGTACAAAACTAACATTCACGGACAGCTTATTGCTACGAGCTCCGGGGGCTGGCGTATTAAGAGGATAAAACCGAATCATGAACGTAACCTTCACGCCAGACGGACGCTTTCCCGAGGGCTTGGCTTCAGCTAACTTTTTTCGAATGGTCTTCATTCGAAAAAGTGGATCTTCAGCCTGCGCTTGATCCTCTGGGAGTCGCCGTCTTTCGTTTCGGTCACTTGTTAGTTAACGGATCATTACGTATTCCCATTGTATATGGTTCGTTTTGACCGCTCATGAAGCGTCATGATGAAATTGATTCATGTAGCTATTACTTGATCAAAAAGGTCTCTACAATTCTTGACCATGAAATTAAACAAGGCTGACGAGCATCGGCGGCGACGCCACCAGGAACAGCGCGAGACGAAAATCCCCCAGGAAGCAGTTGCCTGCCAAGGAGGTTGAGGAGGTATAAGAGGCTAAGAAGACACGGTGACTTCAAGCGCTAGCGCAGATCAAGCCGATGTCGCACTTGTGCCCTATGGGTGCAAGTGTCCGCCGAAATGTGAAGTCAGCCATAGCTGATCTTAAAAGCTTGTCTTCGTGCTGAAAAACCGTACCTATGATTCAGGTACGGTTTTTTCTGCGTGTTTTTCATCTTCTGTCTCGGTACGAGATGGAAGGGCGTGGCAGGAGTAACTTCCTAAAATGCGGACGCTGCAGTTGAGAGCTTCTAACTCTGCGACGACGCCAGGCATAAGCACTTCATCCATCCCATGATTAACATCAATGATGAAAAAGTAATTCCCTAGCCCGGTTTTCATCGGACGTGACTCAATTTTGGACAAGTTCAAACGGCGCCAAGAGAAAGCAGATAATACTTGATGCAATGCACCGGAATAGTCCGTTGGAAGTGAAATCATCAACGTGGTTTTCACGCCTGTTTTCGGCGCTTGATATGCCGGGAGTGTTTCTGGGTGATTTTTTCGTGCCAGCACAACGAAGCGGGTATGATTCTTCTCATAATCATGAATCTGCGTTTTTACCTGGACAAGTCCGTACTGTTTCGCCGCAAGTTCGTTAGCGACCGCTCCGATCGGTTCATCCGGGTTCTCTGCGACTTTTGCCGCGGCTGCACCTGTTGAATCTACCGATGCGAGCGTTGCCTCCGGCAGTTCTTCTCGGAAAAAATCATGACACTGTGCGATCGCATGTGGATGCGAATAGACCGTTTCTAATTCCGCAAGCCTTTCCGCTTGATCAGGGTGAACAAGCAGGTGCTGTTCAATTGGCACGATGATTTCACCTGCAATCGGCAAATCACGTTTATGAATTAAATGGTCGAGCGTCATGTTCACAGATCCCTCAATTGCATTTTCAAGCGGAACTAGTGCAACATCTACTTCTTCTGAAGCAACTGCATCCATACTTTCATGAATTGTTGTAAATGGCTGCTTTTCAACCTCGGAAAACAACGCATCAACTGCTAGTTCCGTAAATGTACCTTGAGGGCCTAAATAACCAACCGTTGCCACGTAGCATCGTCCTTTCTTTTTTGCTGCAAGTTCTAGGCTAAGAGCCTGAGCCTATAACCTCAACTCTGTCAACAGCGTCCATTTCCTTAATGTCTTTTACGAGTTCACGCACTTCTACAGTAATAGAACCGGTATCAATCGTCAATGTTATATTGGCCCGTCCCTGCAATGGAATCGTTTGATTGATCGTTAGCACATTTGCCTCAGTTTCAGCTACAATACCAAGCAGCTTAGACAATGTGCCCGACTGATCGCGCAAATGAATCGAAAGCGTTATAATCTGCTCTTTAATCATCGCATGAAAGGGAAAAATCGCATCGCGGTATTTATAAAATGCACTTCTGCTTAAATCAACTGACTCAACTGCTTCTGCAACTTTCGTGGCTCTGCCAGTCTCAAGCAGCTCTTTTGCATCAAGGGTTTTCTGCATCGCATCTGTCAACATATCCTGACGTACTAAATAAAAGTGGTCAATCCGGTCTGCCAACTTCATTTCCCCCTTTTACAACCTAAGGGTTTTATTCTACAAACTCAAATTCAAAATCTGATAACCGAACCGTATCCCCGTCTTCTGCACCTTTTTCACGCAACGCCTCATCTACACCCATATGACGCATCTTCTGCGTCAAGCGGCGTACCGATTCTTCACGACTCATATCCGTCATTTGATACATCCGCTCAATTTCATCACCACGGATCACAAAGGCCCCATCATCATCGCGCGTAATGTAAAACGGCGATTCTTCCGGTGTATAACGGTACACAACCTGCGTTTCTTCCTCTTCTTCGTACATAGGAAATTCCGGGGTTTCATCAATTAATGCTGCAACATCGCGGAACAAGGGTTCTAAGCCATCTTTTGTCAATGCTGAAACTGGATAAATCGGAATATCTTCTTCAAGCTGCTCTTGAAACAATTCAAGGTGCGCTTCGCTATCAGGCATATCCATTTTATTAGCTACAATAACTTGTGGGCGCTCTAATAGACGAAGGTTGTAGGCTTCAAGCTCTTCGTTAATCGTTTCGTAATCTTCAAATGGATCGCGTCCTTCAAGACCTGACATATCAATGACATGAATAATAACGCGCGTCCGTTCGATATGCCTTAAAAATTGATACCCTAAACCTACACCTTCATGAGCCCCTTGGAGCAGTCCCGGTAAATCAGCCATCACAAAGCTGTTCCCATCTGATGGAGATACAACACCTAAGTTCGGCTGAAGCGTGGTAAAGTGGTAATCTGCAATTTTCGGCTTCGCTGAAGAAGCAACAGATAAAAGCGTCGATTTACCGACACTCGGAAAACCGACGAGCCCGGCATCAGCTAATACTTTTAACTCAAGGGTGATCTCACGCTCATCTCCTGGCTCTCCGTTTTCAGCGTGCTCCGGCGCAGGGTTGGCAGATGAAGCAAACCGTGTGTTTCCACGACCGCCACGGCCGCCTTTAACAATGACCGCCCGCTGTTTATGCTCGGTTAAATCTGCAATGACTTGGTTTGTCGCGGCATCACGCACCGTTGTCCCTGGTGGTACCTGTACAACCATATCTTCTGCATTCTTTCCGTGCTGACCTTTAGAGCGGCCGTTTTCACCACGTGGCGCTTTATAATGTTTTTGATAGCGAAAATCCATTAATGTACGCAAACCCTCATCAACTTCAAAAATGACACTAGCACCGCGTCCACCGTCGCCGCCGGCAGGACCGCCTTCAGGTACAAACTTTTCACGCCGGAAAGCCACAATCCCGTGCCCTCCGTCGCCTGCTTTCGTATAAACTTTCACATGATCTACAAACATGTTCTTTCACCCCAGCTTTACATTCATCGTGACGTGCATGCCGCTTTCATCTGCGTCCCAGCTTTGTATCGTACCTTGCTGTTCACATGCAGTAAGCTCACTTTCTAATACTGTAAGATTTCCCGGTACAAAGGCAGCTCTAACTTCTACAAAAAATTCAGGTTCCGTTTGCAATCGTACGTCAGCGTGACCAGTACTTGATGCTTGTTCACTTTGACGCTCTGCAACCTGCATAACTTCACTCAATCGGGCAGCAAGTACTTCATCTGCTGAGAAGCAGTCATAAGCGGCGCCTGCAACTTCCACGTGAAGTTTCACTGCAGGCGCATACCAATTATACGTTAATAGATAAAATGCTGTCTTCGGCAGATTTAAATTTGTTAATTTACCTTCATTCCGCCAGATGTCGACAAGTTCATCTAAATGTTGTTTTGCCTCTTCTGATTTATTTAATGCAAGCTTTCCCTGCACGAGCTGAATTTTGTTCAACCATTCATGGCGAGCATTTCGTAAAAGGTGCAATGTATCATTTTCATCCAATGTCATTTCCTCCAGCATCCGGCATCATCACTGCTAATCATTGTACCACAGGTCACTCCAAACGAGAAAAGCAGGATCAAGCACCTTACCTGACAAAAGAAAACTTTCAGCGTGTAGACAAACTTTTAAGAAAACCGGAGGCTGATGTCGCTTTTCGGCTCGTTATTCTGCGTAGACGTCGCCGCCGATGCTTGTCAGCCTTGTTTAATTTCATGGTCAAGAATTGTAGAGACCTTTTTGATCAAGCAATAACTACATGAATCAGTTTCATCATGATGCTTCATGAACGATCAAAGCGAACCATAAACGAAAGACGGCGATTCCTAAAGGACCAAGTGCAGGCTGAAATCAAGCCCTCGGGAAAGCGTCCGTCTGAAAGTGAAGGTTACGTTCATGATTCGGTTTTTTCTCTGAATAGACCAACCCGCGGGATTTGGAGTATTAAGTTGTTCGTGAGTGTTAGGTTTTGTACTTTGTCTACACGCTGCTTTTTTCTTTCAACAACTTTAAATACAATTTTACAAAGCTTTGAAAAATTCATTGACACATTTTTGTAGTCTGCGTATATTAATATCATATAAAACATATTAACTTAATATGGATTATCGATTTAAAGATTGTCGAGGTGGAGACATGGCTGATGTAGATATTGTCAACGTTGAGAAAACTTTTAGCGGCGGGAAAGAAGACTCCCCATTCACAGTGTTTCAAGATGTAAATCTGTCCGTTGACTCAGGAGAATTTGTTTCACTGCTTGGGCCTTCAGGTTGCGGTAAATCGACCCTGCTAAACATCGTTGCCGGACTGGATGAGGCCACAGCCGGCAAAGTAACAAGCGACGATAAAGCAATCGTTAAACCTGGTCCGGACCGAGGTGTCGTATTTCAAGAACCTGCTTTAATGCCGTGGTTAAACGTGAAAGAAAACGTGAAATTCGGTTTGAAAAAACATAAGCTTTCCAAAGAAGAAGCCGAAGATCGCGCCGTTCACTTTTTAAAGCTTGTACACCTCGGAAAGTTTATGAACGCCTTCCCTCACGAACTGTCCGGCGGAATGAAACAGCGTGTAGCGATCGCCCGCGCGCTTGCGATGAATCCTGATGTACTGTTAATGGATGAACCTTTTGGTGCCCTTGATGAGCAAACCCGCAGTATGCTTCACGAAGAGGTGCAGTCTATCTGGGAAGAAACAAAAAAAACAATCTTGTTTGTTACACACAACATTCGAGAAGCGATCCTTTTATCCGACCGCATTGTACTCATGGGTACGCGTCCGGGACGGATCATGGAAGTGTTCGATGTCAATATCGAGCGTCCACGTAAAACTTCAGATCCGGATTTTATAACTTTAGAAGAACGCATTAATGATCAGCTGAAAGGTGAAATTCATAAAGTGATGAGGGAGGAAATGGGCGATGGGTACGGCGGTGCGTAGACTAATATTTTTTGCATCTTTATTGATCCTCTGGGAAGCCGTCTATCAATTGAACACGGTTTATGAGTTTCGTTCAGATGCATTGCCTTCATTTTTATTAACATTGCAGCAATTGTATGTCGGATTTTTTGAAACGCAAATCTTACTCGATGCAACCGTGCAGAGCATTTACCGGATTGTCGTCGGCTTCATTATAGCTGTCATTGTCGGTACAGCTATCGGGATCTGGCTCGCCCGTTCCAAAATCGCAGATGAAACAGTCGGCTCTCTTGTGATTGCGCTGCAAAGCATTCCAAGTATCGTATGGCTGCCGCTGATGCTTATCATTTACGGATCTGTTGGGACTGGACCGATCATTACCGTCGTTGCGCTCGCAGGAGCATGGGTAATGATCTCAAATATGCGGATGGGGATAAAATCAGTTGACCCGCTACTCTTAAGAGCCTCACGCACGATGGGTTATCAAGGTTCAGAGCTTGTTTGGAAAGTTATGATCCCAGCTAGCATCCCTACTTTTTTATCAGCAACACGACTCGCCTGGGCTTTTGGGTGGCGGGCATTAATGGCTGCAGAACTTCTCGGCACAGGAGGTCTCGGCCGGACCTTAATGGATGCGCGCGACTTTTATAACTTTGAGCTCGTTATTTCAATTATGATTATCATTGCAACAATCGGATTGATTATGGAGTACTTTGTATTTAATAAGATTGAACGACGAGTGTTTCACCGTTACGGGCTAGAAAGCCAAGGATAATATATTTTTAAAGGAGAGATGAACATTGAAAAGACAATTACTTGCAAGTGCAGGCGCAGCCGTCCTTTTATTCACAGCCGGCTGCGGTGGAGATGATGCGGCAGGCGGAGAAGGCCAAGGGGATATTAACATTGGCTATTTCCCTAACTTGGACCACGCCGCTGGTTTAGTCGGCAAACAAGAAGGATTTTTTGACCAACACTTAGAAGGCGTATCCACCAATTACACTCACTTTCCAAACGGAAATGATTTTATTGAAGCTCTCGATACCGGCTCGCTTGATATTGGTTATGTCGGGCCTGGACCGGCCATTAACTACTATTTACAAGGCGGGGATGTCCAAATATTAAGTGGGGCAGCAAACGGGGCAACCTTAATTGTATCTTCAGAAGATTCAGGGATTAAAGAACTTGAAGATTTTGATGGAAAGTCTTTCTGCACACCTGGGAATGGCTGCACGCATAACGTTCAACTTGAAATTATGCTAAAGGATTTAGGTCTTGAATCTGAACGCGTCGGTGGAACTGTTGAACACCAATCCCGTGTTGACCCTGCTTCGATGACGATGCGCTTTCAAGAAGGCGAAGTCGATGCTGCTGCTGCTCCGGAACCTTGGGGCACTTATTTAGTCGAAGAGTATAATGCAAATGTTGTGACGGAATGGAACGATGTTTTCGTTGGCGAAACGCTGCCAAGTGTCGTTTTAGTCGCTTCTAGCGAGTTTGTAGATGAACATCCTGAAAAAGTTGAATCCGTCCTCGCAGCACATAAAGAATCGATTGCATTTATCGATGAAAATGAAGAAGAAACGCTTGAAGCAGTTAATGACTACATTTATGAGTTATCTCAACAGCGTTTTTCAGATGACGTGCTCACAAATGCTTGGGAACGGATGAACATTTCTGCAGATGTTGATGCAGAAACCTTGCAGGAATGGGCAGATGCTTCCTATGATTTACAGTTTCTAGATGAAGAACCTGATCTAGACGGGTTTGTAAACACAGAACTGCTTGAAGAAGTAGAAGAAGAATCGTAAACGAGAAAAAGGAGAAGCCAAATGATGGCTTCTCCTCTTAGCATGTAGACAAACTTTCAAGAAGAGCGAAGGCTGACGTCGCTTTTCGGCGGACGCCTGCACCCGGAGGGCACACGTGCGACATCGGGGTTTGACCTGCGCTGACGCTTGATCTCACCGTGTCTTCTTAGCCCCCGTCACGGCCTCAACTTCCTCGGCAGGAAACCACTACCTCGGGATTTTCGGCTCGTACTGTTACCGTGGGCGTCGTCGCCGATGCTCGTCAGCCTTGCGTCATTTAATGGTCATGAATTGTAGAGATCACTTTGGTCAAGCAGCATCTACATGAATCAATTTCATCATGACGCTTCATGAGCGATCAAAACGAACCATATACAATGGGAATCTTTAATGATCAGTTAACTAACAAGTGACCGAAACAAAAGACGGCGACTCCCAGAGGATTAAGCGCAGGCTGAAGATCCACTTGTTCGAATGAAGACCATTCGAACAAGTTAGCTGAAGGCAAGCCCTCGGGAAAGCGTCCGTCTGAAAGTGTAGGTTACGTTCATGATTCCGTTTTATAAGGCAGCTCACGGCTCGAAATAGTAAGCTGTAGATGAACGTTATATTTTGTGCTTAAGCGACAGTTTAAACAGTTTAAAAGGAGAAGCCAAATGATGGCTTCTCCTTTTTATGATTGCCCCTGCACGAGTGACAACAAGTTGTAGGCTGCTTTTTCTCCTTGCGTAACACAATCCGGCAGACCAATACCACCAAAAGAAGCTCCCGTTACATACAATCCTGGAAACTCTTCTTCTAAATGCGTCTCAATTGCTTGAACTTTATCTTTATGGCCAACCAAATACTGCGGCATTGAGTTCCGCCACCGGGTAACAACTGAAAATTCCGGCTCACCTTTTAACGGCATAATCCGCTTCAAGTCATTCACCGCCCGCTCTACAATCGTTTCATCACTTTCAGAAACAATATCTTCCTGCCCCGGACGACCAACGTAAGTCCGCAACAATCCTTTTCCTTCCGGCGCTGTATGCGACCACTTGCGATGGGTAAACGTACACGCAGTAATATCATAATTCGCTTTATCAGCAACTAAAAAGCCAGTACCTTCAAGCGTAATATCATCCAGCTGGGTTTGATCAAAGCCCATAGCGACTGTGGCGACTGTCGTAGCTGGTGCTTCACTTAAACGTTCATTACCGGAAAAAGACGGGATCATCTCAGGAATCAAATGATGCGGCACCGTAAGCAGCACACGATCAAACCAGTCTGTCGTTCCATCTGCAAACGTTAAACGAAGCCCATCACTCTCTCGGCTAATCTCCGACAACGTACAGCCAAGACGTACAGCATCTTCATCAAGGTGCCGATGAATCGCATCTACAAGCGATGATAAACCATATTTAAATGAACGAAACATTGCCTGCTCTGCCGATGGACCTTCCTGCTTTTCTTTTGAAGCAGCTTGTGATTTTTTCATCCCTTTGATGAGACTACGGTCTTCTTCTTCCATGCGGCGGAACTGGGGAAACGTCGCTTCTAGACTCAAGTGATCAATGTCTCCCGCATAAATCCCGGATAACAGCGGCTCAATTAATTGATCAACGACGGCATGACCTAAACGACGCCGGAAGAAACCACCCACCGACTCATCAGCAGTCTGCCCCCCACGCGGCAGCATGAGATCCATCGCCGCCCTGGCTTTCGCTGCTGGTGAAAATAACGAAGAAGCTGCAAACGGTGCAAACTTCGTCGGTATCCCCATCACCGCTCCTCCCGGCATTGAATGCATCCGGCCTTTGCTTAAAATTGATGCCCCTTTCGCGTCATTTGGTACGATTTCTTCATCCATACCTACCTCTTTTGCGAGCTTAAACACCCCGGGTTTACGGGCAAGAAAGGAGTCCGGGCCGCGTTCGATGAGATAGCCCTGCTCTTTATGCGTACGGATCTTTCCACCAAGCTCTTCATTTGCTTCAAAGAGCTCTACGTGCGCATCGAGTTGCTCGGTCAATATTTCTTTTTGCATGTAGTAAGCGGCGCTTAACCCTGTAATTCCACCGCCAATAACCGCAATTTTCATCTTTCACTCCCGCCTCACGTTCAAATTTATGCGTTGGTTAGACGGTGCAGCACAACGTCAGCCAAACCATCAATGAAAAATGGTTTCGCATTTGGCATTTCCGGCCGGCGGTAACCGACATTTAGTTCATCAGTTACATCCTTACACTCAATATCGTTATCATAAAGGACTTCCAAATGGTCAGCTACAAAACCAACCGGGCAGTAAATAAACGTATCATACCCATGCTCTTCGTATAAATCGCGGGTTAAATCCTGCACATCCGGCCCAATCCAAGGATCCGGCGTGTTACCTTCACTCTGCCATCCAATCGCATAGTTTGGTACATCAGCCTGCTCCGAAATTAAGCGGGCCGTCTCTTCAAGCTGCTCCGGATACGGATCGCCATTATTAATAATCTTTTCCGGAAGGCTGTGAGCGGAGAAGATTACGACACTGTTCTTTTCATTCTCAAGTTCATCTAACGTTTTACGCACATTTTCTGCCCAGAATTGAATGAATTTCGGGTCATCATACCAGCTTTCAACACTTTGAATCTTCGGACCATCAATTCGTTCAGATTCTTCCTGCGCACGCCCGTTGTACGACTTAACACTGAACGTAGAGAAGTGCGGCGCAAGGACGATACTGACCGCTTCGTCAATTCCGTCTTCTTTCATCTGCTGCACCGCATCTTCAATAAATGGATCTATATGTTTCAAGCCTAAATATGCTTTAAATTCATAAGCATCGCTGCGCTCATTTAACCGCTGCTCTAACGCATACATCTGCTCGTCTGTAATGCGAGCTAGTGGTGAGATGCCACCAATTGCTTCGTAACGGCTGATTAAGTCGTTTAACGCTTCTTCTTCCGGCGGACGTCCGCGGCGGATATGCGTATAGTAAGGCTCTACTTCTTCAATACTGCGCGGTGTACCGTAAGCCATAACTAGAAGACCTATTTTTTTCTCTGCCATCCTGAATTCCTCCCACGGTTTATTTTGTATGCTCATGCACAAGTGCTGTCAGCTTTTTCAATGTTTCCGGTTGTACCTCCGGCAAAACACCGTGTCCTAGATTAAAAATATACCCTGAGTCACCTTCAGCTTGTGCAAGGATCTCTTTAGCACGTTTTTCTACAACTTCCCACGGTGCTAAAAGAATCGTCGGATCAAGGTTTCCTTGCAGCGTCTTTTTCACACCAAGGGCCCTCGCTTCTGGAACAGACATCCGCCAGTCAAGGCCGATAACGTCGACATCAAGGTCATCCCACTCTTTAATTAAATGCCCGGCACCAACACCGAACGTAATCAGTGGCACACCAGTCTCACGAAGCTCACTGAAAATACGTTCCATGTACGGCTTCACAAACGTCCGGTAGTCTGCAACATTTAATGTGCCTACCCAGGAGTCAAAGACTTGCAGTGCCTGAGCGCCTGCTGAGACATGACTCTTCGCATAAGTAATTACAAGGGTACTCAACTTATCCATCAAAGCGTGCCAAACCTCCGGGGAACCGTACATCATCGTTTTAAGCTTATGATAATTTTTTGAAGGTCCACCTTCAATCATGTAACTCGCAAGCGTAAACGGTGCCCCACTGAAGGAAATAAGCGGTACATTTAACTGCTCCCGCAGAAGCCGAATCGTATCCAATACGTATGGTACGTCCCGCTCTGGATCAATCTCTCCAAGCTGCTCAACATCCGCCATTGTTTCAATTGGGTTATCAATGACCGGACCTACGCCCGGCTTAATTTCCACATCAACACCGATCGGTGGCAGCGGGGTCATAATATCTTTGTATAAAATTGCTGCATCGTTGTTATACTGCTCAACCGGAAGCCGGGTAACATATGCACAAAGTTCCGGGTCACGCGTGATTTCAAATAAAGAATACTTCTCTTTGAGTGCCCGGTACTCCGGCTGGGAACGCCCTGCCTGCCGCATATACCAAACCGGGGTGTGCGACACTTCTTCCTGCCGGCAAGCGCGTAAAAAAGTATCATTGAACTTTTGTTCTGCCATCTCTGTCCTCTCCTTTTAACCAGATCACTATCCATCAAAAACGATTAAGTTGTATCAACGATTACGTACCTATTTCCATTATCAAAGATACTCGTTATAAGCCTATTTGTATAGTGATAGGCAACAACGTTCAAAAAATCGCTATACTGAGGTGATCAAGACAAGTGAATAATGTTGTAGACCAGCGGTGGATGATCTCACTATTTGGCTCCCTATGATCCAAAAGTCGTTGCGTGTAAATAAACAAGGGTTGACATCGCTTTTCGGCGGACGCTTGCCTCGGGTACAGCCTCAACTTCCTCCACAGAAAATCGTTGCCTGCGGGATTTTCGGGTTGTACTGTTCCCGTAGGCGTCGCCGCCGATGCTCGTCCACCTGTTGGACACCACTGAAAAGAGCAGGGGGTGTCCCCCTAATAAATGGTTTTCTCATCAGGAAGCTAAGGTGCTGCCCAGAAACAGAAAACACAATGATCACAAGCGTAAGCGCATAGCAAATTGATGTTTTTTGCCAATACTTAACCGAAGGGAGTCGGCGTAGCTGTGAGCAGTAAGCTGTACTTAAAATATTAGGTTCAGTACTTTGTCGAAAGCCTGTGATTTTGTCCACAATCTGGATTCAAACCTCTTTTTAGAACAAGCCAAGTTCCACACGAGCCACGTTCGACGGCGGCCCTTCTTCTTCTGTCTGCGGATTAACTGGTACGACCATGTATTCCTTTAAAGAAAACAAGTTAACACCGTTCACCCGGTATTCTGAGGCGCCTTCAATCGTAGCAATCTTTTCTGACTGCCCGCCGCTGACTTCGTATAACTCATAATTCATCCGTTCGTCTCCAGCTTCGTCCCACGTCAAATCTACATTAAACAAACCTTCTCCTTGAAAAGAAAACGTTGCCTGCAAATCGTTTACCGTGCCCATATCAATCGGCGGCTCGAGTGCTGTTGCACCTTCCGGCGGTTGAAATGCTGCAGCATCAGAGCTAGGCTGTTCATCATTTAAAATTTCTTTAAAGAGTTCGGCAGCGTATGAACTTCCACCTTCTAAATGCTCTTCTTCTGATGTCCGGTCAAACCCCATCCAAAGTACACCGGTATATTCCGGGGTGTAACCTGCAAACCATGCGTCCATTGCTACCCCTTCTGCTTCACCAAAAGAGGTTGTTCCCGTTTTTCCAGCCAAAGCGTGATTGCTTTGACCTGCACTCCCGGTACCTTCTTGTACAACATCCTGCATCATTTCTGTCATGTACCACGCGCTTTGTGTAGAAAGCACTTGTTCTGTGTCATGATCACCGACGCTCTCAAGCTCTGCTATTTGATCACCATCTGCTTCAATCTGATCAATAAATCGTGTTTTCTGCAAGGTTCCATGATTAGAAAAGACTGAATATGCTTCTGCCATTTCCACCGGTGTAAAGCCTTCACTTAAGGCGCCAAGTGCCGCTTCAAGACCTGCCTCTTCAATCGGCATTCCTAAGCTGTCCATAAATTCATGACTTAAACCTAGTCCCATTTCATTTAACAACCAGATCGCTGAGGTGTTTTTTGAGACAGCTACAGCTTCACGCATCGTTACTTCCCCTTCATAAACATCATCGTGATTACGCGGCGCATAGTCATCATACTCAAGCCGCTCATCTTTTAACTGACTGTACGGATGATACATTCCGGTCTCAAGAGCCGGGGCATAAACAGCTAAAGGCTTTAAGATCGACCCTGGCTGCCGGTGAACCTGAGCCCGGTTTAACCCTTGTGATTCATAGTTGCGCCCGCCTTGTACAGCCTGTACACCTCCTGTCGAATGGTCCATCAATACAAAAGCCCCTTGAATCGTTTCTGCATTTCCCGGGAAATAGCTGTCATTTTGAAACTTTTCATACGAAGAAATCTGCAGCTCCGTATTCATAGGAACTTGTACTTGATAGCCCCCTGTCCGAAGTTCAGTGCGGGTTAAACCGTAGCGGTCTTCCGCTTCTTCATACACCATATCTAAATAAGGCAGAAGTGCAGCATTCGTAGAGTTGGTTTCCACACTTTCAGGTACCGGCTCACGCTCAGCAGCTTCAAATGTGTCTTCATCAATAAATTCGTGCTGCAGCATTAAGCCGAGCGCCAGGTTCCGTCGTTGTTCAGCACGCTCAGGGTCTCTTGCAGGAGAATACAAATTCGGACCTTTAGGTAAAGCCGCGAGCAAGGCAGCTTCAGCTTCATTCAGTGCTGAGACATCTTTTTGAAAGTAACGCTCAGAAGCCACTTGTACACCATGTGCGCCGTGGCCAAAATAAATTTGATTCATGTACATTTCTAAAAGTTCAGCTTTGCTGTAATTGCGCTCCATATGCATCGCAATTAAGACTTCTTTTGTTTTACGTAAAAACGTCTGGTCGTGACTTAAAAACGCATTCTTTGCCAACTGCTGCGTAATTGTACTTCCACCTTCTGCAAGTTCCCCGGCTAAAATATCTCGATACAATGCCCGGCCGATCGCACGCAGGTCAATACCTTGATGCTCATAAAAACGAACATCCTCTACCGCAATAAATGCATCCTGGACATGCGGCGGCACCTCGCTGATCTCTACAGGTTTACGTTCTTCCTCTGCAATTTCAGCAACAGTTTCTCCAGAAGGATCAACAACTTCAGTCACTTCATTCATTTCAAGTTGTTCTTCATCAAATAATAAACTTCCGGCCACAAGTACTGTGGCATATGTGCCTATTGCGACAACAAGAGCCGTTAAAAGTGCAAGTAAGCTGTAAAACAGCGTTTTATTCATCGTTATATCACCTAATGATGTGGAAGCTCCACGTTTATGGCAACATTATAATATATCAGCGTGAAAACTCAACCGACAGAAAGCAGGATATTTTCTTTTTACTTCTGTCTGCATCATAATTAGTATTATGTAAATCTGCAATGAAAGGAAGATCAGCATGTACTTTCATATGTTATTTCACCGAACAGAAAAGCTTAAAAATGTGTATGAAACAGAAATCAGTAAGAACACAGCACTGTTTTGGCTGAACAATCATGAACAATCCGGCTTATTTGCCGAAGCAAGCTCTCCTGAAGGATTTTCAGACAGCGCCTTATACGAAGTCATTGATGCCAGTGGCCCTATACCGGAGACAGGATTTGCGGTTTTAAATAACATTCCAGTTTTTGAGGACGGACGAGAAACATTTGAAGAGCGTTTTAAAAACCGGGCCGGTCTTATTGAAAAAGAACCTGGTTTTAAAGCGATCCGGATTTTACGGCCGGTTCATACCGACACATATATTGTTTTAACACTTTGGAACGATGAAACAGCCTATCATAATTGGCAGGAATCAAGCGCCTACAAACATGCCCATGCAAAACGTAATACAAGCGAAGGTTTAAGCTTATCAATTTTCCCACGCCCTTCTTACGTCACAACATACAACGTAGCAATGCACCCTCCAGAACTTGAACGTTAATTTAAAGACATGAAAAAAGCAGACCTCCGCTGTTTGGACGTCTGCTTTTTTGCGCATGTTTTAATTAGAAAAGCGCAGCAAATCTGTGACATTTTTTCCAGTCTGGAACGCGCTAAGAGCAGAGCCTGTGCCGGAAGCGGCAACATGAACAGCACGTCTGTCATTCACCAACATTGGACGTTCGTGTAAACAGCCATCATCACGCATCACTTTCGTACGAACAACCGGAGCAAGCGGAATTAAATCGTTACGTGTAAGGTCAGGTAGGAAGCGGCGTAGACGTTTTAAAAATTGGTCTTCTTGATCCGTTATCATTGATACAGACATAGCACCTGCTGCTTTCTTTCCTGCATGTATGAGCGCTGTCTTACTCTCCGGCCCTCGAACCGCCTGAGCGTATGCTGGATTTTTAGGGAGAACACAAGGTCCGCAGATAAAACTCCCATCAAAACTTTTCATGAACTGAACAGACAAAAATAATTCATGATCCTCTGGAACAGCGGTTAAGCTATGGTTAAGCAAGTCTGCTTTTTCCGGATTCACTTTATAATACGTTCCTTGAAAAGCAACCGGGCTGCTATCGGTGTGCACTTGTCCGGATTTCATCATTTGAAAACTTTCCATTCCTGTATGCTGTAAAAACCATTCGCCCTTTAAGTCTTCATGCTTGGTTTCAACGTGTACACTATCCCCGGTTTGCTCCCAATGTACAACAGGTGTTTCAAACCGGACATCAACCCCCGCTGCCTGTACATCGCTTAAGAGCGTATCATACAATCGCTGCGGATCAATCCAGGACGCTTCTTGAATTTCAACAGCTGCAAGAAGTGCTGCGTAAGGCTCTGTTTCAGCTGCTTCTTTTCCAGTCACCCACCTCACATGCCAACCAGCGTCTTTTGCTTTATGAAACCAACCCTGCAGTTTTTCATAGTCTTCAACTGTACGAGCGCCGTACCATTCTGGTTCTTCATGTACCGGAAGCTGGCGCGCTTTCATGTAAGCTTTTACGCTCGTTTCAGCCTCACGCATCCAAGCGTAAGTCACTGGCTCATCTAAATAAAAAAACGCCTCATGCAAGCGCTCCGGCAGCATGTAACGCTTAGATCGGCGCGCATCTTTCTCTAATAAAGTTATCGAAACATCCGGATGCTTTCCTTTCAACGTATAAGCTGCAGCAAGACCTGTAAGACCTGCACCTGCAGCAATGATATTCGTCATGACATCACCCTCCATTTCCTTTTAAACGCCGCACTGTAATATCTCCAGCCCATCGATCAACAGTTACATTTAAACAACCGTGTGGCTGCTCAGTTTTTTGTTTTGATGCTGCTACGATATTTGCCTGTAACCCTGTCTCTTTCTGCTGAAGCACATTTAATGCACCAAACCCTGACTTTGCCCGGACTTCACATGAAAGTGTTGAAGGAAGGATCACTTCCACACCTCCAAAGCCGCCGGCAACTGAAATGTAAGCCGCTTTTGAAGCAAATGTAGCCTGGGACAAATCTAAATAAACAGAACCTGCCCCGTTTTTCACATGAACATCACCTAAAATATCACCGCTCACCTCATAAACAATATGACCAAGTGCGACCTGTTTCTCATATATGAATACCTCTTCTCCTGTTAATGCCCCTGCACCTGCAAGGCTGGCAGATGCACCGTTGTTTTCTTTCAAGGCTGAAACATGCTCGTCCAAGTCAACGGTTTTATGCTGAATGAAAGCATAAAGCACCCAAGCGAAAGCTGTAACCAACATGATAAATCCCCATATAGGAGGTGGGAGTAGAACTACGGTAACAGGAAGGAGAACTGCTGCGATAAGAAAGCGCCCAAAACGAACTGAAAACCAGCGGTGAATAAACCAAACCAGCACCCCAGCCGAAACAATAATAATACCTTGCAGTACGTGTTTCACACTGAATGTATCATGAAACAAAAACAAGAAGCCAAAGAAGAGCAGTACAGCAGTAAATTTCAAGATATCTCCCTCCCCACCGCATAAGGTACGCAAGCCTTTTCAATATCCGCTAAAGTGCTTAATTATTATTTTACTTACCCTTCTAATGAAATATGAAACTATGCTGCCTCTTTTAGAAATGCAAGCTCTATTCTATTGTGGTAAAATTAACAAATCATTTAAGAGAGAAAAATACGAATCGAAAGGAGTTTCTACAGTTGCACACCCAACTCAATGAACGATTAAATGAATACTACCAAAAAATGGTAGATATCCGCCGCTATCTTCATCAACACCCAGAGCTCTCCTTTGAAGAGGTTCACACCCCGGCCTATATTCGTGACTTTCACGAAAAACTCGGTCTTGAGGTGAATGAAAATGTAGGCAGCCGCGGCGTTACTGCAATCCTTCACGGCAGCCACCCAGGCCCTACAATCGCTTTGCGGGCTGATTTTGATGCACTCCCGATTCACGATGAAAAAGAAGTTTCTTACCGGTCCACCATTGACGGCAAAATGCATGCCTGCGGCCATGACGGGCATACCGCCACACTGCTCGTTTTAGCGGAACAATTACATGCCATGAAAGATGAACTGCACGGCTCGGTGAAATTTATTCACCAGCATGCTGAAGAGTATGCGCCAGGTGGTGCGATCGAAATGATTCAAGATGGGTGCCTAGAAGGTGTCGATGCAATTTTTGGCACACACTTATGGGCAACTGCGCCTACAGGCATTATACAAACGAAGAGTGGCCCTTTTATGGCTGCTTCTGATCGGTTTGAAGTTACGATTCAAGGGCAAGGCGGCCACGGTGCAATGCCGCATCTCACAAAAGATGCTGTTCTCATCGGCTCGCAGCTTGTTGTTAACTTGCAGTCGATCATCAGTCGGATGGTTGATCCGCAAAAATCCGGCGTCGTCTCTGTTGGTAACTTTACAGCTGAGAACACCTTTAATGTTATTGCAGATCAAGCTTATCTACTCGGTACAGCTCGCAGCTTTGATGAAGAAACCCGTACAACGATTGAAAATGCGATTCAAGAAACAGCTGAGCACACATGCCGCATGAGTGGTGCCGAAGCCAAGGTTTCATATGTACGCGGTTATCCTGCGGTTGTTAACCACGAAAAAGAAACCGAGACCGCAGCAGCAGCTGCTGCAAAAGTACCTGAAGTTCATGCTGTTGAAGCGCGTGAGCCGGTCATGGGCGGCGAAGATTTTGCGCATTATCTTGAAAACATCCCGGGTACTTTCTTTTTCACAGGTGCGCAACACCCGGACTGGGAAACGACGTATCCGCACCATCACCCTAAATTTGATATTGATGAAAAAGCAATGCTCATTGCCGCAAAAACCCTCGGTCAATCTGTACTTGATTATATGGATGACTATAGGTGAAAATTTAAAGAAGCCTGCAGGACGAATTGTCCTGCAGGCTTCTTTATGAGGTCTTACTCTTTTTGAGTTTTGTAGACCTGCTTTATTGTGCGTTTGCTTCCTGGCTTGTGAAACCAGTCCACTGCAGATCAAAGCGGTCAGCATCCATCACTTTCACCCATGCATCGATGAAGTCATGCACAAACTTGTCTTTCTTGTCGTCTTGTGCATAAACTTCAGCCAGCGCACGCAGTACAGAGTTTGAACCGAACACAAGGTCAACACGGCTAGCTGTGCGAACGATGTCACCTGTTTCACGATCGCGGCCGTTATAAGTGAGGCCGTCTACCGCTTCCCATTTCACATTCATATCGAGCAGGTTCACAAAGAAGTCGGTTGAGAGTGTGCCAACACGGTCAGTGAATACACCGTACTCTGTATCACCGTGGTTTGCACCAAGTACACGCATACCACCGATTAGAACTGTCATTTCAGGGGCAGAAAGGTTTAAGAGCTGCGCCTTATCCACAAGCAGTTCTTCAGGGCTTACGCTGTATTCTTTCATCTGGAAGTTACGGAATCCGTCTGCATGAGGCTCAAGATACTCAAAGCCTTCTTCGTCTGTCTGCTCCTGCGTTGCGTCACCGCGTCCAGGAGAGAATGGTACAGTAACTTGTACACCAGCGTTACGCGCTGCCTGCTCAACTGCAGCTGTACCACCAAGAACAATTAAGTCAGCCATGCTGATATTTTTCTCGAGCTCTTTTTGCAAGTCTTCGTAAACCTTCAAAACGCTTTGAAGCAATTCTGGTTCGTTTGCTTCCCAATCTTTCTGTGGTGCAAGGCGGATGCGTGCACCATTTGCGCCACCGCGCTTATCCGATTGACGGAAGGAGCTTGCAGAAGCCCATGCGACTTTCACGAGATCACTGATTGGTACGCCAGTGTCAAGAATCTTCGCTTTCAAGTCTGCAATTTCTTGTTCAGTTAATACATAATCAACGCTTGGTACTGGATCCTGCCAGATAAATTCTTCTTCAGGTACTTCCGGCCCTAGGTAGCGATCACGTGGCCCCATGTCACGGTGAAGAAGCTTAAACCATGCACGAGCGAATGTATCAGCAAACTCCTGCGGGTTTGCATGGAAACGACGAGAGATTTTCTCGTAATCTGGATCCATACGCATGGCCATATCTGCTGTTGTCATCATTGTACGTACACGCTTGGATGGATCTTCAGCATCCGGTGCCATATCTTCTTCTTTTTGATCTACAGCTTCCCACTGATAAGCGCCGGCAGGACTCTTTGTAAGCTCCCACTCGTAGCCAAAGAGTAAATCAAAGTACGTCATATCCCAAGTTGTCGGCGTTGGTGTCCATGCACCTTCAATGCCGCTTGTGATCGTGTCGCTGCCCATCCCGGTGCCATGTGTGCTCAACCAGCCGAGACCTTGTGCTTCGATCGGAGCTGCTTCAGGGTCCTGACCGACATTGTGTGCATCACCTGCACCGTGGGATTTACCAAAGGTATGACCTCCGGCAGTTAATGCAACTGTTTCTTCATCATTCATGCCCATACGCTTAAACGTTTCACGGATGTCACGGGCGCTTCCGAGTGGATCCGGCTCACCGTCTGGACCTTCCGGGTTAACATAAATAAGACCCATTTGTACCGCTGCGAGTGGATCTTCAAGTTCACGATCACCGGAATAACGGTTGTTACCGAGCATTTCTGTTTCAGAGCCCCAGTAAATATCTTCTTCCGGATGCCATACATCTTCACGGCCGGCACCAAAGCCGATCGTTTTACCACCCATGGTTTCAATTGCAACGTTACCTGCAAGAACGAGCAGATCAGCCCAGGAAATTTTGTCACCGTACTTTTGTTTGATCGGGAATAGAAGACGGCGTGCTTTATCAAGGTTGCCGTTGTCTTCCCAGCTGTTTAACGGCGCAAAACGCTGGCTTCCAGAACCGGCACCGCCGCGGCCGTCACCTAAACGGTAAGTACCTGCTGCGTGCCACGACATACGGATAAACAAAGGACCATAGTGTCCAAAGTCTGCCGGCCACCAGTTTTTGCTGTCTGTCATGAGATCACGGAGATCCTGCTTGAGCGCATCATAATCAATCTTTTGGAATTCTTCAGCATAATTAAAATCGTCACCTAGTGGGTTTGTTTTTGTGTCATGCTGGTGAAGAATGTCCAAATTCAAAGAGTTCGGCCACCATTGTTGATCAGTAACACCAGTAACCGTCTTAGAAGTTACTGAACCATGCATAAATGGGCATTTGCCTCCGCTTTGGTTATCGCTAGAATGCATAAATTGTTTCCTCCCCGTTCTTAAGATATTTAGATATTGTGTTTAACAATCATTCAGAAACGAACGATTGATTCAAACATCAACATCTATTCTCACATAATAATAATAATAAATAATGGCTGAAAGATAAAGTGAAAAGCTCGAATTTTTGTAGACTGTCAAAAAATCTACCTGTTTTTTGAAGGTTTCTGCCGGCTCGACGATCCAGCTAAAAGATATGTACAGCACCTTTTCAAGCGATCAAGCGAAGATATATAAGGAAGGAATCTGGTGCATTTAAAAGTTTTAGGGCACTAAAAATAATTAATACCCTTGAAACTTAAAATATAAACGTTAACTTCTACACACTATTAAACTTTAAGTTATATGCGTTGGCATAGGTCGGAGAAGGACCCGGATTCAACCCCTAAAAGCCGTATAACTTTCTCAATTGATTACTACGGAGGCAGATTATTTGAAAAAGCTTTCGAAATCCTCAACATTACAAAAAAGCCGGCAGGTAAATGAACCAGCCGGCTTAAATATTCTCTTTTAACAGCACATATGAGGACACCTTATGTTCATCCTGCAGCCAGCGCAGCCGGTAAGCTTGTTTGGCACTGGCTCCTAAAGCATCGAGCAGCCTGTTATTCGCCCACGCACCAAACACGGCTCCGGCGCCCGGGATCAGCTGCAAAAGTTTTACCACATCGATCGCATCCCGGTATTCTTCTTGAAAAGCTGTCCAGCTCAATGCATCGGACAGCGTCCACTGACTTGGAAAGCGCTGCTTGAGCTGCGGCCAGGCAAGCAAATATTGTAATGCCTGCTGCTGCTGACTTTTCGAGGAAAAAACGGATTGAAAAATATACATCATAAACAGCCGCTCTTCCATTTCATTCGGTTGATAGCCATAACAGACCGCAGCCTGCGAAAGAAACCGCATCTTGATCGACAGTAGTGCCGGAAAATCAACCGCACCGAGAATTAGACCGCCTGCGCCGGTACCTGCACCTTCAGCAGCTGCGATCCGTTTATACTTTTCTAATACATCTTGAAAAGCTTGATCAGCTTCACTAAGAGAGGCCGGACGGATCACAGTCTCTTTATCCAAGAGGCGCTGCGTGCGAAACGTCTGCTCCACCATCATCTTCACACTCGTACCTACCGTTTCATGAAAGCTTTCAGGCAGCAGACGGTTCCATTTCTTTTGCACAGCTTTTGTCCAACCCTTAGGGACAGAGTGGGGTTTTTCAATTTGGCGTGCCCAATATTTAATATCTTCAGCCGCCTGTTGTTCCTCCGGCTCCATGCAGCAACCCCCTCTTCATTTTAATTTCAGCTTTGTATTTAACTGCTGCCGCACATACCAAAGCGTAAAACCGGAACCTGCGAGCAGCCCGAGCGCAAAAGGCAGCCATGCCGTATGAAACACAAATAGCATCACAGCACTTACGACTGTTTGCACGAGTAAAAGCTGTTCAACCAAAGTTAAAAAGCTGCTCCGCTTTAAGCCATGAGGCAGCGGATACAAATCCGGGAGGGCTTTTGTATCGAAATGAAAATACAAAGTTAACAGCTGCTGGCCGGTCATAAAAATAAACAGAAACAGCAGACCGAATGCGAGCCAAACATTTGGTGAAGCATAAATGAACACAGCTGCAGCGGTCGTTAAGCGAATATAAATACCAAAATAGTCCCTCGCCCGTATAAATGCTTTAGCGTACATAAACGTAAAAACGCTTTGACGGCGATACGGTAAACGATCGACCCAACGTGAAATCCACCGCCGCTCTTTCACAGTTCCTTTAATATGCGGGACATCTGTAAACATGTTTGCCATCCGATAGAAGGTTGTTAACAAACGCTCTTCCATTTCGAGTACCTGTTGCCATTTGACCCGGTGTTTACTTAATAATGGTTCGTAGTAAAACTTATATACAAACACCATCGCTGCTAGAACGATCAATGTGAAATAAAGCGGTGCAGCTTGAAAAAGTAAAAAGGTAAAAACAGCATTTACAATTAAACGCAGCCAGACATGCATATCGCGCGTTTTCGTATCCTGCAGCCGGTACTCCGCCCAGCGACACGCACTGTTCCACAATTTTGCCAATGCCAGCAAGGCGACCGTATAAAACCAATAACTCCCGTCAGATGAAATCCGATCGAGAAACAAAGGGCTTAATACAACCATAAGTACAACGATACCTGCCGTTTGAAATGCTGCTGAATATAAAACTGAAGCCCGAAAGTACGAACGCAGCCTCATTTCAAGCGGAAGAAGAAATACCAAATCGCCTTCTTTTAGAAACGTCCGCACCGGGCTGCGTGTCAGTAATAAACTAAATACTGCAGCAAGTATAAACACGACCGGAAATGTCTCCGGCAGCCACTCTAAAAAAGTACTGTAATAGTAACTACCGACAAGCACCAAGATATAAAGCGCAAACATAAAACCACTGTTACCTATTAAGCGCAAATAACGAAATGCGGTGTCCCAAAACGCTTGTACCCGTTCTCCCCATAACTTTTCCGGGCTCATTCTGAACCTTCCTTTGTTACAGCGATATAAATATCATCAAGTGACTGACCCGGCATCCCTGCCTGCTGCTGCAGTTCTTCAAGCGTTCCTTTCATTTTAAGCACCCCGTCGTGCAGAAGAACAAAGCGGTCACAATACTTTTCAGCTGTCGTTAAAATGTGAGTCGACATTAATATACCGGCGCCGTTCGCTTTCATTTCAGTCATCCGGTCGAGCAGCGATTGAATCGCTACCGGGTCCAAGCCGACAAATGGCTCATCTACAACGTAAAGTTCAGGATCAACTAAAAAGGCACACATGATCATCACTTTCTGACGCATCCCTTTCGAAAAATGACTCGGAAACCACCGCTTCATTTTCTCCATCCGGAACGTTTTTAACAATTCCTGTGCCCGGCGCTCAAATACATCTTCATCAATGCCATACGCCATCGCAGCAAGCTGCAGGTGCTCCCATAAATTCAGCTCTTCATACAAAATCGGGGTTTCCGGAATAAACGAAAGCGCCTGTCGATAAGCTTCCGGGTCCTCTACAAATGTACGGCCGTTCAAGGCAATACTCCCTTTCGACGGTTCCATCAAACCAAGTACATGCTTGATTGTCGTGCTCTTGCCGGCACCGTTTAAGCCTATTAAGCCAACAATTTCATTGGTATGTACCGTAAAAGACACGTCATGCAGCACCGGCTTCTGCACAGAATAGCCGCCGGTGATGCCTTCAATATTTAACAACGCACTCATATAAGCGCTCCTTTACGTAATTTTCTACGTTACAAGCTTTTACTTTGCCATTTATTCACTTGAAATTTCCGGTGTCGGTGTTGGTTCCGGATAATCCTCACCGTAATGCGCATCAATCGCCGTTCTAATATCTGCTTTATCTATACCGTCGTTTTTCATCTGTACAGCCGTGTGTGCAATTTCAAGACACACCCCGCACTTCATCCCGTGATCATCCCAAGTCACAGAGCCATCCTCACTTACTTGATGCACAAAGCATTCGTAAACGTCCCGGTGATTGGCAGAATCACCACAACCACAGTAGCAGGGAATATGAGTCAGTAGCTCCTCGTGTTGAACAACTTCTTCGTAAACAGATTCAATATCTTCATGGGTATGTTCTAAAAATCTAGGCAGTTCAGCTGCCTCAGCAGTCGTTTCAATCATGTCAAAACCATGCTCTTTTTGCTCTCCAACATTCGGTATATTGCCAGGTGATGCACATGCCGACAGTGTAATCATCGCTATTAGCAAGATTGATAAGAATTTCATATCGTTAACCTCCTTCTTTTCGTAAATTATTGTATCACAAAACATAATGTACAAACGAAGCACAACTTCCAAATCTGTGCGGTTTCGTCTGTATTTTGTTATGATAAAATTATCAACAAATTAACGGAGGTGTTCGTCGTGGCATTTGATCCAGATTGTATTTTTTGTAAAATTGTTCAAGAAGAAATTCCCGCCGCCAAAGTATATGAAGATGAATACGTGCTTGCTTTTCTTGATATCAGCCAAGTAACAAAAGGCCACACCCTGCTCATCCCGAAAGATCATCAACCGGACATCTTTCATTTAGATTCCGAACTGGCCGCACACCTATTTTCAGTGGCGCCGCGGATTGCCCGAGCGATTGAAGCTGAATTTAAACCACTGGGCATGAATTTATTAAACAATAATGGTGAAGCAGCCGAGCAGTCTGTATTTCATTACCATATGCATTTCATACCGCGCTATGGTGACGGACAAGATGGTTATCAACCGAACTTTCAAAGTGGCCTTGAAGTATCAAATGCTGACCTGCAGGCGATGGCGACTTCCATTCAAAAACAACTTGAAGATGAAGCATAATCGTAAAAAACAACCACAGCAGGTGCCCGCTCCTTTCTTACAGGCGGGCACCTGTTTTCAATAAACCTGAAAAAAGATAGCCCCCTGCCCTTCCTGTCTGTTAGGATAAGTTTATCGCACTAAAACATAACTACGTTAATGAGAAAAAGGAGTTGTCTATCCATGGTACGGGCACACAACTTTAACGCCGGTCCGGCAGCCCTTCCGGATCAAGCTTTAGCTCAAGCAAAAGACGAGCTGATGAATTTCCGTCATACGGAAATGTCCGTGATGGAATTAAGTCACCGCAGCCAAGACTACGAACAAGTTCATCATGCAGCAAAGGATTTACTGCGGGAGTTATTGAACGTTCCTGACACACACGACATTCTACTCCTGCAAGGTGGAGCGAGCCTGCAGTTTCCAATGATTCCAATGAACTTTTTAACAAAAGGACAGCCGAATTATATCCTTACCGGCTCCTGGTCAGAGAAAGCCTTAAAAGAAGCCAAGCTTCTCGCGCATCCATATACCGGTGGCTCCACAAAAGATGAGCAGTACCGCCGCATTCCTCACACAAGTGAGTTGAACTGGTCAAATACTGATGATTATATTCATATCACCTCTAATAACACAATTTACGGCACACAGTGGCAGGACCTGGCACTAGATGCACCTGCGCCTTTAATTGCCGATATGTCCAGTGATATCTTAAGCCGCCCGTTTCCAGTTGAAAACTATCAACTCATTTACGCCGGCGCTCAGAAAAATCTTGGTCCGTCAGGTGTGACCATTGTGATTGCCGAACGTTCAATGTATGAACGTACACCTGAACATACACCAACGTTGCTTCGTTATGATACCCATGCAGATAAAGATTCGCTGTATCATACACCACCTACATTTGCGATTTATATGCTATATCAAGTACTCTCCTGGGTGAAAGAAAACGGCGGTGCCGAAGGAATGGCCAAGCGAAACGATGAGAAAGCAGCCGTTCTTTATGACACCATCGACAACAGCGGCGGCTTTTATACCGGTCACGCGGCAGCCGACAGCCGCTCGCACATGAACGTTACCTTTAACCTGCCTTCAGAAGAACTAAATCAAACGTTCCTTGCCGAGGCTAAAGATGCCGGGTTTATCGGCTTAAACGGTCACCGCTCTGTTGGCGGCTGCCGGGCATCAATTTATAACGCTGTTCCTTTAGAAACTTGTGAAGCACTGCGCAGCTTTATGAAGGACTTTCAAGCAAAACACGGTTAACCCGTATCATTTATGCTTCGCTTTTGTAAGCTACGTAAAAATTGATAGACCCCGCTGCCACAGGTCATAAGAGATGACCTGTGGTTTTTTTATATAAAAAAACGGGGAGATATAGTTTATATACGCTTATATTACAGTTAAGGAAAGGATGTATAACACTTATGGATGTACGTTCTACCTCGCTCGGCGCTGCCGTCGGTCTCTTTGCAAGTACACTTATTACCCTTTTAACGACAAAACGTGCTGGAAGTGAGTGGCGTGAAAAGATTGAAGAATCAGTAAAAAGTGACGAAAATACTGTGCCCCCGGCAAAAGACGATTGGAAATCAGTTACTGAAGAAGGTAAAGAAGCTGTGCGCCATTTTCAAAAAGAGCTGTCAACGACAATTCACCGCTTTCGCGAAGATGTTGAACCAACTTGGAAAGAAATCGGTCTTGAAGCTAATGATCTTCAACAAAAAGTTCGTGAGAATCAAGACACTTTCAAATCACAGTCTTAATTAAACCTTTCATATGGAGGTACTTCATGGATGCTAACAACCCATCAACGAAACAATCGATCATTTTTACACACAAACTTGCTCAATTAAGTAAAGCATTATGGAAAAGCGCTGAAAGGGATTGGCAGGAGTGGCTTCGTCCTTTTGAATTGAATATTAATGAACACCATATTCTATGGATCCTTTATCATTTTAATGGATCTTCTGTGTCGGATCTTGCAAATTTTGGCGTCATGCATGTATCAACTGCCTTTAACTTTTCTAAAAAGCTTGAAGCACGGGGGCTGCTTACATTTTCGAAAAAAGCAGACGATAAACGCAACACTTACGTTTATTTAACACCAGAAGGTAAAGCATTATTTCTCGAATCAATGGCCGCCTTTCAGCCTGAAGCGCATGAGATCTATGAAGGTACCCGTTCAATTTTGGAGGAACAAAGTCGGTTGCCTGAATTTCCTGAGCTGCTTACACTCATCGGTGACATTTACGGTGATTCTTTCATGGAAGCAGTTGAAACTTCCGCTCATGCAATTGAGCAGGACTTTACAGAGCATAACGGACAGCTTGTTCCTCGGAAAAGCTGAATACAGCTTTTGCCCCTCACCTTTTACAAGGTTGAGGGGCCAGGCTGTAGACAAACTTTCAAGAAAAGCGGAGGCTGATGTCGCTTTTCGGCGGACGCTTGCACCCGGAGGGCACAAGTGTGACATCGGTTTGATCTGCGCTAACGCTTGATCTCACCGTGTCTTCTTAGCCCCCGTCACGACCTCAACTTCCTCGGCAGAAAGTCACTGCCTGCGGGATTTTCGGCTCGCGCTGTTCCTGGTGGCGTCGCCGCCGATGCTCGTCAGCCTTGCGTCATTTGATGGTCATGAATTGTAGAGAGCCTTTTGATCAAGCGATATTTAGATGAATCAATTTCATCATGACGCTTCATGAGCGATCAAGTGAACCATATCCAATGGAAATTCTTCATGATCCGTTAACTAATAAGTAACCGAAACAAAAGACGGCGACTCCCAGAGGATCAAGCGCAGGCTGAAGATTCACTTGTTCGATTGGTAATCAAATCGAACAAGTTAGCTGAAGCCAAGCCCTCGGGAAAGCGTCCGTCCGTAGTGTTGGTTACGTTCATGATCCGGTTTTGCCTCTTAATAGGGAAGCCCGCGGCGGTTGAAGCCGTAAGTTGTGTAGTTTGTCTACACGCTGACCCCTCGCCTTTTACAAGGTTGAGGGGCTTTTTTTGTTTAAATACTGATATTAAGTGAGAAGAGTATTCTTCTATGAACACATCCTGTACGTTGCAAAGAAATATCCAAAAATTTTCTCAATAACAATTTTCCTCTTGATTTTTCTCTTCACAAAACGTACAGTACACTAGGAACTATTGACTTCTAAGGGGGTACAGACGATGAACTGCTTGCAATCACTTCAAATGAAACAACGCCGTCATTTTTACCGGACTTTCTTTCTATCCATTTTACTAGGTACCATTACTTTTATTGGTCTGTATCCCTTTTTTACTTTACTGCAGTCTGTTAGTTCCTTTTACCAATTAACATTCTGGCAGTTCACAGCGTTTACCGCTGCTTTATTCCCACTACATGCTATGATCCATCTTGGCGCCTTCTGGCTGTTTAAGTATAAAGTGAAACCTAAAATTATGAAGCGAAAGCGCAAGTTTTATTTTTATTACAAGCATGCCGATCCGGCACCGCGTAACATTTATCTTATGTCGCTTCTTGCACCGTTTGTCTGCTTGTCCGGACCGCTGTTTATCGGTGCAGCTGCCTTCCCTGCCTTAATGCCTTACTTTTTATTCGCAGCAGCTGTGAATACAGGTATCAGCTTTGCTGACCTTCGTTTTGCTTTGTTACTTTTAAAAACGCCGCGTCAAGCTTATATTGAATCCCGCCATAATCACATTGATATATTAACGAAAGAACCATCTTCCGCATCTTAGGAAGATGGTTCTTCATTTATCATGAGCGGGGATAGAGTGACATGTTAATTTCCTCTTCAGTCTCATTTATTTCATCGATAAGTACATAAAAGTCTTCTGTAACATCAAGTTCACGTAAATGTACATAAACTTCCTCTGCCTGTGGCCGGATCGTAACACCTTCAGGCAAATCCGCTTGAGACTGAATAATTTCAAAGGCTTCAGCACCTGGAAGATTAAATGGTCCAAATGAAAACTGCTGCTGATGAAGCACTAAGTTTCCATCCTCCTGCACTTCAGGGGCAAGTACACTACGCAATTCTGCATCCTGCCCGAGGATACTGTACGTGTCAACAAGCTCAACCCCATCCGATGTAAGCCGGATATCAATGTCTTCTTCAGCCCTTGCCAGAAGATCATTGACCTGCGCATAAGAAGCCTGCATATGCAGCACAGCCGATTCTTCTGGTGCAGCAGGTGATTCGGGCTCATCTACACTTGAAACTGTTGGCATCATAAACATCCATGCCCCGATCAACCCTGCAATGATAAGTACATTCATTACAGCTAAAGAGACAAAAGCTGTTTTCCATCGACTTTTTCGTTCATACCTTGGCACATTTCTCTCCCCTTTCTCTCTATACAATTTTATTTTATCATGATTTGCAATCTTTGTTTTTCGCTATCATTTCAGCTTAAGTTTTGATAAAGTATACGTAGAGAGGAAATGGGGGTTTCAAACCATGTTTGTCGTTTTATTTGTGATTTTAAGCGGGCTATATTTATTCATTATTAATTCTATGACTAACACGCTCTGTGTACAGCGCGAAATTTCCGATGAGCGGGTGCCGAAAGTCTTTCGCACCGTGAACATACTCATTATGATTTTACTCACCTCAACTTACGTTAAAGTCCTTTTCACCTAAAGGATCAGCTGGTAAAACGACCAAAGTTAACAAGTTGTATGTAAAAAAGGCAGCTGTGCACAGCTGCCTTTTTTGTTTCGGCTTTAGCACCAAGCTGCCCCAATAATTACGAGCAGAATAAACAATACGACAATTAACGCAAAGCCTGTGCCGTCTTTAGAGTGATAATGTCCCATGAAAGCCCACCTCCTTCTTCACTCTCATCATGTTTTAGCAGTACCAGGACGCACCTACAATAACGAGCAGAATGAAAAGTACGACAATCAGCGCAAAGTTGCCATGGTAACCTTTGGACATAGCGACACCTCCTGCTTCGTAGTTATCCTCAGTCTATGCGCAAAGTTTAAAATGTGTTTGGGCACTGTTGAAATTGAAGGCTTTTCCATTATGAAGCGTTTTATGGTATAGTGAAGGTCTGAAAGATGAACTAAAGGGGATGAAAGCAATATGAGAGCGATGAACCGGTGGACACTGGTGATTGGCGCCGGTGCTTTATTTCTTACCGGCTGTACGGATCAGGAAGAAGAACAAAATGAAGAAACCAGCGAGAATAATGACACAACTGTAGCTGAAGTTGGAGAAGAAATGATTACTGAAGAAGAACTAACCGATGAGTTAAAAGATCGTTATGGCCCGCAAACACTTAACGATATGCTGCAAACAAAGGTTGTACAAAAGCAGGCAGATGAACTCGGTATTACTGACGAAGATGCTGAGGAACTGCTGAATGAGTTTATGGAACAATACAATGCTGACAATGAAGAAGAGCTGCGTTCTATTCTCGAAATGCAGTTTCAAATAACATTTCAATCTGAAGAGCAGTTAATTGAGGAGTTTATAAAGCCGCAACTCGTTATTGACCAGCTTGCTAGCGAAGATGTTGATGTTTCTGAAGATGATAAAGCATCCTATTTTGAAGAAAACGCTGAACAATTTGAAGAAGTTCACGCCCGTCACATTTTAGTTGCTGATGAAGAAACAGCAGAAGAAGTTCTTCAAGAGCTTGAAGACGGTGGTGATTTTGAAGAACTCGCTGAAATTCACTCTGAAGACCCAGGCTCCAATGAAGAAGGCGGCGACCTCGGCTTTTTTAACCGTGGTACAATGGTAGAACCATTTGAAGAAGAAGCATTTACCCTTGAGCCAGGTGAAGTGAGCGAACCAGTTGAAACCGATCACGGTTACCATATCATTGAAGTGCTTGATACCCGCGACAGCTATGAAGATTTTGAAGAAGATATTGAACAGCAACTCGTCCAGGAACAATCAAAATCCTCTGAGGAAATTATCCAAGAGCTGATGGAAGAAACAGACCTTACCATTGATGAAGCTTACGAAGACTGGGTTGAGCTATAACTCTGTATAAAAAGAACAAAAAGCCCGGCGGTTTAATCACCGCCGGGCTTGTTTATTAGCGTTCGTTCATCTGGCGCCGTTCTTTTTCTGCTTCCATACGGCGAATATAAATACGACCTTCTTGTTCAATCCATTGACTGTCTTCCTTTTGCTCCTCTGCACGTGTCCGCAGCCACATCCAACCACTCCCAAGAGCCGCCGCTGCTGCTACATAAACCCATAACGGCTGACCGAGAAATGCATTTGGGGTAAAACGTTGAAATGCCACGAGCAGTACAAATAAAACCACAGATGTACCTAAAAAACGTTTTGTCCGCTTGTCCATTTGATTGTCCTCCTTCACTCAAAACGAACCTTTATCATTACGTTATGAGTGGACAGGACAAGTTATGAATCATCTTCGTTGTCCTCCGGAATAAATGATGGCTTATAAAACTGGCGAAACTCCATTGCTTGTACACGTTCAGAGAACTGTCCCGGAGATACCGGACCTAAAGCTTCTTTCAACATTTCCATCCGGGCATCCACATTATCGATATAATGAAGCAGTTCCGCTTCTTTAACTTGCGGTGCTTTCGGACTTCCCCACTCACCTTTACCGTGGTGACTTAAGATTAAATGCTGCAGCATTAAAGGTTCTTCTCCTTCAATACCTAATTCTTCTGCCGCTTTATCAATTTCTGTAGCCATTAAAGAAATATGACCAATTAACTTACCTTCAAGGGTATAAGCGGTATCAATCGGCCCCGAAAGCTCACGTACTTTTCCTAAGTCATGCAGAATAATTCCTGCGTACAACAAGTCTGCATTCACGTGCGGATAGAGCTTAACAAGCGCATCTCCTAAATCAAGCATGCAATTGACATGGTAAGCAAGCCCGGATAAAAACTCGTGGTGATTTTTTGTGGCTGCCGGTGATGTTAAAAATGCTTCTTGATGTTTTTTGACTAAATGGCGCGTAATGCGCTGCAGTTTTGAGTTTTCAATCGCAAATATGTAAGCGTGAATATTTGCAAGCAGTTCTTCCTGGGTGAGTGGTGCTGATTTTACAAAGTCAGCAACCTGTACGTGATCGTGTTCGTTTGACGGACGAATGCTGCGAACTTTTAACTGCAGCCGGCCTTTAAAATCAACAACTTCTCCTTGTACATAAACAAGCGTACGCGCTTGATACTGCACCTCATCTTCAGGCGTCACACCCCAGAGCTTCGCTTCAATTTCTCCACTTTTATCACTTAACATCACCGTTAAAAACGGTTTATTGTTACTAGCAATGCCGCGCACCGAGGAACGAATGAGTGCATACTGTTCGACACGGTCGCCAACTTGTTTTTTACGGATCCCTTGTTCCATAAACCACCAGCCGTCCTTTCTCATCTATCACTAATTAACTTTACTCCATTCAGTATATCACAGCAGTTCTGTTAACCAACCAGGGTAATACAAGTTTGATGCTCTGTCACTTGGATAAAAAAACAGAACCTCCTATACATGGAGGTTCCCAGACTGTTGACAAAGTACAAAACTTAACATTAACTCACAACTTACTTACTCTGAGCTCCGGGGGCTGTCCTATTGAGAGGATAAAATCGAACAATGAACGTAACCGGAACGAAAGCGGACGCTTTCCCGAGGGCTTGGCTTAAGATCCTCTGGGAGTCGCCATCTTTCGTTTCGGTCACTTTTACAATTACCTTTTGTTTATGGTTCGCTTGATCGTTCAGAAGCATCATGATGAAGCTGATTCATAACGACGCAAGGCTGACGAGCACCGGAGGCGCCTACGCAGAACAACGAGTGAGAAAATCCCGCAGGCTGTGGTTTTCTGCCGAGGGGGTTGAGGACTAAAAAGACACGGTGACTTATGCTCACCCGGTTTCATTGGGATGCGGTTTTTTGCCTCGCTCTTTTTGAAGCATTTTATAAGCTGCAAATCCCATAATCGTCAAACTAACACCTGATAAGATGCCAGCAGCATAAGGCGAGTGATCTTGAATCATAACAGAAGAAACCACGATCAACATCAAACCGACAGTTACAATTGTTAAATAATTTCTTTCCATATGTAAATCTCCTTACCTAGAAAATAATGCTAAATTTATTTTAACACATATCACCTTCCTTTTTCATACAAACCACAACAAAACGTAAGTGTACAAAAACAGCCCGCCTGATTAGCTATATCCAGCGGGCTGCTTTTGCTTTATTCGTCTTTATCTGACACTTCACTAAACGGCAGGTGTACTTGAAACGCAACCCCATGCGGCGTATTTGTCACATGATACGTGCCGTGATGTAATTCAGCAATTCGACTGACAATGGCTAACCCTAGACCAAACTGACCTTTGTTTCCTTTCCGGAATGGGTCGAATAAATGCGGTAGTTCTTCCTCCGGAATGTGGTCCCCGTCATTTTCTACGATAATGACAGCTTCATCATTTTTCTGTTCAATTCTCATTTCAATCGTCGATACTGCATAGCGCATGGCGTTTTCAATGAGATTTTCTAAAAGTACTTGAATATGCTCTACATCACCTGTGAACTCTTGATCTGCACCAGCAATTAAAATTTTCACATCGCTTCGCTGCATACGGAAACGCTCTTCGATTTGATAAGCAATTTCACCAAAACGGATCAACTCTAAGTTAATCGTTTCTTTTTTCAACGTATCAAGCTTTGTAAAGTAAAGCATGTCTCTGACACGGTGTTCCATCCGGTCTGCTTCTGCAAGAATAACATCCATCGTTTTTTCCATATCTTTCTTTGGAAGAATCCCATCTTTAACAGATTGGGCGTACGTTTTCACAACCATAATCGGCGTTTTTAATTCATGTGAGGCATGCTGAATAAACGTTTTCTGCGAACGGTCGTACCGAATTAAGTTTTGCCGCATTTGCTCAAATTGATCAGAAAGCTTACGGAAATCATCGTCACCTTCCCAATGAAATGGCTCTTTCCAGTTTCGCTTTGAAATCTGCTCAAAATGATTACCTAAAAGACGCAGCGGCTGCCGTAAATAACGTTTCAGCCAGATCGCCGGGAGCAGGCTGAGGGCGCCGGCAATAACTAATAAGTAAATGAGCCGTTCCCACAGTCTGTTCACCATTAAATCACGGTAAGTATCCCACATATAAGAGATTTGATAGCCGTCCTCATTGCCATCATCAACATGTGTAATGACATAAAACAATGTAGCACCACTATATGTTAACTCGTAGCGGCCCCGCTCTGTATCTTGATCTACAGCGTTGGCTACCATTTCCCGCAAAACATTATCAGGCACAGGATCGCCTTGCTGCGTACCAAATTGGCCGTCAATTAAAAATAAATGTCCAACTGCCCGTTCTGCTTCCCGACGTTCAATGAAATCAAGTTCTGATTCCGGCACATCGTAAAAATCGCTAAACGGCATGGCAAACCGGGCCTGTTCCTGCTCAATAATCCGGTACGTTTCTTCTGTCAATGTTCCTTTAATCGAAATCGGATAAACAACGACTAATGTCAACCCGACCAAAACAACCAACGCAATAAACGAAAGCCAAATGCGCCGGGTGAGATTCATTCTAATCATGAGGATAGAACTCTGTAACCATAACCGTACAGTGTCTCCAAGTGAATACGAGGCATTTTCTTACGGACGCGGCGGACGACATCATCAACCGCCCGCTCGGAGCCAAAGTAATTTTCGCCCCATACATTTTCAATAATTTCTTCGCGAGATAACGCTTTTCCAACTTGTTCAGTTAAAAGCAGAATTAAATCCATCTCTTTTGTCGTTAAATCAACGATATGGTTTTCATCTTCTGTATCCACTACTGTCCGTGCCTCCGGATCGATTGTGTAGTTATTTAAATCAAAAGCACTTGAGGCCTCTGCTTCTTCAACATAAACTCTTGAAAGCAGCTTTTTCGCACGAATAATCAACTCCTGCGGTAAAAACGGCTTAGCTAAGTAGTCATCACTTCCCATCTCGAGACCGAGTACCCGATCAAGGTCCTGGTCCCGGGCTGAAATAAAGATAACAGGGACTGCCCCTTGTTTCTCACGGATGGTTTTTAAGATTTGATAGCCGTCTGTTCCCGGCAGCATAATATCAAGCACCCACAAGTGTGGTGTATCTTCAACAGCTTTCTGAGCTGATTCTCCGTCAGCAAAGACGCTTACCTCCCATCCTTCTTTTTCCATATACGCTTTCAATACTTCCGAAAGGTTCTCTTCATCTTCAACAAGAAACACTTTATACTCGCTCATATTAACCTTTCCTTTCTTTTTTTGGCTGCTCGTTGCAACCCTCTGTTTATTTGAAATGTATGTTTAATCAATGATTGCTTAACGGTTCTTTGTCTTCTTTATATCACAAATTCACGAATGAAAACAGCAATCTCCAATTTCTTTAGGATCCTGCGACGATTATGGTGAAATTTCGCACCAACATTTGATCTGTTAAAGACATTTCCTTGCACCAGACCATTTGCAGCTTCACACGAGAAAACCGCCCGTAAATATACGGACGGCTGATGAATTAATTACCACCACGGCAGGGCGGATAAAGCTACAAGGGCTGCAAGCGGAAGTACACTGCGGCGCCAGCGGCGAGGACGTGGGCGCGGACGTGGATAATAACCTCCATAACCACCGTAGCCGCCATAACCACCATAGCCTCCGTAGCCGCCGCCATAACCCCACGGTCCAAACCCGCCAAACTGACGCGCATCCATTTCCGGGTTTAAACCGTAACCTTGCATCGGCATCTCTGCACTGCGTGGCTGACTCGGCATATACATCGGCATTTCGTTATTTTGCTCATGCGGATTACCATAGTAATTGTCTTGATGTTGATTAGGATCATACCCCATCATGTGCGGATGCTGATTTCCCCACGGCTGCTGCATGCCCCCGTAGTTCTGCATATTGCCGTGATGCTGCATACCCCCGTAACCCTGCATGTTCTGCTGCATCATCATCTCCTGGTAATCTTCCGGGTCCCATTCAGGAACCATCATATACACGTATTCATCGTCTACTTCTTCAACGATTCCTTGATGCATCTGATGATCATTCGTCTGTGCAACCACCATCTGTCCGATATGCTGCTTACACCAATCCTGCATATTCATCATGTGAATCGCCTACCCCCTTTACATTGCTTATGTTATTCAACAATATTCAAGGGTGTGCACACTTTTTATCAGCGGAGTCGAATCGCCCTTTTGATATCCTTTAAAGCACTCGATTTCCCGTACATTAACACGCCGCCGCGGTACACTCGTGCACCAAGCCAGGCAAAAAACATGATTGTTAGTGCCATCAAAGCAATTGATAAACTTACTTCCCACCACGGAACATCTGTCATGCCAACGCGCAAAAACATAATCATCGGCGTGAAAAACGGAATGAACGACGTAATGGTTACAATTGTTGAATCGGGCGCATTCAAACCAAACATCGCGATAAAAAAGGCCATAATAATAACCATGTTGATCGGTCCATTCGCCTGCCCGACATCTTCAATCCGGCTGATGACCGAACCGAGCATCGCCGACAATGTGGCATACAGCAAAAAGCCGAGCATGAAGAATAAAAAGGCGTAGGCGATTAACAACAAGCTTACCCCTTCATCTTGATTCAAGAGTTGTGCCGGATCCATTACACCGACTGCTTCTTCTTCACCTGATCGGCTTGTTAATAAACTCCCGCCGCCGAGAAGAAAAATGAGAGCGAACTTTGTTAAACCAAGCAGGGCTACACCTGCAATTTTGCCAAACATCTGCTTCTCCGGTGATACGCTTGAAATTAGAATTTCCATGACACGTGAAGATTTCTCTGTCGCAACCTCCATAGATACCATGTTACCGAGAAAGATCACCGAAAAATAAATGACAAATAATAAGATATAAACGAGAAACATCGCCTGGCCCTGCTCTACTTCACTTACCCCTTCATCTGAACCACTGTCGCCAAGTTCGACAGTTTCTAGTGCAACCGGTGCAGTTAAAGCTTCTACTTCTGAGACGTCAAGACCTGCCGACTCTGCACCAAACCGCAGCTGTACATCTGAAAGGATCTGCTGAAGCTGTTCCTGCTGCGGCAAAGAAAGTGAACCTTCTCCCCGCCATTCAGCCTGAAGGGAAGTTTCTTCATGAACTTCAAGATGGAGAAGACCGTCTGCTTCACCAGCTTGGACTTCGGCTTCGAGTGCTTCTTCATCCGCCTCACTCTCTGCACGAGTGACCGCAAATAAAGCGTTCTCACCAGCACGATCTTCAAAAATCTGCGCAGCTTCTTCATCACCGAGCACGAGAACTTCTGTCGTTTCAGGTGCTGTATCACCGCCGTCAAATAATGAAATGATACGGTCCATATTCATAAAAACTAAAATAAATGCAAGCGTAATCAATGTCGTTGTAATAAAAGCTTTAGACTTTAGTTTTGTCATATATGTATGACCCATAACTGTCAAAAACTCACGCATAAGAAGCCCCCACTTTCGCAATAAAAATATCATTTAGCGAAGGGTCTTCCAGTGAAAAACGCCGAACACGGCCGCATCCCTGCAGTGCTTCAAAGATGTGCTCTGCCGTTTCTTCATCCCTGATTTCTAAACGTAGTCCATTCGCTCGCTCTTCAACGGCAAGTACACCGTCCATTGTTTTTATAAACGAGCAATCAAATTCGGCCTCTATAACTAAATATTTGCGGCCGAAATTCTGCTTAATTTCACGAATGTGCCCACCAACAACAGGCTCACCTTTATGAAGAATGCATAAGTGTTCACACATCTCTTCGACATGCTCCATACGATGACTTGAAAAAATAATGGTCGTTCCGTTCTCTTTTAGTTCAACGACAGCTTTTTTTAAGATTTCTACGTTCAAAGGGTCCAAACCACTGAACGGCTCATCGAGAATGAGCAATTCAGGTTCATGCAAAATTGCTGCAATGAGCTGAATTTTTTGCTGATTTCCTTTTGAAAGCTCTTCAACTTTTTGCTGCTCATATGCTTCAGCTTGAAACCGCTCCAACCAGTACCTCATCTTCGGCACAATATCCTTTTTTTTCATCCCGCGCAGCTTACCGAGATAGATTAACTGGTCGGCCACTTTCAGTTTCGGGTAAAGACCGCGCTCCTCAGGTAAATAGCCGACTTTACCGCTCTCTTTATACGTTAACGGTTGGTTATTCCATTCAATAGAGCCACTATTTGGATCAAGTAATCCAATAATCATACGGAATGTCGTTGTTTTACCAGCCCCATTTGCGCCAAGCATCCCAAACATTTCACCTTCTGGTATGGATAAGCTTAAGCCCCGTACAGCTTCTGTACCTCCAAAAGACTTTGTCACTTCGTTAAGGGTTAAAGCCAAGCTAACCACCTCCTACAAATTTCTTATACTATCATAACTTTCATCGTACATGAAATATCACTTTTCCAAAAGACCCCATATTGCTTTTTCTTGTGAAATTTCTTAAAATATAAATATGAATGATCATTCAGTCAAAAGGAGGGTGTGCATATGAACTACGCACTTACAGCTTTCTCTAAAAAAGGAGAACTTTTATTGAACGAAGATTTTGAGGCTGAAAATGATGAAGAAGCGATCGCCCACGGACGGAAACGCTTAAGCGAAGAAAGCTTGTGGGAAACAACCCACCGCCTTGTACGGGCCGGACAAATGATCTTATTTCATCGTTAATCAAGTGACGCCAACTTTTGTGGTGTGCGCTCCAACTTCGCCTGCTCGCACTCTAGTTACGCAAAAAATCCGGACGCTCCGCCAGTTTTACACTGGCAGAGCGCCCGGCAGACGGCTTATACTCAAATTACGTTTTTTTCATGTTCATCTGCATACGAAAAACTTCTTTGACCATGTAAGATAAGCCTTCTTGTTCTGGCGAGCGCGTCAACCAGTCGGCGGCTTGGCGGATGCTTTCCGGTGCGCCGCCCATCGCAACGCCTAAGCCTGCCATTTCAAGTAATTCTTCATCCCCTGCTTCCGAACCGATCGCAACAATTTCGTGAGGTTCTACGCCGATTTCTGCGGCTAAGTGCGCAACAGCATCTGCTTTTGAAGCTAACACATGTGTAAACTCAAGCGTGAATGGATCTTTTTCACGAATGCGAATGTCAGGAATCTCTTGTTCGATGCGGGCGATGCCGGTGCGTCGTGCTTTCTCGTTCGGAAAGACAGCTTTTACTTTGAGTGGGACGAGCTGATGTTTTTCGATATGTCCAGCTAAATCATCGACAACCGTTTCAGGGTAAAATAATGTCTCGCCTAAAGACATCGTCCACTTTCCGAGCATATGCTGCGGCTGATTGACACGGTTCATTAAAGCAAAATGTTCGTGCTGAACTGTCAGCTGACATTCAAGGTCATCAAGCAGGGCGATAACATCACACACCATCATCGTCGGCATCCGCCGCTCAAACAATGGCTGGCCTTGAATGCCGGCAATATAAGCGCCGCTGTAACAAACAATTTCCCGCTGAACTTTCACAACTTTAGCTGCCTTTTTTGCTTCCTCAAGTGATTGGTGCGTCACGATTACCGGATAAACACCCTTTTGTTTTACATACGTGAGCGCTTCGCGGGTGGCACGGCTGATCTTCCCATTTCGTTTTAACATCGTTCCTTCTAGGCTTACAGCAAGCAGTCGGTATGTCATATAGATGCTCCCTTCTAGCTTATCCTGCTACAATCACCGTATGCCGTGGATAAACAACGTAGAACTTTCCGGTGTTGTTTGAAGGCTAAGAAGAGCATCAACAAAAATGAAGCGCCGGCTTTCCTTTTCTCTCCATTAAAAAACCCCCGCATAAAGCGGAGGCTTGGACAGTTTACTGCTCTTCAGGGCTGCCGTACAGCTCTTCAAGCGGCTCTGTAATTACTTTGTTTAAGTCACCGATGATGGTGCTCATTTTTTGTTCTTCTTCCATAAGCTTTGAAATTGTTTCGTGCTGCTGCACCATTTCAAACTGCTTCTGCGCCTGTGTGATTTCTTCTTCACTCGGCTGCTCACCCTGCATCTGCTTTTGCTGCAGGCTCATTTGTAGTTCGCGGAAGTTATCAAGCATACGCTTAGCAACTTCATCGTTTTCTACATCTTCATGCAGCTGCTTCAGCTGTTGGAACTCTTCACTGTTACGCAGCGCGGTTGCAAGCTCTTGTGCTTGCTCTTGAATATTTGTGGACATGCATTGGCCTCCTTTAAAACGTCTTTACCGAGAATAACACGAACGCCGACGAAAAATCACCCTTTAACGAAATTTACATGAAAACAAATTTTTAAAAAGCCCGGCAGACATCATAAAATTACATAACAAACACAACGACGATGCCTTGTAACAGCCCTATGCCTGCACCTAAAAAGGCACCTAAATATTTAATCATCGTAAATTCGCGCCGGGAAATCGTTAATACAAGGGTTTCAATACGCGAAACCTCAAATGTCTGTACTTCTTTTTTTACGACATCATCTAAATGCAGCGTTTGTAAAATATCCGGCAGCCGTTCTGCCAAAAGACGCCCGGCAGCATCTGTCAGCTTAGGGACCCACACATTTACAACCTCATCCTCAAACCGGGGTGCCCATGTATTCAGCGGCTCCTCGAGCCACTTACGCACCGGTAGTTCAGCTGTCGTTTCTTCAGCAATCTGCTCGATTAACTCTGCCACCGGGAGGCGCTCCTCAAGTTCTGCCACCGGCTTATGCTGTAAGCGGAGCCACTCCTCACGCAGCCGTTTTTCCACCCATACTTTTGACGTATCATCTTGAAGAAAGCGGAGAATTTCCGGCTGTGCCCGGGCAACAACTCGGTCGCTTCCAACCATAGAGCCGATAAAATTGACAAAAGATCCTCGACCCTCGAGAAATTTTTCCACAAAATGCTTCAGCTGTTTTTCGCCTTCTTTCGTCTGTATGTAGTCTTCGGCCCGCTCGAGAATATAATACGCCGCCTGTTGAATTCTTGTTTCACTGTAATTTTGAATTTCTTCCGGCAGCAACTCCTTTAACGGTTTTGCCCGCTGTGCCTGCAGCCACATATAAAGCCGCCGTTGCACAGCTGTGCGTACCGCTTCTTCAGCTTGGTCGACCATATCTTTAGATCCGGTATAAGTCTCAAGGAATTCAGCGAGGGATTCTTCCCGGTGCAAAAGTGTCCGGCTTTCCTCTTGGGCCCAGCGCTTCATATTTGCTTGAAAATCAGCATCGTGCAGCTGCTTTTGTACACCCTCTGCCGTTAATAAATGTTCGGTGACCATCCTGCCCATTTGCTCAGCAAGCTCGTTGCGGCGCTTCGGAATCAATCCGGGGGTAAATGGCAGGCGCCTGCCGGCAACATATACCGGATGAAACGGCCGAAACAACATATGAATGGCAAGTGAATTTGTGACACCACCAATAAGTGCACCTATCCCTACCATAGCTCCAATCCAGAGCAACCCTTCCATAGCCTGTGCCTCCTTCTCCATGAAGCTCATCTATAACACGAAGTACTTCATTTGTTACTGCCCTTACATATTACGTATATGATACCATATTAGCAAAGACACGAACGCAGCGATATGGAGGAGGGGATTTTATGATTTCACACTTTCAATGGAAAGAAATGAAAAACAACTGGCTGAACAGAGAATGGTCGTTCTCTTTTTTTTATCAAGGAAAAATGCACCGGGGGACGTATTATAAAGATGGCACAATCACTTGGCAGACAACGGCACCGAAGGAATCGGACCGGGCTGACCTTGAACGGCACATTCATGATTTAATGTTGTATCACGTATACGAAGATCACAACCCGACGGATCCGTAACTTCTGTTTTCTTCCTCGACTGTTTCCTTCATTTTCGGCAAGGCTATTAAGAGGCGCTGCACCTGCGTGGCTCGCCTAATTGAAACTTGCCTGTATACAAAAACGTTGAGGAGGCGACACTGTTGCAAAAGCAAAAATGTGAAGATCGCATTCAAAAAGATGAAAACCGGATGCTGAATGAAGGTCTTGGCGGCGGCTATATTCATAATGAAGAAACGAAGCAGCAGCTGCGTGATGCGGATGGCTGCAAGAGAGAAGAGGCACCACACAAATCTGAATGAGAAAAAGGGCAGCCCGTCTAAACGGGCCGCCCTTTTCTTTCAGATGGTTTACTGGTAACCACCCATTTGTTGTTCAGCCATCTGTACAAGGCGTTTTGTGATTTCACCGCCGACAGAGCCGTTAGCGCGAGCAGTTTCATCCGCACCAAGCTGAACGCCGAATTCTTGAGCTACTTCAGTTTTCATCTGGTCAAGTGCCTGTTCTACGCCAGGTACGACCAATTGGTTTGAGCTGTTGTTGTTAGCCATCTGTCTTCACCTCCTCTTTGTAATCCTAGTTTGTATCACAAAGAGAAAGCTATACAGTTTCTGATTAGTAATTTACGGTAAATTGTGTGCGAGCTTTTTAATTGCCTCAACGGTGTGCGGGTTTTCAAGCGACGATAAGTCACCTGGGTCTTTTCCAATATAAGCTGCACGAATCACCCGGCGCATGACTTTCGCATTGCGCGTTTTCGGTAAATCATCCACAGCATACACAGCTTTTGGCCGCAGTGACTTTCCAAGCTTCTCACCACACAAAGCAATTAACTCCTGCATCAATTCGTCACTTTGGTTGTAATCTGGATGCAGCACGACAAACGAGACCGCTGATTCACCTTTCATCTCATCTGGCACACCGATGGTACCTGCTTCCACGACAGCCGGATGCTCAACCAGCACCGACTCCATTTCTGACGGTCCCAACCGCTTACCAGCAACATTCAAAATATCATCTGAGCGTCCGGTGATTGTCCAGTAGCCTTCGCTGTCTTGAATGACCCAGTCACCGTGCACCCATGCATTTTCAAAACGGGACCAGTACGTTTTTTCAAAGCGCTCCGGCTCATGCCAGAAACCTTTCGTCATCCCGACCCACGGTTTTGTAAGTACGAGCTCACCTACATCATTGACCACTTCTTGACCATCTTCATCATAAACGCGGGCATCCATCCCAGGCAGTGCAGCGTTAAATGTAATTGGCCCGATCGGTTTAATTAAAATGTTGCCGAGAATCCCGCCGGAGATTTCTGTACCACCGGAATAATTAAAAATAGGGATCCGGCTGCCGCCCACTTCACGAAACAGCCAAAACCACGGTTCCGGGTTCCACGGCTCGCCAGTCGAACCAATCACTCGCAAGCTTTCTAAGCTGTGTTGATTCACCCAGTCATTGCCCTGCTTCATTAGCGCACGAATTAATGTTGGTGAAATGCCAAGGTGCGTGACTTCATACTTATCCACAAGGTCCCAAAGCCGGTCCGGTTCAGGGTAATCCGGTGAGCCGTCAAACAATTTCACCGCAGCCCCGTTTAGTAAAGCACCGTAAACGAGAAACGGCCCCATCATCCAACCCATATCGGTGTACCAGAATAAACGATCGTGCTGTTTCACATCCATACAAATGCCGGCATCAAACGCGGCTTTAATTGGAAAGCCGGCGTGGGTGTGCACCGCACCTTTTGGCTGCCCGGTCGTTCCGGATGTGTAAATGAGCATCATCTCTTCATCCGGCGCCATCGCTGCTGCTTCTTGCACATGGCCGTGTCCAAACAGATTCGACCAGGCAACATCACGATCCTCATGCCACGTCACATCACGGTTTAAGCGCGGAACGACCACAACTTTCTTCACGGTTTTTGCACCTTCGACCGCCCGGTCCGCTTCTTCTTTCATCGGTACCGGTTTGCCGCGGCGCGTAAAACCATCACACGTAATCAACATTTTCGCACCGGCCGCATCCAGCCGCGTGCGCACCGCATCTGCCGCATAACCGGAAAACGACGGTGTGAAAATGGCACCGATTTTTGAGCAGGCAAGCATTGCAACGAGCGTCTCTGGCACCATCGGCATATACAAAGCGACTACATCGCCACGTTCGATGCCGTGCACTTGAAGACCAGCTGCAGCTTCATTTACTGCATCTTCAAGTTCTTGAAACGTGTACTGGCGCGTCTCATTCGTTTCTGCTTCCCAAATGATCGCCGGTTGGTTTTTCGTATCCTCCCGGGCCGCCCATTTCTCCACCGCTGTCTCTGTCACATTTAACGCTCCACCGCGGAACCACGTCGGCCACGCATAACCTTCACTCGTGTCCGCGGCCTGTTCATATGGCTTTTTCCATTCCACGCCGAGGGCGCGTTCAGCTTCGTGCCAAAACCAGTCAATATCAGTGACAGCGTCTGCTTGAAACGTGTCGTAATCTCCGTAGCCGAGGTCTTTCATCCACTGATAAAGACGGGTGCTTTCTTGATACGTCTCACTTGGAAACCAAACCGGTTCATGGCTCATGTGTAAACCTCCTGTTGCTGTTTTCTAAACTGGATATACTGGATGTTTACGCTTTGAAAAGGTAACATCCTTATCTTTATACATATCCAGACGCGTTAACAGCTCACCGCGCAGTTGATCAGGCTCGACAATATCATCAATAATCAACTCTGAAGCAAGCCGGTAAATATCAATATTTTCTTGATATTCTGTACGTTTTTCTTGAATAAAGTCCGGCCGCTCTTCTTCAGGAAGCGTTGAAATTTTATTGGCATATACTGCATTCACCGCAGCTTCAGGCCCCATCACTGCAATTTGCGCTGAAGGCAGCGCCAGGCAGCAGTCCGGTTCAAATGCCGGTCCGGCCATCGCATACAGTCCGGCGCCGTATGCTTTACGGACGATGACTGAAAGCTTTGGTACTGTTGCTTCAGACATAGCCGCAATCATTTTCGCGCCATGCCGGATAATACCGGCCCGCTCCACTTTCGTCCCAATCATAAAGCCTGGGATATCAGCTAAGAAGACGAGTGGAATCCCGTACGCATCGCAAAGTGTAATAAAACGCGCCGCTTTATCTGCCGAATCATGAAACAAGACGCCGCCTTTCGCACGCGGTTGGTTGGCAACGATGCCGACAGGCTGCCCGTCCATCCGGGCAAACCCGGTAATAATTTCAGGCGCGAATTTCTTTTTCATCTCAAAAAACGAATCTTCATCAATGAGATGCTCAATAAACTCATGCATATTAAACGGCGCATTTTGGTTTTCAGGAATTAAATCCTGCAGTGCTTTTTCTTTTTCTGCCGGCGGTACCGGAAGGCCTGCAGGCGGACGCTCTTGATAATTGGACGGAAAATAGCCGAGATAAGTCCTGGCAGCCTGAATCGCTTCGCGCTCATCTACTGCTAAGTAATCGCCGCAGCCGGATACGGAACAATGCATATCTGCACCGCCCATTTCCTCTAACGACACTTTTTCGCCGATCACCATCTCCGCCATGCGCGGTGAGCCAAGATACATGGAAGCGTTTTTATCCACCATAATAACAATATCACAAAATGCAGGGATATAAGCACCCCCTGCTGCAGATGGCCCAAAAAGTAAACATACTTGCGGGACCTGTCCTGACAACTTCACTTGATTATGGAAAATGCGCCCGGCACCACGCCGGTTTGGAAACATTTCCACTTGATCTGTGATACGTGCCCCGGCCGAATCCACCAAATAAAGCATCGGCAGTCCTAAGTTCTCAGCCTGTTCTTGGATACGAATAATTTTTTCGACGGTTCGTGCCCCCCAGGAACCTGCTTTTACCGTGGAATCATTTGCCATAAAACAAACATTTTGACCGTGAATCCGTCCCATGCCGGTGACAACACCATCGGCCGGCAGTCCTTCTGCCATTTCGTTTGCGAACTTACCGTCTTCAACTTGGACATCATTATCAAACAGCTGCTTAAGACGTTCGCGCACAAACATTTTTCCTTTTTCTTCGTTCTGCGCATGATACTTCTCGTTTCCGCCCTTTTCAATGGTTTCAACGCGTGACTGCAGTTCTTCCTGCCAATTCGTCATCATAAGACCTCCCTTTATTTTCCTAGATAGTTTGGTGCTCTTTTTTCTTTGAATGCCTGCAGTCCTTCAAGCCGGTCTTCAGTAGAAAGCACACGGTCATACGCTTTACACTCCGCTTCGATCCCAGACGCAAACGACTGATTCATGCCTTCGTTCACAGCCTGCTTCACACTTTGCACGGCGATTGGTCCGTTTGCTGCGATCTTTTCAGCGACGGATAAAGCTGTTGTCACAACTTCATCTGCAGTTTCAGCAGCGTATTCACTTAAGCCGATGCTTAAAGCTTCAAACCCATTGATGCGGCGGGCCGTCAACATTAAATCCTTCGCCCGGCCCCGGCCGATTAACCGTGGCAGGCGCTGCGTTCCGCCGGCGCCGGGGACAATCGCAAGTGACGTTTCAGTCAATCCGTAAGAAGCGCTGCCAAGGGCAACCCGTAAATCACAGGCTAGGGCAAGCTCAAGACCACCTCCGAGAGCGCTGCCGTTCATCGCTGCAATGACAGGCTGCGGCAGCTTTTCTGTCTGCTCCATGATACCGCGGATCCGGGCCACCGTATTGGTTACTTCGCCTTCGGTCATTTCTTTTCGCTCTTTTAAATCAGCACCAGCAGAAAATACTTTACCGCCGGCACCCTGCATGACGACGACACGGACATCGTCATCTTGTGCTACATCTGTAAGTACTTCTTCCAGGTCTGTAAGCAGCTCCCGGGAAAACGCATTGGCAGCTTCCGGGCGATCAAGTGTGATCAGCACAACCCCGTTTTTTCTCATTTCTTTTTGTACAAGCGAGCTCATAACTTAGCCTCCTTTTCACCGCGCGAGGCAAGGAGCACTTTGCCAGGCGCGGCGTTTGTCGTCCGAGGAAGAATAAATTCAGCTGCTTCAAGATAAGCCGCCTCATCCATCCCGGTTTCGATCCCCTGCCGGTGCAGAAAATAAAGTAAATCCTCTGTTGCTAAGTTGCCGCCGGCACCTGGTGCGTAAGGGCATCCGCCTAAGCCGGCACCTGCAGCATCAAACGTGGTAACGCCCTGCTGTAAAGCAGCGTACACATTGGCAAGTGCTGTGCCGCGGGTATCGTGAAAATGCATGGCGATTTGTTCTTTTGGTACATGCTGCACCCATTGCTTTAAAGCTGTATCTACCTCAAGCGGTGCCGCCGCCCCGATTGTATCCCCGATTGAGAGTTCATTAATTCCTGCTTCTAAAAGTGGATCTACTGCTTTCAACACCGTTTCAGGAGCCATTGTTCCTTCATACGGGCACGCAAACGCGGTCGAAATGTAAGCACGTACTGAGCAGCCGGCCGCCTTGGCTTCACGGATCACTTCTTCAAGGACAGGATGGGTTTCAGCGATCGTTTTATTAATATTTTTTTGATTATGCGTTTCACTTGCCGACATAAAGACCGAAACTTCATCCACACCGGAACGAAGGGCGCCTTCAAGCCCTTTCATGTTCGGAACAAGGGCGGCATAAGTGACCCCCGGCCGGCGTTTAAACATCTGCATTAGTTCTTGATGATCTTTTAACGCCGGCACCCATTTTGGATGTACAAATGACGTGCACTCGATATAAGCAGCCCCTGCATCAATCATCTGCTCAATCCAGGCCACTTTATCTTCAGTTTCTACAAACGATGCATCATTTTGCAGCCCATCGCGCGGCCCAACTTCTTTCACAGTAACGTGCGCTGGAAGTGTCATATCACACCCTCCTGTCAGCTTTTATTCAAGCTCCATTAAATCTTCACCTTCATCAACGAAATCACCTTCAGCTTTTAAAAGCTTTTTGACCGTGCCCGATGTTTCAGCTGCGATCGGGATTTCCATTTTCATCGACTCTAAAATGACAACATCCTGTCCGCTCTCCACCTGATCGCCTTCCTGTACAACAATCTTCCACAAGTTACCTGCCATCGATGCTTGAATTTTACTCATCATCCTGCCTCCTTGAAAATTACGGATTTTACCGTGTTATAAATGATTTTGATACTTAGACGCTTGTATTGACTGCCTGCTTACGCGTTGTTTGAAGCTCGTTGAAATTCTTCAATAAAACTTGTCGAAAGCTCTCCTGTTTGAAAAGCCTCACTTTCCATCACACGGATTAAAAACGGAATATTCGTTTTTATCCCTTCCACCTCATATGCCTTAAGCGCAGTCTGCATCCGCTCCACCGCTTCCGCACGACTGCCTCCCCGACTGATCATTTTTGCAAGCATCGGATCATAATAAGGCGTGACTTTCGTGCCGCTTTCCACCCAGCATTCGTGCCGGATCCCTTCACCTTCAGGAAGCTCAACGTGTTGAATCGTCCCCGGTGACGGCAGAAAGCGCTCAGGATCTTCAGCGTAAATGCGTACTTCAATCGCATGGCCTGTGAGAGAAATGTCATTTTGGCTGTAAGAAAGCACCTCACCAGCAGCAACAGCGAGCTGAGATCTCACTAAATCAATGCCTGTAACTTCTTCAGTCACCGGATGTTCCACCTGCAGACGGGTGTTCATCTCAAGAAAATAAAAGTTTTCATGTTCATCCACGAGAAACTCGACAGTCCCTGCATTCGTGTAGCCGATCTTCTCAGCTGCCTTCACCGATGCTTCGCCCATCTTTTTCCGGAGACCATCAGAAATGTGCGGTGCCGGAGCTTCTTCAACCACTTTTTGATTGCGGCGCTGAATGGAACAATCCCGCTCCCCGGCATAAATGACGTTGCCGTGCGCATCTGCAAGCAGTTGAATCTCTACATGCCGCGGTCGGATTAACGCTTTTTCTACATACATCGCGCCATCACCGAAAAACTGCTCAGCCCGGTGTTGATTACCGGCAAAAGCTTTGCGCAGCTCCTCCTCATCTTGAACAAGCTGCATGCCAATCCCGCCGCCGCCGGCTGAAGCTTTTAACATGACCGGATAACCAATGTCGGCTGCCGCCCGGGCTGCTGCATCTTCATCAGCGGCAGCTTCTTCTGTGCCCGGAATCACCGGAACACCGGCTGCTTTCATCTGCTTTCTTGCTTCAAGCTTACTGCCCATAAGCTCCATAATGTCCGGCGCCGGACCGATAAACGTCATCCCTTCTGCTTGAACGCGGCGGGCAAATGCTCCATTTTCACTCAACAGCCCGTAGCCGGGGTGAACCGCATCCACCCCTTCAGCTTTGGCAGCTGCAATAACAGCGTCCACATTTAAATAACTTTCTTTCACATTAGCCGGGCCGAGCCTTACTGCCGCATCCGCTTCACGTACGTGCGGCGCTTCAGCATCCGCATCTGAATAAACGGCCACACTTTGAATGCCTTCCTCACGGCAAGCACGAATGACCCGGCGCGCAATTTCACCACGGTTTGCGATTAATACTTTTTGGAACATGTCGCTCCTCCTTTACGCTTTTATATCTCCACATTCCGAAATGCTTCTTCTGCCTGTTCGCGCAGCTTAAACTTCTGCACTTTGCCGGAAGCTGTCATCGGGTACTCCGAAACAAACGCAATGTAGCGCGGTACTTTAAACTTTGAAATATGATCGCGGCAATACGCTTTCAGTTCATCGACAGTGGCTGTTTCTCCTTCTTTTAACTGCACCCAGGCGGAAACTTCTTCGCCGTACGTTTCATCAGGAACACCTACGACTTGAACATCAAGCACTTTCGGGTGCGTATATAAAAACTCTTCAATCTCCCGTGGATAAATGTTTTCACCACCGCGAATAATCATATCTTTTAACCGGCCGGTAATCCGGCAGTATCCGTCCTCATCCATCACAGCTAAATCGCCGGTATGAAGCCACCCGTCTTCTGAAAGTACAGCGCTCGTTGCTTCTTCGTTTTTGTAATAACCTTTCATCACGTGATAACCGCGGGTACACAGTTCACCCTGCTCTCCAGGCGGAAGCGGCTCTCCGGTGTGCCGGTCGGCAATTTTCACTTCAACTTCCGGAAGCGCCCGTCCCACCGTTTCTACGCGGCGGTGAAACGCATCATCAACCCGTGTCTGCGTAATGACAGGCGATGCCTCTGTCTGACCGTAAGCGATTGTAATTTCAGCAGCACCCATCTTTTCAATCACAGCTTTCATCACTTCTTCCGGACAATTTGAGCCGGCCATAATCCCCGTACGGAGCGAGCTTAAATGATACGCATCAAAAGAAGGATGATTCAGCTCACTAATAAACATCGTCGGTACGCCGTGCAGCGCTGTACACTGTTCAGCTTCAACCGTTTCAAGTACGGCTTCAGGGTCAAACGTTTCAAGCGGGATCATCGTCGCACCTTTTGTTACACAGGCCAGTGTGCCAAGAACACAACCGAAACAGTGAAAAAACGGAACGGGAATACAAAGGCGATCACCGGCACGTAAATTCATACAATCTCCGATATTGCTGGCGTTGTTTACAATGTTTCGATGCGTCAGCATAACCCCTTTCGGAAATCCGGTCGTCCCGGATGTGTACTGCATATTGATTACTTCATCAGCGTCCAGCGAGGCTTTTCGCTCATGTAGTTTAGCATCACTTACCTCATCTTTTTTCGCTTCAAATTCAGACCAGGAAAACGTCCCGGGCTCTCCTTCTTCATCAATGAAAATGACCCGCTTTAAATGCGGAAATCGTTCACTCTTGATCTTGCCAGGATCACTCGTTTGTAGTTCCGGCAGAATCTTTTGCAGCTCTTCAAGGTAGGAAACGTCCTTCAAAGACTTTTGTAAAATTAAGGTTGAAGCATCGGACTGCTGTAAAACGTAGGCTAATTCAGCTGAGCGGTAATTCGTGTTTACCGTGACGAGCACAGCCCCGGCCTTGGCGGTAGCGAACTGACTGAGCAGCCACTCCGGTTTGTTGGCTGCCCAAATCGCCACGTGCTCTCCCTTTTCCACCCCAAGACCAATAAAACTTTTCGCAAGCTCATCTGTCGCTTGATTAAATTCGGCATACGTCTGCCGCAGCCCCAGGTCCCGGTACACCATACCTTCAGTCTTCGGATACGCTTCAGCCGTTTTCTCAAGCAGCTCTCCTACGGTATATTCAAGCACCTGCGCCACCTTACATCTCCCCCTTGCTAAGATTTAACAGCCGAGCTGGCGGGCAATAACCATACGCTGAATCTCAGATGTGCCTTCGCCAATCTCCATCAACTTCGTGTCGCGCAGCATCCGCTCGATACCATACTCCCGCATATAACCGTACCCGCCGTGGACCTGCAGCGCTTCATTACACACTCGCGTTGCCATTTCCGAGGCATAAAGTTTCGCGTAAGACGCTTCAAGCGTGAACGGCTTGCCTTGATCTTTCAGCCAGGCTGCTTTCATCACCATGTTACGAGCCAGTTCAATTTCCATGCTCATATCACTCAATTTAAATTGAATGGCTTGAAACTCTGAGATCGAGCGGCCAAACTGCTTACGCTCTTTCGCATAAGCGAGCGCTTTTTCACAAGCGGCCTGGGCAATGCCGACAGCAAGTGCTGCAATCGAGATCCGCCCGCCATCAAGAGTATAAAGAAACTGTTTAAATCCGCCTGAAGGCTCGCCGAGCACATGATCTTCCGGAATCTCCACATCTTCAAGCACAAGCTCACACGTATTGGATCCACGTACCCCCATCTTTTCGTACGGACTTGTAATCGTAAAACCTGGTGTGTCTGTCGGTACAATAAACGCCGAAATATTATTGCGGCCGCGGTCATCTTTGCCGTCAACAGCTGTCACGATAACGCATTTGGCATAAGCAGCGTTTGTGATCCAGCACTTTTCACCGTTAATCACAATCCGGCCATCCTTTTTTTCTGCTTTTGTTTTTGTGCCGCCGGCATCACTTCCAGCGTTTGGTTCAGTTAAGCCAAATGCGCCAAGGGCTTCACCTGTGACGAGCGGCTTTAAATACAGCTCTTTCTGCTTTTCATCTCCGAAATAATAAAGCGGGCTCGCTCCGAGTGATACAGCTGCTGCATAACTTAAACCTGTACTTCCGCACGCTCTTCCTACTTCTTCAACAGCAAGCGCATATGATACTGTGTCCGCCCCTGAACCGCCGTAGGATTCTGGAAACGGCAGGCCAAGCAGACCGAGCTCACCCATTTTTTGAAACGTCTCTTCAGGAAAACGTTCATTGCGATCTACTTCTTCAGCTTTTGGGGCAATTTCCTGCTGGGCAAAGTCTTTCACCATGTCTTTAATCATTTGCTGTTCTTTCGTTAACGCAAAATTCATGTGTTTTCCCCCTTAAAATTGATAAGCTTCTATGGTGACTGAGCGCACGCTCGGTAAACGAGCATATCTTTTACTACGTTGAAAGTTTGATCTATATTTATATTATCATTCCATTCTGAAATTTGAAATCGCTTTCATTAAAATTGTTAGATAATTTTAGGGAAAGCGAGTGAAATCAGCTACGAAGACCAGCAAATTATGTTACGATTTAAAAAGAAGGTTACAAGGTAGCATGTAAACAAACTTTAAAAAACAAATGCAGACGTGGCTTTTCGGCTCGTACTTTTCCCGTAGGCGTCGCCGCCGATGCTTGTCAGCCTTTCGTTATTTGATAGCCATGAATTATAGTAATCCTTTTGATCAAGTAATATCTACCGGAATCAATTTCATCATGAGGCTTAATGAGTGATAAAACGAAAATATACATTGGCAATGATTAAGAATCCGTCAATTGAAAAGTGACCGAAACGAAAGACGGCGACTCCCAGAGGATGAAGCGCAGGCTGAAGATCCACTTGTTCGAATGGCCTTCCTTCGAACAAGTTAGCTGAAGCCAAGCCCTCGGGAAAGCGTCCGTCTGAAGTGAAGGTTACGTTCATTGTACGATTTTACCCTCTTAAAAGGACAGCCCCCGGAGCTCGGTGCAAGTAAGCTGTGCGTGAATTTTAAGTTTTGTACTTTGTCAATATTCTGAAGGAGGCTTACGTGTGAAGATTGCAGTGTTTGGAGCGACCGGTCGTACCGGAAGCGGCATCATAAAGGAATTGACTGCGCGCGGCTACAATGTACAGGCGCTCGTCCGTCCCCGCCCCGAAATGCCGGATATGCCGGAAAACGTCCAGATCATTCAAGGAGATGCTAAAAACAAAGCAGATATCGCTCAAGCTTTAGAAGGAGCAGACGCAGTTATTTCAGCGCTTTCCACTGATAAAAGCGATACATTAACAACAGCTGTGCCGCTCATTATTGAAGCGATGCAGGAAAAAGGCATACAAAAAATCTTAACGATCGGTACCGCCGGCATTTTAAATGCCCGCACAGAGCCTGATTTATACCGCTTTCAGTCATCAGAATCCCGGCGTTCAACAACCCGGGCAGCCGAAGAGCACGCCCGCGCTTACGAAGCGCTTGCCGCATCTTCGTTACGGTGGACCGTTCTATGCCCTACTTATTTGCCAGACGGAGAGGCGCACGGCAACTACCGCTTAGAAGAAAACGTGCTACCGGAAAACGGTAGTTCGATTACAACTGCGGATACAGCCAAAGCCGCTGTCGAAGTTTTTGAGAAAGCCCCGGCTTTTGAAAGCATGCGGGTCGGACTTGCTTATTAAGCATGCCGGCTTTCACGATTTCATAATATAGAGGAACGTCAATGGATTGAGGAGGTACTTAGCTTGACCTTTCCCATTATTTTAGGTATTGCCATTTTAACCGCTTTAATTTTTTGGTTTATCGGCTACTACTATTTATTAAAACATTTAACAGATGTTGAAGACGCGTGGGAGTTGATTCACCGGCAGTTTGAACGTCGTAAAATCATGGTGAAAGAACTTGAAGGGGTTATGGAGCCCTATGCTTCGATCACTTATGAAACGAAAGAGAAACTCGAAGAGAAAACGAACGTCATGACTTCACCTTTTGAGCCGCGCAATGAGCGTATGGAGGCAAATGACGAGCTCGCGTTAGTGTTGCGCGACATCCTTGAAAGTGCCGAAGATCAACCACAAATTACAGCCCTTGAAAGCTATCAAGAGATTAAAAAAGACTTAGAAGATTCTGCAAAGCGCATCAGCTTTGCCCGGAAAGTGTACAACCGTTCTGTGACGAAATACAACCGGATTATTCAAGTTTATCCGACCAAGTTTGTCTCCAGTTTGCACAACTTTAAAAAACGCGAGTCCATCGATACGCTCATCACTTAATTGAATTGGAGCGCGCTCGCCCGAAAATGGTGCGCCGGCGCTTACACCACGACAGGTACGCGGGTATTTAATTCAATCTGTGCTGGAGACAGCCGGCACGTGCGTGCGTAAATCTTGACCCCTCCTTCAGCCGCCTCTGTTAATGCTCGGCTGAAGGCTGGATCAATCTGCACCGCCGGCTTCAGCTCTTTCGGATCCTCACGCTGGATCACAAATAAAACAGCCGTTTGATACTCGCCCGTCTTTTGCCATTTTGTTAACTCTTCAACATGTTTTGTCCCCCGCGCTGTTACCGCATCCGGAAAATACGCCGTTTCATCCACCGACATAGTGACACTTTTCACTTCAAGGAGAAGCTTATCCCCATGTTCATTTTCAAGTAAAAAATCCCAGCGCGAACCACCAACCTGCGCCTCACGCCGGGCGAAGTGCCATCCAGCAAACTCTTCAAGAAGCTCGCTTTTCAAACACTTTTCAATTAACGCATTAGGGTAAGTCGTATCCAGCGAAACGAGCACGCCACCAGTTTCAGCCATAACCGCACTCCATTTCGTCCGCCGCTTCGCCTGATCCACATACCTGAGCCATACAACCGTTTCAGGCTGTAAGATCTCCCGCAGCCGGCCGGGATCAGGTAAATGCACTTCAACCTCTTCCCCGGTTGCTTCAAGCCGGCATACCAGCATAAAACGGTTCGGCCGGTGCAGAAAGCGGGCGCAGCTTAACGATTGCTCAAAACGAAGGACCCCTGCATCAGACATAAGGTTCACCTTCTTGATGTTGTAACTGCTGAATCAGCTTTGCCGGCTCATCTTCAAGTAAAATGCGATCAGCTGTTTCTTTTGTGACAAAAGCTTCTTCTGTCATATGCCGCAGTAAATCATACATCGGGTCATAGTAGCCATTCGTATTTAAAATGCCGCACGGCTTGGCATGAGCCCCGATCGCATGCCACGTTAAAATTTCCATGAACTCTTCTAACGTACCGATGCCGCCGGGCAGTGCAATGAACGCATCCCCTTGATCATACATTTGCGCTTTACGTTCATGCATCGTGTGCACCGTAATCAGTTCAGTTAAACGGTCATGGGCTAGTTCTTTTTCTTTTAATGAATATGGAATCACCCCGGTCACTTTGCCGCCTTCAGCAAGTGCGCCTTCTGCCACGGCCCCCATCAACCCGGAGCTTCCACCACCATAAATGACGCGGAGCCCGGCTTTGGCTGCTTCTTGTCCGAGCGCATAAGCGGCTTGACTGTATACTTCATCTCTACCGGGACGAGAACCGCAAAATATCGTAATCGCCTGCACGATCATCAGCTCCTTTCCAAAACTGTAACTGTATATTTATATAAATGAAGCTTTTAAAAAAGATATGCTAAAACCACGATTTCTCGTGCTCGTTCATTGATCAACCCTTCCACGAAACTTACGCTTGTTATCCTATCATAGTCTAATCATTTCATCACGCGCCATGTAATTGTTGAAAGCGTTTCTTTTTTTACACGTATTTTGATAAAATGTAAACGTACCGGATTTTATTGACAAAGGAGAATGCAAATGAGCGACTTTAACCGTAAGCTTGAAAATTACGCTTCCCTTGCTGTGCATAAAGGGGTCAATCTGCAGGAAGGTCAAACCCTCGTCATTAATGCACCACTTGATGCGGCTGACTTTGTCCGTCTCACCGCCCGTAAAGCATACGAAGGCGGCGCAAAAAACGTTCACGTTGAATGGAACGACGATGCGCTCACGCGTTTGAAATACGACTTAGCACCTGATGAAGCGTTTGAAGAGTATCCACATTGGAAAGCTAGAGGCTTTGAAGAAATGGCTGAAGCCGGGGCCGCATTTATGACGATTAAATCCACGGACCCTGATTTATTAAAAGGGGTAGACCCTGAGCGCGTCGCAACGGCAAACAAAACCGCGGGCGCAGCCATGGAGACGTTCCGCAGCTACATACAATCGGATAAAACGAGCTGGCTCGTCGTTTCCGCCCCGTCCGAAGCTTGGGCGAAAAAAGTATTTCCTGAAGCAGGCGAGCGGGCTGTAGATGAGCTTTGGGAAGCCATTTTCAAAGCGGTACGTGCCGACCTTGAAGATCCGGTAGCCGCGTGGGAAGCACACGACGACGTCCTGCAGGAGAAAGCTCGTTTTCTTGAGGAGCAGAGCTTAGCTGCGCTGCACTTTAAAGCACCTGGCACCGACTTAAAAATTGATCTTCCTGAAGGTCATTTATGGGTTGGCGGCGGCGGTAAAAACCAAGACGGTGTACACTTTATTGCCAACATGCCAACAGAAGAAGTCTTCACCGTTCCTCATAAAGACGGCGTTAACGGTCAGGTGACCAACACGAAGCCGTTAAACTACGGCGGTAACTTAATCGACAACTTCACACTTACGTTTGAAAACGGCGTTGTCGTTGACTACAGTGCTGAAACTGGCGAAGAAACCTTAAAACACCTTTTAGAAACAGATGAAAATGCAAAACGTCTCGGCGAAGTTGCGCTCGTGCCGCACAGCTCACCGATCTCACAGACGGGCATTCTTTTTTACAACACGCTTTATGACGAAAATGCATCCTGCCACATCGCGCTTGGAAGCGCCTATGCCTTCTGCCTCGAAGGCGGGAGCGAACTTTCCAAAGAAGAAAAAGAAGAAGCCGGCTTAAACCAAAGCCTTGTGCATGTTGACTTTATGATCGGATCCGAGCACATGGACATCGACGGCATTAAAGCGGACGGCAGCACCGTCGCTGTCTTCCGTAACGGTGAATGGGCCGATTAACAACACCTTTACTTGAAAAGAGCTGCTGATGCTAAAACATCGCAGCTCTTTTTTTGTTAGGAAGGATCCGCGCTCCAGCCTCCTCCCTACACCCAGCTCCCAGCTCGACGCAACTGCTCTATCAAATGTATTTCCGGTGCAGGCGCCGGCCGTCGTATTGAAAGAGAGTGGGCTTATCGTTAATAAACGTTTCGATGTGAACCGCCCGGCCCCAGAGTTGAAACAAATAAGGCAGCGTCTTCTCCAACTCCTTCACATCAAGTTCGACCCCTTCATACTCGTGGCGGATGTAGAGCTCACCTGCTTTCATATAATCCCCATCAGTCACCACCAAGTACGGAAAACCACCATTTGTCCGGCTGCGGATAATCGACTGCCGGACATCTTCAGCATCCTTGCTCGTAATCCGGTAATCCCTTCCCTGCTTTTCGTACATAAATAAATCTTCTTGCCGAATCAAATCATCCGTTAAATAATTGCGCACAAACGATACATCATGATCCATCTCACGCACATCAAAAATCTGCTTCCGGCCTGAATTCGGCACAACCCCAAGCTCTTGCAGATGCTCATCCGGATCATTAAACCGCCGCTCAATATCTTCAAACATTTTCAACCCTAAATAGTACGGATTCAGCTGCTGCCGCCCCGGCTGCACAACGCTCGCATTTAACTTCGCAAACTCAACAGCCTCCCCTTCCGTTAAATCGAGTTCGCGCAAAATCCGGATATGCCAATACGAAGCCCAACCTTCATTCATAATCTTCGTTTCCAGCTGCGGCCAGAAATAAAGCATCTCCTCCCGCATGAGCGTGATCACATCACGCTGCCAATCCTCAAGCTCCCGACTGTTCTCCTCAATAAAATACAGCAAGTCTTTCTCCGGTTCAGGCGGGAATTTTTTCGTTGAATTTTGGGCTGCCTCATCCTGCTTTGGATCGCCGAGCTTTAAAAGATCCTCATACGGCTGGGCCTTAGGTGGTGTTGGAGGTGCACTCTCTTCAGACTCGCTGTTGCGCCATAAACTCGGGTCGACATGTTCTTGAATCGCAAGCACCGCATCGAGAAATGTTTCAACTTCTCGCTTCCCGTATTGATGCTCATAAGCTGCAATTCTTTCAGAAGCGGCACTCATACTTTCCACCATATCCTGGCGGGTCCGCTGAAAATAGCTATTGTTTTTGAAAAAATCACTGTGCGCCAAAACGTGGGCAACGATTAATTTGTTTTGAATTAACGTATTGCTGTCGAGCAGAAAAGCGTAGCACGGATTCGAATTAATCACGAGCTCATAAATTTTACTTAACCCAAGATCATAATGCAGTTTCATCTTATGGTATTGTTTACCAAAACTCCAGTGACTGTAACGGGTTGGCATACCATAAGCGCCAAAGGTATAAATAATATCAGCTGGACACTGTTCGTAACGCATCGGATAAAAGTCAAGACCAAAGCTTTCTGCAACCTCGGTAATCTCAACAATTGAACGTTCAAGTTCTCGATCGATCAAAGCAACCGCCCCCTATTTCCGATTGTTACAATTTATGAGATGATACCTATAATCATGTACGTTACGAAATTGCATAAGGGAGAGAGCGCCATGGAGCTGACCCAATGTTTAGCCACCATTTACAAACAGGGACCCGGTGACCTTGTCGAAATCTCGGGTGAGGGGATTTTGTTTCAAGCCGGTTATGTGTATCCGGCTTTTCGCGATGAAAATGGATTATGGTTAACAACCGATGAGGATAATGAAATGCACGTCATTGCGGAACACCCGGACGATCCGGCGCTTGATCCGTGGTTTAATCTGCATTTTAAAAAGGTATGACAACAACGTACATTTTTGAACATTGAGGAGGAAAAAAACATGATAAAATACGAAGCAGTGGTTCACGGCCGCGTTCAAGGGGTTGGCTTCCGCCAGTTCACTCAGCAGGCGGCCATGCGCCATAACGTGTTCGGCTGGGTGCAAAACGAAGACGACGGAACGGTGAGACTCGCGGCAGAAGGCACCGCGGGGCAAATGGATGCTTTCTTATCAGAAGTCCGGAAAGGGAGCCCGGTTTCCAAAGTAACTGAAGTCGATGTGCAAGAAGTCGCTCAAGTTACCCACAACGACAACTTTCGAATTACAAAGTAAATAACACCCCGGCGAGCCGGGGTGTTTTCGCCTTTTCATTATAACAAGGCGTTTATTGAAATTTGGGCGTAGCTTATTGAGGCGGACCGCTCGCTTCTCCTGCCTGACCGCTCGCTTCTCCTACGCAACCGCTCGCTTCTCTCGCCCGACCGCTCGCTTCTTCTGCCCAACCGCTCGCTCAGCGTGGGAAAATGTCTACGCCGTTTTGTGCCATATGCTCAACCGCCTGCAAGTAAGCGGGCGCGAGCTTTTCGCACTTCATCTCGTTCGCGATCACGGCTGCGCCTTCTTCTTTCGAGCGGAGCTCCCGTTCGAGCCGGGCGCCGGCCGAGGTGCGGATGATAAACCAGCGGTCCTTCAGCAGTAATACTTTGCGCTGCTCGGGCAGTTTCCGCTCGCATCTTAGCTCATTTAAAAATGTAGCTTCAGGGTGAAACGAGGCGCGCGCTGCCGGCATTAATTCGGCTTGCTGCTTTGTGTCATACACGGAAAATGTCCACTTCCGCTCCAAAAGTTTACCCTCCTGGGCGCGGATATAAGCGTAGCTCCCTAGCTCTCCTGTCGGCAGGAAAAAGACTTTCTCACCGGCAAATGACGGGACATCCGTGCGCCTGCCGGTAAAGGATACCGGCTGAAACATCGGGGCGCCGGTGCCGACATCGACGTACCACAACACCCGCGGGTTTTCCGGATCGGTCACAATCAAAGCTGTGTGCCAACCGCCGGGAGAGATCCATCCGACAGAAAAGTTAAGCGCTTCGAGCAGCCGGCCGAAATTCATATTTAACGAAAAGCATGTGCCGCCGGCATGGGCTGTCTCATGCGCTTGAAGGAAAGTTTCAGGGTCGCCAAGCAGCTCATCAGGTTGTTCGTGCGGCGCACGGGTGAGCTTATGGAAATTCTCAAACGGAAACACAGCGAGGTGCGCCCGCATCAGCTGGCGCAAATACGTCCGTGACGGCTGCTGCAACGTCTGCTGTAAATGATGAAGATACGTCTGCACCCAGCTTTGCATCGGCTCCCTCCTGTTCGCATCGTTTAAGCGGCAAGTTTATGTTACATACGCATGAATTCGTTCACTTAAATCGCGGTACAAATCGTCTAGCTGCTGTTCCGCCTCGGTCCGTGAATTCCCGACCGCGGCACAATACACCTTTAACTTCGGCTCTGTACCGGATGGGCGGAGGCAGAACCAGCCGCCGTTTTCTAAATGGAATTTTAACACATTACTTACCGGTAATTTTAACGTATGCACCGTACCTGTTGAAAGCTCTGTCATCCGCCCGGTGCTGTAATCTTCCACCGACGTAACCACTTGCCCGCCTGCAATCTCCGGATAACTTTCTCGAAACGCTTCCATCACCGCCGCAATCTCCTGCCCCCCATGACGCCCTTCTCGGGTCACAGATAATGTCCGCTCTTTGTGCCAGCCGTACTGCTCATAAAGCTCCTCCAATTTGTCCAAAAGACTCCTGCCTCGCGCCTTTTCCTCGGCAGCGAGCTCACTTAACAAAAGCAGTGCCTGCAGTGCATCTTTATCCCGCACAAACGGCGCTGCCAAATACCCAAACGACTCTTCATAACCAAAGACGAACGACGCATCATCCGCTTGACTGAGCGCTTCAATGTGCGCAGCGATAAACTTGAAACCGGTGAGCGTCTTCCACGTATCCACCCCATAAGCTGCTGCGATCTTCTCCCCAAGGTCCGACGTAACAATCGTATTCAACATCACGCCACCCGTTGACGCCTCTTGCGTGGATAAAGCCGCCTCTAACAACAACGCCCCAGTCTCATTACCGGTTAAGTACACATAGTCATCCGCTTTTTCCGAAAAAACCGCTGCGCCGACACGATCCGCATCCGGATCCGTTGCAAGCAGCACATCCGCCCCCTGCGCGAACCCTTGTCTTTTCGCATAAGCAAACGCCGCAGGGTCCTCAGGGTTCGGGGATGTAACCGTTGAAAAGTCAGGGTCCTCCACCATCTGCTCGGTTACGGTTTCCACCGCGTGGAATCCTGAGCGATTGAAAATATCCGCTGCTAAGCGGGCCGCCGTCCCGTGCAGGGGCGTAAAAACGACCTTTAACTGCGAACGCTTCGCTTTGGCATCCTCACGATCCGGGAGCAGCTGAAGCAGGTGACGCATGTACGCTTCATCCATGTCTTTACCCAGCTCATGCCAAAGCCCTTGTGCTTTCATTTCCTCAGGTGCAATCGTTTCAATTTGAAGCTCATCTTCAATCCGTTCTACAAAGCCGGTGAGCTGTTCACTTTGTGCCGGCACCAGTTGTCCGCCGTCTTCACCGTACACTTTAAACCCGTTATCTGACGACGGATTATGGCTCGCCGTCAACATAATCCCGCCGGCAGCGCCTAATTCACGCACCGCAAAAGACAGCTCAGGGGTCGGGCGAATCCCGGTAAATAAATGCACTTGAATACCAAGTGCCCCTAAAACTTTCGCGCTTTCAACCACAAAGTTTTCTGATTCATGCCGCGGATCATAAGCAATCACCACACCTTTTTCCTTCGCATCCGCTCCGGATTGATGCAGCAGATACGCCCCAAAACCTGAAGCAGCTTTACGCACCGTATACGCATTCATCCGGTTAGGGCCCGGACCCAGCCGGCCCCGCATCCCGCCGGTGCCAAACGAGAGCGACGTATAAAAGCAGTCTTCAAGCTCCTCTTCAGCAGCTGCTGCTTCAAGCTTTGCTTTCAGCGCCGGGTTTTTTTCAGCTTCAAGCTCCCATTGTCGATAAGTTTCATACCATGACATGTTTTCCCTCCCCCGTTATCAACATCGACACTTAGATTTTAAAAAAAGCGCCCGCACCCTTCCTTTAGTGGCAGGATGCTGTGACGCTCTTACTTCTTTCAATTACACGTACATGTTTTAAGCATGCGCAAGTACTGGCTCCGGGGTGCGGAGGTGCTCAATCTCTGCGCTTAAAGCTTCGTTTTCAGCGGCTAGACGTGCTTCATCCCAGTTTAGGATCTCACCCATGAATGTGAGCAGGCGATCTTGGTTGTTTAGCACGTACGGCATGTCGAAAAAGAGCCAGCCGGTGCGCCGGTTAAGGATATCAAGTGCTGTTGCTGCGGATTCATGCAGCACACCGTAAGCGAGCTGCCCGGCAGCGAAGCGGCTTAAGCCATGCTTTTCAGCTGTTTTTTCCCAAGTGATCATTAAATCAAACACGACCGGGGCGTTTGAACCGTAAAACTTGGCAGTTTCTTCTGCTTCTTCACGGGTTAAGCCAAGCGCTTCGCCTTCGGAAGCTGCTTTTTCAATATAACTTGAAAAGCCGGTCGAACCGTTGACTTCTCCACCGGAAAGCGGGATGTCCGCCGTCGGGCACGGGGCGTGTATGCCTTTACGCTCGCACAAAAGATCAACTATGCGCTCGGCCATCTTCCGGTAGCCGGTTAATTTGCCGCCGGCAATCGAAATCAAGCCGGAGTCAGAGATGAATACTTCATCTTTACGGGAAATTTCTGAGGCACTTTTTCCCTCCTCATGAATGAGGGGACGGAGCCCGGCCCAGCTAGATTCTACGTCATCCCGGGTTAACGCTAGTTCCGGAAACATCGCACTTGAGGCTTCAATTAAATATTCAAGATCCTCATCTGTCATGCGCGGGTTGGCAATATCGCCGTCGTAAACGGTGTCCGTTGTACCGACGTACGTCTTATTGCCGCGCGGAATCGCAAAGACCATACGGCCGTCCGGCACATCAAAGTAAACCGCCTGCGACAACGGAAAGCGCTCGCGATCGAACACAACGTGCACACCTTTCGTTAAATGCAAGTATTTCCCTTGTTTAGAGCCGTCTTTTTCACGAAGCGTATCCACCCACGGGCCGGCCGCGTTGACAATTTCTTTCGCATAAATTTCATACGTTTCACCGGTAATTTGATCACTGACATAGACACCGACAGCTTGCGTTCCATGATAAATAAAGTCGGTGACTTTCGCATGGTTTACCGCATCAGTGCCTAGTTCTTCTGCTTTTTTCATCGTCTCAACCGTGAGCCGGGCATCATCCGTGCGGTATTCCACATAAATGCCCCCACCTTTTAAGCCGTCCGTTTTTAAGAGCGGCTCTTTTTGCAATGTTTCATCTTTACTTAACATGTAGCGGCGCTCATCTTTTTTCACCCCGGCGAGCAGGTCGTATACTTTTAAGCCAAGTGACGTAGACGTCCGGCCGAAAGTACCGCCTTCAATTAATGGTAGGAGCATCCACTCCGGCGTTGTAACGTGCGGCGCATTTTCATACACAATCGCTCTTTCTTTTCCAACTTCAGCCACCAGCTTGACTTCCAGCTGCTTTAAATAGCGCAGGCCGCCGTGGACAAGTTTTGTTGAGCGGCTTGATGTACCGGCACCAAAATCCTGCATATCAATTAAACCTGTCTTTAACCCGCGGGCTGCAGCATCAAGTGCAATCCCGGCACCAGTAATTCCACCGCCGATCACTAACACATCCTGTTCTGTCGCTGCCATGTCTTCTAGACGTTTCGTTCGTTCATTTGCTGGAAATGCTGTCGTCATTGCCATCATCCTTTTCATAAAATTTTACATAAAAAAGACCGCACCAACCGGCACAGCTGTTTCACTGTGCTGGTGATGCGGTCTCTCATCGACTCCGACCTCGGTTATTAACTTAACTATAGTATAACGCAGTCCGGTCGGATGCGCAAGCTAGATTAACGCCACAACTCCATTCGTGTCGTCGTGACAGCTTGGGCACCGGCTTCTAAGGCCGTATCAACGTCAGACTTCTCACGGATCAAGCCGCCTGCAATGACCGGCTTCTTTGTTTCTTCGCGCACTTCTTCAATCATTTTCGGGATTACCCCCGGCAGGACTTCAATCGCATCCGGTTCAACTTCTGAAACGAGGCGGTAGCTTGTCTCCAGTGCAAGTGAATCCAGGAGAAACAATCGCTGTACCGCGAGTAAGTTATGTTTTTTCGCTGTTAAAAGCATCTGCTTTCTAGTGGATATAATTCCATGCGGGCGGATCTGCTGGCAGAGCATTTGCGCAGCAAACTCATCCCCGGTGAGCCCTTGGACTAAATCGGCGTGAACGAGCAGCTTTTTATGTTTTTCACGGGCCATCTGCGTAATACTTTTCAGCTGGGCCACGCGGCTGTTTAACAACACAATGTATTCATAATCGCTTATCATAATTTTTTCAATGTCTTTCATATGACGTGCTGCCGGTAGTGTCGTTTGCTGATTAAACATGTCTCTCCTCCTTTCTAGGTTAAAATCTTCTGACACTCTTAAGGAATTGTGGTAATATAGAACCAGTTCATTTGCATCGAGAGTTTAGCATCTACCCATCAATTTTTCTATCTCGATTTTTAAAGGAGGTCCTGCTTTGAATATGTCTGAAGCAAAAGTGCTCGTCTGTGATGACTCCGCATTGATCCGCAAAAAATTCACGGGCATGCTTGAAAATATCGGCTGCGCTCATATTACAGAAGCTGCTAACGGTCAAGAAAGCGTCGAACGCTTTCAAGAAATCAACCCTCATCTCGTGTTTCTTGATATTGTGATGCCGGAAAAAGACGGTCTTGAAGCACTTGCAGATATGGTGGAACACAACCCGAAAGCACGTGTGATTATCGTTTCTTCTGCAGGGACACAAACCCACGTGAAACAGGCGCTTGATGCCGGGGCGGTTGATTTTATTCAAAAACCGGCAGATGAAGCTACATTGAAAAAGATGCTTGATAAAGAATTACAAAAAGCGAGTGAAAGCCCTCATGTTTAGTCAATACTTCGGTCAATACTTGTTGCAGCAAGGTTATATTACGTCAACACAGCTGCGCGAAGCTATGGAAATGAAAAAAAATACACACGTTCGACTCGGGGTCATCGCCATTGACCGCGGGGACATGACTGCACTTGATGTAGAAGATGTGCATCAAGAGCAGATGCGCCGGGACAAAAAGTTCGGATCACTCGCCGTTGAAAAAGGTTATATTACAAACGACGCGCTCGAAGCGATGCTCAATGCTCAAAAACAACCGCATTTACTGCTCGGACAGTCTCTAGTCGACGATCATGTTCTTACCCTTCAAGAATACACCGATGTGCTCGATCAATACAAACAAGAACACGCGTTGACAGACGAAGAATTTGACGCTTTTCAGCGCGGAGACATTGATTTAATCATTGAGAAAATGGTGTCACTCGGTGCTTTAAAGGATCAAGGCCTTGCCCATGATTATATTGCGCTGCTCTCCCGCAACTTCATCCGCTTTGTTGAACCGAACCTCCGTATTGAAAACGCAGAAGTGGCTTCAATTGCCGACTGGACGGTTACACAGAAAATCCACGGTGAAGAGACGCTTTACACAGCACTTTGTGCAGACGAGGCGACGTTCACGCAAATCGCTGCCAAATACGCAGAAGAAGATATTCATGGTCCGACCGAGCTCGCTCAAGCGGCTGTCGGTGAATTGCTCAATCTTCATAATGGTTTGTTTACAGTGAACATGTCGAACAAAGGTACGGAGCTTGAAATGGAGCCGCAGCTCGTTCATCACAATCAAGCGCTGGCTCATACGGGTGCAAGTACTGTATTTCACGTGCACCTCCCGTTTGGCTCCTGCCAAATCGTTTTATCTGAGGAACCGCTGCTGTAAAGCGAACTGATTCAACAAAAACCGCCCGGGCACCTGTGCGGTTTTTGTTTGTATAAAGCTTCAAAAAAGGCTGTGGCTGACGTCGCACTTCGGCGGACGCTTGCCTCGGGTACGGCCTCAACTTCCTCGGCAGACAACCGCTGCCTGCGGGATTTTCGGCTCGTACTGTTCCCGTAGGCGTCGCCGCCGATGCTTGTCAGCTTTGCGTTATTTGATGGTTATAAATGATAGAAATTCTTTTGATCAAGCTATATCTAGATAAATCAATTTCATCATGAGGCTTCATGAACGATCAAGCGAACCATATACTATGGGAATCCTTAATGATCCGTTAACTAACAAGTGACCGAAACGAAAGACGGCGACTCCCAGAGGATCTAGCGCAGGCTGAAGATCCACTTTTTTGAAGGATCTTCATTCGAAAAAGTTAGCTGAAGCCAAGCCCTCGGGAAAGCGTCCGTCGGTAGTGAAGGTCACGTTCATGATTCGGTTTTTATTCTCTTCATGCGACAGCACGGATCAAACCGATGTCGCACTTGTGGACAAGCGTCAGCCGAAAAGCAACGTCAGACCCCGCTTTTCTAAAAAGTTTGTCTACATACTGAACCGCCCAGGTGCCCCGGGCGGTTCTTGTATAGGCTATGATAGAAAGATTTCTCCGAAGACGCCGAACATGAGTACAGAGACGACTGCCATGACAAGACCGATCAAGATTTCGTAAGGAACTAGTTTAAACCGGTCTTTCATGCTCATGTTGACACTTTCACGCGTGACGTGGAAGAACGATCCTTGCGGTGTATGGTCAAGTACAATCGTTCCGGCATGAAGCATTGCCGCTGCTGCAACGGCGTGCACGCCCATTGCAAGCAGCGTGTCAGCAAACGCACCGCCGGCAATCGCTGTACCTGCAGAAGTCGAACCGGTCGCCGCTCCCATAAACATCCCGGAGACTGGTGCGATCATATAATCCGGCAGACCAAGTACGTTTAACATGTAAGAGAGCTCGTCAACGAGCGTGGAATGGGTCAACACGCCGGCGAGGCTGCCGACACCGATAAATAGTACCGCTACACCTACCATCTTACTTAAACCGCTCGCCGCAAAGCCTTTAAATTCTGAGAAACGCCCCATCGCAAGGGCACCGACTGCCCCGCCGGCAGGAAGCGCAAACAACGGATCCACGTTCACCCCAAACAGCGGCTGCAGCATTAATAAACCTACAGCGGTTACAGGTGCAGCCAAAGATGCCGGCAGACTCGGCAGCTGTAAAAAGTCCTCATCTTCATCTTCTGGTCTCTCTACTTTATCTCCGCGGCCGGCAAGACGCTGGGCAATCATGAATGTTACGCCTAAACCGACGAGCCCGGGGATCAAACCAGCTGCCATGACTGCCGTTAAACTGACGTCAAAGCTGTCGGCGACGGCAATCGTATTCGGGTTCGGCGAGAAAATATTTCCGGCTTTTCCTCCACCTGAAATTGCAAGCAGCACACCCATTTTTGAAATGTTCGCCCGGTGTGCAATGGAAAGCGCGATCGGGGCTACCGTTAGTACAGCAACAACGATAAATACACCTACACCTGTTAAGATCATCGTCGCTGCAGCAATGGCAAGTAATGCTTTCCCTTCGCCCATCTTTTTAAAAATCGTTTCAGCAAGTGTTTTCGCCGCGCCTGATTCAATTAAAACACCGGCAAGCACGCCGGCGGCCAGGACACGTATAATGACGCTCACCATATCTTCAGCACCGCTCATCATGACAAGCATTGATTCATCTAGTGTTAAACCACCGAGTAAGCTTGCTGCGAGCGCGCCAATCATCATCGCATATGTCGGAGACACATGCCGGATGATAAGTATAATGGCAAGTATTAATCCTGCGAGTGTCGCTAAGCTATGAATTTCAATGTCCGGCATGTGTAACGCCCCCTTAAATTCGTTCTTATTTTTACACAACGGACATTAATTTAACATTCAAGCAGACACCCGGCAACAGATAAGTTGAAAAAAGTAAAACATGCATAAAAACAGCTGCCACAGAGCGCGGCAGCTGTAAACGCTTCCTTATTTTCTTTGTACGTGGCAGATCAATCTGCTTTCAAACGTCGAAAAAGTACAAAACCTAAAACTTACGCGCAGCTTACTGCTCCGAGCTCCGCGAGCTGCCCTGTTAAGAGGATAAAATCCGAGAAATGAACGTGACCTCCACTACCAACGGACGCTTTCCCGAGGGCTTGGCTTCAGCTAACTTGTTCGAATATAAACCATTCAAACAAGTGGATCTTCAGCCTGCGCTAGATCCTCTGGGAGTCGCCGTCTTTCGTTTCGGTCACTTATAACATTTGAATAAGGTTCGTTGGGTAACTCATAAAGCATCATGATGAAATAGATTCATGTAGCTATTTCATCAAAAAGCTCTCTAACATCATGACCATCAAATGACACAAGGCTGACAAGCACCAGCGGCGACGCCTATGAAGAACAACGACTGAGAAAATCCCGCAGGCAGTGGTTTTCTGCCGAGGGGGTTGAGAGGTACAAGTGGCTAAGAAGACACGGTGAGATCAAGCGTGTGAGCAGATCAAACCGATGTCGCACTCGTGCCCTACGGGTGCAAGCGTCCGCCGAAAGCAACATCAGCCTTTGCTTTTTCAAGCGTTTGTCTAAGGTTGAAAGCGGCTCAGCCTGTTTTTTCTTTTTTCTTGCCGCGTCCGAATAAAAAGTAAAGGACCGGACCGAGAATATGGACAAATACGATGACAATGCCCCAAATAACTTTTGTTCCATTTGGCTGCGGCTGGCGAATTAAATCAATAAATGCCAGTAAAAACAGCATTAAACTTGCGAGCATGACGGGCGCAATCACCGACCAGTTCGCGCCATCAAAGATTTCTAGCATCGTCTTTTCCCCCTTTGCGTCAACACCTTTTATGTTTTACTTGTTCCCTGAAACTGATTGTTTTACACGTTAAAAGGTGGACAACCCACTTCGCTCCTGGAGCTGGTAAGCGCTCTGTTTTAATCTTCGCTTCGATAATTGATCAGTTGAGGCACATGTGAATGTTTCATCTTTATTCTCCCACAACCGCTCAAGGTACGCCGATGCATCTTGAAAAACCGGTGCTGCCGGCGAACCTTCAAAGGCTACATTCGTTTCAAGGTTGAAATCATTTAAGTTACGGCGGGTAAAGTTGGCCGAGCCTAAGATCAACTGCGCTGTTTCCTCGCTTTCACGGAATAACAGCTTCGTATGAAACTGCTCCACCCCGGTTTGATACCAGCGGATGTTCACCCCAGCTTTGGCAAGTTCTTCAGCAGCCGGCCGATTAGGAATGCCGCCTTTTTTCCGGCCGAAAGCTTCCTCGTTGTCATCGAGTATCAAACGGACATCCACCCCTCTTGCAGCGGCTGCTTTTAATTCCGCCATCAACGTTCGTTCTGACACGTAAAAGGACGCAATCCAGAGTATGTCCTCTCCTTGTGCCGCCTGTGCCGCCTGCACCGCCTTTAAGACAGCTTCTTTAATCCGGCTTTCTGTTAAAATCCGGGCTTTGACGTCACCTTCCTCGTTTTTAACAGCAGTTCGTTTATTCGTAAACGCCGGCAGCGGGCGTGGTGACCAGTGTAAAATCGGCTGTTCAGAGCGGAGTAGATCTTCAATCATAGTGCCGCTGAATTTGACGGCGACATTGGAGTGCCAGGCACTTTCATTATGCGGATTAGCCGAAGCAACGATCGCCTCTTTTTCAGAAGCAATAGTTTTACGGTGATTCGCTTTAAATGTGACAAGCTCCAAGTAAGAACGAAGCGGCACTTTAGCTTCTTTTGGATTGATGGGGTTGATCAAGGACCCCCCTTCTTTTCGGTTGATCCGGCTGAAAATCCCCCGCCAAAACGGGGCATACAACGGATTGGAATCGCGCAGCTGATCCGTCTCCGTAAAGATAACAGGAATCCCGGCATGTTCAAGCCGCTGGAAATGTTTTGCGGGCGCCCCGCCGTATACTGTGTTGACCCGGTCGGTGATAACAGCTACTTGAAGCTGAGGCACTTCACGCTTTCGTTGAATTAACTGATCGGTTAACACTTCAGCCCGTGGAGGAAACTTACTTTCTTTTGCATCATGAAACAAAAACATATCCAAAAGCAGAAAAGATTCTGCTTCAGCCACAACGTTTAAAATCGCCGGAAAAATCTGCTCCTCACGCTTGTCTCCATTTTGGTACGTTACGTCATACAAAAACGCGGCTTCGTGATCCAGGCGGGCCGGCCCGCGAAACGAGGTGCCTGCTGGTGTCTTACGTCGCAAAGTGCGGAAGAGCCCGAACGCATAAAGACTTAAAGGGAGTGCAGCAAACGTTAAAAGACTTTTTTTCATCATGAGCCTCCTTGATTTTTTCTTAATAGCCTGGCGTGCTACAATGTTTCCATGATTTGAAGTGAAGGAGTGAGCGGCATGACTGAATCCTATGAAACTGCAACTTTTGCCGGCGGATGCTTCTGGTGTATGGTGCAGCCGTTTGAAGAGATGGATGGGATTATTAACGTCGCCTCTGGTTACAGTGGCGGACATACCGAAAATCCGACTTATGAAGATGTGAAAACTGGAACGACCGGTCATTACGAAGTTGTACAAATCGTGTTTGATCCGGAAAAGTTCAGTTATCAACAACTGCTTGACTTATACTGGGTACAGGTTGATCCGACCGATCCGGACGGACAGTTTCACGACCGCGGCCCGCAGTACCGGACAGCGATTTTTTATCACAATGATCAGCAGAAAGAACTTGCGGAAGCTTCAAAAAACGCACTTGCTGAAAGCGGCCGCTTCAATGCACCGATCGTGACGGAGATTTTACCCGCTGCACCGTTTTACACAGCTGAAGACAATCACCAAAAGTTTCACCAAAAAAATCCTGAAGCTTATAAAGAAGACCGTAAAGAATCCGGCCGCGATGAATTTATTGCAACGTACTGGAACAGTTAAGGCACGCAGGTTTGATTAAGCTTTAACCTGCTGCCGCACGCGGGCACACGCGTCGTAAAACGCTTTTTCTTCTTCTTTCGTTAGCGGCCACCTGCCCATACATTTTCCGGCTGTATAGCTGCACAGCCTGGCGCAGGGCCGTGTTTCCAGGTTGATCGTTTTCCCACTCTTTCAATGCTTCGTGCACCTGCCGCGGGTAACCGGCTTGGGCGAGCGCTTTTTCTGTTTTCTGCAGCTCTCGTCCAAAACGTGTAGCGCGCGGCTGTTCTGCCGCCTGTTGCTCTGGCTGAACTTGGTGAGGTGCGGGAGCCTTTGTCGTTTCAATCTGCTGAGGTTTCTGCCTGAGCAGCTTTCTTAAGACGTACAAAGCCATTGCGGCGATCAACGCGACAGCCCCCACAGAAATCCAAAAGCTGTTCCACTCCCCTAACCCTTCACGTTCCGAACGTTCTGCAGCTTCCTCACTTGTTTCCTCCTCCGGGACTTCCGGCGGTGGCGGCTCACCTTGGGCAGCGCGCAGCCACTCGTACACCCCTTCAACCGCTGAATTTGTGAGCACTTGCGTCATGTGAATCGCGCCGCCAAACACCGCTGCGCCCCCTTGGGTGATCAACGGATAAACGGCACCTGCCAGAGCCAAAATCCCGCCAAGAACGCAAAATGGTACCATACCCCACAAAAGCTGACCTCTGCGTGCAAATCCTGCCGCCGCTGCGGCCGTTACGCTGTGCAGCAAGACAACAAAAGCGGCGGGAACAAGTGCGAGCCAAAGTAAAACGTGTGCCGACGCAAGTGTTGGATGCAACCCGTACACGAACAAAGCAAAGAGCGGGGTAAGGCCGGCCGCGAATAGGGCGTCATGTCTCTCTTCGTAACTTTCCTGCTCGAGCCGTTCATGCATGAACACAAAAAACATAGAGATGAAGATCACTGTAAAAAGCGGGAGCTGAACCACAAGTCCAGCGATTGTATAAACGAGCCAAGTGAGCACACGTTGACTTCGAGGCTGCAGCTGCTTTTTGAAAAGCAGCCACCCGGCTAATCCTGCGCCAATCCACAGCATAAATGGAAGGACCGGCGGCCAACCTCCTTCCGCACCGTACACAAAGACAAGTCCGACATAACCAAGGAAATAATAAAGCAGCATCTCAACTATACGGACCATTGGGCACCCTGCCTTTCGTGCATATCCGGCGCCGTTTTTGTAACAACTGTCCCCTGTGCCTGCCATACTTGATAACTCGGCAGATCTTCACCACTCGGACCGATGTGAATTAACACAGGAGGAATCACATCCCGCTGTTTAATGAACGCATACGTTTTCCAAAGCGGTGTGATGACAGCCTGCGCCCGGATTTTTGCAAGCAGCTGCATGCCTTCACGTAAGCCGGACGCACCTTCTTTATGCAAAAGCGACACAACCCCTTGTGACTGGGGATATTGTAAGTTGATATATAACGAAAACGGGATCTGCTTTTCTTCTGCTCTCATCATATACCAAACGGCATACTGCACCTGCGTTTCAAAGTTTTGTGACGACGTTTCATTTAAATGAAGAATGATCGTCCACATTTGATACTGTTCTGTCTCAAAGGTGCGCACCTGCGTATGCTGCATGCGCGCTGTTGCTCTCCAGTCAATGTTACGGACATTGTCCCCATACGTATAGTCACGGGTGCCGGACGGTTCAAGCCGATTCTCAAACGGTGTAAAAGGTACAAGTTCTGAACCTGGATGCTGTCTCGCAGCCTCAGCAGGTGGTGCCGGCATGCTTAGTGTCGGGTATACGCATAGATTTGTCGTTGCTTTCGGATAAAATGTTTTGGTTACTTTACCGAAACGGAGCGGATCTGTAAGCGTCAGTTCTACCGCGCGTAAATCAGCCGTCCCGCGCTTAACAGTTGTGAACGGCAGGTGAATCTCTTTTACAGCTTTTGGCCCGAGCACCAAGGGAAAAGTTTGCTCGTCAGACTGCGGCGACCCGTCTTCAAATGCCACCGCCCGGCTTGTGTTATGTACTCGAATGCGAACCTCTGCTTCCCATACCGGCAGCATACCAGGGTTTTTTACTTGAATGGCAAGCTTGCCGGCGTCATTTGGAAAGTACCATTGCGCTTGATCAAACGAAATAACTTGAAGGTGCTTATTCATCCACCAAAAGTATAGATTCGTCCACCCTACAAAAAGGAGCCCGGAGAGTCCTGCGAGTATGACAGGAAGCAGGGAAAACAAATAACCGAGCAGCAGCAGAAGTGGTGCTGTATAAACGAGCCATTGAAAACGCGGTACATAACGAATCTGAAAATTTTCAGATGGTTCCTTTCGTTTCTGTCGGAACTTCAATCTCTTGAAATACAAGCTCTAATACATCCTCCTTACGGTACTGTAACGCAGCTTCCATCGTTAAAACGAGCCGGTGCGCGAGTACGTCGCCTGCAAGCGCTCGTATATCATCCGGCTCCACATAATTCCGGCCATGAAGAAAAGCATACGTCTGCAGTGTTTGATGAAACAACAGCGTACCGCGCGGGCTGACGCCGACGGCTGTATGTTTGGATGCACGGGTCGCACGAATCACCTGCAGCATATAGCTTTTCACTTCAGGTGCTATATGTACACGGCGGGCTTCCTGTTTCAGCTCACGAAGCTGAGCAGGGGTAAGGCAGATGTTTAGCTGTGCCTCAGGGCGATCATTTTCGCTGTATAAGTTGATCATTTCCTCTTCTTCTTCAGGGGTTGGATAATCTACGTTAAGCATCATTAGGAATCGATCAAGCTGTGCTTCCGGAAGCGGAAACGTGCCCTGCCCTGATTCTACTGGGTTTTGTGTAGCGATGACGAAAAACGGGCTGGGGAGCGCCATCGTCTCACGGCCAATCGTCACCTGCTTTTCCTCCATCGCTTCAAGGAGGCTCGCCTGTGTTTTTGGTGTCGCTCGGTTAATTTCATCGACTAAAAGAATTTGAGTCATCACCGGGCCCGGTCTCGTTTCAAATCCATTTTGTTGTTGGTTGTAAATTTCAATCCCTGTCACATCTGACGGCAGCACATCCGGGGTAAACTGAACCCTTTGAAAGCTGCAGTCCATCACAGCCGCAACCGTACGCGCAAGCTTTGTTTTACCTGTCCCCGGTACATCTTCAAGCAGCACATGGCCTCCTGTGATCATCGCGGTTAACAATTTTTGCACCAGCTTGTCTTTTCCGATCAATACTTTTGATACTTCTTCTTGCAGTTGTTGTAAACTCTCATGTCCCAACGTTTCGCCTCCTTAAAATAACGGATGAAGGATACCGGCACCCCGGTATCCTTTCAACGTTTCGATAAACTATGACTCAATTCGCTTTTCCGCAGACACTTGCACCGTGAAGGCACAAGGGCGACATTGGTTTGATCTTGTGCCGCCTCGATTTTCTCGTCAAGCTTGCGTCATTTGAGAGTTATCAATGATACCGGAAGCTACATCTATATGAACCTATTTCATCACGACGCTTTATGAGTGACCGGAACGAAAGACGGCGACTCCCAGAGGATCTAGCGCAGGCTGAAGATCCACTTTTTCGAAAGGTCTTTATTCGAAAAAGTTAGCTGAAGCCAAGCCCTCGGGAAAGCGTCCGTCGGTAGTGGAGGTCACGTTCATTGCTCGGATTTTATCCTCTTCATAAAGCAGCCGGCAGCTCGGTATCCTGGCGGTTACACAACATTCGTTTCTTCTTCATGGAAAAAGGTTTTTAACGCTTCCATGACATCTGCCTTTTCCCGAATCACAAACTTACGAAAAGCTGGATCATGCAGCGGGCGGAAGGCACTCATTAATGTGCTCGGCCGGTTTTGCGGGTTAATTTCTGTATAGCCGAACATGCTGCTTACTTCCAGCAGCTCACGGACGAGCGCCGTGCAGCGCGCTTGATCGCTCGTTAAGTTATCCCCGTCTGACACGTGAAACGGATAAATATTATACCGCTCCGGACTGTAATCTGCGTCAATAAGCGCTAACGCCTTCCGGTACGCAGATGAGCAGACGGTTCCACCACTTTCACCTTTTCCGAAAAATTCTTCTTCTGTCACAACTTTGGCTTCTGTATGATGGGCAATAAACTCAATATCCACTGACGTGTATTTTGTTCTTAAAAAGCGCACCATCCAAAAGAAAAAGCTGCGGGCCACGTACTTTTCAAACCGACCCATCGAACCTGACGTATCCATCATAGCTAAGATGACAGCTTTTGACTCTGGCAGCTTTGTTTCATTCCAAGTTTTAAATCGCAAGTCTTCCTGATAAATCGGATGAATCACATTTTTCCCTTTCATTGCGTTTCGTTTTAAAGCAGAAAGAATCGTCCGCCGCTTATCCACATTCCCCATTAATCCCTGCTTGCGAATGTCGTTGAATTCAATATCATCAACAACAAAGCTGTCTTTTTCTTTCTTTTTCAAATTCGGCAGCTCTAGTTCTTGAAACATCACTTCCTCAAGCTCTGCAAGACTAATATCGGTCTCGTATATATCTTCGCCAGGACCATCTCCAGCTCCTTCTCCTGCACCTTGTTGACCTTTTTTTGCTTCTCTGCCGATCACATCGCCTACATCACTATCTCCGTCTCCCTGCCCGACTTGTGGGTTGTTTTTTTCATTGTAGCGGATTTTATATTCATCAAGGGAACGGATCGGAATCCGGACTTTTCCCCGGCCGTCGGACATAATAATGCTCTCTTCGGTAATAATATCCGGCAGCTGCTCACGGATCGCTTCTTTTACAAGCTCTTCATGCCGGTGCTGGTCTTGCTCGCCTTTACGGTGGAGGGACCAGTTTTCTTCGGAAATGATCGGCTTTGACACGTCCCGCTCTTTCATGGTCAAGCCCTCCTTAAAGCGCTTTGCCTTTTTGCTATTGTATGCGGCACCTGCTTGAAATTGCATAAAAAAAGGACGGCCGATGCCGGCGCCCTCTAATCTATCGACAAACTCTTGTAATGGTGGAGACCTTTTCGCACGCATCTCAACATGGATCATGCAGTCCGTGCGGCTTGTTGAGAAGTTAAAAAACGAACCGGGTCTACTCCCCCGGTTCGTTTTCGCATATTTCATTTAAGGTATCATAGAGATATCATCAACAGGCCAGTAGCGGATGTTAGCCTTGCCGACAACATCATCAATTGCAATGTAACCGAGCTGCCTGCTGTCTAAACTGTTCCGGCGGTTATCGCCGAGAACAAACAATTGATCTTCCGGCACAACAGCTTCACCGGTCACTTCCAGTAAAGAGAAATCATAGGTAAAAGGGCCGGCGCTGTACGTACCCTTTGCTTCATCTAAGTACGGTTCATCGTAACTTTCACCATTAATATAAAGCTCGTCATCCTCGAAGCGGAGTTCATCTCCTGGAAGTCCGATAATGCGTTTAATATAATCACTGTCATCAGTCGCATTAAAAACGACTAAATCAAACCGTTCCGGATCCGCAATTTCATAGCCGACTTTATTTATGATTAACCGCTCACCATCTTCAATGGTCGGCATCATGGATTCGCCATGTACAACATAGTTTGCAAATAAAAACATACGGACAAGCAGTACGATGACAAGCACGACCGCAAATGTTTTTGCCCATTCCCAAACTTCACGTCCAATGCTGTTCACGCGCAACGCCTCCCGTCTATCATACTCACAATGTATCATTGTTTCACATAAAGCTCAAACTTGAGCCCGGCGCGTTTAAAACGAATAAATCACTTATGTTGTTTCGTTTGTATTTAAACGGGTATATGTCAATTGTTAAGTTTTTATATCATTCTCCCATAATTTTTCATGAAACTATTGATTTTTATCGCTTTAAAATGAAAAATAGGTATAGAAACAAATGATGAACTTATAAAACGACTGTAACGAACGTTAAGCATTATCGTCTAACTAAAGAGAGGCGCGCTTCAAAGAGTGAGGTGAACGCAATTGAAAGCGTTAACGACAGTTTTTATGAGCATATGGCTGCTGTACAGCGGGGCCTCCACCCTTCAGGCCCAAGCCGACGAGAGCAGCTATCAATTCAACCACCCGGGTGTTAAAGCACAATGGGATGAAACCCATCTTTCTGTAGAATGGGGACCGTTTGAACAATTTGGACATCAAGTGCAAATTCAGGATGCGTATTATCAAGATGAGGCCTGGCATGTGTTTTACAAACTAACATACCCTGATACTTCAAGCCTTCCGCTTGCAATCGAAACTCATCCACGCGATGCGATTAAAGTTGTGCAGGAAACCGGACACCACGGAAATGACATTCATCTATATGAAGTCCGTGGAGACAACTCGTATATGGAGTATCAACAACCTGCAGCTGTAGCAGAAGATAAAACTTTTACGCTTGCTTTCGAGCAGATGCCGGCACAAGAAGCGCTGCAAAATGAAGGCGTCTATGTGCTTGATAGCAGCGGCGAGGCAGTAGATACAATCATTGTCTTGAATGATGATCAGGAAGTTAAGGTCCTCCCACCGGAAGACGGCTACGAACGTGATGAATTTTACACGTTATACGTGCAGGACATGATGAATGAACATACCGGAATTCATGGATTTAAGCAGTCATTTCAAGCAGTCGATCATGATGAAGATGATCATACGCCGATGAATTTAATGGCGCCGGAGCAAGAAACTGAAGGCCTGCCGATCATTGCAAAGAATCATGCTACCTCCCAAAGCAGCAAGCCGGAGGCGTCATTTGTATTTGAAGAACCGCTTCATGTAATGACCGAACAACCTGCATTCGAGCACTGGCGAACCGCAAACAGCAGTGAGCCTGCACCGCTGCATGTCCGGCACGCTCTAGATCCTGAAACTTTTTAATTTAACAAAACAAAGCTGCCTGACCCGGTGATTTGCCGGATCAGGCAGCTTTTTATAGGTATCGACCGCTCGCTTACAAGCGGCGACCGCTCTCTCATGGGCGGCGACTGCTCGCTCACAAGCGGCGACCGCTCTCTCACATGGCGCGACCGCTCGCTTACGGGCGGCTACCGCTCTCTCACATGGCGCGACTGCTCGCTCACAAGCGGCGACCGCTCTCTCATGGGCGGCGACTGCTCGCTCACAAGCGGCGAGCGCTCGCTTACGGGGGGCGACCGCTCTCTCACGGCCGTCGACCGCTCTCTCATGGGCGGCGACACCTCGCTCAAGGGCAGCGAGCCGCCCCCCACTGTTTTCACGCGCGCCGGCTCAACATTCTAACGGTTTAGCAGGCTGCCGACGTAACGAAGCAGCTCATTTGCTGATGTAGAGTCATAGCCGTAGTCATCGATTAGCCGGGCAACAACTTCATTGATCTTTTTCAGCTGAGATTCATCCGGTGTCTGCGTCGATGTCGTGATTTTTACAACGTCTTTTAAATCTGCAAATAGTTTCTTTTGGATGGCTTCGCGGAGGCGCTCGTGCGAAGCGTAATCAAATGTCTTTCCTTTGCGGGCATATGCAGAGATCCGGATTAAGACTTCTTCGCGGAACGATTTTTTCGCATTCTCAGAAATCCCGATCTGCTCTTCAATGGAGCGCATCAGTTTTTCGTCCGGATTCATCTCATCCCCTGTTAACGGATCACGGGTTTTTGTTTTGTTGCAGTAAGCTTCAACATTATCAAGGTAGTTATTTAATAAGGTTTTTGCCGACTCTTCGTACGAATATACAAATGCTTTTTGAACTTCTTTTTTCGCAATTTCATCGTATTCTCTACGTGCGATTGCAATAAAGTCCATATAACGTTTCCGGTCATCTGCTGAAATTGAAGCGTGCTGATCCAGCCCATCTTTCAGTGAACGCAGCACATCCAGTGCATTAATTGAGGATGCTTCTTTACGAATGATTGCTGAAGAAATCCGGTTAATCACGTAGCGCGGATCAATCCCGGTCATTCCTTCGTCTTGATGTTCATTTTTCAGCTCATCAACATCTTGATCCGTAAAACCTTCCACATCTTCCCCGTCATACAGCTTCATTTTTTTCACAAGATCAATGCCTTGGCGCTTCGGCTCTTTCATCCGGGTTAACACTGTGAAGATCGCAGCCGTTTTTAAGGCATGCGGCGCGATATGAATGTGGGCCATATCGCTTTCATCAATCATTTTTTGATAAATCCGTTCCTCATCAGTTACTTTTAAGTTGTACGGCACGTTCATGACAATAATTCGTGAATGAAGCGCCTCATTTTTCTTGTTTGAAATGAACGATTGATACTCTGCTTCGTTTGTATGCGCAACAATTAATTCATCTGCACTAATTAAAGCAAAACGCCCGGCTTTAAAGTTGCCTTCCTGGGTTAAAGAAAGTAAATGCCATAAAAACTTTTCGTCACACTTTAACATTTCTTGGAACTCCATCATGCCCCGGTTGGCTTTATTAAGCTCACCATCAAAGCGATACGCCCGTGGGTCCGATTCGGACCCGTATTCAGCAATCGTTGAGAAGTCAATGCTGCCGGTTAAATCAGCAATGTCCTGCGATTTCGGGTCCGATGGTGAGAATGTCCCGATCCCGCACCGCTTATCTTCTGAGAAAAAGATACGCTCAACCATGACATCTTCAACACGGCCGCCGTATTCCTGCTCAAGCCGCATTAAGTTTAAAGGGGATAAATTTCCTTCAATTTTAATCCCGTATTCTTTGTAAAAATCATCGCGTAAATGATGCGGCACCAAGTGCAAGGGATCTTCCTGCATGGGACAGCCGGCGATCGCATAAACAGCCCCGCGGTCGGTACATGTATACTCTTCAAGGCCGCGCTTTAACATATTTACAATCGTCGACTTACCACCGCTGACCGGTCCCATCAACATTAAAATACGCTTTCGTACATCCAGCTTTCTTGCAGCGGAATGAAAATATTCTTCAACAAGTTTATCCACCGGCTCTTCTAAACCATAAATCTCATCTTCAAAAAACTTATACCTCTTCTTCCCATCCTCTTCAACAATCCCGGCATCTTTAATCATGTTATACACCCGGCTGTGGGCGGACTGGGCAACGTGCGGATGTTCTTTAACAATTTCAAGGTACTCTGCAAATGTACCGCGCCATTCCAACGCTTTCATTGAATCACGGTGATCTCTCATCTTATTTAAAATATCCATGCACAACCTCCTTTAAAACCTGGGCAGCTGCCTGCTCAACTGTGATATTAAAATCTATGCGCAAAGAGACAGCGTCATGCGTGCGAATAGGACAAAGGACGTTAGAAATTCAGCTGGGAGTCTAGTAAAATTGTGATAGAACTTGTCAAAGAAAGGAGGAACGCTTTTTGAAAGCTGCATTTGGGGCGCTTCTCATTATATTAATGGCCGGCGCTTTTCCAATCCTCCTCCAACTTACATATGAAGAAGCAACAGAAGCAAGAACCTTAAATCATATGCTTGAAGAAGAAATAGATATTGAAGATATCACCCTGCCAAGCAATAGTTACATTTATGATACAAACAACGAGGTAGCTGCTGAACTCCGTACAGGTGAAAACCGAATTCAGCTGACATATGACGAACTGCCTGATTCGTTTAAAGAAGCTTTTCTTGCGACAGAGGATCAACAGTTTTATGAGCATGAAGGGGTGGATGCAAGTGCCATCGTCCGGGCCCTTCTTACAAATATGCAGTCTGACGGTATCGAGCAAGGAGCAAGCACTATTACGCAGCAGCTGGTGCGAAATGTGTACTTAACAAACGAAGAATCTTATAATCGCAAATTAAGCGAAGCCCTCTATTCCTATGAAATTGAACAACGTTATACAAAAGAAGAGATTCTCACCTTTTACTTAAACACTGTATATTTCAGCAACGGGGTTTACGGGATTGAAGCAGCGAGCCGGCATTACTTTGACCGACCGAGCAACGAACTTTCGATTGCTGAAACAGCGTTTCTTACAGGGGTTCCTGCAAATCCGAGCTATTATAACCCACGTGAGAACAAAGAAAACACCCACGAGCGTCAAGCATGGGTGCTGCAAAAAATGCTAGAAACTGAAGATATTAATGAGGAGGAGTATGAGGCGGCGCTCGAAGCTGACATCCACCTCGCTGATAGAACTTACGCAAATGATTATCCAGCCTATACGGATTATGTGAAACATGAGCTTAAAGAATTAATTGCTGAAGAAGAAGGTTTAAACCGACATCAAGACGATGCTGAGAGAAGTGCACAAGCCAATGAAAAAATGAATGAACGTGTGGAAGAAGTGCTCGCTTCAGGTGTCCACATTGAAACGGCGCTGAACCCGAATGTGCAGGCACAGACCGAAAGTGCAGCAGGCAATGTTCTTTCGCAGGCAGGACCTGACAATGCTTCAGTCGTCATAAATCATATCCACCACCGGATTGAAGGCATTACCGGCGGAAAAAATTATGAAATCGGAAATTTCCACCGCGGTTACCAAACCTTCCGTTCGCCAGGCTCAAGTATTAAACCACTGCTCGTCTTTGCACCTTACTTAAATGAAACCGGCGCCTCGATTAACAGCGCGGTGAATGCTGATAGTATGTGCCGCGGTGACTACTGCCCGCAAAACTACGGCGGCGCGGAATACGGTAATGTTTCAATTCAAGAGTCGTTTATCCGTTCGCATAACACACCTGCTGTCCGCTTAATGGAACGGATCGGTGTAAACACAGCTTTTTCTTATTTAAATGCATTTAATTTCAACAGTGTTACCGATGAAGATCGGCGTCTCCCCGCAGCGCTTGGTGGCTTTGCAAATGGTATGAGTCCTTTAGAGATGACGAAAGCTTATACTACTTTTTCAAACCAAGGGCATTATCAGCCGGCGCGCGCGATATTGTCAGTCAAAGATGCAGAAGGAGAAGAGCTGTACAGCTGGAATGACCGGGCGGAACATGTGTGGAGCACAGAAACGAATGAATCGATGCGCACTATGCTCTCCGGCACCCTGCATAATGGCACCGGCCGGCAAGCGGCTTACGCCGGCGCTACCGGCGGTGGAAAAACCGGCACGACAAACAACACGCGCGATTTATGGTTCGTTGGATATAACGATCGATACACGGTCGGCGTTTGGGTCGGCTATGACGACAACCGCTCCTTGGATGCTCATGCGCCGAGCCAGCCGCACTTAAACATATGGCGTAACATCACATCACAACTGCCAAACTAAAACAACTAATGTCGATCAAAAATTCCACTGCCCACGCGGTGGAATTTTTAGTGCGGATGCCACCCCAGCGAGCGGTCCTTACCAACCAGCGAGCGGTCCTACCTCCTGAGCGAGCGGTCTACATCACTCAGCCACTACGACAAAACCCCAGCCAGGGAACCGGCTGGGGTACAATGCCACAAAAAGCGTTTTTACAACGGCAGGCTTGCGATGACGCTATTATATAAAAGTAGTGCCGCATAGCTTACGGTGAGGATGAACGCGGCCCAAAACAATAGATGGAAAAAAATAAATCCGACGAGGCCGGGACCGCTTAACATATCGCTTACTTTGTAGGCAGTGTAAATAAAATAGATACATGAAGCCCCAAGAAAGCTGAAAAGGATACCGAGAGGAAATGAAATCATGAGCAGTGATATAACCCCTGCTGCTAAATAAAACCAGGTACCACCGCGGATCTTCGTTAAGCTTATTCCTTGTTCATCTTTTGAAAAAAACAACATGGAAAGCTCAAGTACCGTGTCAGCAATGAGTTTTAAAGCCGAAAATACCATGAAAAATAATAAAAACAATAAAAACAGAAGCGTTAGCGTAATTCCTGCTTCAGAAAAAAACTCCATCATGCCGCGGTAAAGGCCAATATCTACAAGCCACTCTGTAATCAAGGATTCAGCATATATGGCTAACGCAACACTAAACAGAATGATCGAAAATAAGGGTACGTAGCTTGTAACATATGTATTTCTTAACACTTTGTTCCGCGTCTCCTTAAAAAGATGCCTCACCATCATGTAAGGTGAAGCATCTTAAGCCTGAATTAAGATGTATGAAAAACGACTTCATACGCGTGCAGTTCACTTGAAGAAGAAGGACCTTTTTCTTTAGATTCACGCTTTTCCTGGTGGGCTTTTTTAAAGGCATCGCTATGGAGCCATGCTTCATAAGAAGCTTTATCTTCCCATTTTGTAAACACAACAAGTTTTTGGTCGCTTTTGTCGTCATCTAAAAACATAAACTCTAAACAGCCATCCACATTTGCCATGCTGTCTGCGCTTTTAGAGAAACGTGCTTTCATTTGCTCTTTTCCTTCTGCATCGTCTACATGGAGTTCATTCATTACGACGTACATTGTATCTCTCCTTTCTACCATTTCATTCTATTATAGATGAGAATAGGTTCAGGCTCAAATGTGCACATCTCCTATTTCACAACGGGTGTCATTTCCGGTATAATGAGAAAAGCAGAATTAGGCTGAGCTGTTTAGTTAAAGGAGGATGACGTGTATGGATTTGCTGCTCCTTCTCGGGGTTTCTGCAGTATTTATTATCTCCATTTTGACCGGCGGCTACGAAGACAAGCCGCACAAGCAGTAACACTGCCTCAACTTTAAAACACGCCGGATGCGCCGGCGTGTTTTTTCATGTCTACCCTTTGAAATTTTAAAGCCCTGGAAATCCTTGCTGCCGCAGCGCTTCATACACAATAATTGCTGCGGTGTTGGATAAGTTTAACGAACGAATGTAATCCGTCTGCGGCAGATAATAACAGTGATCTTGAAAGTACGTTAACCATTTTTCCGGCAGGCCTGCCGTTTCTTTTCCAAGGATAAAATAATAATCTTCATCTGGATGGCTGAAATCCCCTGTGAAAAACGAAGCTGCATTGACAGTTTCTATACAGAAAACATGCTCGCTTTGTACTGTATCTAAAAAAGCTTCCATATTGTCATGATACGTAATATGAACGTTCGGCCAGTAATCACAGCCGGCACGTTTTAGCATTTTGTCATCTGTAGAAAAACCTAGCGGCTTAATTAAATGAAGGTGTGTATGTGTTCCTGCACATGTGCGTGCAATATTTCCAGTATTTTGCGGGATCTCCGGCTCAAAAAGTACAATGTGAATTGCCATCTTGTTTCATTCCTTTCTCGGCGTATACCTTCAACCGCATTATACAGAACGCGCGCCTAGCCGCCAAGCAAAGGTTTTAATCTTCAATATGAAAGAATGCGTATTCAATATTCGGCGTCCAGGCCGTGGAATCTTCGTACGCCCAATAACGGTGTCTGCTGTCCGCCGTATTTGCGTTGACTAGCGGCTCACCACGACCATCTTTTGCGGTAACAATGGTCGTGTGCTGCCAACTGCCATCACCATCAAAGTCATAACAAATCACATCTCCAAGCTCTAAGTCAGCGGCTTTTTCTACACGCCGCGCAGTTAAGCCTTGATCGGCACCGCTTAAATACCAGCGCATCGAATGAGCTACAGACCAGCTGTAACTCCAATTATCTCCTGTGTACCACCACCCCCTCGACCGGTTTGGTGATCCATGCATCGGTGCACCACCTGCTTTCAAACATTGTGAAATGTAGTTTGTGCAGTTGTCGGCAAAGGATTGATATGCTGGGTTTCGTTCATTCCACCACCGCTCTGCATAACGTACAGCTTCACGCCGGTTATACTGAAATGAACGCTCTTGACTCTCTGCTTCGACTTCAAGCATTTTTTCTCGTTCACGTGTTAAGTCGTTCATCATGCGCTCTTGATAACAACTGTCACCGTCAAATACCATTTCCCGCCGCTCACACCGTTCTTCTAAATAATAATCATCGCCTATCTCACATAAACGCTCCAACTGCAACTGATAAGCTAAACACGCGCTGCCTGAAACATTGAACCAGCGAAACGGCATCATTTTCAGTTTCGTTTTTAAAACTTTGCCCCCGCGAAGATGAATGTCTTTTTCAAAACGTTCGACAGCTTGTTCAGCAGCAGCCGCCGAGCGCCTCTCAAATTTGTTCATGTAAGCTGCCTCCCTCTCATATATCCACCCAAAAACTTCGATATATTATGGCGTATGTGCGCTCAAAAAGAGATATGAGGCAAACATGTCGATTTCTATAATTTTTTTAAGTATGATAGGAACAGTTCGGCAGCATTCAGGCGTTTTTTTAGACTCACACCACAGAAAGGACGTTGTTTTTTGAATCAAAAAGCTTTGACTATGGGTTTAATTACGATTGTAATTTGGGGCACGACGTTCGCTGCCATTCGCGCCGGGCTTCAAGGCGGGTATGAACCCGGACACTTAGTTCTCATTCGCTATCTTATCGCTTCTAGTTGTTTTTTATTATATGTTTTATGGCCTGGGTCCAAATTTAAACTCCCCTTGAAACAAGACCTTTTAAAAATTATCCTACTTAGTTTTTCCGGAATTACCATTTATCACGCCGGGATTACGTTCGGGATGGAACACGTAACAGCTGGCACCGCTGGTATGCTCGTTGGATCCGCCCCAATTTTCACAACGATCATTGCAGTCATTGCTTTAAATGAGCGTTTAACGAAGCGCGGGTGGCTCGGGCTTTTCACCGGGTTTATCGGCGTTGGTGCGATTACGCTCGGGACAGGCGGTTCACAGTTCGGGCTTTCTTTTGAAGTGCTATTTATTATCGCCGCAGTCATTGCAGCTGCGATATTTTTCGTCTTTCAAAAAGCATTGCTGCTGCGTTACTCCCCGATTGAAATGACCGCATACTTCACTTGGTTCGGGACCATTCCTTTTTTCGTATTTGCGCCAGGCTTAACAACCACGCTGCAACAAGCGAGCACTGAAGCTCATTTGGCAGCTGTTTTTGCTGGGATCTTTCCTGCTGCTATCGCTTATGTCACATGGTCATACGCGCTTGCTGCAGGCGAAGCAAGTAAAGTGAGTAGTTTACTTTACCTTGTACCTGTTATTGCCATTACCGTCGCATGGATTTGGCTGAACGAATGGCCGGCACCTTTATCACTTACCGGCGGCATCATTGCATTACTAGGCGTATTTCTCATTAACACACGCCAAAAACCACCTGTGCAGTCAAAACAGCGCCAGGCGGCTTGAGGCTTAACACAAATCGGCCCCGCATGCTTTGCACGCGAGGCCGGTTTTCTTCATTTTTTACGACAATGCTGCAGTTTCAAGTGCACCTTCGTGAGCGAGGAGGCTGCGCTTTTTCTCAACGCCGCCAACATAACCGACCATCGCTCCGTTACTTCCGACAACGCGGTGGCACGGTAAGATTAACGGCACCGGGTTTTGGTTATTCGCGTTACCGATTGCCCGGACGGCTTTAGGTGAGCCAATTTGTGCAGCTATACGTTTATACGTGCTTAATTCACCGTAAGGAATGGTTTCTAAAGCTTTCCACACAAGCCGTTGAAACTGTGAGCCTCGTAAATCCAACGCAAGATCAAATTCTTCCCGCTGACCGGAAAAATATTCTTCAATCTGTGCAAAGGCATCGCTTAACCCTGCTTCATCCTGGATAAGACCCCGGTTACATTGATGCTTTTTCATCCATGCCTGAACATTTTTACAAGCCGGTTCCTCTCCGGCGAGCTGAAGGTTAAAGATCCCCTGCTCTGTTCGAAATACAGTGACCGGTCCAATTGGCGTACTCAACTCACCATAAGAAACGGAACGCTTATCAGACATGTCATCCCACCTTTACCTCTTCTTGTCCTTTATCTTACACAATCATCCATAACCCATGCAATGGCTTTTTTATGACACTTCATGTCGGTTCAATGCCTCGTGTATTTCCTTAAGTGATTGCTCATCTTCTTCAAGTGCTTCTCCCTGCTCTAACAGCGCAACAGCCTCTGAAGTTTGGATTTCTCCAAGCGCCCAGGCAGCTGTCCCGCGGATCACCGGCCGCGGATCATTTAAGAGAAGGCGACCAAGCTCCGGTACGGCACTTTCCTCCTTAAAATGACCAAGCGCAATTACAGCGTTGCGCTGAATTGGCTTTTTACCGCGCCAAGAGCCGGCCATAGAACCAAATCGTTCTTTAAACTCCCGGTTGGATATCGAAAGCAGCGGCAGAAGCTGTGGCTTAACATTTTCCGGATCCGGCTCAAATGCTTCGTGATGATGAAAGTCTTTCCCTTTATTTTCCGGACAGACCGTTTGGCATGTGTCACAACCATACAACCGGTTCCCTAGTTTTTTTCGATATTGTTTTGGCAGCATCGTTTTCGTTTGCGTTAAATAAGCAATACATTTTGTTGAATCAAGCTGCCCCCCTTGAATAAGCGCCCCGGTCGGACAGGCATCCACACACTTATTACACGTTCCGCACTGGTCTTCAAGCGGGGTGTCCGGTGGAAGCTCAATCGTGGTTACCATCTCGCCGAGATAAACATATGAGCCAAATTCCGGGGTGATGATCGCACAGTTTTTCGCACTCCAGCCAATCCCGGCCCGCTCTGCAACTGCTCGGTCTGAGAGCTCACCGGTATCCACCATTGAGGTTGATTTTGCACCCGGCACTTTTTCAGCAATAAAAGCTTCAAGCTGAGCGAGCTTCTCGTTTAATACATGGTGGTAATCCCGTCCCCAGGAAGCTCTGCAGAAAACCCCGCGCCGATCACCGCGCTTACTTTGCGGTGCATCCTTCATGCGCGAAGGATAAGCCAGTGCAATGCTGATGATGGTACGCGCTTTTGGCAGTAAACGCTCCGGTTCTGTTCGTTTATCAAGGTCCGGCTCTTCAAAGCCAGATTCATAACCGTTTTCACGATGACGGATCAATCGGTCTTTCAACGTAAGAAATGGATCAGCAGAGGCAAAACCGATTTTATCGATGCCGATATCTTTACTGTATGCAATAATTTCTTCTTTGAGTTGGGCAGATGTCATTTGAGTTCACCTCCTGGCATTTATTTTTCTATATATATGGACATGTGATAAACTACAAGTAGATCAAGGATGAAGGAGTGCACAAGATGAACGTTTCAATCGCTCCACCAATTACAGCCCAAGTCCCTGATTTTAAAATTGCCGTCCTAAGTTACGAGGATATCACAATTGGTCCTTCACCCCAAATGCTGCGCGGACGTCTCGATTTTTTTCAGGAAAATATTAAAGCTGATCTGCTCGACCATGAGATTACTGCATATGAAGGGGTGCGTGAATGGCGCGAAGTGTTCCAGACGCTCGGCATTTCGCCTTCAAAATACCGCCCATCCCACGAAGCATTGTTCCGCCGTGTAGCTAAACATGAGGCCATACCAAACTTGCACTCTGCTGTTGATATTAACAACTTTTTTTCATTACAGTATGAATTTCCGTCCGGCATCTATGATACAGACCAACTGCAAGGTGCGATCACACTCCGTTTTGGTCGTGAAGATGAAACCTTTACCGGCATCAACGGGCGCTCAAATCGTGCCGCCGGAAAAATTGTAACAGCTGATGATCTTGGCCCTTTTGGGAGCCCAATTGTAGATAGTGAACGGACAAAAACAACAGAAAACACGACCCGTGCTTTGCAAATTTTCTACTTGCAGCCATCTCTTTCAGTTAACCAGGCAGCCAAGCTGGCTGATGCTGCTGCTGGGATGTTTACACAATTACATGGTGGAAACGCAAGTGTTCAAATTATACCTGCTGAAACAAAGGAGCATGACGCATGACTGAAATTCCAAAACCGCTTGTTCAAGCGAATCAGCTTGTTCTCGCGATCTTAAGCGGTAGTGCCGTTCTTTTTCAAGTACCTGAGTTTATTGCACTCGCTTTTTTACTCACTTTACTGCCCGTTTATTTCGGCCCTAAAGCAAACGTTATCTTTAAACTCGCACGACCGTTTGTTATGCATAAAATTCCAAATGCTGAAACCGAACATGTGAAACTGCAGCGGTTTAATTTAACCCTTGCTGCCTTTATGCTCGGCTTAAGTTTATTAACTTTATTTATTTTCGGTCACTGGTTTGGCTATGTGTTTGCAGGCATGGTAACAATCGCAGCTGTTACCGCACTAAGCGGCTTTTGTGTCGGCTGTGTGGTTTACTTTCGCTGGAATCAAATGAAATACCGAATGAAGAAAAAATCTGTTTAAGTTAACCCACAAGGCGTGCGCCTTGTGGGTTTAATCGTTCAGCTGTTCTATGAACTGTCGTCACACAGCCTCATCACCCTGTTGGTACATCTCGTAATAAGCCGCGCGCCGAGCAACAAGTTCCTCATGCGTCCCTCGCTCTACGACCTGCCCCTGCTGCAGCATAATGATCTGATCTGCACGCCGGATGGTATTTAAACGGTGGGCGATGACAAGACTTGTGCGCCCCTCCATTAAGCGGCTTAAAGCTTCTTGAATTTTAATCTCGGTTACCGTATCAATACTGCTCGTTGCTTCATCTAAAATAAGGATTAACGGATCGGCAAGCAGTGCTCGCGCGATAGCAAGTAACTGGCGCTGTCCTTGGCTTAAGCCTCCGCCTTCTTGCGATAGTTTCGTTTCATACCCCTCTGTAAATGAGCGGATAAAACCATCTGCATTTGCCAGCCTTGCAGCCTCTTCAACCTCGGCGTCTGTGGCATTAAGCCGGCCGTAACGGATGTTTTCCCGGATCGTTCCTTGAAACAACGCAGAATCTTGAAGTACAAATGCCATCTGCCGCCGAAGACTCGACCGGTTTAGACTCTTAACTTCCTGCTCATCCACATAAACAGCACCGGCATGGTATTCATAAAACCTTGCTAGTAAATTGATGACGGTCGTTTTACCGGCACCTGTGGGACCTACAAACGCAACCGTTTCACCGGGGCGGGCAGTAAAAGAGACATCTGCCATCGTATTTTCAGTGCCGTTGTAAGAAAAACTGACCCGGTCAAATTCAATCTTTCCACCAGCAGGAACGTAATCAGGCAGATTGTCTTCCCCGTGAAATTCAGACGTTTCTTTCATCATGGCAAACACCCGCTCTGCACCAGCGATCGCCGAAAGAATTGTGTTAAATTGATTGGCAAGATCATTTAACGGTCGGGTAAACTGACGGGCGTATTCTGTAAAAATAACAATAACCCCAATGGTGATCATGCCGTTCAGCGCAAACAGACCACCTACACAAGCAATAATCGCAAAACTGAAATTGTTTAATGAGTTCATCAATTTCGGGATAAATCCTGAAATGGTTTGTGCCCAAAATCCTGACAAACGCAGACGGGCATTTCGTTTTTCAAAGGCTGAAATGACGTGCGGCTCTTGTGAATACGTTTTTACAATCTCCTGCCCGCCGAGGGTTTCTTCAATATAACCGTTGAGTGCACCAATGTTACGCTGCTGCGCTTTAAAAAGCCGGTTTGTCCGCTTCGTTATCCACTTCATCCCAATATACATCACAGGGATCACAACCATTGTCACAAGCGTCAAAAGTGGGCTCAGCCAGAGCATGACGCTTAAAGTCCCTGTTAAAATGAGAATGCTCGACATAATTTGAATGAAGGAAGAGTTCAATGTATTACTCACATTTTCAATGTCATTGGTCATGCGCGACATGAGTTCGCCATGCTTCTTTTTATCGTAAAACGGAACTTCAAGCTCATGCCAACGGGCAAATAAATCCGTACGAAGTTGATAAACCGTGCGCTGTGCAACTTCGATCATAGAAACATTCTGCAGCCAGACTGATAGTGAATGACCAGCATAAATTACAGCTAAGCCTGCTAAAAACAACCCAAGCCCATCAAGCTGACCAGCCTCAATAAAATGGTCTACTGCCATACCAACCATAAACGGCCCGGCCAGTGCAAAGAACGAACTTAAAATCACCATGAGCAGGACAAACAAAAGCCTGGCTTTGTAGGCGGCTAAGTATGCCCAGAGCTGCTTAAGCGTAAAGCGCCAGTTTTGTACTTTCGGCTTTGTCTCTTCCTGTTCTTCAGCTTCGATCTCTTTCGTGTAACGAGGGTAACGAAACGGTGCTAAGAACGCGTTACGCATAATCTTTCACCTCCCGGCCTACTTGTGAAGCTTCGATTTTGGCATACAGTTCAGACTGCGCTAAGAGCTTTTCGTGATGAGCATCACCAGTTACTTTACCATCCTCTAACAAGATGACTTTATCAGCACGCGCTGCCGCTTGAATCTTTTGCGTAATCATTAGCGTTGTACAACGGTAAGCTTGCAGTGCTTCCATGAGACGAGCTTCCGTTTTCATGTCCAGTGCACTTGTGCTGTCATCAAGCAGCAAAATGGCCGGCTCTCGCAGCAGCGCACGGGCAATTGAAATCCGCTGCTTCTGTCCCCCGGATAAATTAATGCCACGCTGGCCAAGCCGTGTATTATAACCATCCGGAAGTTCTACAATCGTATCGTGAATTTGCGCCGCCTGTGCCGCCTGCACAATCTCTTCATCGGACGCACCATTTTTACCCCAGGCAATGTTTTCACGAATCGTTCCTGTAAAAAGCACCGTTTCCTGCGATACATAACCAATCATTTGACGTAGTTGTTGCAGAGAGTAATCTTCGGCCGGCCGGTGATTGATCAACACCCGTCCAGTTTCAGCTTCGTATAACCGCGGGATTAATTGAAATAAAGTCGTCTTCCCAGCACCTGTTGCCCCCATAACAGCAACGCGCTCTCCAGGTTTGACATGAAAAGAAACATTAGAAAGTACCGTCTGCGGGCTTTCTGGATAACGAAAAGTGACATTTTCAAAAGCAATATTGCTGTTACCTTGTGAACCCTGTTGATAGCCGAGATCTTGAATGTCATCTTCAGTATCAAGAATCTCTCCCACCCGCTGAATTGAAGCATGTGATCTTGAGAAGACCATAATAATCATCGCAAATACAGAAATTGCTCCTATAATGCGAGTTGCGTAGTTTATGATCGCAACGACTTCACCAACACTTGCGCCACCAGTATTCACCTGCACAGTACCAAACCATAAAATAGCCATGATGCTCATGTTCATAAATAACAAGATAACCGGCATACTGAATTCAACGGTCTTCAATGCTTTAACCATTCGTTCTTTTAAGACGCCGGCGGAATCATGGAAGTTTGCTTTTTCAAATGTATGCCGGCGGAACACTTTAATAAGACGCATAGCAGCAATGTTTTCTTTCACTTTCCGGTTCACTTCATCTACTTGTTTTTGAACCTGCTTAAAGCGTTCGCTCGCACGCACCATTACAAAACCTAAAAAGATAATCAAAACCGTAACACTAAACAATAAAACCAGACCAAGTTGTATATTTACGATCATCGCCATAACAACACTACCAAACACAAGGAGCGGTGCGCGCATCATAATACGCAGGCTCATAAAGATCGTGTTTTGAATTTGCGTAATATCATTGGTCATCCGCGTTAATAATGAAGAGACAGGATACGCTTGAAAGTTTAAAAAAGAAAATGACTGCACGCGTTCATATAAACGCTGCCGAATTTGATATCCAATGCTTTGGCTGACGTGAGCCGCATAAAACGAATTAATAACACCTGCTGCAAATGCAATAAAAGACATACCAACGAGCACACCTCCCCAGGTGAGCACAACGGACATGTCTTCCTGTATAATGCCATCATCAATAATGCGGGAAATAATAAAAGGTTGAGCCAGTTCAACACTTAATTCAAACAACATCAAGCACATTGCAATCCAGATCGGCAGCTGGTACGGCTTTAAAAAAGATAAAAAATGTTTCACACTGTAGCCTCCATTAATTGCGGCCGCTTCAACAGAGATGAATCGACACCCGAAATAATACTTTTTTTATCTTCCCACATTTCTGTAAGTTTGCATAGAGCTTTATACATGTTATGAAACTTAATGGTCAATTCTTAAACTGATGATATTGAACACAAAAAAACCTTGCTTTTCAGCAAGGGTGTTCGTGTTATGTTATGTACGCAAATATGGTAGCGATGGTGGGACTCGAACCCACACGTCCAGAGGACACTTGATTTTGAGTCAAGCGCGTCTGCCAATTCCGCCACATCGCCCTATTTACATAAAAATGGTGCCGAGGGCCGGACTCGAACCGGCACGGTTGTAGACCAACCGCAGGATTTTAAGTCCTGTGTGTCTGCCAATTCCACCACCCCGGCGTGGATGGGGATGTAAGATGGAGGCGGCACCCGGATTCGAACCGGGGAATCAGGGTTTTGCAGACCCATGCCTTACCACTTGGCTATGCCGCCGAAAATGTTCAACAATACCATCATATGTTTGGTCGTAAAAAAAGTTCTTACAAAATAAAAATGGAGCGGAAGACGGGATTCGAACCCGCGACCCCCACCTTGGCAAGGTGGTGTTCTACCACTGAACTACTTCCGCATGGCTGGGCTAGCTGGATTCGAACCAGCGCATCATGGGATCAAAACCCATTGCCTTACCGCTTGGCTATAGCCCACCGATTAAAATGGGGCGATTGATGGGATTCGAACCCACGCATGCCGGAGCCACAATCCGGTGCGTTAACCACTTCGCCACAATCGCCATAAGTATTGGCAGGGGTAGTAGGAATCGAACCCACACTTGCGGTTTTGGAGACCGCCGTTCTGCCTTTGAACTATACCCCTATATATGGTGGAGGGGGACGGATTCGAACCGCCGAACCCGAAGGAGCGGATTTACAGTCCGCCGCGTTTGGCCAACTTCGCTACCCCTCCGTTAAACTTCAAACTGCATGTTCTCACTTTGAAGCAATGGTGCCGGCCAGAGGACTCGAACCCCCAACCTACTGATTACAAGTCAGTTGCTCTACCAGTTGAGCTAGGCCGGCATTGTCGTTATAGATGGTGGCTCGAGACGGAATCGAACCGCCGACACACGGATTTTCAGTCCGTTGCTCTACCGACTGAGCTATCGAGCCAGAGAAATAAAAATAATGGCGGGCCTGACGGGAATCGAACCCGCGATCTCCTGCGTGACAGGCAGGCATGTTAACCGCTACACCACAGGCCCTTATTTGGTTGCGGGGGCAGGATTCGAACCTGCGACCTCCGGGTTATGAGCCCGACGAGCTTCCTGACTGCTCCACCCCGCGGTGTTATAAAATGTTTGTTTCTATGGTGGAGGATGACAGGATCGAACTGCCGACCCCCTGCTTGTAAGGCAGGTGCTCTCCCAGCTGAGCTAATCCTCCAAATTGGTGACCCGTAGGGGATTCGAACCCCTGTTACCGCCGTGAAAGGGCGGTGTCTTAACCACTTGACCAACGGGCCGCGCTTTAAATGGCGGAGAGCGAGGGATTCGAACCCTCGAGACGGGGTTGCCGCCTACACGATTTCCAATCGTGCTCCTTAAGCCACTCGGACAGCTCTCCAATTGGCTCCACAGGCAGGATTCGAACCTGCGACAACTCGGTTAACAGCCGAGGGCTCTACCACTGAGCTACTGTGGAATATTATTCTCTTTCGAAGACATTTATTATTTTAGTATAAATCTCTTAGTTATGCAAGAGAAAATTTATTTTTTTATGAGCGTCGTTCGCTCAAAACTGGATAACCGACAACTGCTTCCACAATGATCTGCGTCTTGGTTCGTAAATGTGTCTATAGGATAAGCCCTCGATCGATTAGTATCGGTCAGCTCCATGTGTCACCACACGTCCACTTCCGACCTATCAACCTCGTCATCTTCGAGGGATCTTACTCACTTGACGTGATGGGAAATTTCATCTCGAGGGGGGCTTCATGCTTAGATGCTTTCAGCACTTATCCCGGCCGCACGTAGCTACCCAGCGATGCTCCTGGC
>NZ_PYAV01000008.1 GCF_003014715.1 Salsuginibacillus halophilus
GAGAGCCCCGTTTTTTGAGAAAATTAAGCAGCAGATTGCAATTATAAATGTGCCAATCTGTGGCATATAGTGTCCACTTTATTGACAGGAGTCCATTAAGTGTAACTTGATATAGAAAGAGCCGGGATGTTGAGCGCATCCCGGCTTTTCTTATATCATTATTGATCATGTGTTAAAGCGGCGGTAATTTCAAAGGAGCGTTTCGTCGCTTCGTGGTCATAAGCTTCGGTTGAGATCATAACTTCGTTTACTTTCGTTGTTTCAATAAAGTTCTCAAGTTGTTGTTTAATACGCGCTGCGTCACCAATATAGCTGTATTTCAACATTTCCTGTACAGCCATCTTTTCGCGGTCATGCCAGATGCCTTCCATTGTTTCGACCGGCGGCTGGGTGCGAAGTGATTGATTGCGCATTAAGTTTACAAACTTTTGATAAAGTGATGTGGCCAAGTATTCTGCTTCTTCGTTCGTATCAGCAGCGAGCACATTAATTGCTGCCATGGCATAAGGTTCATCTAAATGAGCAGAAGGCTGGAAGTTTTCGTGATACACTTTTAAAGCTTCCATCATCTGTGCCGGAGCAAAGTGTGCAGCAAAAGCGAACGGTCGGCCAAGCCGTCCGGCAAGTCTTGCACTGAAGCTGCTTGAACCAAGTAGCCAGACGGGTACATTGACACCGCGACCTGGGTAAGCTTCCACCCGCTGTGGCGCGTCAGCTTCGAAGTAGTTGATAAGCTCATTCAGCATCTCTGGAAACTGTTCAGCACCCCCGCCGCTCTGCCGAAGTGCGCGGGCGGTCAGTTGATCCGTGCCTGGTGCCCGTCCGATGCCAAGGTCAATACGATCGGGGTGCAGCGTTCCTAAGGTGCCGAATTGTTCAGCAATTGTTAGTGGGGCATGATTTGGCAGCATAATGCCGCCGGCACCGATACGGATCGATGAGGTGTGCTCGGCAACGTGGTTCATTAAAACCGAAGTGGCCGCACTTGCAATACCATCCATGTTATGGTGTTCTGCCAGCCAGAAGCGCTGGTAGCCAAGAGATTCAGTATGCTGGGCAAGGTCTGTGCTTTTATTCATTGCGTCGCGCATCGTATCGTCATGGGCGACAGGGGCTAAATTCAGTACAGAAAGTGGCGTTTGATTCAATTTATTCATGAAGAGCCTCCTTCACAAGGTTGGAAATTTTCTTTTCCCGCATTCGATTGTAGAGGTTTTATCGAATGAAGCCAAAAAAACTGCTTACCTAATAAATTTTTTTATTGTTTCGAATGTTTTCCTGTGATAAAGTGCAATGGTTCATGGTGTTACATAAATTTAACAAACCTACTTTTAAAAGCAATAGTTAATGGACGCAGGCACTATGAATCACTCGTTGCGGTTTTATAAATCAACGTGGTTCGGGCGTGAATAACCGGAAAAACATCATAAGAAGGAGGATGAAAGTTGAAAAGTATGATTCGAAAGTGGGGGATCGGCACGAAGCTGAACGTTGCCGTTTTATCCCTCATCGTTTTACTAGCCCTTGTTATTGCAGTTGTTACGCAGCAGCAAGTTGTCGGAGGTGTAGAAGAGGCGGCTGGAGAAAAGGCGGAAAGCGACCTGGAGCTTGCCAATTCGATGCTTGAAAATGTGGATGGTGGCGCTTGGGAAATTGATGACGGTGAATTGTATAAGGGTGATACTTTAATTGAAGAAAACGAAGATGTTGTAGATGAGATTGGTGACACTTCAGGCAGTCTAGTAACGATTTTTCGTGAACGGGAGCCGGTTACCACAACATTACTCATTGATGGCGAGCGCGCTTTAGACGCGCCGGCTGAAGGTAGAGCGGTTGAGGTGGTTTTAGAAGAAGGCAACCGTTTGTATGGGCAGGAAGATATTCTCGGTACAGATATGCAAACGGCTCATCTGCCGCTAATGAATGAAGACGATGACATTGTCGGAATGTTGTTTGTCGGTACATCTCAAGAGTATATTAATGATACCGTCAATTCGATTATGGGTGCTGTTTTTATTGCTTTATTTGTAGGAATTGCTGTCATTGGCGGGATCATTTTTTGGATGACAAGGCGCATGGGGGCGCGCTTGAATCATATGAGTCAAGCCTTGCAGCACGCCGGCGATGGGGATTTCACAACTGAAATTGATGATCGCTCTCATGATGAGATTGGTCAGTTGGCAGGTGCATATCATAATATGAAGACCAATTTAAAGTCACTTGTGCAACAAGTTACTGAAACGTCTGATCAAGTTTCTGCAGCCTCAGAGGAATTGACCGCAAGTGCCAGCGAGACGAGCAAAGCAACAGAAGGGATTGCAACTTCCACCCAGGAACTTTCAAATACATCGGAAAAGCAGGCGGCGCAATCTCACCAAGTGAAAGAGACAACTGCGGAAATTTCAGCCGGGATGGAAAAGATCTCAACGCATATTTCATCTGTGAACACAGCTTCGATGCAGTCTGCTGATAAAGCGGAAAAAGGAGAGCAAGTTGTGGCTGAAACGGTCAAGCAAATGGATGAAATTAAACAAAAGACCGATGAAAGCTCGCAAGTTGTCCGAAGCCTTGGGGAAAAATCAACGCAAATCACGCAGGTTATCCAGTTAATTACGGATATCTCAGAACAAACGAACCTACTGGCCTTAAACGCCGCGATTGAAGCAGCTCGTGCCGGCGAGCATGGGAAAGGATTTGCTGTGGTCGCTGATGAAGTTCGTAAGCTTGCTGAGCAGTCCGGGCAGTCGGCCGAGCAGATCCATAAAATGGTTCAAGACATCCAAAAAGACATTGATGTTTCAGTGTCATCCATTTCAGCCGGGCACGAAGCGGTTGAAACAGGTAAAGCTTACGTGGATGAAGCCGGAGAAGCTTTTAACGAAATCACAGCAGCGATTCAAAATGTAAGTGAACAGGTGAATGAAGTAACCTCCTTAGTGCAACATGTAACAGGTTATTCAGATACCATGGTGACAAACGCTGAAGAAACGGCAGAAATGGTTGAGCGTTCTGCTGAATATACAGAAAACATTGCAGCCTCTGCCGAAGAACAGCATGCTACCATGGAAGAAATCACATCAGCTGCAGACACACTCGCTCAAATGGCAGAGAGCTTACAGCAGTCTGTCCGTAAATTTAAAATTTAGTTTTAGTAAAATCCGGCCAGTGTAAGGTTTCAGACTGTCGAAAAAGAACAAAACCTAAAATTCACGGACAACTTACTGCTCCGATCTTCGCGGACGAACTTATTAAGAAGATAAAATCCGAAAAATGAACGTAACCTTCACCTCAGACGGACGTTTTCCCGAGGGCTTGCCTTCAGCTAACTTGTTCGAATGGAAATCATTCGAACAAGTGGATCTTCAGGCTGCGCTTGATCCTCTGGGAGTCGCCGTCTTTCGTTTCGGTTACTTTTAAATTTTGCGGATCATCAATCATCTCCAATGTATATGGTTCGTTTTACCTTTCAAGAAACGTCATGATGAAGTTGACTCATGTAGCTATTGCTTGATCAAAATTAATTCTACCTTTTATGACTATCGAATGACGCAAAGCTAACCATCATCGGCGATGCCTTCGCACAACAACGAGTGCGAAAATTCCGCAGGCAGAAAAGCGATGCCAGCCTTCGCTTTCTTAAAAGTTTGTCTACAAGTTGACCCGGCCGCCGCCGGGTTTTATTTTTAAAATGTTCTGTGAGAGGACATTCGCTAAATGAAGCGGTAAAATAACGTAAGGATCGAAAGGAGGAAGATGATGGTCAGTTGGTTGTACCCGGTTGTGCTAATGCTACTCGCAGCGAATGCTTTTCGCTATGTGATGCCTTTACTCGACGGAGAGGACATAGCTTCCTCGCTCATTATGCTAGGCCTCTCATTTGCTGTAGCTGTATTTGTAGTCGATAGCTGGATCAGGAATAAAAAGCGAACGAAAAAAGGTTGACGCAAAACTATCATTCGTTTTATGATAATTCCGGATGATAAATACATAATTTCCTTTGATCGTTCGTATATTCTTGATAATCGGATCGAGAGTTTCTACCGGGCGCCGTAACGCCTGACTACGTGCGGTATGCTTTTTTGTAGCCGCAGGTCAAGGTGTAACGGAGGGGTTTATCGTGAAGGAATGGTTTAAGCTAGAGGAGCGGAAGACGAACGTAAAAACCGAAACGCTTGCAGGTTTTACAACGTTTTTAACGATGGTTTACATCGTCGTTGTAAATCCGGCCATTTTATCGAGTGCAGGTGTTCCATTTGATCAAGTGTTCATGGCGACAATCATATCAGCGGTCATTGGTACACTGTTGATGGCATTTTGGGCGAATTACCCAATAGCGATTGCACCAGGTATGGGGATGAACGCGTATTTTGCCAGTGTTGTTGCAACTGAAGGATTAAGCTATGAAGTGATCTTTGGCACGGTAGTGATCGCCGGTTTGATCTTTTTTGTTTTAACACTCACCCGTGTGCGAGAGCAGCTCGTCCAAGCGATCCCTGATGCCTTGAAATACGGAATTACAGGTGGCATTGGTTTATTTATTGCATTTTTAGGTTTACAAATGTCCGGTTTAGTTGTACCTGACGAAGAGACTTTCGTGACGCTTGGAGATTTGCAGGCACCTATGGTTGTGCTTACGCTGCTTGGTTTATTTGTCACTTTGTTGCTTATGGCACGCGGGGTGAAAGGAGCTTTATTTCTCGGCATGCTTGTGACAGCCGGTGTTGGTTATGCGTTTGGCATGCTTTCTTTTACCGGTGTTGTGAGTGCGCCACCGGCCTTTACACTCATGGCTGCAGACGTAGCTGGTGTATTTACACATGGCTTGTACATGGTCGTGCTTGCTTTTCTACTTGTGACTATATTTGATACGACCGGGACAACGATTGGTGTTGCTGAACAAGCCGGTTTAATGAAAGAAGGTAAGCTCGACAAGGCAAAGCCGGCGCTTGGGGCTGATGCGGCAGCTACAACCGTTGGCGGTATGCTTGGTACCAGTCCGACAACAGCTTACATTGAATCATCCGCTGGAGTTGCCTCCGGTGGCCGGAGCGGACTAACCGGTTTAGTAGCTGCGGTGCTCTTATTATTGACCGTTTTTTTCTCACCGCTTGTTTCAGCCATCGCAGACTTGCCTGCCATTACGGCTCCGGTATTAATTATCGTCGGTTCTTTAATGATGGAAGGACTTTCACGAATTGATTGGAAAACGTTTGATGAAGCATTTCCGGCATTTTTAATCATCTTAATGATGCCATTAACATCAAGTATCGCAACAGGGATTGCCGCAGGTTTTATCGCTTACCCGGCAATGAAACTTGTAAGTGGAAAAGGGAAACAAGTACCAGTGATCCTTTATGTGTTAGCACTCATCTTTGCTGTACAAATGGTATTCTTCCCGGCGCATTAAATTGAAGCGTTGGATTTCATAGTGAAAATCCGGTAAAATTAAATGGCTGATATCAATTCGCAAAAACCTGCTCAAGCAGCAGGTTTTTTATGTTGCGCTTTACGATGGAGGGATGAAGGTGTTTACGTTTGAACAAGTGCTCGTTAACGGAATTATTAAGATTGATGATGCGCAAATTGAAGCTGGGAAAATCACATGTATTACCGGCCCGAGCGGCAGCGGTAAATCGACCTTATTAAAGGTGATGAACCGACTGCGAACGCCGGACCATGGCCGTATTTATTATAAAAATCAACCGATGGAAGAAATAGATCCAATTCAGTTGCGGCGTGAAGTTGTGATGCTTGCTCAAGATCCAGTGTTATTCGGTGATACGGTACGTGAGAATGCTGAGGCTGGTCGTGCTTTTGCTGAACTTGAAGAGGCAGATGAAGGCGAAATAAAGCGTCAGCTTGAAGCGTTTAGTTTGCGTCATAGTCTGGAGCAGGAAGCCAACCGGTTGTCAGGGGGAGAGAAGCAGCGGCTTGCCCTGGCACGGATGATGTTGATGAAACCGGAAGTTTACTTGCTTGATGAGCCAACATCAGCACTTGATGAGAAGCTTGAGTTCGATATTATGGGGCAGGTCGTGTCACAAGTGCAGCGTCAAGAAGGAACGATGGTGTTTATTACGCACAATCAACAAGTGGCAGAAACATTTGCTGATACCATTTTTGATGTAACCCCTTTTACGCTTCAAGGAAGTGATATCAATGAATGATGGCATTATCGATTTAACGCTTTGGCAGCTCGCTGCAGCTTACGGATTTGTCTTAATTTTACTTGCAATTGTAAAAGTACGCCGGATTCCACGGCAGAGAGAAATTTTAATTTCAACGATTCGGATGACGCTGCAGCTCCTTCTTGTGGGCTATATCTTAATGTATGTGTTTGAAAACCCAAATCCGTTCATCACGACAGCCATTGTACTAGTCATGGTCACCTTTGCCATTTATAATATATTTAAGCGCGTCCGGGGAGAGTTGTCTAAGCGGTTAAAATGGATGGTGGCGTATTCGATGCTCGGAGGGACAATTTTCAGCCTGCTTTATTTCAATTTTATCGTGATCCAGTTCTCGCCGTGGTATGATCCACGTTATTTTATCCCGATTGCCGGAATGATTATCGGGAATTCGATGACCGGGGTTACTTTGGGCGTGCAGACGCTGCTTGATGGTATGAAAGACCAGCGTCACCGGGTGGAAGCTGCTTTAATGCTTGGTGCGACGCCGAAAGAAGCGACAAGAAAGATTGTGAACCAGTCATTTGATTCAGCGATTTTACCGACGATCAATGCGATGGTCGGTACAGGGATTGTCTTCTTACCGGGTATGATGACGGGACAAATCCTTGCAGGTGTAGACCCGGTCATTGCGATTGAATATCAAATTGCGATTTTACTTGGTGTTTCTGGGGCTGTCGCATTAACGGTGATTATGTTTGTACAAAACGCTTATAAGGTATTCTTTAATGAGGCCTCGCAGCTTAAAAACGCAGATGATGAAATAGGAGGAGATTCAAAATGATCGAACACATCGTAATTATGAAGTTTAATGAAGCAACGACACTTGAGCAAATGCAAGAAGGGGCACGCCGTTTAGAGCAGTTAAAAGATGAAATTCCAGGGATTCTTGAAATGAAAGCAGGTATTAATTTTTCTGAGCGTAGCCAAGGTTTTGAGTTTGCGTTAACATCACGTTTTGAATCCAAAGAGGCGTTAGAGGCGTACGGACCCCATCCAAAACACGAAGAAGTCGTTGAATACTTAAATTCAATCGGCTTATCAGACAAACTAGCTGTAGACTTTGAGCATATCGATCCAGTGGTATAAGGAGAACGATCCGCATTATGTTCAAAAATGTTACCGCAATTGCACTAGGTGCCGCAGCAGGAACTTTGCTGCGGTACATTTTAAACTTATGGACGCTAGAGACGGGCTATCCGCTTGGGACGTTACTTGAGAATACAATGGGAAGTTTGGTGCTTGGTGCGCTTACAGGTTACTTTTTCGTGAAAGTTCCGGCAGAATGGTTGAAGCTTGGTTTAGGTGTAGGGTTGTGCGGCGGTTTTACAACCTTTTCTACATATGCTTCAGATACATTTTATTTAGCTTTTGAACAATCAATCTCTGCTGTAATGATCTATAATGGGATCACTTTGATCGGCGGCATCAGTTGTGCGCTGCTTGGAATGATTTTAGGGCACAAGCTTGCAAGCCGCGGGCACGTAAAGCGGGGTGAGCGTGCATGAACTTAATATTGTTGCTTGTTGGTGGTGCGTTAGGTGGTGTGGCACGGTACCTTGCCGGACGCTGGATCGGAGATCGTACTTGGCATGCGCCGTTTCCGCTCCCGATGCTTCTTGTCAATTTAGCCGGCGCTTTCGGGTTAGGGTTGTTTTTAGGTGGGATGTATGAAGGTGTTCCTTTAGGTGCCTATGAAGACCCGCTATTTTTATTTGTAGTCATTGGCTTTTTCGGGGCCTTTACGACTTATTCAACATTTAGTGTGGAGTCGGTTAAGTTATTAGAAGAGAAAAAATACGGGGCGCTTGCCTCCTATGTCCTGCTTTCAATGGCAGGGTCACTTCTGTTATTTGGTATAGGGTTCGTTCTCTTACTGTAATTGCTCGGGATCTGATTGTTAAACGCTTAAATTTAAAAAACTGCTTGCAAACGACAAAGTACAAAATCTAATATTCACGAACAGCTTAATGCTCCGAACCGCGGGCTGCCCTATAAAACCGAATCATGAACGTAACCTTCACGCCAGACGGACGCTTTCCCGAGGGCTTGGCTTCAGCTAACTTTTTCGATTTAATTGCAATCGAAAAAGTGGATCTTCAGCCTGCGCTTGATCCTCTGGGAGTCGCCGTCTTTTGTTTCGGTTACTTTTCAATTTAAAGATTACAAGCATTTTCAATGTATATGGTTTGCTTGATCGTTCATGAAGCATCGTCATGAAATGGATTCATGCAGCTATTGCTTGATCAAAAAACCTCTATCATCCATGATGCAAGGCTGACGAGTACCGGCGGCGACGCCAATAAAGCAGCGTGAGCCGAAAAGCAATTTCAGCCTCTGCTTTTCTTAAAAATTTGTCTACATACACTAAAGCCTGCCCGCAATAAGCGGACAGGCTTTTTTGAATTACAAGTATTGAATGAGCGACGTAGCAATTGAGAAGTAGATCAACAAGCCGATAACATCATTTAATGTCGTGATAAACGGACCTGAAGCAATTGCCGGGTCGAGCTTAAGTTTGTTAATAATAAGCGGAAAGATTGTACCTACGACTGTGGCAATACTTAATGAAATAAAGATTGATGTTGCAACGACGACTGCAAGCATTGGATTGCCATACAAAAATGAGACAAGAATAATAAGAGCAATTGCTGAAGCGACCCCGATCATCATGCCGGTTTGAAACTCACGGAAGATCGTCTTGCCGACACCTTTTTTATCGAGGACACCTGTTGCAAGGCTCCGGACAACAACGGCCAAAGACTGCGTACCCGTATTGCCGGCTGAGTCCATAATAAGTGGAATAAAGGCTGCTAAAATCGCAATTTCTTCAAGTGTGCCTTCAAACTGTTCAATGACGCCGGCAGTAATCATGCCAAAAACCATGAGCATAACAATCCAAGGTGAGCGTTTTTTCGCGGCTTGAAATGCAGTCACATTTTCGTCTGTAGCACCGCGGGCGGCAGAAATTTCACCAATATCTTCAGTAAGCTCTTCTTGAATAACATCAATGACGTCATCGACGGTAATGATACCAACAAGCTTACGCGTTTCTGTAACGACAGGGGCTGCAAGCAAATCGTATTTTTCAATCAGCTTCGCAACTTCTTCTTGATCATCAGTAACGTTTGCTGCAATCACGCGGGTGCTCATTAAATTTTCGATAAGCTCGTCGTGTGAATTAATGATTAAATCGCGAAGGGAGAGTACCCCCACGAGCGCTTCTTCATCATTGATCACGTACAAATAATAAATGGTTTCTGCTTCCGGTCCTTCCTTCTGCAGAAAAGCCATGACATCTCTCACTGTGTCTGTTGCTTTAATGCTTAAGAACTCTTTCGTCATAAGGGCACCGGCAGTTTCATCCGGATAGCTCATAAGTTCTTCAACTTCAGAAGCCTCTTCATCGTCCATCGTTTCAAGGACTTGATCCCGCATATTCTCCGGGAGCTGACCAATAAAGTCTGCTGCATCATCGGCGTACATCTCATTTGTGATGCCGGCTAAATATTCTTCATCAAGTTCTTTTGAAATTTCAAGCTGTTGCTCGTACTCCATTTCCTGGAATATATCAGCGAATTCTTTTGGCGTTAAAAACGTATAAATCTGCTTACGGTCAGAAGCGTTAAGTGTATCAAAAATGCCGAGTTGATCAATGGCGTGCAGATCTAAAAAACTTTCGCGAAACCCTTCTTGGTCGCCGGCTCGGAGTTTTTCAATGACATCATTTGCGTATTCTTCTCTCGTGCGTTCATCGAGCTTCTTCATGTGCTCACCCCTGTTCCTTCTTGTCTTCGTTCATGACGAGCTCTTACATTAGGATACCTACAATCACACCGGCCGAAACGTGATTTCGTAAATAAAAAGCACCGCCTCTCGAATAGAGTGGCGGTGCTTGTGCGCACATCAAAACAAACATGGGCTGTAAAACCCACGTGTGACGGTACCCTCCATTCGTAGAGCTTTGACACTGTGCGGATAGGATCGAATCCAACTGCGTTAGATGCCACCTTATCTCGATGACCTCTGTTAAACCCATTGGCGTCTTTGGACATTTCTGGGCAGCAGCATATCTCCTACACAGGAGCCTCACCTAACGAAGGCGTATGAATTTTTATGAAGTACATGGCTTATCATAAAGACTAGACACGCAGGATGTCAACAACTTTTTCAAAAAAAGGATGAAAGCTCATGAATGATCAAGATCTCGCGGCGTTAAAGGAGCGCTTAGAAGCAGTTACAGCTGGTGATGAAGAAAAGGACCGGAATTTTAAAGAAGAGACAACGAGTGAATTATCTGTCGTTGATAATCATCCAGGGGACACAGGTACAGAGTTGTTTGAGCGTGAAAAAGATACAGCGCTGCATGAACACCGTAAGCTTGCAAGACAAGATGCTGAAGCGGCCCTTGCTCGTATAGAAGCAGGAACGTACGGATACTGCACGGTGTGTGGTGAAGAAATCAAAAAAGAGCGGTTATTTGCCAACCCAAGTGCAAGTGAATGTATCGAACACGCCGGGCGCGGTGAAGATTGGATGCATCGTCCGGTTGAAGAAGAGGTGCAGCGGCCGTTTTCGGCAACAGGGTTTATTGATGAAGCAGAAGATCATACGTATTTTGATGCTGAAGATACGTGGAATACTGTAGCACGCTACGGCGCCTCTGATGACGGACAGCCATGGACAAAATCGCGTGGTGAAGAAGACAGTGAGAACATGGATGGACGTTTGTTTTGAGAGTTCAACAATAATATCTGCCGGTCGGTATGTTGAAAGACATCCGGCCGGTTGTAAATTCACATACTTTATACGTGATTTTAAATACTTATTTTTACAATAAGATAAGTCTATTTAACTGTGACTAATGTTTAAAATCTACGACTATGGTTGAATGTTCAAATCGTTCAATATATAATGATTGAGTATGTATTCAATAGTTAAAATTCGACAACTTTTTACACTGCTGATAAACAATGTCATCGGTTACCTAGATCAATACTTAAAGGAGTTTTAATAGTGAAGTCAATCCAGGCACGAATTTTATGGATTTTACTGCCGATTGTGTTACTTATTTTCATTGGAACTGTAGGATATGTCATGTGGAGTACTTATGGACAAGCTGAACAGCAGGCGGAAAATTATGCTGAAGCTCAAGCCGAACGTTTTAGTGAGATGACTCTTAATGAGATCGGCAGCGGCTTGGAGCTTGCCGAAAATCTGGCATATACGTTTGAAACGGTTAGAGAAAATGAAGAAGAACCAGACCGGGAACTTTTAATTAACATCTTAGGTGATACCTTAGAGGAACACGAAGATATGCTCGGAATCTGGACGGTTTGGGAGCCTGATGCACTTGATGGAAACGATGAAGCATTTACAGATGCAGAGGGGCATAACGATGACGGCAGATTTGCACCTTACTGGAACCGCGGGGCCGAGGGGGAAGATGCTGCTTTAGAAGCCACAAATACGACTTATCAAGATCCTGAAATGGAGAACAGTGCCTGGTACTTTGAACCGTTGGAGACTGGTGAACCACAGATTATTGAGCCGACGGTTTACGAGGTGCAAGGAGAAGATATCATGCTCGTTTCTGTTACGTACCCAATTATCGTAGATGGGGAAACTCTGGGCGTGATGGGTGTCGACTTCTCGATGGATAATTTGCAGGATATGGTTGCCGATATTGAATTATATGACTCCGGTTACGGGATGCTCGTTACAAATGAAGGTATGGTGTCTGCTCATCCGGATGAGGAGGTTTTAGGGGCAGCGCTTTCGGATACGGTGGACTCGGCAGCGTGGGAAGCGGCAGTAGAAAATGGAGAATCAACATCGTTTTTAGCAGAATCAGGATTGCTTAATGCAGAGAGTTTGTACAACTTTATTCCTGTAAATGTTGAAGGGGTGAGTGATCCATGGACGTTTGCTACCGTCGTCCCTACAAATGAAATCACCCAGGAGGCAGATGAAACAGCGGTTGAAGTGGCAATCATTGCTTTTGTGCTGCTGCTCATCTTAATTGGTGCAATTATTTTACTTGCTCGTTCAATTTCCAAGCCGGTTCAAGCGGTGTCGACACAGCTAGATCAGCTGGGATCGCTTGATTTACGCCAAGGGGAGGAGAACGTTTATAACAAGTATGGGGCACGCAGTGATGAGGTTGGTGTGATGGTTCGTTCAGCAGAGCGACTTCGCCACAGCTTTACCCAGGTGCTGCGACGCATGGGTCAAACGTCAGAGCAGGTCGCTTCGTCTTCTGAAGAATTAAGTGCTGTCAGCCAGCAATCCTCAACAGCAGCAGAAGAAGTAGCAAATACGATTGAAGATATTTCAAAGCGGGCCACAGAACAATCGGATGCTACTGAGCGAGGGAGCAGTGAGATGCAGCTTCTTGGTGAGCACATTGATGAAAGTATTAGTGGTGTGCAGCAGCTTCAAGAAGCTGCCGAACGCATTACAGCTGCAAAAGATCAAGGTTCAACGGCGATTGGTCATTTAACAACAGCGGCTGCAACGAGTGATCAAGCAGCAGGAGAAGCTGAAACTGTAATGAAAGAGACGGAAGCTTATGCTGCTCAAATTTCTAAAGCAACAGATGTGATTCAAGAAATTGCTGAACAAACGAACCTTTTAGCATTGAACGCTTCTATTGAAGCGGCACGCGCAGGTGAGGCCGGCTCCGGCTTCGCGGTGGTAGCTGATGAGATTCGCAAGCTGGCAGAGCAGTCCCGGAATTCAACCGAAGAGATTAATGGAGTCGTTCAATCACTGAATACACAAATGCAGTCAGCTGTAGCTTCGATGAATGAGACGAAAGCGGCTTCTGCCGAACAGTCTGAGCAGGTGAGTGAAACGGAAGAAGCTTTCCGTGAAGTGGCAGAGGCGATTCGAGAAATGGAAGATACCGTTGGGTCGCTTGAATCTTCAAGCAGTGGCGTCATCGATAAAAAAGAAGAGATTGTCGCCTTAATGAACAAGCTTTCATCGATGGCGCAGGAAAATGCAGCCGGAACAGAAGAAGCCTCCGCCTCCATTGAAGAACAGACTGCCTCGATGGAAGAGATCGCTTCTTCTAGTGAGTCGCTTGCAACACTTGCAGAAGATATGCAGAACAGCGTGGAGCAATTCAGCTATGATGAAGAAGCTGCACGTACTGATGAAAGCACAACTGAAAAACATGAATAACCGAACAACAGCCTCGGCCGGTACCTTTTGATAGGTGCCGGCTTTTGTTTAGTGAAAAAGTACAAAAATTAAAACTCATGCACAGATTACTACTCCGAGCTCCGCGGGCTGCCCTATGAAGAGGGTGAAAACTGAATCATGAACGTAACCTTCACTTCAGACGGGCGCTTTCCCGAGGGCTTGGCTTCAGCTAACTTGTTCGATTAAAAACCAATCGAGCAAGTGGATCTTCAGCCTGCGCTTTTCCCTCTGGGAGTCGCCGTCTTTCGTTTCGGTCACTTTTCAATTTACAGATGATAATCATTTCCAGTGGATATGGTTCGATATAAAATTAATTCATATAGATATTGCTTGATCAAAAGGGTCTCTACAATTCATGACTATCAAATGACGCAAGGGTGACGAGCATCGGCGGCGACGCCTATACAGAACAACGAGTGAGAAATCCCCGACGAAAAGCAAAGTCAGCCTTTGCTTTTTTTAAGTTTGTCTATATGCTGCAGCCGGTACCTTTTGATAGGTGCCGGCTTTTTGAATAAGTAATGACACTTTGACTATTTTATTGAATTGGTCAAAACCTTGTTATATAGTGTTCTTATAACGTGACCATATTTAAATTGTAGTCAAAGAGGTGGAAGGATGCATGGGATTTTAAAAGAATGGCAGGGGATCTTTCAGCAGAAAAAGCTGCTTATCTCTCTGTTAGGGATTCTGCTCATGCCGTTATTGTACGGCGGCGTCTTACTTTGGTCCTTTTGGGATCCGTACGGGCAGGTTGATGAACTTCCAGTTGCCTTAGTAAACGATGATGAAGGTGCCGTTGTAGAGGATGAAAAGGTAAATGTAGGTGAGGAATTTGTGGATGAGGCGCTCACATCGGATGAGATTACGTTTGAAGTTGTATCGTTAAATGAAGCAGCTGCCGGGCTTGAACAATTAACGTACTATTTTTACGTACGTATCCCGCCTTCCTTCTCAGAAAACGTTACAGACATTGATCAAGAACTGCCGGAAGCGGCACAGTTAGAATATCACATTAACGAAGAAGTAAACTTTGTTTCCTCGCAGGTAGCCGAGAATGCATTAACGGAGATGGAAGAATCCTTAAATGAAGAACTAACCCGTGTGTATGTTGAAGCAGCAGATGAACGTATTAAAGATTTAAATGATGCAGTAGCCGCAATTAATGAAGCTGCCGGTGATGCGGCTGATGGAGGTCGTGAAGCTTATCAAGAAACCTCTGAATTATCTGCTGGTTTAAACCGTTTAAACGAAGGTACAGATGACCTTTATCAAGGGATGACAGAACTTCAAGAAGCGGCTTCAACAGCGGTTGATCAAGTGGAAGCAAGCGGACATGAGCAAGCGCTCGAACGTACAGGTGAGGCGTTGAGCAAGGCGCGTGATGAAATGGAAAGAATTAAAGCTGCAGAGCCTGAAACGGAGGCAGCGGCAGTTTTAGAAAATACGGCAGATAGCTTAAGTGAGGTTTCAATTGAGCTTACTGAAGGTGCAGAAATGACCGGAAGCTTGAAGCAAAACGTTAATGAAACAGTTCATGGTGTGACAGATGCCTTCGAAACAGCTGAATCAAGTGCTGCTGCGTATCGTGAAAGTTTAAGTGGAATTGAAGCAGATGAAGAACAGCCATGGTCATCTGCACTAATGGCATCGGAAGAAGCAGCAGGTGAGTTTCAAGCGCGTGCTGCAAGTGCAGAAGAGAATGCATCGGCTTGGAGTGGTGACATCACTGACCGGCTTTCAGCCGCAGAAAGCAGTATGCATGAAGCAGCAGGTGAGATTCAAGAAGTTGAAACGATGCTGCGTCAAGTAGAGGTAGCGCCTCGCGGTGAGCAAGCTGTCGATGAAGCTGAAGCGCAGCTTAAAAATGCGGAAGAAGCGCATGCAAACGCAGAAGGACTGGCAGCTGGAGTTGAAGAAGCTGTAGAAGAGCTGCATGTTGCAACAATTGAATTAACTGAAGGCGCCGGTTCAATTAGAGAAGGAACGCAGGAAGCAGCCGCGGGGAGTTCAGAGCTCGCAGCAGGGTTGGATGAGCTTTCTAAAGGGCAGAAGCAGCTGAGTGAAAATACGCAAACGTTACAAGAAACCATTCAGGACGCAAACTTAAGCGAAGCTCAGCAGTTGCAGGTTGCAGCGCCAGTAGAAGCAGCTAATCGCGGAGTATCACAGGATTTAACATATGGTGAAGGGCTTGCGCCGTATTTTATATCTATTGGACTGTATGTAGGAGCGTTGACGATGACAATCGTTTATCCATTGCGCGAGCCGGCAGGGCAAGCCAATACGTGGTTTGAACATTACAGTGGCAAGGTAGGAACAGCGCTCTTGATTAGTGTGCTGCAAACCTCGTTTTTGCTTTTGTTTATGCTTAAGGTGTTAGAGATACATGTGATGCACCTAGGTTGGTTTATCGCTATGACTTACCTCATTAGTGCATCATTTATGGGGTTAATCTTTTTTCTCGTGAGTGCACTAGATAATCCGGGGCGGTTTATTGCGATCCTTTTATTAATTGTACAACTCGGCGGTAGTTCCGGAAGTTTTCCGGTAGAGATGGTCGCCTCTCCGCTTGAAACGATACATGGGTGGCTTCCGATGACATATGCGGTGATGGGACTGCGGGCTGTGTTGTTTATGGAGGTGCCGACTCTTTTGAGCGGGAGTGCTGTCGTTTTAATCGGAATTGGGCTCGCTTCGTTTTTCATGGCGCTATGGTTTTATCGAAAAAAGGATAAAGTATGGCGTGTTGAAGGCACACATTAAGAAAAACCGGTGCCCCAAGCGGGCACCGGTTTTTTAAGGAAGTTGTTCGGCTGACACGAGCTCAGCATCTTCAGCTTCTTCACTGTAGACTTCGGCATAATGAAGGACATCTTCAACGTACCAGTCGGCTTGGTTATACACAAATAACGCTTCTTCTTCGGCGCCATCAGCCATGCCGTTCGCAGCAAGGTAGTAAGCGGCTGAATGAACCGCATCTTCGATATCAAATGGATCGGCTTTACCGTTGCCGGAAGCATCTACTCCGTAACCGCCATAAGTTGCAATGGCTTCAGGGTCGGTCTGCACATCTTCTGGAATATCTCCTTCGCCAAGATTTTCGCAGGATGGGTGGCTCCAGCCTGTCCATGTACAAGGCATAAACTGCATATGACCAACAGCCCCAGCTTCGCTCACCATGGGATCAGCATTTGAAAAAGACGTCTCAACCCGGTGGATAGCAGCGAGCATTTCCCATGGGACGTCATAAGCTTCGGCAGCTTCCGTATAAACTGGCATAAACTCGTCAGGAATCGGTTCAACAGCTGGAACTTCGGGAGTGCTCTCTTCGACCGTTGGCGATTCGGTTTGTGCAGCGATCAGCGTTAAGCTGACAGTGAAAAGTGTGATCAGCATCAAGAAAAACATAACGCCTGCCGGGACAGCCAAAGACCGGGCTGCACCGTTTTCGCTCTGCATCGTATATTTGAAAAAGTTTATCAAAAGCTTGTTCGCTCCTTTCCAATAAGATTATTCTAACCAAAAAGCGTGCGTAAAAGCAATGTTTGCAAACTGTTAATCGTAGGGAAAAATATGATGTGTACGAGTTTTTCATTTTAAGGAGGCACAAAGAATGGCGCAAAAAATGACTTTTCAAGCAAAGGGTTCGTCCCAGAACATGCAGACGACAGTGACGACCGGTAACCATCAAGTCACAATTGATGAACCACCAAACATGGGTGGGGAAGATACAGGGCCGGATCCACTAGGAAACCTGCTTGCTTCACTTGCAGGGTGTGAAAATGTAATTGCAAACATGGTGGCTAAAGAAATTGATTTTGAATTAAACGGCATTACCTTTGATGTAACTGCGGAGTTGGATCCGCGCGGTTTAATGGGACAAGCTGATGTACGCCCGTACTTTCAGAAGGCACATGTTCACGCTAAAGTTCATACATCTGAACCACAAGAGCGTATTGATGAACTGCAGCAAAAAACAGATGCCCGCTGCCCGGTTTATACAACGCTTGAAGCTGCAGGCGTTGAACTTACCCATACATGGGAGCCGGCGGAACTTTAATATCACCTAACGTATAATGTCCCTCCCTGTTTCAGCAGGGAGGGATTTTTTATTTTCAGCGAGAAGATAATACATATAACGGGCAGGGGTATAAATATTGCTCACACGTAGCACAAATGATAATATACATATACGGGGTATATGTATTGATTCGTTTATAAATCATAGAGTCATACGAAGGAGGACTTACTTTGACCGACCGGCACACCGTTCAACCGAACAAACAACAGTTATTAAATCGCTTAAAACGAATTGAGGGCCAGGTGCGCGGTGTTCATCAAATGATTGAAGATGATCGCTATTGTGTAGATGTCCTTAATCAAGTGGCCGCTGTACAGTCAGCCATGAATAAAGTTGCTGTTTCATTAACAGAAGATCATACCCGTCACTGCGTTCGGCAGGCGATTCAAGAAGGTAATGGTGAGGAATCGATTGAAGAATTAATGAATGTGATGAAAAAACTGATTGATTAGAAAGGAGGGTGGATTTTGAGCGAAAACAGTCGTGAACAAGTGCGCTTTAACGTGGAAGGAATGACGTGTGCAGCCTGCTCTTCTCGGGTGGAAAAGGTATTAAACCGTACCGATGGTGTAGAAGAAGCAAATGTGAACTTGCCCCTTGAGCAGGCCACAATCTCATATGACCCGGACGTGGTGGATGCACAAACGTTAGAAGCGCGCGTTGAAAAAGCAGGCTATGAGGTAAAAAAAGACACACAAGAATTTCAAGTGACCGGTATGACATGCGCGAGCTGTGCAAACAGGGTGGAAAAGAAGCTTAACCGTCTTCCCGGGGTGGAGTCGGCGAATGTAAACCTTGCCCTTGAAAGTGCACAAGTCACTTATAATAGTGAAGCAGTATCGATTGACAATATGAAACATGCGGTAGAAAAAGCTGGATTTGGCTTGAAAGAAAAAGAAGGTCAGCAAAGTAATGAAGCAGGTGAGGACCGAGCGGAGGAACAGCTTGGTAAGTTTTTATTTTCGGCAATTTTGTCACTCCCGCTTTTGTGGACAATGGTCACCCATTTTGAATTCACATCGTTTCTTTGGGTGCCTGAAGCTTTTATGCACCCGTGGATTCAGCTTGCGCTTGCAACGCCGATTCAGTTTATTGTTGGGTGGCAGTTTTACACCGGGGCGTATAAAGCTTTGCGTAATAAATCAGCTAACATGGATGTATTAGTTGCTATGGGGACATCAGCTGCTTATTTTTACAGTATTTATTTAGGTTATCAATGGACACAGACCGGCGGTATGCCTGAGTTATATTTTGAAGCAGCAGCGATCATTATTACTTTAGTCGTGCTCGGTAAATTGTTTGAAGCGCGGGCTAAAGGCCGGACCTCACAGGCAATTCAAAAGTTGTTAAGCTTACAGGCCAAAACAGCTAACGTTTTACGCGAAGGGGAAGTTGTTGAAGTGCCTGTGGAAGACGTTGCTCGCGGCGATCGTGTGCTGATCAAGCCTGGTGAAAAAATCCCTGTAGACGGCCGCATCGTCGAAGGAAGTTCAACTGTGGATGAATCGATGTTGACAGGTGAGAGTATGCCGGTAGATAAAATGGAAGGTGAAGAAGTTGTCGGTGCAACATTAAATCAGGCAGGTGGTTTAACAATTGAAGCAACCAAAGTAGGCGAAGAAACTGCCTTAGCCCAAATTGTTAAAACGGTGGAAGAGGCTCAAGGCTCTAAAGCTGATATTCAACGTATGGTGGATAAAGTCTCTGGGATTTTTGTTCCTGCGGTGGTGGCATTTGCTGCAGTTACGTTTATCACTTGGTATACCGTTGTCGATCCTGGGAGTGTACAAAGTGCGCTCATTCCGACAATTTCAATTTTAGTCATTGCCTGCCCGTGTGCGCTTGGGCTCGCGACCCCGACATCAATTATGGCAGGGTCCGGCCGGGCTGCGGAACTTGGTGTCTTGTACAAAGGCGGCGAATATTTAGAGCAGGCACAAGCTGTAGATACAGTCCTACTGGATAAAACCGGAACAATCACAGAAGGAGAACCGCAAGTTACGAATGTGTATGCCGTTTCTGGATGGAATGAAGCAGCGCTTTTAGAAATAACAGCGAGTGCAGAACAGCCGTCTGAACACCCGCTTGCATCAGCAATTGTGCAAGGCGCAAAAGACCAGCATTTGCGTGTGCAGCAGCCGGAAAGCTTCACTTCACTGCCGGGCCACGGAATTGAGGCGGTTGTAGAAGGGAAATCGGTACTTGTAGGTACAAAAAAGCTGCTAGAAGAACGGAGCATTTCTTTTCAAGCAGAAGAAAAAGAAAGTCTTGAAGCTGAAGGAAAAACGGCGATGCTCGTTGCAATAGATGGCGAATTTGCTGGTATGGTGGCAGTCGCTGATACGATTAAGCCAACATCCAAAGCAGCTGTTGAACGTTTGAAACAAGCAGGTATGCATGTGGTGATGATTACAGGAGATAACGCACGTACAGCTGATGCAATTGCTGAACGTGCAGGTATTAAGCATGTCCGGGCAGAGGTACTTCCGGAAGAAAAAAGTGCAGAAGTCCAGCGGTTTCAAAACTTAGGTCACCAGGTAGCGATGGTCGGAGATGGCTTAAACGATGCTCCGGCGCTCGCAGCTGCTGATATTGGGATGGCGATAGGAACTGGAACTGATATTGCCATTGAAGCAGCAGACATTACACTCATGCGTGGTGACCTTCACAGTGCAGCAGATGCTCTACTTGTTAGTCAAAAAACGATGCGTAATATAAAGCAGAACTTGTTTTTTGCGTTTCTTTACAACACCTCTGCGCTTCCGATTGCAGCAGCTGGTCTGCTCGCCCCTTGGGTAGCCGGTGCCGCTATGGCGTTTAGTTCTGTATCTGTTGTATTAAACGCCCTCCGGCTGCAGCGTTTGAAGTTTACAGGTCAAGAGAAAGGTGGGGTTTCGTGAAACGGAGATACCACTGGCTTCTAGCAGGATCTGGTTATGCAGCGGTTGTTACAGCTGTTTATTATATTGTGATTTGAAAAAAAGCCCCCGCTCTTCGGTTTGAGAGCGGGGGCTTTAGGATAGGTATAAAGACAAATTAGTCAGCCGGAAGCATTTTCACAGACCAGTGAGGGTAATTGCTCTGGACATAGTGATAAAATGTTTTTGCTTTAGATTTTGTTTCAAACGTTTCCATGAAAAGTTCAGTTTCCCCTGCGAAAACTTCAGTTTGAATCTCTTCACCGAACTTATCACAAACCAAAATCTTAAATTGCTTTTCCATTGTTTAAGCTCCTTTCATATCGATACCGTTCTTTTATAATTAAGAAATACGCCGAATATCGTCTTATTTTCTGTTTATCACAAAACCTTGTTATAAAAACATTATTTTAATAAATTTGTAACATTAAACCTTTAGGCCTAAGACAAAACTTTAGAAGAATTAGGTTACGAGGCATTCGTGCTTATGAAGCTTCACACAAGTTTTTAAGCATATTTAAAAAAAGTTTTGAGTCAGTGCAACCTATGTGTTACGATTGAAGACCGGTTTCATTAGGCGTAACCGGTTTCAAGGTAAAGAAAGGAGGATTGTTGTGGCTGGTTTCTTGGTGGATCATCACCATAAAGAAGTACACCGCACAACATTCATGAACGATCGATGCAACGTCTTGAAGCTGCCGCCGAGCGAGCGCATCACAAAGCTGAATGAAGGAGAGGTTCAAGCTTTACTTGACGCTTACGGTTATCAAAAATGTACTTGTTTTGACGGTCCTGAAATGATAGCGACGCACACACATGAACTTTTGTATGAATAGATGAGTAACCTAAAACAGCGGGGGATCTCTCCGTTGTTTTATTTTTTTATTTTCAGGGAAAAGGAATGAAACCTTTGCCAGCAACGTACGTCTAATAAATTCTATTCCATCATAAGAAAAAGTAAGGAGGTTTTACGAATGACAAACTACGCAAAGTTCTGGATTGTACTGGCGTTTAGTGCATTTATCGGTTTGTTGGCCATTGGCATCGTTCAAGCAGGGCCATATGCCATTCATGTAGCGGAAATTGCCATATTCTCTGTTATGATGTTTTCGTTTTTATATGGTTTACTGCTTTTACAACAGCCAAACCAAGAAAGTTCATAGCTCATAGATGGATAGCGTTCAGTCCGTGTTAAATGTGCAGGATGAGTAAGTGCTCGTTACTTAATGAAGTAACGGGTGCTTTTTGTTTTTTTATAGATTATAGAGCGGAGCTTATCGGCATGGTTATCAATTGTGCGGAAGGTGTAATTAATGACCAACCAAACTGTCGAATCTGCATGTCTTTTTATGTTAAAATCGCTACAATCGTCATTTATCTTCAAAAAAGTGAGGTTTTCAATTGTATATTGTAACTGCAACGGTTGTTGTTCCAAAAGAAAAAACTGAAGAAGTTATAAATATTTACCGTAATCGGTCGCGCAAAGTGGATAATGTCGACGGATTTCAAAGTTTTCAACTGCTGCAAAACGATAAAAAGCCTGAAGAGTTAACCGTGCATATGATCTGGGATTCTAAGGAAGAATATTTAACTTGGGTTCGAAGTGATCACTTTAAAGAAATTCATGACTTGGAGAAACACTATCCTGATCAAGAGCTTGCAGGCATTGTTCCAACCGTTACTCAGTATGAAGTGGTGGCTGAGTAATGTCAAAGGAACGTATTGTTGAGGAAGTTGTAGCTGGAATTTATAAAGATTATCCGTGGGTGTGGGATAAGTTCGGGGAACGCGGAAAAGAAAAAACGATTGAAGATAACTATCATCATTTAGATCACTTATATACGGCTTACAGTACCGGGGAAGCTCAAATATTTTTAGATTATACAGATTGGCTCGTCACGGTCTTAACGTCTCGAGGGGTTGGTGTAGATCTTATTGTGGATAACTTTGAGCGTTTAGAGAAGAGCATTCCAGGGCGCTTGCCACAGAAAGAAGCAGAAGCTTATTTGAATTACTTGCAGCAAGCTCGAGTGAAATTAGAAACGTAAAACAGTTGAATATAGAGAGTGGGGTGACCTCATGGAGCTGGAGCCGCGATTGTTTGCAGAGCATTTATTAGCTGGCGATGATGTAGCAGCGTTGTTATATGTACAAAAGGCGCTCGAACATTTTTCTCATACGGATGTATACGAGCATGTAATGACTCCGGCGATGTATCATGTTGGGGACCTTTGGGAGCAAAATAAAATCACTGTGGCCGAAGAGCACTTGGCCACGGGCGTTTGTGATTTTGTGCTTGCTCAAATTGATCACCGCGATCCGCCTGCAGCAGAAGCGCCACGTGTGCTTTTATGTTGTTTAGAAGGTGAAGAGCATTACCTCGGGTTAAAAATGGCAGCAAGTATCTTCCGCAGGTACGGGTGGCATGTGCGGTTTTTAGGACCGACTTTGCCACTAGAGCATGTGCTCAAAGATGCAGCTCAATTCCAGCCTCAAGTTATAGGGTTATCAGGAGCGCTTGCTTACCGCATACCGCAGTTGAAGGCGTCTGTTGAAACGCTGAAGGCGGAAACGAATGCTGATATTATCATTAGCGGTCGTACCGCTTTGATATATGACTTGGGTGCGCAGGTAGGATATGCTGCAGCAACGATCGCTTCTTTAGAGGCGCTGGAAAATTGGTTGGAAGATGGAAACGAGGGGACTGCAAATGCCACAATTTGATAAAGGGTTTCCGCTGCCATGTTTTTATATCGATAAACGGTTAACAATCACGTCAACGACTGGCACAGGTGTCGATAAATATTTACAGGCAGCGTCTTTTTTAACGCTTGTAGAAGAAGGAAGCCGTTCAAAATTACAAACGTTTTTAAGTGGCGGCGAAACAGCCGAATCACCGGTTGAAGTAAATTTATATTTAAGAAATCAAAAGTTTCAGCTTGTCGATCTATATATGAGCTGGGAAAGCGAACTGCACGGTGTTGTTGTGGTGGTGCCGAAGCAGAATGTTTATGACCAGTCAGCTTTAGTACTAGAAGGTCTCCGCGGACGGCTGCGTGACACGAATTTTCAGCTTTATGAAGAAAAAGAAAAGCTGTCGAAAATTATAGATGAAAAAAATGCGTTGTCCGCACCGTTTATTACGCTTTCTTCAAAAACAGCTCTTGTCCCACTGTTTGGTGATATAGAGGCTGAAAAGATGAAGACGATTGAAACCCATGTGCTTCAAAGAGCTTATAGCGGGGGATATGATTTAGTCTTCTTTGACTTTACAGGGGTTGGGGATATTACTGACGAAGGTTTTCAAGTGCTTGAAAACATCGTACGCAGCATGAGTTATCTCGGGCCGGAAATTGTCATTGTAGGTTTGCGCCCCGCTCACGCCCGGCAGGTTTATGAGCTGCGTCGTACGTTAAATATTCAGTTTCAACCAACACTTGAGCAGGCGTTGCACTTAGAGCGAGTTAATCGTGCGCAGGCTGTAATTCCGCAAAAGGAGGCAGATACTGATGGATGAGAAGTTGGTGGCGCAAGTCGATGGTCTTGTAGAAAAATATACAGAGCTGCTGCTTGGTGAAGCGACAGAGGAACGGAAAGAAAAGGTGCGTCTCTGGATTTTATACACTTATATCTCTAAGCAAATGCCGCCGCTCGTTAAACATTGGAATGAAAGCTATCCAGATGCAAAGGAAAATATGAAAGAGCTCGTTTACGAAATTAAAGCCTTGAACGAAGCGCATAATAATGAAGATAAGTAAAAAAAACAGCTGGCGCATGAAGATGCGCCAGCTGTTTTATGAACTGTTGACAAAGTACAAAACTTAACATTAACTCACAACTTACTGCTTCAACCGCCGCGGGCTGCCCTATTAAGAGAAGAAACCGAATCATGAACGTAACCTTCACCCCAGACGGACGCTTTCCCGAGGGCTTGGCTTCAGCTAACTTGTTCGATTTGATTTCCAATCGAACAAGTGGATCTTCAGCCTGCGCTGAATCCTCTGGGAGTCGCCGTCTTTTGTTTTGGTCACTTTTACATTTGTATATGGTTCGTTTGATCGCTCATGAAGTGTCATGATGAAATTGATTCATGTAGCTTGAGCAAAAAGCTCTCTACAATTCATGACCAGCAAATGACGCAAGGCTGACGAGCGCCGGCGGCGACGCCACCAAAAACAGCGCGAGCCGAAAATCCCGCAGGCAGTGACTTTCTGCCGAGGAAGTTGAGGCCGTGACGGGGGCTAAGAAGACACGGTGAGATCAAGCTTTAGCGTAGATCAAACCGATGTCGCACTTGTGCCCTGCGGGTGCAAGCGTCCGCCGAAAAGCGACATCAGCCTCGGCTTTTCTTGAAAGTTTGTCTACACGCTGACAGCTGGCGCTTCAATATGCGCCAGCTGTTTTTGACTGTCGATAAATTAATAAGACATGAAATTTCAGGGACATTTTGTTTCTCAAAGCTTCGAGGTTTTTACAGACAGAGGGGTTCCTCAATAGTTAGCGCTTCAACGATTTCAAGTAAGTCAAACACGTTATCTATTGTCTGCACACTCAGCTTACGTTTTTAAGCAACCTTTGTAACAAGAGATTGCTTTTAATGGGTTTGAGTAGTAGGAAGCTGTTCTTTATATCCGGAGAATTGACTGGATTCCTGTTTCAATTGATCTGGTTGGGCAGCGTCAAAGCTGTACCAGCCTTTTTTAAACATCATATTAAATAAATCACGCTGGCAGTCCTGCGATTCATTTGCGATTTGTTGAATTTCTTTATAAAACTGTGCGTGACTGGCCTCATTCATAGCAATACTGTAAGAACTTGTCATATACTTTTCTGTTGCAACGAGGTCGTTAATAAAGTCACGGTCATTCATAGCCGGTCCTGTTGGTACTTCTGTTTTCGGGTTACTAATCTTTTGTGTCATGATGATTCCACCTTTAATTCATTTGATTTGCTGAAGTAGCGTGGTGATCAAGCAGCTGCTGAAATTTATGATAATGCCGCTCATGCATGGCGCACGTATGCTGCAAAGACTGCTGAATTTCCGGGTCCTGACACTGCTCTGCAAAAAAATTAGCTTTCTTAGCTGCTAATAAATTCCACGAGAGCATATCCTTTAAGTAAAGCTCATCCTTTACTGTCAACACCTGGGGAGGTTGGGGCATAATCTGCTGATTGCCGGTTTGCTGCTGTTGTTGCACATAAACGCCTCCTTATGAAAAAAGTCAGTTATAGTATGAACAGGTTAAATGAATTTATGTAGGCATAAGAATATGAAAAATTTTCTGTAAACCATATTGCCAAACACATCAAATTACTATATGATGAGTGTAGATGATGAACAGCGATTCATTTTTATTTTTCACAAGATATGAATGATCATTCATTCGGGTTTACTTTTATTTGCTCCATTTGTAACGCATTTCGCTAGCAAAATGAGTGATTGTTCATTCAAAACAGATAGAGGAGGAAGACAATGACACGCACGATCAATAAAGTAGCGGTTCTCGGTTCGGGTGTTATGGGCTCGGGGATTGCAGCACATTTAGCAAATCTCGGGATTCCGGTTTGGCTTTTAGACATCGCGCCTAATGAGTTGAATGATGAAGAGCAAGCGAAAGGTTTAACGCTTGAAGATGAAGCTGTGCGTAACCGCTTAAGTCGTAAAGCAATTCAGCAGCTTCATAAACAAAAGCCGGCGCCGCTTGCGGTGAAAGAAAATGCGCAGTTGATCACACCGGGGAATATGACTGACCACATGAGTGTGCTGCAGGACGTTGACTGGGTGATCGAAGTTGTTGTAGAACGTTTGGATATTAAACAAAAAGTTTTTGCCGAGGTAGAAAAGCACCGGGCTGCACACACAATTGTTAGTTCAAACACTTCAGGTATTTCAATTGAAGCGATGGCAGAAGGTCGTTCTGAAGATTTTCGCCGTAACTTTCTCGGTACACACTTTTTCAACCCGCCTCGTTACTTAAAGCTGCTGGAGGTTATTCCAACAAAAGATACCGACCCGGAACTGCTTGCATTTATGAAGCGGTTTGGTGAGGAAGTGTTAGGTAAAGGTGTTGTTGAAGCAAAAGATACACCAAACTTTATCGGGAATCGGATCGGTACCTTCGGCCTGCTTAAAACGGTTGATGAAATGGTACGCCAAGGGTTCTCTGTCGGGGAGGTTGACTCTGTTACCGGTCCATTAATCGGCCGCCCGAAAAGTGCAACGTTCCGTACACTTGATGTTGTCGGTTTAGATACATTTTTGCACGTAGCTAAAAATGTATACGACCAAGTGGAAGGTACGGAAAAAGAGATTTTTGATCCGCCGGCTTTCATGAAAGATATGGGTGAAAAAGGCTGGATTGGCAGCAAGGCTGGCCAAGGCTTCTTTAAGAAAATAAAAGGTGAAAAAGGCAGCGAAATCTATGAATTAAACTATGAAACGATGGAATATGAACCGAAGAAAAAATTGAAAACGGCTTCAGTAGAACAGGCGAAACAAGCCAAATCGACTGAAAAACAGTTAAAGACGATCTGCTATGCAGATGATCAAGCAGGAGAATTCGTTTGGAATATCACGAAAGCGACACTTCTTTATGCAGCTGAAAAAGCCGAAGAAATTGCCAATGATATTGTAGCCATCGATCAAGCGATGAAGTGGGGCTTCGGCTGGGAGTTAGGCCCATTTGAAACATGGGATGCATTAGGTGTAGAAAAAGCTGTTGAAAAAATGGAGGCCGAGGGTGAAACAGTGCCGGCCTGGGTGAAGGAAATGCTTGAAAAAGGTTTTGACTCATTTTACCGCGGTTTTGATGAATATTATCACAACGGTGCATATGTTCAGCGAGATCGGAATGAAAAAGTCATTCACTTACAAGCTTTGAAAGAAAACAGCAGCAATGTCATCGCTAAAAATGCAGGCGCTTCTTTGATTGACCTTGGCGATGGTGTTGCAGGGCTTGAATTCCATTCGCAAAATAATTCAATTGGTCTTGATGTCATGCAGATGATCAACAAAGCAGTTGAAGAAGTTGATCGTAATTATAAAGGACTCGTTATCGGGAATGAAGGCAAGAACTTCTGTGTCGGTGCGAACTTAATGATGATTCTAATGGAAGCGCAGGACGGGAATTATCCGGAAGTTGACATGGTTGTCCGCCAGTTCCAAAAGGCGATGATGAACATTCGCTATTCCAATAAGCCTGTCGTTACAGCGCCGTTTAATATGACCCTTGGCGGAGGTGCGGAAATCTGTCTGCCGTCTTCAAGCATTCAAGCTGCTCATGAAACGTATATGGGGCTTGTGGAATTCGGCGTCGGCTTAATCCCAGGCGGCGGTGGGAACAAAGAGTTGTACATGAAACAGCTCGAAGGACTGCCGGAAGGTGCTGAAATTGATCTTCAGCCAATTGCGAACCAAGTATTTGAAACGATTGCTACAGCGAAAGTGGGTACTTCTGCGGCAGAGTCCGGTAAGAATGGCTTTCTAAATGAGCGAGATGCGATTGTTGCAAATGGTGATCATCTAATTGCAGCAGCGAAGCGCCGAGTGATTGAACTCTTTGAAAAAGGTTACCGTCCGCCGGTGCGCAAGCCTGTACCTGTCGTAGGCGAAACAGGTTATGCAGCGATGCAGCTAGGTGCAAAGACGATGAAGTTTGGTGGTCAAGTTAGCGATCACGACGTAAAGATCGCAGAAAAGCTTGCATTTGTTTTAGCTGGCGGGCGTGTACCAAAAGGAACAAAGGTAGATGAACAGTACTTGCTTGATTTAGAACGTGAGGCGTTTTTAAGCCTTGTTGGTGAACCGAAAACGCAACAACGGATGCAGCACATGCTCTCAAAAGGAAAGCCACTGCGTAACTAAGCTGATGAATTGAATTGGAGGGAATCGTCTTGAAGGAAGCGGTAATTGTCTCCGGTGCCAGAACGCCGGTAGGTAAAGCAAATAAAGGAACGCTCGCTGCTGAACGTGCAGATGACTTGGCAGCTTTAACAATCCGAGAAACTTTAAAGCGCGCTGGAAATTATGACCCTGCAAAAATTGAGGATGTGATTATGGGTTGTGCGATGCCGGAAGCTGAACAAGGGATGAACGTTGCCCGAAGCATCTCAGCGCTCGCTGGACTTCCAAACGACGTACCGGCGATCACGATTAACCGGTACTGCTCCTCGGGACTGCAGAGCATTGCCTACGCAGCTGAGCGGATCATGGTAGGGCATGCAACATCAATCATTGCTGGTGGTACGGAGTCAATGACAGCAATCCCGATGGGCGGCCACGTCATTGCGCCTAACCCGACCTTGGTTGATGAAGCGCCTGAGTATTACATGGGCATGGGTTATACAGCTGAACAAGTAGCGAATGAATTTGGGGTCAGCCGTGAGGATCAGGATGCTTTTGCTGCTGAAAGTCACCGGCGTGCAGCAGCGGCGATTGAGGCAGGCAAGTTTGATGATGAAATTGTGCCGGTGCCTGTAACGAAGCGTTCAGTAGGTAGCGACCATAAACTGAAAGAAAAAGAAATCACCTTTTCTATGGATGAAGGGGTGCGTGCGGAAACGACATCAGACAGTCTTGCGAAGCTGCGTCCGGCATTTCATCCGGAAGGGTCTGTGACAGCCGGTAACTCTTCACAAATGAGTGATGGTGCAGCATCTGTGTTAGTGATGGATAAAGCAGAGGCAGAGGCAGAAGGTCTACAGCCGCTGCTTAAGTTCCATTCTTTTGCTGTCGGGGGCGTCCGGCCTGAAGTCATGGGAGTTGGTCCAGTAGAAGCAATCCCGAAAGCATTGCGTCTTGCTGGTCTTGAAGTTTCAGATATTGGGTTGTTCGAGTTAAATGAAGCGTTTGCTTCGCAGTCGTTGCAAGTGATTCGTGAACTCGGGTTAGATCATGAAAAAGTTAACGTAAACGGCGGTGCGATTGCATTGGGTCATCCGCTTGGTTGTACCGGCGCCAAGTTAACATTAACACTCGCACACGAAATGAAGCGGCGTGGTGAAAAATATGGCGTTGTAACGATGTGTATCGGTGGCGGTATGGGCGCTGCCGGCGTGTTTGAACTTATATAACTTAATTTCGTACCGGGGGTATGCTAAATGGCAAACACAACAGAAACGAGCTTAAAAGGTGCCGGCTTTCTTATTGAAGAAGTAACACCAGGTCAAGTATTTACACCGGAAGATTTCACTGAAGAACATGTCATGATCGCAAAAACAACTGAAGAATTTGTTGTTAATGAGGTTGTTCCTGAAATTGAAAAAATCGAAGATCATCAATTTGATATTTCGCGCCGACTGTTAGAGCAGGCTGGTGAACTTGGTCTACTTGGTGCAGACGTTCCTGAAAAGTATGATGGACTCGGTTTGGATAAAATCAGCTCAACTTTAATTACTGAAAAATTTGCCCGCGGCGGTTCATTCTCTCTCAGTCACGGTGCTCATGTTGGTATTGGCTCGCTTCCGATTATCTTTTTCGGTAATGAAGCTCAGAAGAAGCAGTATCTGCCAGATCTTGCATCAGGTGCAAAAATTGCCGCATATGCATTAACAGAGCCAAGTTCCGGTTCTGATGCCCTTGGCGCTAAAACGAAAGCTGTTTTAAATGATGAGGGCACACATTATATTTTAAACGGCGAGAAGCAATGGATCACAAACTCCGCTTTTGCTGACGTATTCGTTGTATATGCACAGGTTGATGGCGATAAGTTCACAGCATTTATCGTTGACGCTGACTGCGAAGGTGTATCCACCGGGCCGGAAGAAAAGAAGATGGGTATTAAAGGCTCATCAACCCGTACACTCCTTCTTGAAGATGCAAAAGTTCCGAAAGAAAATCTTCTCGGAGATGTCGGGCGCGGTCATGTGATTGCTTTTAATATTTTAAATGTAGGCCGTTATAAACTTGGTGTAGGAGCAGTTGGTGCAAGTAAGCGCGGCATTCAGCTCGCAGCAGCGTATGCTAACGAGCGTAAGCAGTTTAAAACACCAATTGCAAAGTTCACTGCAATCCAGGAAAAGCTCGGGTCAATGGCTGCAGAAACGTACGCCCTTGAAAGTACGATTTACCGAACAGGCGGGTTATTTGAAGAGCAGCTCGGTAAGTTGACAGATGAAGAGCAGGAAGACGGAACTAAAGTTGCGAATGCCATTGCTGAATACGCGATTGAGTGCTCACTAAACAAGTTTTATGGTTCAGAAACGCTTGATTTTGTCGCTGATGAAGCTGTTCAAATCCACGGGGGTTACGGCTTTATGGCGGAATATGAAGTTGAGCGCATGTATCGTGATTCCCGGATTAACCGCATTTTTGAAGGTACGAATGAAGTTAACCGGATGCTCGTGCCTGGGACGATAATGAAAAAGGCGATGAAAGGTGAGCTTCCACTCTTGGAGCAGGCCCAGGGACTGCAGGAGGAGCTCATGATGATGATGCCGGAAGAACCTGGCGATGAGCCGCTCGAGCAGGAAAAATACCTTTTGCAGCATATGAAGAAAATATTCTTGATGGTTGCTGGTAACGGTGCACAAAAGTATGGGCAGGCGCTTGAAAAAGAGCAGGAGCTGCTTATGAACGTAGCTGATATTGTAAGTGATATTTACAATATGGAATCCACCATTTTGCGTACTGAAAAAGCAATGCAGAAAAATGGCGCTGATGCTGAACACATGAAGCTGCTCCTAACACAAGTTGTGTGCCAAGAAGCTGTAAACCGGATTGAAAGCCATGCGAAAGAGTCGCTCGTACACATGGAAGAAGGCGACAACCTACGGACGATGCTTTCCATTCTCCGTAAACTAACGCGCCACACGCCGATCAAATTGATTGATAAAAAGCGTGAAGTTGCCGAGCGCATCCTACAGGCTGAAGCTTACGCAGTATAATAAAGCTAACCAATTGGGGCTTTTAAGCTCCAAAATAATAAATTCCTTCTTTTGAAGGCATTCTCCTCTCTCAAGTGTAAAGAAGTCCTGCTGCGGCAAGGGCTTCTTTACGCATGTTGTTATTTTTTCACGCATAAATGCGTTATACTTGAACTGTCGAGAGGGGGTGAAGGTTGTGGCTGTTACTTTTTATTCTTACCCGCCGTGCGGCACTTGTCAGAAAGCAAAGCGGTGGTTTGAGGCAGAGGATATTTCATATGAAGAAATCCATATTGTTAAGGAGCCGCCGAGCCGCGATACGCTGCAAGAGCTTTATGAAAAGAGCGGGCTTCCACTAAAGAAGTTTTTTAACACCAGCGGGAAAAAATATCGTGAACTTGGGTTAAAAGACAAATTGCAAGAAGCGACGGAAGAAGAAAAGCTGGATTGGTTAGCTTCTGATGGTATGCTTTTAAAAAGGCCGATTGCAACAGATGGAAGCCGTGTTACAATTGGGTTTAAAGAGACAGAGTTTGAGGAAAAATGGAAATCATAATGCTGAACAATGACTTTTACGGAGGGATGTAACATGAACGTACCTGAAGGATTGAAGTATTCTGAAGAGCATGAATGGGTGAAAGAAGAAGGTGACAAGCTCCGTATCGGTATCACAGATTTTGCGCAATCTGAGCTCGGTGATATTGTATTTGTTGAGCTGCCTGAAGCAGGGGATGAAATTGAAGCAGACGAGCCGTTTGGAAGTGTAGAGTCTGTTAAAACCGTTTCCGAGCTTTATGCACCAGTGAATGGTAAAGTTGTTGAGGTGAATGAAGACCTTGAAGACAACCCTGAATACGTTAATGAATCTCCATATGAAAAGGCATGGATGATTGTCGTGGAACCATCGAATAAAGATGAATTGAATGAGCTTATGTCTGCAGCTGCTTATAAAGAGATGACTGACGACGAATAAACTTATTTTACATAAGAAGCCGGCCTTTGAAAGAGGCAGGCTTCTTTTTTGTTTTCTTTTCTAGATTTCTCTTCATTCATCTATGCACAGCGCTCATCTTCCGCTATGATATTTAGGGTGGCGAATTATCATAGGGGGAGGCACAGTGAGATGGGCGGATTTGTTCAAGGCTGGCGCATGCAGTTTCAAGGCTATAATCGAAATGTACGGCTGTTTTTACTTGCTTCGCTGCTTGCGAACATGGGAATGGGCGTTTTTATGGTCATTTACAACTACTATATTCGCGAGCTTGGGTATAGTGCGGATGTAAATGGCCGGGTTGTAGCCATGCAGGCAGCAGCCACTGCGATTGTTCTTCTTCCGGCAGGGATCGCAAGTGATAGAGTGGGACGAAAAAAGATTATTCTTTTAGGTGCGCTCTTTTTAGCTGTAAGTCTATTTCTGCGGGCTGTGCTCGTTCCTGAGTCCATGTTGTTAGCTGCTGCTTTTATGACAGGCATGTTTATGGCATTTATTCAAGTGGCGGCGATTCCATTGCTTGCGGAGAACTCAACCGAATCGCAGCGTGTTCATTTGTTTAGTTTTAATTTTGCATTAAACATGGTGGCTCACGTCCTTGGTAATGCACTAGGTGGCGGGTTAAGTGATGGGTTGGCGTGGGCGTTTTCAATTTCATCGTTAGAAAGTGTGCGGTACGCATTGCTTGCAGGCGCTGTTTTAAGCACGTGTGCCATTTTACCTGTATTAAAAATTCAAGAAACGCGTATTCAGGAAAAGCGCACACCTGGTCTTTCGTCATGGAAGGTATTATTTAGTACAAATAAAGCAGGACTTAAATTAATCTTATTGTTCGCAGTGGCTCAGCTTCTCATAGGTTTTGGATCAGGCTTAGTTATTCCTTACTTAAACTTGTATTTTACAGATCGTTTTGATATTACGCATGCAGCTGTCGGTATGATTCTCGCACTTGGTCAAGCGATGACTGCAGTGGCGTTTATGGTAGGGCCTGCTGTAGTGAACAAGGTTGGTGAAGTTAAGGCAGTTGTGATCTTACAGTTAAGTTCGCTCCCTTTTTTACTTATAACAGCTTTCACACAAAATTTGTGGCTGGCTGTCATTGCTTTTTTATTTCGCCAGGCATTGATGAACGCAGGGAATCCAATACAAATGTCTTTAATGATGCGTAAAGTAGATGATTCGATTAAAGGTTTAGCCAATTCTGTCGGTCAGATGGTGTTTCAGCTTGGGTGGGCAGTCATGGGTCCTGTTTCAACTGCGATTGTCGTTATGTATGGGGATTACTACGGCTGGGCGTTTGTATTCAGCTTAACGTGTATCCTGTACTTAACAGGATCGATTTATTTTTACCTTGTTTTCATAAAAAGAGCGTAACATATGATGCAAAACAAAAAATAAAAATGTTTCAGCGTGTAGACAAACTTTTAGATTAACGAAAGTTGACGTCGCTTTTCGGTGGACGCTTGCACCAGGCACGGCCTCAACTTCCTCGTCAGAAAGTCACTGCCTGCGGGATTTTCGGCTCGCGCTGTTCCTGGTGGCGTCACCGCCGATGCTTGTCAGCCTTGCGTTATTATGAATCAGTTTCATCATGATGATTCATGAGTGATCAAACGAACCATATACAAATGTAAAATTGACCGAAACGAAAGACGGCGACTCCCAGAGGATTAAGCGCAGGCTGAAGATCCACTTTTTCGAATGAAGACCATTCGAAAAAGTTAGCTGAAGGCAAGCCTCGGGAAAGCGTCCGTCTGAAGTGAAGTTCACGTTCATGATTCGGTTTTGTTGGGCAGCCAGCGGTTCAGAGCAGTAAGCTGCCCGTGAATGTTGGTTTTGCGCTTTATCACCAGTCTGAAATATAAAAATGTTTGACATGTCTTTAAGCGAATGCTAGTATGACGAATACCACTTAATGAAAAAACAATGATATAGACTCTTATCAAGAGAGGTGGAGGGACTGGCCCTGTGAAGCCCGGCAACCGTCAGGAAAATCTGATAGGTGCCAATTCCTGCGAAGTCGAAGCGGCTTTGGAAGATGAGAGAAAGGGATTTAAAACCTTTCTGCATCTTTTGTGCTGAAAGGTTTTTTCTTTTCAAAGCATAAAATCCTGGGTCGTCCCGGGTTTTCTTTCGGATCATTCTCCTAGTTTGCCGATAAGATCAATATACTTAGTCGAGGGGGTGAGTGGGCTTGATTCGTTTAAAGCAGCTCGAAAAAGTTTTTCAAACGAAAACACAAAATGTTGCAGCTGTACAAAATGTGGAGCTTTCTATAGAAGAAGGAGAAATCTTTGGCATTATTGGCTACAGTGGTGCAGGGAAAAGCACGCTCGTCCGTATGCTGAACATGCTTGAGCCGCCAACATCAGGTTCAGTGGAAGTGAGCGGGCAAGATTTAACGAAACTGCGCGGTCAAAAATTGCGCGAAGCCCGGCAGGACATCGGGATGATTTTTCAGCACTTTAACCTGCTTTGGTCACGAACGGTTGCAGAAAACATTGCATTTCCACTGGAGGTTGCAGGGGTTGATAAAGCCGAGCGTGAAACGAGGGTGCATGAACTAGTCGGCCTCGTTGGACTCGAAGGGCGTGAGTCTGCTTATCCTTCACAATTGAGTGGCGGACAGAAGCAGCGGGTTGGCATCGCCCGGGCGCTTGCAAACCGTCCAAAAGTGCTGCTTTGTGATGAGGCGACCTCGGCGTTAGACCCGGAAACAACCGATTCAATCCTGCAGCTGATAACAAATATTAATCAAGAGCTCGGGCTTACAGTTGTCATGATCACTCACGAAATGCATGTGATTCGTAAAGTGTGTCACAAAGTTGCGGTGATGGAAAATGGCGGGGTTGTCGAGCAGGGGCCGGTGCTTGATGTGTTTCAAAGGCCGCAGCAAGAAGTGACAAAAGGCTTTGTCAAACAAATTGCTGCACCAGATGATGAACAGGCAGAAGCTGAAGGCATAGCCCCGCCGGAGCGTGGTCAGCTTGCACGGTTAAGTTTTGTGGGTGCTAGTGCCGGTGAGCCTGTTGTATCAAGATTAATCCGTACAGTAGAAGTTGACGTCAACATCTTGCAAGGACGTCTCGCTACTACGGTGGAAGGTAGTTATGGCACAATGCTTGTGCATATTGATGGAACAGCTAAAGCCGTAGAAGAAGCGTTTCAATATCTTGAGAAAGCAGGCGTAGAAGCGGAGGTGGTCCGCGTTGATTAAAACATTATTCCCAAACGTAGATTGGATGGATATGTGGGAGGCGACAGAAGAAACCATTTATATGACAGGGGTCTCTGTTATAGCAACATTTATTTTAGGGATTCTTCTCGGTTTGATGCTTTATTTAACGTCGCGAGGTAACTTTTGGGAAAATAAAGGCTTGCATCAGCTTGTAGGAGCGTACGTCAATATTACCCGCTCTATTCCATTTATTATACTAATTATTTTATTAATTCCATTAAGTGAGTGGCTGCTTGGTACATTTCTAGGGCCGACAGCAGCTTTACTTGCCCTCATCGTAGGTGCTGCCCCGTTTTATGCTCGGTTAGTTGAGATTGGCCTGCGTGAAGTGGACCACGGCGTTGTTCAAGCAGCTGAAGCAATGGGGGCAAGTCAGCGGCAAATTATCTGGAAAGTCCTGCTTCCGGAGTCGATGCCGGCGCTTGTTTCAGGGATTACGGTAACCTCGATAGCGCTTGTCAGCTATACAGCGATGGCCGGCGTCATTGGAGCCGGCGGGCTTGGTGACTTAGCGTTTCGCGAAGGCTTTCAGCGCGGAAATCCGGATATTACAATTACTTCGACGATTCTTATTTTAATTTTAGTTTTCATTATGCAGTGGATTGGTGACTGGGTTACCAACCGTTTGGATAAACGTTAATTCTATTTAAGGGGGACAAGGATATGAAAAAATTTAAACTTGTAACAGTTGCTGCGGCTGCAGCTTTGGTAACAACAGCGTGTGGTACAGATGGTGATGCGCCTGAGGAAACTGAAGGTGCTGAAAACGGTGAGGCTGTAGAAGAAAGTGAAGAGGATGAAAGTGACGAAGATGATGAAGCGGCAGATGAAGAAGAAATCGTGATCGGAGCTTCGAGCACACCGCACGCAGAGATTTTAGAGTACGCAGAAGAGGCCCTGGAAGAAGAGGGGATCAGTCTTGAGATTGAAACCTTCAACGACTATGTGCTTCCGAATGAGGCTCTTGATTCTGGTGAATTAGATGCGAATTATTTCCAACACGTACCGTACTTTGAAAGTCAAATTGAAGATCACGGCTATGACTTTGATCATGTCGGCGGTATTCACATCGAGCCGATAGCGGTTTATAGTCAGGATTATGATTCGCTGGATGAACTGCCGGAAGGTGCTGAGATTTTAATGAGCGATTCCGTTGCTGACCATGGTCGTGTTCTCTCGATGCTTGAAGATGAAGGTTTAATTGAACTCGAAGATGGTGCGGGGATCGATGCAACAACAGACGATATTGTTGAGAACGAGCGTGACTTAGAGTTTCGTGCTGACGTAGAAGCAGGACTGCTGCCACAGGCTTACCGCAGTAACGAAGCAGAAGCTGTATTGATCAACTCGAACTATGCCATCGATCATGATTTGAATCCGGCAGAAGACGGGATTGCGATGGAATCAGCAGACTTGGATAACCCATATGCCAATATCATTGCGGTGCAAAGTGAAGACGCTGAAGACGAGAAATATCACACTTTAGTTGAAGTTCTCCGTTCAGAAGATGTGCAGGAGTTCATTCTTGATGAATTTGATGAAGCTGTCGTACCTGTCGGCGAAGATCAATAAGTAACGAAAACCGCCTTTGTTAGATCAAAGGCGGTTTTAGCTTGTAGACAAACTTTTGAAAAAGCGAAGGTTGACGTTGCTTTTCGGCGGACGCTTGTACCAGGAGGACACAAACAAGTGCGACATCGGTTTAATCTGCGCTCACGCTTGATCTCACTGTGTCTTCTTAGCCTCTTGTATTTCCTTAACTTCTTCGGCAGAGAACCAGTGAGTACGGGATTTTCGGCTCGTGCTGATCCTGCAGGCGTCGCTGCCGATGCTTGTCAGCCTTCCGTAATTTGATGGTCGTGAATTGCAGAGATGATTAGGATCAAGAAATATCTACATAAATCAATTTCATAATAAACATTATCTATTGGAAATGATTGATGATTCGTAAATGTATAAGTGACCAGAAAGAAAGACGGCGACTCCCGGAGGATCAAGCGCAGGCTGAAGATCCACTTGTTCGATTGGTTTTTAATCGAACAAGTTAGCTGAAGCCAAGCCCTCGGGAAAGCGTCCGTCTGAAGTGAAGGTTACGTTTATTATTCGGTTTTTATCTTCTTGATTAAGGCGGCCCTCGGAGCAGTAAGCTGTGCGTAATTTTAGATTGGGTACTTTATCGACAGTCTTGAACCGTCTTTGTTAGAGAAAGGGCGGTTTTTTTAGTTTTTGTACTTCTTAAATGAGGCGCATACTTTCGCTTTTCTTTTGTCACACTACGTTTAGTGAAACATTTGACTAAGAAAGGCGGCGGTAGTTGTGAGCCAGGAAGAAAGCTTTGTACATGAGATGATGCGTGAATATAAAGAAGGTGTCGGTCATTTTGAAGAGCAGATGCCAAAGTTTATGAAGGCGTATCACACTTTTACAGAACACTCATTTGAAGCAGGTGAAGTTTCAGCGAAGCAAAAACAACTAATTGCCTTGGCTTTGAGTGTGTTTGCCCAAGATGAATACTGCATGGTTTATCATACAAAAGGAGCACTGGATCACGATTGTACAGAATCAGAAATCTATGAATCATTAGCTGTCGCCGGCGCTTTCGGAGGCGGTATGGCCGTTAGTCAGGCGGCGGCTGTCGTTAAAGAAGCTGTCAATGTTTTTTCTTCTGATCAATCATCATCGTAAGCGTACAAGCAAGAATGAGCGACTGTGCGTGTGAGATACTTGCGTGCAGTCAGCGCAACATAACTCACAAGGTGAGAGCGCTAATTGTCAGAAAATATAACGCTGTGCCGCTTTTGTCAGAAAACTTCACGTGGTGTAAAGTATAAAGTGTCAAATCAATTGAAAGGATGGATTGATTATCCATAGGATTGAGACGCTTTATACAGCGGAAATGGAAAAAGCAATGCAACAGTCACACGGCATGGGGTTTGAAGAGTACAGCCAAAGCTTAACGAAGCGACTGCAAGTTGAACGCGAGCGTGAGCGGAACTATCAAATGATGAATCAAATGACTGCAGAATTGAATGCACGACCATAAGTGGAGAAAAGCCTGCTGAACAGTTCGAGGTTCAGTAGGCTTTTCTTATATCGATGCTGGTTTTAAGAATACTTTTGTGCAGAATGTTTTCAGAAATGGTTAGGTTGTGGGATAATAAAAGTTAGTGTCAGCTGTTTTGCAAGGCGAAAACTAGGCAAGCCTGCTAGCAAAGAGGTTCGCTCTTATCCTTGCAGTCACTTTGAATTTGTTTTAAAATAATAATGAGAATAAATTGAGAATGAAGCTCGTGAAGCTTCTTCCTTTAATTATGGATAAAATGGAGGTTATATGTATGGCAGGTTCAACTTTGAAGATTGAAAACCTATATGTTGAAATTGAAGGCACAGAAATTATTAAGGGTTTCAGCCTTGAAATTAATAGCGGTGAAATTCACGCAATTATGGGTCCTAATGGTACAGGTAAGTCCACACTTGCTTCTGCGATTATGGGACACCCGAAATATGAAATCACGGCTGGTACAGTTCATCTTGATGGCGAAGATGTACTTGAAATGGAAGTTGATGAGCGTGCACGTGCAGGGATGTTCCTCGCAATGCAGTATCCTTCAGAAATCAGCGGTGTAACCAATGCTGACTTCATGCGTTCAGCAATTAATGCTGGCCGTGAAGAAGGCGATGAAATCTCGCTTATGAAATTTATCCGTAAAATGGAAAGCCAGATGGACACGCTTGAAATGGATCCAGCCTTCTCCCAGCGTTACTTGAACGAAGGTTTCTCCGGCGGTGAGAAGAAGCGTAACGAAATTTTACAGCTGATGATGATGGAACCGAAGATTGCCATTCTTGATGAAGTCGATTCAGGCCTTGATATCGACGCGTTGAAAGTTGTGTCAAATGGTATTAACGATCTACGCGGTGAAAACTTTGGTTGTTTAATCATCACCCACTATCAACGTCTGCTCGACTATATTACACCAGACCATGTCCACGTGATGATGCAGGGTCGTATCGTGAAATCCGGCGACGCACAGCTTGCACAACGTCTTGAGAATGAAGGTTACGACTGGATTAAAGAAGAACTCGGCATTGAAGATGAGCGTGTCGGACAAGAAGCTAATCAAGAAGCGTAAGCGTGAGGGAGGAGGTACGACTATGTCAGTAGAAACGAAACCAACGTTTGATCAAAACGAGCTAAAAGCTTTTGCAGAGCGCCGCGGCGAGCCGGATTGGCTTGTAAACCGGCGCTTGGAGGCAGCGGCGCAAGTGGATGAGCTCGCCCTGCCGAAGCCGGATAAAACAAACATTAAAAAGTGGGATTTCACATCCTTTAACTTTGAAGCTCCGAAAGCTGAGCGAGTGACCGCGATTAGTGAGCTGAATGACGATATTCGTGTGCTGATCGATGAGAATGTAGAGGAACAGAACTTGATTGTACAGCAGGATGGTCAGCCTTCTTACGTGCAGGTGAGCGACCGCCTCCGTGAGCAGGGAGTTATTTTCACGGATATTGAGACTGCAGTACGTGAGCACAGTGACCTCGTAGAAAAGTACTTTATGGGACCTGCAATGGGCAAAGACAACCATAAGCTTACTGCTTTAAATACAGCTGTGATGAATGGCGGCGTGTTTGTCTATGTTCCGAAAAATACGGAAGTAGAAGCGCCACTGCAAACCTTGAACTGGCAGAAAGATGAAAACGTCGGCTTAGTGAACCATGTTATTGTGGTAGCAGAAGCGAACAGCCGCGTAACATTCTTGGAAAACTACGTTTCCTTCTCAAAAGAAGCTTCTGTATCCAACCTTATTTCCGAAGTGTACGTTGGCGATGGCGCTCACGTTTCTTTTGGTGCAGTTGATAACTTTGAAGAAGGTATGACAACGTATGTGAATCGCCGCGGCCATGTTGCTAAAGACGCGAAGCTTGAATGGGCGCTAGGCCAGATGAACGACGGTAACACTGTATCTGAAAACATGACGTATTTGATGGGCGATGGCTCCTATGCGGATACAAAGACGGTTTCAATCGGCCGTAATCAACAGACGCAGAATTTCACGACAGATATTGTTCATTATGGTAAGCACTCTGAAGGTTATATCTTAAAGCATGGTGTTATGAAGGACCGGGCAACATCGATCTTTAACGGTATTACAAAGATCGAAAAAGCGGCGACAAAAGCTCATGGCGAACAGACAGAACGCGTCTTGATGCTTAGTGACAAATCCCGTGGAGATGCGAACCCGATTTTGTTAATCGATGAAGATGATGTAACAGCCGGCCACGCAGCCTCTGTCGGTAAAATTGATCCGATGCAGATGTATTATATGATGAGCCGTGGCATTCCGCGTCATGAAGCGGAGCGTCTTATCATTCACGGGTTCCTTGCACCGGTTGTCGGTGAACTTCCAGTACAGTCTGTGAAAGACCGTATGGGTGAAGTCATCGAAAGGAAAGTTTATTAATGAACAACGAAATCAAGTCGTTGTTCCCTGTGCTTGATCAAGAGGTGAACGGGCAGCCGCTCGTTTACCTTGACAGCGCAGCAACATCGCAAAAACCTTTGCCAGTCATTGAAGCGGTAAATGATTATTACCGCCGATACAACTCCAATGTTCACCGCGGCGTGCACACGCTCGGTTCGTGGGCAACTGACGGCTATGAAGGTGCAAGGGAAAAGGTGAAAAACTTTATCGGAGCTAAAAGTACAGAGCAGATCATTTTTACTCGCGGTACCACAACAGCGATCAATACAATTGCGCAAAGTTACGGCCGCGCCAACTTGAGTGAAGATGATGAGATTGTGCTAACACCGATGGAGCACCATTCGAATATTATTCCATGGCAGCAGGTTGCTAAAGCAACCGGTGCCCGGTTGAAATATATCCCGCTTGAAGAAGACGGGACTGTGACGCTTGAAAATGTCCGAGAGACGATGAGCGAGCGCACTAAGATCGTAGCTATGATGCATGTTTCCAATGTTCTCGGTTTGATTAACCCAGTAAAAGAAGTGACAGAAATCGCCCATGAATACGGTGCTGTAACTGTCATTGATGGGGCCCAGAGTACGCCGCATATGCCGGTCGATGTTAGAGATCTGAACTGTGATTTCTTTGCATTTTCAGCGCATAAAATGTGTGGCCCAACAGGTGTAGGTGTACTTTACGGGAAGAAGAAGCATTTGAAAAATATGGAGCCGTTCGAATTCGGCGGGGAAATGATCGATTTTGTTGATTTATATGATGCAACATGGAAAGATCTCCCGTGGAAATTCGAAGGAGGAACTCCGATTATCGCTGGTGCGATCGGTTTGGGTGCCGCGATTGATTTCATTGAGGATATTGGCCTTGAAAATATTATGGCCCATGAAGAAAAGCTGGCTTCATATGCGCTTGAGCGGCTGCAGGAAGTCGACGGCTTAACAATATACGGCCCTGAAAAACGTGCAGGTCTTGTCACGTTTAACAGTGAAGATGTCCATCCGCATGATGTTGCGACCGTACTTGATGCAGAAGGCATTGCGGTGCGTGCCGGACACCACTGCGCGCAGCCGTTGATGAAATGGCTTAATGTAACTGCAACCGCCCGGGCAAGCTTTTACTTGTACAACACAGAAGAAGATGTAGATGCACTTGTAAACGGCTTGAATAAGACAAAGGAGTATTTTGGTGATGTCTTTGCATAGCGACCTGGATACACTTTACCGCCAAGTGATTATGGATCATTACAAGAATCCGCGCAACCGTGGTGACGTTGATGGTGAAACAGTTACCGTCAATATGAATAATCCGACGTGCGGTGATCGGATTCAACTGCAAATGAGCGTAGAAAATGATAAAATTGAAGAAGCCAAGTTTGTTGGGGAAGGTTGCTCGATTAGCTTAGCATCCGCTTCGATGATGACTGAGATCGTGAGAGGGCGTCCAGTCGAAGAAGCGGTCGAAATTGCTGAGATCTTCTCTAACATGATGCAGGGTGCCGATTACGAAGATGAGAAGTACGATCTTGGTGATGTCGAAGCACTTCAAGGTGTAACAAAGTTTCCGGCCCGCATCAAGTGTGCAACACTAGCTTGGAAAGCGATGGAACAGGGACTGGGTGCTGACAACTCGGACGGTGAGGACGAGGACGACGACGATTAATCTACTGTAAATGTAGATGCTGCACGGACACCCATTTTGAAGGAGGTTTTCACATGGCGAAAGAAATGCCAGACATTGAAGAATATCAATACGGTTTTTCTGACCGTGACGTTTCAATTTACCGCTCGGAGCGCGGCTTGACAGAAGGTGTCGTCCGCGAGATCTCCGAGATGAAAGAAGAGCCGGAGTGGATGCTAGAATTCCGTCTCAGCTCGTTGGAGAAGTTTTATAGTATGCCGATGCCACAGTGGGGCGGCGACTTAAGCGGTTTGGATTTTGACGATATCACGTATTACGTGAAGCCGTCTGAGCGCTCGGAAACTTCATGGGATGAAGTGCCGGAAGAGATCAAAAACACATTTGATAAGCTTGGTATTCCGGAAGCGGAGCAAAAGTATCTTGCTGGTGTATCTGCACAATATGAGTCTGAAGTTGTTTATCACAATATGCAGGAAGACTTGGAAAAGCAGGGCATCGTCTTTAAAGATACAGATACAGCGTTGAAAGAAAATGAAGATCTTTTCCGTGAATACTTCGGTACAGTCATTCCACCATCGGATAACAAATTTGCTGCTCTTAACTCTGCTGTATGGTCCGGTGGCTCATTCGTCTACGTGCCAAAAGGTGTAAAAACAGATACGCCGCTGCAAGCTTATTTCCGGATTAACTCGGAAAACATGGGTCAGTTTGAGCGTACACTGATCGTTGCAGATGAAGGAAGTTCTGTGCATTATGTAGAAGGTTGTACTGCACCTGTATATGGTACAGATTCACTTCACAGTGCTGTCGTAGAAATCATTACGAAAAAAGATGCCTACACCCGTTATACAACGATTCAGAACTGGGCACCTAACATTTACAACTTGGTTACGAAGCGTTCCGTTGCTCATGAAAATGCAACCGTAGAGTGGGTTGACGGTAACATTGGCTCGAAAGTAACAATGAAATATCCGGCGATTATTATGAAAGGTGAAGGTGCAAAAGGAAATATCCTTTCCATCGCAATTGCTGGGAAAGGTCAGCATCAGGACGCTGGAGCAAAGGCTTATCACTTGGCGCCAAACTGTTCCTCGACGATTGTATCTAAGTCGATTTCCAAACAGGGTGGTAAAGTAAGCTACCGTGGAATTTCTCACTTCGGCCGTAAGTCTGACGGTTCGAAATCCAAGATTGAGTGTGACACGCTCATTATGGACCAAGAATCCACATCGGACACGATTCCGTACAATGAAATTTTAAATAACAACATTACGCTTGAGCACGAAGCAACGGTTTCTAAAGTTTCCGAAGAGCAGCTTTTCTACTTGATGAGCCGCGGCATTTCTGAATTAGAAGCGACTGAAATGATCGTTATGGGCTTTATTGAGCCGTTTACAAAAGAACTGCCAATGGAATATGCAGTGGAAATGAACCGCTTGATCCGTTTCGAAATGGAAGGTTCTATCGGTTAATTTCCTACCGGTTCGTGTCATAAAGCTAGGCGTAGAGGCTGTCCTGTCGTATCCGGGACAGCCTTCTTTTTCAATAACCGGCTGTAATTATACGATGCAGCAGCCGGCTTTTTCTTGTTTTGTTATACATAGGGAAAGAAGGCGAGAATCATGATTTATACTGGACTCACAAGCTGGACAGACCATCCTGATCTTTATACTTCTACAACAAGAAAAGGTGAAGAGCTAGCCGCTTATGCAGCACATTTCCCGATTGTGGAGATGGATACCTCATTTTATGCTGTGCCTAATGAAGCAAAAGCATATAAATGGTTGCAGGCAGCACCGGATAGCTTTCAGTTTGTGATTAAAGCTTATCAAGGTATGACTGGTCACCAACGTGGCGAGAGCCCTTATGCTTCAAAAGAAGAGATGTTTGCTGCTTTTCGTGAAGGCATCAAGCCGTTTGAAGTACAAGGTAGGTTAGCGATGGTCCTTTGCCAGTTTCCCCCTTGGTTTGACTGCCGGCAGGAACATGTCGATGTACTCCGGCGCGTTCGAACTGAACTTTCCGGTCTTCCGGCTGCGCTAGAGTTCCGCCACCAAAGTTGGTTTAAGTCTAAGTACTATGATCGTACTTTAAGTTTTATGGAAGCAGAAAACTGGATTCATACGGTTTGTGATGAACCACAGGTAGGTGAAGGTTCAGTGCCATCTGTTGTTGAAGTCACCCATGATGAGAAATCGCTTATTCGGCTGCATGGTCGTAATTCACAAGGGTGGCGGCAGGCAAAAACAGGACCGGATGATGAATCTTGGCGTAAAGTTCGGTATTTATATGATTATTCTGCTGAAGAATTAAAAGAATGGGTAGAGGCGGCTCGCCGTCTAGAAAAAGCCACACAACAAGTCTATGTCATTTTTAATAATAATTCCGGAGGTCATGCTGCAAAGAACGCGCAAACATTTTTAGAACTTGCAGGTATCACTTATGAAGGGCTTGCCCCGAAACAGTTAAACTTGTTTGATGACGGGCGTACAGAAGGTGGACATTAATGGTTTGGGTGCTGCTTTTCGTTGTTGGGATCACTGCTGGTGCTATCGGTAGTTTAATGGGGCTTGGTGGCGGTATTATTATTGTACCCGCCTTATTAATGATTGGGGAATATACAAGCTGGCTGCAAGGAATCACACCGCAAAACGCTGTCGGAACTTCTCTGTTGATTATGGTAGCTACAGGGCTAGCATCGACCCTTGCGTATGTGAAACAGCGGACTGTTGATCTGCAGGCAGGAGCAATTTTTTTCGGGGGGAGCGGTCCGGGTGCGCTCGTTGGCGTATGGCTGAACCAAGGCTTGGATGCGGATGCGTTTTTCGTATACTTTGGTATTTTTGTCGTTTTCGTTTCATTTATTTTAATGGTCCGGCATCGGCTAAAACCGCTGCCGCTAAAAACCGACGGAATTCAACGTACATATATTAACGATAATGGTAAAGAGACTGCATATGGGTTTTCAATTCTTCCAGCCGTCAGCATCTCATTTATTGTCGGTATGGTGTCTGGCTTATTTGGGATCGGCGGGGGAACATTGATGGTGCCTGCAATGATTTTGTTGTTTGGTTTTCCTCCGCATTTTGCTGTGGCTACGTCAATGTTTATGATTTTACTTTCTGCACTTATCAGCTCCGGTGCTCACGCTTTACTTGGAAATGTAGAATGGCTTTATGCGGTTGTACTCATTCCGGCAGCTTGGTTTGGCGCGAAACTAGGTGCAGCTTTTAATCAACGTTTATCAAGTGAACGCCTCGTCTTTGTTTTTCGGTTATTTTTAATCATTATCGGCCTGCGTCTTATTTGGCAGGGAGTGACTGGCGGTTAATGGTATAAGAAAGGATGGCTGTCTTTGAAGGAAAAAACTTTAACAATTTATCATCTCAACGATTTACACAGCAACCTGACCCAATGGCCTGCCATCGTATCGTACTTGAAAAAAGAGCAGGCGCGTCACGCTGAACGAAGTACGTCGGCATTATATGTTGATATTGGGGACCACGCTGATAAAGTGCACCCGTTAACTGAAGGAACAAAAGGTACAGCCAACACGAAGTTGTTAAATGCCTCACCGATCCACCATGCAACGATTGGAAATAATGAAGGCATTACATTTTCAAGAGCGGATTTAAATAAGCTTTACGACGATGCAGCATTTACAATTGTACTAGCTAACTTATTTACGCTTGAAGGCGAACGTCCGGCATGGGCAGTGCCATATGATGTTGTTGAGCTTGAGGATGGTTTTAAAATTGGCATTACCGGTTTAACGGCACCATTTTACCCAATGTATGATAAGCTCGGCTGGCAGGTGGAAGACCCGGAAGTGTCTTTAGCTGAAATTTTGCCTGAGCTTAAAGCGCAATCCGATCTTGTAGTCGTGTTGTCACACCTTGGATATCCAAAAGATGAAAAGCTGGCAGCTTCATTTGAAGGGCTGGACCTCATTTTAGGTGCTCATACGCACCATTTGTTTAAAGAAGCTGTGGAAGTTAATGGGACGACAATTGGGCAGGCCGGCAAGCACGGTTATTACATTGGGCAGATGCAAATCACTTATGACCCGAAAACGAAAGCACTGCAGCATAAAGAAGGCTGGGCTGTTTCTTTGCATCAACATGAAACAGATGAAGATACCGCTGAACTTATGACATGTATTGAAACAGAAGCAGAGCGTGCGTTGAATCAGCCACTGATTGAGTTGGCAAAGCCGTTACAAATAGATTGGAATCAGTCTTCGCCGTTTGGCCGCGAATTGGCAGAAGCGGTGCGGAGCTGGTGTGGTACCGATATTGCTATGGTAAATGCCGGTCTGCTTTTAGATCATTTAGATGCAGGTACTGTGACTGCAGGTGATTTACATGAGATTTGTCCGCATCCAGTAAACCCATGCACATTAACGGTCACTGGTGCTGTTTTAAAAGAAACATTGCAAGCTGCCTGTACGTCGCGAATGATTAACCTTGAAGTACAAGGGTTTGGGTTTCGCGGTCATAAGTTAGGATTTATGGAAACAGCTGGTCTGGATTACACGTTAAAGACAAGAGAAGACGGATCATATCATATCAAAGATATTAAAATTCACGATGCCCCATTAAATGCAAAAGCTGAGTACCGGCTGGCGACAGTGGATATGTTCACCTTCGGCTATTTATATCCTGGTCTTGCCCAAGCTGCTGCAAAAGAATATTTTATGCCTGAGATGCTCCGTGATGTCCTTGCTGCCCACCTTCAAGAACTGTCGTCGCTAAACGGATAAAAAGGCAAATGCAAGATGTGTAAATAAATGGTTTGCTCCTGCGAATAAAGTTTTTTACACTTGAGCTGAATATTTGTCAAATTTAGCGTAGGTTGCTTCGTGCAGAGAAAGAGGGATAGGACATGAAACTGCTCCCGGCAGCGCAAGTAAAGCCGAATGAGGTACTTGCCCAGCCGATCTACAGTGATAACGGCCAAGTACTTCTACAGGCTGGGGTGACGTTGACAGAACGCTTATTGTCGCGTCTTAACAATAAAGGCATCACATATATTTATGTGGAAGATAAACGAACCGAGGATATTGAAGTTACATCGCCACTCAATCCACAAACTCGGGTAGAGGCGATGCAGACGATTAAAGAGCAGTTTCAAGTAGCAGCAGAAGTGCCGAATAAAAATCCGATGTTTAACCGTGATGTTTCACCGGCATGGAATCAAGCTTTCGGTAATGTGGTAGAAAAGGTGATGGAGGACTTACAAAATAGCGAAGAGGCGCTCTCGTTATTATCTGACGCTTTTGCTTATGACTCCTACATCTTCACGCACTCTTTGAATGTAACGATGTATACACTGCGCCTTGCTATGGCGCATGGTTATAATCGTCAAGAATTAAGGGCAATCGGGATGGGGGCGATCCTCCATGATATTGGAAAGATGCAGCTTAAGCCTGAAGTGCTGCACAAAACTGGCAAGCTTGATGACCATGAGTTTGAACATATTAAAAAGCACCCTGAAATGGGTTTTCTAATGTTGAAAGATCAACCGAACATTTCGCTGCTTACCGCTCATTGTGCTTATCAGCATCATGAGCGCTTAAATGGTTCCGGGTATCCGCGCGGGATCGCTGAAGAAGCCATTCATCCGTACGCAAAAATATTAGCAGTTGCAGACGTATTTGATGCGGTAACTTCAAACCGTGTTTATCGTAAAGCTATGCTTCCTCATGAAGGAATGGAGATTCTTTATGCCGGGGTGGGAGAGCTATTTGATGACCGACTTGTTGACACATTCAGCCGGATCATTGCGTTGTATCCAAACGGAATGATGGTCACACTAACAGATGGCCGCGAAGCAGTGGTCGTCAGTCAAAATGGTGAAATGACCTCAAGACCGAACGTTCGTGTACTTACGGATGAAGCAAGCCGGAGCCTCGATACGCCCTATGACCTGAATCTACTTGAGAATCCGAGCATTCTCATTCAAGCATCAGCGCCGGTAGGTTAACACCGGCCGAAAAAACGGAGGCTTCCATTATGGAACAATATTTAACGTTGTGTGAGAAAGTGCTTCAAGAAGGAACACAAAAATCAGACCGGACAGGGACAGGCACCATAAGTCTGTTTGGTTATCAGTTCAGGCATGATTTGTCTGAAGGTTTTCCGCTTTTAACGACGAAAAAAGTATTTACCCGCGGCATTATTCATGAATTACTTTGGTTTCTAGCTGGAGATACAAACATTCATTATTTAACGGACAGAAATGTGCACATTTGGGATGCGTGGGCGGATGAGCACGGGGAGCTCGGGCCTGTTTATGGAAAGCAGTGGCGTAGCTGGGAAGGAGCAGATGGTCAAACTGTGGACCAGCTTGCAGATGTTATTGAGGCAATCCGTCATAATCCGGATTCACGCCGGCTCGTTGTAAGTGCTTGGAACGCCGCAGAAATTGAAGATATGGCACTGGCCCCGTGTCACTGCCTATTTCAATTTTACGTATCCAACGGACGTCTTTCCTGCCAGCTTTATCAGCGGAGCGCAGATTTATTTCTCGGCGTGCCGTTTAATATTGCCTCATACGCTCTCTTAACGCATATGGTTGCACATGTTACCGGCTATAAACCAGGTGAGTTTATTCATACGTTTGGTGATGTTCATATTTATAACAATCATGTTGAACAAGTAAAAACCCAACTGCAGCGTTCGCCTCATGTGCTGCCAACTGTACACTTGAATCCGGATGTAGACAACTTATTTTCTTTTCAGCATGAGGACATCTCAATTCAAGGCTATGACCCTCATCCGGCAATTAAAGGAGAGGTATCGGTATGATTGCCTTGATTGCAGCCATGGATGAAAACCGTGTGATTGGATATAACGGTGAAATGCCGTGGCACCTGCCGAATGATTTAAAGTTTTTTAAGCAGATGACTGAAGGCTATCCGGTCGTCATGGGCCGGAAAACGTTTGAATCGATTGGTCGCCCGCTGCCAAAACGAACAAATGTCATTTTAACGCGTGATCCATCTTTTCAAGCTCCTGAAGAATGTCAGGTATTTCATGATGCTGATGAGGTTGTAAAGAGTTATCATGACGTCTTCATTATCGGCGGTGCCGAAATTTATAATCAATTTTTATCACATGCCGATACACTTTACATCACAGAAATTGAGGCCTCTTTTATAGGTGACACGTATTTTCCTGCCTGGGATGAATCCAAGTGGGAGACGGTATGGGAAGAGACTGGCGATGTTGATGAGAAAAACCGTTATGCTCATCGGTTTTTATGTAAACGGCGAAAAGCTGAATAGCAGTGGTGACAACCCCCTTTGACGCATACGTATGTAATGTGCGTAAAAGGGGGTTGATCATTTTGAAAGGTTTGAAAACGCCGAAAAAACCCCGGGGGCCGCTGCCATTACGTTATGTCATGATTTGGTCTGTATTAATTTTTACAGTTTTGACACTGCATGGCTTATGGCTTGTGGATCAAGGTATTCGGCCGACGCTTGTCGCTATAGCGGAAACGGAAACGCAAAAAATTGCAACTCAGGCGATTAATGATGCGATTTCAAAAAAAGTTGTCGAGAGTACGGATATGGAAGACTTAGTTGAAGTTGACACCAATGACGATGGCGTCATTACATCGATTGAATTTAACTCCCGTATTTATAACCGTGTTCTGAGTGAGTCTGTGCTGCGTGTTCAGAAGTATTTAAAGTTGATGGAAGAAGGCCGGGTAGATGAGCTCGAACTACCGGATGGGATCAGGCTTGAAATTGAAGATGCTGACTATACAGAAGAAGGTATTATTCACATGATCCCGTTAGGTCAGGCGACAAATAATGCACTGCTTGCCCACCTTGGACCTAAAATCCCGGTCCGTTTTTCTGTCATTGGTGATGTAGAAGCAGAAATGCTTGAAGAGATCGAAGAAACGGGAATTAACAACACTTATATTCGAGTCTCAGTACTGCTGAAGGTCGATGTTGAAGTGATTATCCCGTTTGCAACAGAAACTTCTGTTGTAGAGACGGCTGTACCGGCCGGGATGGTGTTTGTTCCTGGGGAAGTTCCGGACTTTTACAATCATGGTGACGGTAGTGGAATGCCTGCGCCGGCAATCATTCAGGAAGAAGATTTAAATGATGCTTTAGAAGAATGAGAAAGGGTTCTTTACAGCTTGTAGAAAAAATCTTGTAAAGATTAACTGCGGCTGACTATGCATTTCTGTGGACGCTTGCTTCGGTTAGGTATGCAACCTCGCCGGCAAAACACCTGCTGGCGGGCGTACTCGTTTTTAGCAGGCGTTCCCCTTAATGCTTGTCAGCTTTTCCTCGTTAAAAGTTGTTCATAGTCCATGACCGGAGGGAGCTGGAATAAGGTTGTTTCGAAAGCTTTGATGCAGGAGTAAATACAACAAAAAAGATAACCCTTCAAAAAACTAGGTGGCTGATCCCCCATTGCAATGAGGGTGTCCGTTTTGAAGAGGCGAAAGTGTTCGCCGGTAGCAAAACAGGTCCGACGAAATCAAGCTTTAGGAACAGATGAAGTCGCTGTCTAACTTGGCCACTCGTATGTAGCTTTGGTCGATAACCACTAACTATTCAGATTATTGAAATTTTTTGACATGTACGTAGTTGCCCATTATAATAAGTCTAGACACTGTAAAGCTGTGATATTTGAGTGTAAGTCGATGTTAATTTTCAAATAATTCGAAGTTATTTTTCTATATGTAAAACGTAGACTTACATAAGCACAGTAACGGTGCAAAATATATGAAAGGGGTTGTGTGCAATGAATGGTCGCGAACAGTTTGCGACGAAACTCGGCTTTATACTGGCGGCTGTCGGTTCAGCTGTTGGCTTAGGGAACATTTGGCGTTTCTCTTACGTAGCCGGTGAAAGTGGCGGCGGCGCTTTTTTATTAATTTATATTGCCTGTATCTTTTTAATCGGACTGCCAGTACTTCTTGCTGAGTTTACGATTGGCCGTCGCGGGCAGACAGATGCAGTGGCAGCTTTTACATCCAAGGCGCCTAAAACGCTCTGGCCGCTCGGCGGTATTTTAGGGGTGTTATCCTCATTTTTAATCTTATCCTTTTACGGCGTTATTGCAGGTTGGGTGCTGTACTTTTTCTACAGTTACTTAACAGGCGCTGCAGCCAGTGTACCGGAAGGTGGATTTGAATCCTTCTTCACTGATTTTGTAGGATCAACCGCCGGTCCAATTTTCTGGCAGTTTCTGTTTATGGCTGTTGTTATCGGGATTGTTTACTTTGGTGTTAAGAAAGGTATTGAGCTGTCCAACCGGATTTTCATGCCGTTATTAGCGGTGATTTTAATTGTCCTTGCTGTTTACAGCTTAACACTTGATGGTGCAGCAGAAGGTCTTGCCTTCTTATTCTCACCGGACTGGGCTGCCTTTAGCGATCCAGGCGTATATGTGTCAGCGATTGGTCAGGCATTCTTTACCTTATCGCTTGGTATGGCTGCAATGATCACGTACAGCAGCTACCTGCCTAAGACGACACGTCTGCCAAGTGCTGCAGGTAATGTGGTCTTATTGGACACATTGTTTGCAATCATCGCAGGTATTGTTATCTTTCCTGCGGTATACACATTTGCTGTTGAACCGGACGCAGGGCCGGGGCTCATCTTTATTATTCTGCCTGAAGTCTTTAACATGCTCGGCAGCGGCGGAATGTTCTTTGCGATTTTATTCTTCTTCCTTGTAGCTGTAGCTGCCCTATCATCAGCAATTTCGCTACTAGAAGTTAGTGTTGCTTTTGCGATGCGTAAGTTTAGCTGGAGCCGTAAGCAGGCTGCGCTGACAGTAGGGACGCTCGTTACCCTCTTAGGTGTACCATCTGCATTAAGTCAAGGTGGACCGCTTGGAGATTTCTTAATTGCTGGTCAGCCGTTTTTAGACTTTGTCGACATGGTTACAGATGAATATACGCTGGCTCTTGGCGGATTAATTATCGCTCTCTTTGTCGGCTGGGGTTGGAAGCAGGAAGAAGCTTTAAACGAAGCAGGTCTTTCCGGCTCACCAATCGGCTCGATCTGGATTTGGTTCCTCCGGATTGTTGCACCACTGGGCATTGCGCTTGTGATTTTGGCTAACATCTTCTCGTAAAGAAAAACCGCTGTACATGGCGATATGTGCAGCGGTTTTTTACTTTTCGTCCCACATTTTTAAATGGAAATATGGATTTAATGCCCATTCTGTATGGCCGTTATCCCGGTACATGCCGTAATGAAGATGAGGTGGAAAGCGCCCGCTCGTTCCTTCAGGGCCGTATCCAGAGCTTCCGACATAACCAAGAACTTCACCGGGCTCAACAAGATCGCCTGCCTCCAAATCCTCGGTAAACTGACTTAAATGTGCAAAGTAGTGATACGTATTTGATAAGTCACGAATTCCGACCCGCCAACCGCCAAACCGGTTCCAGCCGATTAATTCAATTCTTCCGTAAGTTGTTGCCTGCACGGGTGTACCGTAATCAGCAAATATATCAACCCCTTCATGGGCACGACGCCCGCCCCATCCGCGTGAAGCTCCCCAGTTATTATGGTACGTATAATGAGACTTGGGTGGTAATGGGAAGGCGCGCTCTCTTAAGTCCTGGTCGGTGTATGCTTTTAAAAGAGCAGCGTGCCCGCTGATTAAACGGACAGCTTGATCTCGGTTGTAATGCTCCCACAGCCCGATTTGTATGTCTTGATCTGTTACGCCATAAGAAGCCAGATGTTCTGCGAAAGTAAATAAAACATCAAATTCCTCCTCGCGGTCCGCATGGCCACTGTCATTTCCGTCCTTTCCTTTACCTTGGAAAAAGTTGATCCGGTCAGGGTCTGTATCATCGAGTGCCGGATTTAATGCTCCGCTCCATTCTTCTGCAGAATAAGCTATTGCAAGCTCATGATCGTCAAGAGGTTCTCCACGTCCGGCGCGTATGCCGTGTTCATAAGCATCAGCAGCTGCAAGCCAGTACCATGGGACATTTGTTACTGCAGCAATTTCTTCATAAGGCGGTCCCTCATTTTCTGCCAGAGTAAAGCCGGTTTGCAAAAGGAAACAGCTAAGTAAAATTGCAGTAAAAATATATTTTAAGCTCATCAGTTGCACCTCCATCATTATATTTATTGTGAGCAAAAGCTGGTGAATTATGATGAAGCTCGAGCTTTGATGCCGGGGGCAAGACGTGTTAAAGTATAGGAAGGTTCTCTCAAAGTTTTGATGGAAGACGGACATATTCATTGGAATTTACTTAATGGAGTGATTTATACATGGCAAAAAAAGAAGAACACGTTCGTAAGCCGGAATGGCTGAAAATTAAGCTGAACACGAACGAATCTTATACCGGCTTGAAGAAAATGATGCGCGAAAAGAAGTTAAACACAGTGTGTGAAGAAGCACGCTGCCCGAATATTCATGAGTGCTGGGCTGTACGTAAAACTGCAACATTCATGATTTTAGGAGATGTATGTACACGCGCCTGCCGCTTTTGTGCGGTGAAAACCGGCCTTCCAAATGAATTGGATTGGGGCGAGCCGGAACGAGTTGGTGAATCTGTCGAAGAAATGGGCTTAAAGCACGTCGTTATTACAGCTGTTGCCCGCGATGATTTGAAAGACGGCGGCTCAGAAGTTTTTGCTGAAACGATTCGTGCGGTCCGCCGTAAAAACCCTTTCTGTACCATTGAAGTACTTCCTTCCGATATGATGGGCTATGAAGAGAATTTAAAAACGTTAATGGAAGCTCGTCCGAACATTATGAACCACAACATCGAGACGGTACGGCGCTTGACACCGCGCGTTCGTGCAAAAGCTACCTATGATCGTTCGCTTGCATTTTTGAAGTACGCTAAAGAACTTCATCCTGACATTCCAACGAAGTCAAGTATCATGGTCGGTCTTGGGGAAACAAAGGAAGAAATTATTGAAGCGATGGATGATTTGCGGGCGAATGATGTGAATATTTTAACGATCGGTCAGTATTTGCAGCCTACGAAAAAACATTTAAGTGTTGATCGTTATTATCACCCGGATGAATTCCGTGAGCTTCAGCAAATTGCTATGGAAAAAGGCTTTGACCATTGTCAATCCGGGCCGCTCGTACGTTCTTCTTATCATGCCGACGAACAAGTGGACGAAGCACAAGTGATGAAAGAAGCGCGTAAATATCAGCAGGCTGAGTCAACAGAATCTTAATATTACACTTGCTTGATCGAGCGGGCCGCCTCAAGGCGGTCCGTTTTTTCTAGAAGGAGGGAAGGGAAAAATTGTTTACTGTACAGAATCAACAATTTGAACTGATTGAGGATTATCGTGAAGGTTGGGATGAAACAGCATTTCAAGAACGGTACAGCGAAGTTTTAAATAAATATGATTATGTCGTTGGAGATTGGGGGCATGAGCAGCTTCGATTAAGAGGTTTTTTTCGCGACGATCATAAAAAAGCGACTTTTGATACTAAAGCGAGTGCAATTTATGATTACATTATTGAGTACTGTAACTTCGGCTGTGCTTATTTTGTAGTGAAAAATCTTGGTGCTGTAGAAAACGAAACAAAAGATGAAGAAACAGCTGATGAAACATTATAAAATCAACATGCACGCATAACTTACTTCAAGGAACAAAATATATAAGTCAATTGAAAAGATCTGTAGTTTCTACAGGTCTTTTTATACGTAAGGGGGTATGTTGACAATCAGCATTTCCTGTTGTATATTTAATATACCCCTTAGGGTATAAAGGGTTTGAAAGAGATGATATTTATGTTGAAAAGAATTTATATCATGCCGCAAGATCATTTACTATTTGCGGTACCGACCGTCCTAATTTTCAGCTTACTTTTTGGGTTGTACGTTGATACTTCGGCTTTGAGTGTGACGGTAACGGGTGCGGTCATTGTGATGATTTTTGCTACAATGGTCGGTCTAAAAATGAATGAATTAACGAAGCTGAACGCTTACAAAAAACTACTTACCACTGCTATGCTTGTAAATTTCATTTGGGTACCGTTTGTAGCAACAATCATCGGTTTTACCGTTTTACGGGATGAACCGCACCTATTTGCCGGCCTTGCTTTGGTTGCACTGTTACCGACAAGCGGTATGACCATTGCCTGGACAGGTTTACAAAAAGGAAATGTACCAGCGGGGATTAAGCTTACAGTGTTTGGCTTGGTTGCAGGTGCTTTGCTGACACCTTGGTATTTACTGCTGATGGTAGGTGAATATGTCCCTATTAACATTGGGGAGATTTTACAAACGATTTTTCTTGTTGTAGCAATTCCCCTTATTCTCGGTCAGGTTGTTACAAAACTTTTGCAGCGGCGCTTTTCAGCTCAAGAGTTCCAAAAGAAAGTGAAGCCGGCATTTGCACCGCTCAGTATTTGGGGCCTTTTGTATATCGTGTTTGTTAGTACGAGTGCCCGGGCGGAAATGCTTGTGAATAACCTTAGTTTGCTGGCTGTTGCAGCTATTGCCATTCTTCTTTTTTTTGCAGCGAACTTCGTTTTTGCCACATGGGTGGCGGCTCGGTTTTTTAAACGGGAAGACGGCATTGCGCTTGTGAATGGTACGGTACTGCGCAACTTATCGATTGCTGTAGGGATTGCTGCAGCTTCATTTGATGCAGAAGCTGCACTCTTAGTGACGCTGGCCTTTATGGTTCAATACCAGAGTATAACTTACTATGCCAAAATTGCAGGGAGGCGTTGGTTCCGCCCAAAAGAACTCGAAGCATAGATGGAATGAGCTATCCACAGAAGGTTAACTTCTGTTGATAAATATTATTTTAATTAAAGAAAGGTAGATGTTTGTATGATGAAATTTAACGTAAAAGGTCAATCAGAAGGTTTGAAATTAACAGCAACGGCAGGAGACCATGAACTAGTTCTAGATGAAGGCAGTCAAATGGGTGGTAAAAATGAAGGCCCAAACCCACTTCAGACGTCTTTAGCCGCGCTTGCATCTTGTGAGAATGTAACTGCGAATATGGTAGCCAAAGAAATGGGCTTTGATCTGCAATCCATTCACTTTGATGTTGAAGGAGAGTTTAACCCGAAAGGCTTTATGGGCCAAGAAGGAGTGCGTCCTTATTTCCAAACAGTTACCGTCAATGCAGTTGTTGAAACGAGTGAATCTGAAGAACGGTTGAAAGAACTTCAAGAGAAAGTGGAAGCCCGCTGCCCGGTTTATACAATGATGAAAGCCGCTGACGTAACGATGCAGGATACGTGGACAAAGAAATAACACTTCAAAACCCGCGGCTGCGATAGCCGCGGGTTTCACATTGTAGACCAGCTTTTGAAAAAGCTAAGGCTGACATCGCTTTTCGGCGGACGCTTGCACCCGGAGGGCACAAGGGCGACATCGGTTTGATCTGCGCTAACGCTTGATCGCACCGTGTCTTCTTAGCCCCCGGCACGCCCTCAACTTCCTCGGCAGACAACCGCTGCCTGCGGGTTTTTCGGCTCGCGCTCTTTCTGGTGGCGTCGCCGCCGATGCTCGTCAGTCTTGCGTCATTTGCTGGTCATAAATTGTAGAGGTCCTTTTGATTAAGCGATAGCTAGATGAATTAATTTCATCATGATGCTTCATGAACGATCAAACGAACCATACACAAAAGACAAATGTAAAAGTGACCGAAACGAAAGACGGCGACTCCCAGAGGGACAAGTGCAGGCTGAAGATCCACTTGTTCGATTGGTTTTTAATCGAACAAGTTAGCTGAAGCCAAGCCCTCGGGAAAGCGTCCGTCTGGCGTGAAGGTCACGTTCATGATTCGGTTTTGTTGCGCAGCCTGCGGTTCGGAGCAGTAAGCTGTGCGTAAATGTTAGGGTTTGTACTTCGTTGACAGTATGTAACCCGCGGCTGCGATAGCCGCGGGTTTTTCAACATGATTAGTTATCCATTAACAAGTGTGGTTTATGTTCTAGATGGTGGTTGGCTTGAATAAAGCGTACGGTCCGTGTTTTTGCACGCATAACGATTGTATCTGTCTCGGCAAGGTGTCCGCCTAAAAATTTGACGCCTTTTAATAATTCACCAGAAGATACGCCGGTCGCGGCAAAAATCGCATCATCACCACGAACGAGGTCATTCAGCTGCAGGGCTTGCGAAGGATCTTCAATCCCCATTTCATAGCAGCGGTTTGTTTCTTCCTCTGTAAGTGGTGCGAGCCGCGCCTGCATGTCACCACCGAGCGCTTTTATTGCCGCAGCTGTAATAACTCCTTCTGGGGCGCCGCCGGTTCCTGCGAAGATATCTATATCATTGGATGGAAGTGCCGTTGCGATTGCCGCAGCAACATCGCCATCGCCAAATAGTTTAACGCGGGCGCCTTTTTGGCGAACCCGCTCAATTAAATCACTGTGCCGATCGCGCTCTTGGATGATGACCGTTACATCCCGCACACGTTTGTCCATCATTTTCGCTGTTATATCAATGGTTTTTTCAATGGGGTCGTCGATGCGGACTAAACCAGCCGCTTCAGGACCGACAACAATCTTTTCCATATACATGTCAGGGGCATGTAAAAGTGTGCCACGGTCAGCGACTGCAATAATGGACATGGCATTAGGATAGCCTTTGGCAACAATGCTTGTCCCTTCTAAAGGGTCTACGGCGATATCAACTTCAGGACCCTTGCCGTCTCCAACATTCTCACCAATATAAAGCATAGGTGCTTCGTCTTTTTCCCCTTCACCAATCACAACGGTTCCTTGACAATGAATTGAGTCAAACATTTTCCGCATAGCTGTCGTTGCAGCATCATCGGCTTCATTTTTTTCCCCGCGTCCGAGCCATTGGGCACTAGAGATAGCGGCAGCTTCTGTTACGCGGGCGATTTCGAGTGCTAATTCACGATCCAACGAGCATCCTCCTCCATTTTCAATTTAACCTCCTATATTATGATACAAAATGAGTTGGTTGGAAAGAGGAATCTGCAGAAGGGTAACTATGGTACAATGGAAAAAAACGAGCTGCAAAGAGGTGAAGACGATGTACTTTGTGGACCGAGAAGTGATTGAAACGACATTGGAACATACAGTGTCAATTACTGAAGCATGTGGACAAATTGAAAATGTAAGCGAAATGAAAGAAGCATTGGCGCTAGAAAGAGCTGTACATATTGCGATTGAGTGCATCATTGATGTTGGGAATCAAATGATTGATGGCTTTATTATGCGTGACCCAGGAAGTTATGAGGATATCGTAGAAATTTTGCGGGACGAGGCAGTTGTTTCTTCAGAGGAAGCGGCGCAGCTAACAGCACTTGTCAGGTGGCGGAAAGCGCTTGTACATCATTATACGTCCGTTGATCATAACCAGTTGAAAGACGTTGTAACGACGAATGAAAAAGCATTACGGGCATTTCCAGAGCGGGTGCGCAGCTATCTCGAGCATGAATTGGGTCCAGTATCTGCTTTTCTGCCAAAAGACAAAGAAAGCAGGGGTTAACTAATGGAACAGTATGCAGCATATATATTTGATCTAGACGGGACGGTTTACCGTGGGACTGAACCCATTCACGCAGCGATTTATTTAATTAATGAACTGCAGGCGCGCGGCATTCCGTGCGGTTTTGTAACGAACAATTCAACAAAAACGCCGGAAGCGGTCGCAGAAAAATTAAACGGCTTTGGTCTAGATGTGCGTCCATCACAAATTATGACGAGCAGCTTAGCTTCTGCAGCTTATGTACAGGAACATGGAATTCAACGTGTGCATTTAATAGGTGAGGAAGGTTTAAAAGAAGCGTTAACTGCAAAAGGTCTGGAAATAACGGGTACTCAACCAGAAGCTGTGATTTGTGGGATGGACCGTGGCATCACTTATGAAAAGATTCAGCAGGCAGCGCGGGCCGTTGATGAAGGTTCCTTATTTGTAGCTACAAATACTGATCGGGCGCTGCCGGCTGAAGACGGTTTAAAACCGGGTAATGGTGCACTTGTAAGCACAGTGGCGGTTGCAAGCAATCAAAAGCCGGTGGTAATTGGTAAACCGGAGCCTTCGATCATGCATGCAGCGTTGAATGCATTTGCGTTTGAAGCTGATGCAACACTAATGGTTGGGGATAATTACGACACAGATATTTTAGCCGGTATGCGTGCCGGCTTGGACACGCTGCTCGTCTATTCTGGCGTGAGTACCCGCGATGAAGTGTCTCTTAAGCCGGAGCAGCCAACGTATGAGCTTTCAGATTTAAGTCATTGGCAATTAAAATCTTAATCTCTTGAAGAACCATAATCATGTGCGATCCGGCTTGAAGCAGCCGCTGCAATTGCGCCGGTAATGTCATCTAGAAAGGTGTGGCATTGCTTGGCGCTTTTTTCATTTAACGTTTGCAAAATGCCTGGTTTCACCTTGTCGAGATAACCGTAGTTCGTCAAACCGATGGATCCGTAAATATTTACAATCGCAAGTGCAATGATTTCATCGACCCCGTATAAGCCTTCATCTTTGTCTACAATCGGCTGAAGCTCCTCAATCATATCCCCATTTTCAGCAATTAAATCCAGCTGAATCCCTGTTAAAACAGCGTGCTGCACTTCGCGTTTATGGAGGACGCGTTGAACGCTGTGACGGCACGTTTCCATTGATAAGTCTTGAATATATGACTGCTGTAGGTCATAGACAAGCTGGCTAATATCATCAATATTCACCCCGCGTTTTTGCATCCATGTATAAGCGGCTTCGGCAAGCGGTGTGTTTTGTTCCTCTGCCATTAAGGCTCCTCCTTTTGTCGTAATGACATTGTGTCTTAGTGTATGCAGGTTTGTCCCAGCTATGCTCATGCATATAGATGAAAGATACAACTGTTATCAATGAGGTGAGCTTATGTTATTAAGCGATGTGTTGACGGCTTACGGTATTGAAGCAGACAACGTTTATATGATCCAAGAAGATCTTGTGCTTGAACGGTCCGGGGAGTTTTATCTTTTACGGAAAGCGCCTGAATCACAAGAGATGCGTGAGGCACAAGTTATGGCAGCTAAAGGTGCAGAACGAGCGGGGGTTTTAAATGTTGCTCAGCTGCAGACGACGATAGCCGGGGCAGATGCTGCGTGGGTTGATGGGAGATACAGCTGGATGTTTAAGTTTCCGGAGCAAAGCTTCCGAAACGCTCATGTCCCTTTATCTGAAGCCTCGGATCTGGCAAAAGTTCATGAGAACGGCAGGTTGAACATGAGCGAACACTTAAGTGTTGGATGGCGGCAATGGCCTGTCTATTGGCTGCATCGTCTTCAGCAGCTTGAGCGCTGGTATCAACAAATACAGTCTCAGCCGGGATCAAGCGCGCTTGATCAGCAGTTTATGCAGACTTTTCCTTATTATCTGGGCCGGACAGAAACCGCAGTGCAGTTAATTGATGAGTGTATGAAGCAGTCCCCGGATCAGGCGTTTAATTTAACTTTGACTCATAAATCCTACACAATAGACACGTGGCGAATGGTTGATACAATTCGCCCTCCAGCAAAACTTCCGGCTGATTTTATTTTCGATCATCGTACGAGGGATATCGGCGAGCGGTTACGCTCATGCTGTCGAACTGATACGGTCAAAGAAGGGTTGAATTTTTTGTATTCATATCACAAACAATTGCCACTTACTTCAGTAGAGGGTGCCGCAGTAACGGCGAGGCTCTTATTTCCGCTTCAATTTTTTGAAGTGGTTGAAGATTTTTATGAAAATGAAACGGCTGAAGCAGATGAATTTTATAGGCAAGAGCTGCAGGCGTTATGGTTGGATGAACAAAGTTATATGCGTAGTTTATCTGAAATAACAAAAGCATTAGCGCCACACCTGCGCGGAAGCTGGTTTGTATGAGTTGCGCGAATTTTTCTTGAAACCTTGTAAATTCAGCTGAAAGACTCTATAATGTCCATTATAAAGAGACTTTTGTTTACTCCAGGTAAACATAAAGAAAAAAAGCAAGCAGCCGGTGTGAGCGAAACGGCTGAAGGAGTGGAGTATCATGGCAGAAAGCATCCGTTTAGGCATATTAGGGCTTGGCACCGTCGGAACCGGTGTCGTTCAGCTGGTTAATGAACATCAAAGTGAGCTGCAGCACCAAACAGGGTCTAATGTAGAGGTGACCCGGGTGCTTGTCAGTGATATAAATAAAGAGCGAGGCGCAGAGCTTGAAGGCGTAACGCTCACTGAAAGTTATGAAGAGGTCGTAACTGCAGATGATGTAGATATCGTGATTGAAGTGATGGGCGGAATTGATCATACATTGGAAGTTATGAAAGAAGCGTTTAAAAACGGTAAGCACGTAGTAACTGCGAATAAAGATTTGTTGGCGCTGCATGGCACAGAATTGCACGAAGCTGCTGCAGCGAATGACTGTGATTTATATTACGAAGCAAGTGTGGCCGGTGGTATCCCGATTTTGAGTGGTTTAAAAAGCGGTCTCTCCTCTGATCGGATTACGAAAATGATGGGCATTGTAAACGGTACGACAAACTTTATTTTAAGTAAGATGAAAGATGAAGGACGTACGTACGAAGACGTTTTAAAAGAAGCACAGGATCTTGGGTTTGCAGAGAGTGATCCAGCGGCAGATGTTGACGGTCTTGATGCTGCTCGTAAAATGGCGATTTTAGGCACACTTGGCTTCTCAATGAATATTGATTTGGAGGATGTTGATACAGCTGGCATCCGTAACGTTACGCTCGAAGATATGACGTATGCAGACCGCCTGGGCTATACGTTGAAATTGATCGGACTAGCTGAGCGGGGAGCAGATGGGGTGCATATCTCAGTCGAACCGTTGTTTGTCCCTGCGGATCATCCGCTTGCTGCTGTGAAGAACGAATATAATGCGGTTTATGTGCACGGTGAAGCAGTGGGAGAAACGATGTTTTACGGACCTGGCGCTGGTTCGCTTCCGACAGCAACGGCCGTCGTCTCTGATCTCATTACCGTTATCAAAAATGTACGTCTTGGGGTTTCTGGGCATGATAACGTTGCAGCGCAGCATCAAAAACAGTTAAAGCCAAAAAGTGCGATTACATCGAAGTATTATCTTCGGCTGCATGTCGCTGATGAAACGGGCGTTTTCGAATCGATCACCCAAAAGTTTGCTGAAGAAGGTATCAGTTTCGAGAAAATTCTCCAAGTACCTGTTGAAGCGAACGGTAACGGCAAAGCAGAGATTGTGCTTATTACACATGAGACAAACGGTGCGGCTTATGAAGCCCTTTGTCAGGAGCTTAATAACCTAGCATCGGTTAAAGAATTAAAGAGCAATTACCGGGTTGAAGGAGGACAAACCGCATGAGTCAATGGCAAGGATTGTTAAAAACTTACACAAACGAACTTCCTGTAGGTGAAAATACACCGCGGTTATCCTTAAATGAAGGTAATACACCCTTAATCCCGCTTGAACGTTTGTCTGAAGAGCTTGGTGTGGAGGTGCACGTTAAAACAGAAGGTACAAACCCGACAGGATCTTTCAAAGACCGGGGGATGGTTATGGCGGTAGCTAAAGCAGTTGAAGAGGGTTCAGAAGCGATTATTTGTGCTTCTACAGGTAATACTTCCGCTGCAGCTGCAGCTTATGGCGCCCGTGCCGGTCTTCGTACAATCGTTGTCATTCCAGAAGGTAAAATCGCACTCGGTAAGCTTGCCCAAGCTGTCATGTACGGCGCAGAAGTGTTTGAGATCGAAGGGAACTTTGATGAGGCGCTTGAAATGGTACGAGAGATTAGTGAAACTGAGCCGGTAACGCTCGTAAACTCCGTGAACCCTTACAGGATTGAAGGGCAGAAAACCGCAGCCTTTGAAATTTGCGATGCCCTTGGTGATGCACCAGATGTACTTTCGATTCCCGTAGGTAATGCAGGGAACATTTCTGCTTATTGGAAAGGGTTTGAAGAATACAGCGAGAAATACGGAACACAGCTTCCGCAAATGCGTGGATTTGAAGCTGAAGGAGCAGCGGCAATTGTCCAAAATCAAGTGATTGAATCACCAGAAACAGTTGCGACGGCTATCCGTATCGGTAATCCTGCAAGCTGGGGAATGGCTGTAGATGCAGCAAAACGCTCGGGTGGTGCGATTGATTACGTAACCGACGATGAAATTTTAGAAGCTTACCGGGAGCTCGCAACGAAAGAAGGCGTGTTTGCCGAACCAGCGTCCTGCGCTTCTATTGCCGGCTTGAAAAAACAGGTGGCAAGCGGGCTCATACCAAAAGGGTCAAAAGTGGCAGCTGTACTTACCGGTAATGGTTTGAAGGATCCTAGCACGGCGATTGATGCTGTTGAACTGAAACCTAAACGCATTCCAAATGAAAAAGAACGCTTACTGCAGGAATTAAAAGGAGGCGTGCAGCTATGAAGGCTCAAGCATTAAGAATTAGTGTCCCGGCCAGCTCTGCAAATCTTGGACCAGGTTTTGATTCCATTGGACTCGCGGTCGATCGTTATTTAACGCTTGACGTCACACAGGCAGCGGAGTGGTCGTTTACAACCTCCTCACCGGTGCTTGAAGGTGTACCTGAAGGAAAAAATAATGTCATTTTCGAAATTGCAGCACACATCGCAAAAAAAATGAATCGCGATTTACCTCCATGCCACGTGCATATGTCAAGTGATATCCCGCTTGCTCGCGGGCTTGGAAGCAGTGCAGCTGCTACCATCGCGGCGATTGAATTAGCAGATCAACTTATGGGTACTGAACTCTCACAAGATGATAAAATGCGCTTTGCAAGTCTTTGGGAAGGTCACCCTGATAATGTTGGACCGTGCTTGTTCGGCGGTTTAATTGTCGGTACGCATTCACCGGATGCAACGGACATCGTCCATCTAGGTGTACCGGATGTGGAGATGGTCATGCTCGTTCCAGATGAGCGTTTAATGACAAAAGAAGCGCGCGGCATCCTACCGCGTCAGCTTGAATATCACCAAGCGATTAAAGGCAGCTCGATCAGTAATGTCCTCGTCGCCGCAATTATGAGTGGCGACTGGGAGTTAGCCGGACGCATGATGCGCCGTGACGTTTTTCATCATCCATACCGGGCAGAACTGCTGCCTGGGTTGACAGAGATGCTGAAAGGCATGAATGAATACGGCGCTTACGGTGCGGCGTTAAGCGGTGCTGGCCCAACGGTGCTCTGCTTTGTTCCTAAAGGTGAAGGTGAGCGCATCCGCGAAGCCCTTGCAGCAGATTATCCGCATTTTGATGTACAGCTTGCCCAACCGGCTCCGCGAGGCGTCCAAGTATACACCTTTAAGGAGTCCGAGCAGGTAAACGCAGCCTTATAATAGTATTGGAGCTCTCTGTTATAAATGCAGAGGGCTCCAACTTTTAGTAAAATGCCTTATAACGAAAAAAAGATCTGCCTCGCGCGGAGACAGACCCAAGAGTGACGCATATCATTAAAATACTTGTTCGATTTCTACAACACCAGGGACTTCTTCAATCAAGGCACGCTCGATGCCTGCTTTCAAAGTGATGGTGGATGATGGGCAAGAGCCGCAAGCCCCCATCAAACGGACTTTTACGATACCGTCTTCGATATCAACAAGTTCAACGTCCCCGCCGTCGCGCAGCAAGAACGGGCGTAGTTTATCTAGAACTTCCTGGACCTGGGCGGACATGTCAGTTGCTTCTGTCATGAGTAAACCTCCCCTTTCTTTATTCTCCATTATAATAGCTATAAGAGAAAAAATCTATCCGTTACCGGATATTCTTATTTTAAAAGATAACCGAACACCTCTGCAAATATACAGCTTGTGAAGTAAAATGAAAATGTAGGGAGGTATAGGATATGTCGCATATTGCATTGAAAGTTTACGGGGCAGAAAGAAAGTGTCCGAGCTGTCTGCACGTTCCTTCAGCACCGGAAACAAAAGCTTGGCTTGAAGCAGCATTAACACGAAGCTTTCCGAAACTGCCGCTTGTTTTTCATTATATTGATATTGAGGATCCACCATTAGAAGAAGAAGCGATGAGCACCCGCATTCTTGAAGGTGAATGGTTGTATCCTCTTGTCACAGTGCAGGGTGAGGTTGTCTCCGAAGGTGACCCCCGTTTGAAAGTGCTTCGGCAAAAAATTAAAGAAGCGGCTGAATGCTTGTAAAAAGCTGCAGCCGCTTCTTTGGATTGATTTTTAGACACCAGAGTGATATTTATACATCCAGAGGACGCCACTCTTGAGTAAGCGCGCAACGCGCCCTGTCACCGCTGCTTTTTCTCCCATCATACCGAAGCCATGCTTTTTACCGAGTGAGCCGAGCACACCTTTAAGCTTCATTTTTGGCATTTCGTCAGGAAGTTCTTCATGATTCCACTGCTTTTTTAAAATGGTAACGATCTGTTCACCTTGGGATTCTGCAAGTTGAGCACTTGGTGCATGCGGTAGACTTGCGCAATCACCAACCACAAAAATATCTTCGTTATGTTGCAGGTGGTGGTGTTTTGTTAAGATAATCCGGCCGGAGTCGTCTTCTTCCGCGTTCAAATTCTGGACAATTTGGTTCGGTTGAATCCCAGCCGTCCAAATCGTTGCGTCTGATGGGAACCATTGATCGTGATTGTACAAGCCGTCTGCTTCAACCTTGGTAATGTTGGAGTTGCTAACAACATCCACATCATTTTTCTCAAACCAGTTATGCACATAGTTGCTCAAGCGTTTCGGAAACATTGGAAGTATGGTGTCGCCCCGGTCGAATAAGTGAATGGTTAAATCTGTGCGGCTTTCACGAAGCTCACTTGCAAGCTCTACGCCGGAAAGGCCTGCACCGACAATAGACACGTGTGAGTGCGGTGGCAGGTTGTTTAATGCTTCACATGTACGACGCGTTTTTTCCATACTTTGAATGCTGTATGTATGTTCTTCAGCACCAGGTACCCCGTGATACTTATCCACAGAACCAAGGCCGATCACGAGCTTATCAAAAGATAACGGTTCTTTATTATCAAAATGAATTTGCTGGTTTTCTTCATCAATTGAAGTCACGTTACCGAAGTAGTAGTGGAGCTGTTCATGCTCTGGAAATGGGACGCGCACTTCCTGGTCTGATTCTGTACCTGCAGCAAGCGCATAGTATTCTGTTTTTAAGCAATGGTAAGGGAGTCTATCAACAAGGTAAATTTCCACATCATCCGGCAGGTCTTTAGGCAGTAATTCCTGCATAATTTTCATACCGCCATAGCCGCCGCCTAAAATAACTAAACGTTGCATAAATGGATAACTCCTTCTCTCCGAAATTGAATACAAACTGTGGTGAAGCAGTGGATAAAGGGCTTGATATACTTCTTCGCGGCCCGTATGCTTCGCTGAAGCGAGAATGTAATGAAATTGGCTGTTTACAATATGCGTATAGGATTGAAGCTCATTATCTGAAAGTTGCGGACATAATTGCCGCAACAGCTGCTGCCAGCGCTCAAATAATGCCGGTTCGTGTAAAGCGGCCTCAAGCCACATTTTACGGTAAAAGGCCGGCTGTTCCGAAAATGCATGAAGCAAATGATAAATATCGGCAGTTAATGCAGCTGCCGGATCTTTTGCATCTAATACCTCAGCATGTTCTGGGATGAAGGCGATCTCTTGCCGGGCAATTTCAGTCAGCAGATCCTCTTTTGAAGGGAAATGGGTGAAAAACGTTCCTTTAGCTACTCCGGCTTGGATTGTAATTTCTTGAACGGTCGTTTCATCAAAGCCCCGGGCTAAAAAAAGAGCAGATGCCGTATGTAAAATTCGCTCCTTTGTCGCCGTACGTTTATTTGTTGGTTTAACGTTCATTGTTTCTCGATCGCTCCAATCGCCAGCAGATCCATTCAACTTTACTGACTGCGGTCAATTTTATTATACCCGCCGAATCGTGTTGTGACAACATAAAACGAAAACGTTTGCACAAGTTTTATACTTGTCATAAATCGCTTGAGCCGGTAATATAGAGACGCAATTAGAAGTTTATAAAGGAGAGGTGACCGCGTTGTTTCCAATTATTGAATTCTGTATGACGAATTTAGCCGGCGGCACCCACCCCGTGTTAGAAGCATTGGAGAAAGACCCAGGTGTTGATGTTGTTGAGTATGGGTGCCTCGGCAACTGCGGTCAATGTGCAGCTTCTGCCTATGCGCTTGTAAACGGGGAAGTTGTAACCGGAGAAACAAATGATGAACTGCTTGCCAATATATACGAGTTTATTGAAGAAAACGAAATGTTTTAAGCTGCAGGGAGCTGTCTGTTACAGGCAGCTCCCTGTGTATAAGTGATTTTGCAAGGGGAGGGATAAGCTAAATGGATGTTATTCCATTTCAACACACCTGGCCGTACGAACGGGTGATGGAGGACATATATTTTGATACGTGCCCAAAGTGTGGAAGAGAACAAGTGCTAACTCATTTAAAGCCGCACTCGTTAAAAGCGGCTTTTGAAGGGGTGAAAACCTCCTTAAATCTACCGTGCTGCCATGCAACGTTAACGATCCTTCATGCGGATGATGATTATCTTTGGACAAATGAGCCGTTACGAAAGTGAGGAAGTAAAATGCAGTTTACAAAATTACACGGCCTTGGCAACAGCTATATTTTTGTTGATTTATTTTCAGAATCGCTCGAGAACAAAAGTTTGTCGGAGCTTGCTGTGGCAGTAGCTAACCCGGACACCGGCATTGGCTCAGACGGTTTAATTTTAGTTGGACCTTCAGAAGCGGCAGATGTACGGATGCGGATTTTTAATGCTGATGGGTCAGAAGCTATGAATTGTGGCAATGGTGTTCGTGCCAGTGCAAAGCTCGCGTATGAGAAAAAACGGGTGCTCGAAACGTCGTTTACAGTTGAGACCAACGGCGGCATCGTAACAGCGTTTGTGCATCCGGATGAACAAGGCATGGTGCACGAGGTTACTGTGGATATGGGCAAGCCGAAGCTGAATCGCCAGGAAATCCCGTTAACAGCCGGCGGGCCAGCAGATGAACAGCACGTCAATAAAAGCGTACAGACATCTCCTGTAGATGAACCATTTACAGCTGTCGGGATGGGGAATCCGCACGCCGTCATTTTTGTTGATGATATTGCACAAGCCCCGGTCGTTGAGGACGGCCCTAAGCTTGAGTGCGCCTCATTTTTCCCGGACAGGGTGAATGTTGAATATATTGAGATGATTACACCGCAAGAAATGAACTTTAAAGTGTGGGAACGTGGATCTGGTGTGACACAAGCTTGCGGGACAGGGGCATGTGCAGCAGTTGTTGCCGCTGTGTTGAATAAGCAGGCTTCGTTTGATGAAGAAGTAACTGTACACTTGCCTGGTGGGGATCTGCATATTCGTTGGAACGAAATGGACAGGCATGTATGGATGCGCGGCCCGGCCGAGCTCATTTGTACAGGAGCGTATTATTTGTAAAGTATCATCGGTGGATTAAAATGGAAAGTGTCGTTTGAAGTCAACGGTTAATTCATGTAAAATTAAAATATAAAGATCATATATCAAAGAGAAAAAAGGTTAACGTTTATGGAAAGGGGCATGCGCACATGAATTCTCGGCGGGAAACTGACAGCGAACGCCTGCTCGAGGAGTTCCGAAACAAAATGATGAAGGCTGCCGCCGCGCACGGGTTTCATCATCCGGAAGTGATCTATTACAGCCAGATGGTAGACCTTCAACATAATAACTTGTTAGAAGAGAAAAAGTCAGACAGAAAATGCCCTATGTTCCAAGCAGATTGTATGGCTTGATTATATTGAGGCAGGCAAATTACACTATAACTGAACGGGACAAAGATTCCGTTTAATCTCGATCAGGAGGTATGAAAATGATTAATATCAGCGAAGCAGCGGCAAGAGCGATTCAGCAAATGCGTGAAGATGAGTCTGCGGATATGAAGCTCCGGATCGGTGTAAAAGGTGGCGGCTGCACAGGACTTTCTTATGGGATGGGCTTTGATAATGAAGTGACAGAAGAGGATCAAGAGCTTGAGATTCATGGTCTTCCTATCGTAGTGGATAAAGAAAGTGCTGGTGTGCTTGAAGGTGTGGAAATTGACTACAAAGAAAATATGATGGGCGGCGGGTTTACGATTGAAAACCCAAACGCGGTTGCAACCTGCGGGTGCGGCACATCATTTAAAACAGCAACAAGAGCCGGAACGCCGGAAGATTGTTAAAAAACGGGGCTGTCCTTTTGGGGCAGCCCCGTTTTTGCGTTAAAACATGTGTGAACTGTGGCCCGGCTGCACTTTTGCATCAGGGTCAATGTAAGCTTTGGCGTTGTTAACAGCAGTTGGACCTTCGCCAAAACCTGTAGCAATCAGTTTAACTTTCCCGTCATAAGTTGTAACGTCGCCTGCAGCATAAATGCCCGGGATGTTCGTTTCCATTCGGGTGTTTACTTGAATCGAATTACGTTCAATATCTAATCCCCATTCTTTAATCGGTCCAAGAGAAGTCATGAAACCATAATTGACGATCAGCTCATCAACATCGACGGCTTTGGTGGCTTCACCTTTACTTTCTTTAATAATGACTTGCTCAATCGTGTTGCCGCTGCCTTTCAAGTCGTTGATTTCATACGGCGTAAGAATGTTGATATTTGAATTGCGCATTTCTTCGACACTGTGCTCATGTGCACGGAACTTATCACGCCGGTGCATAACTGTCACATCTGCATGGTCTTTCAGCATATTTGCCCAATCAACAGCAGAGTCACCGCCGCCACAGATTAAGACGTTTTTGCCGTGAAACTGTTCCAAGTCTTTAATGAAATAGTGGAGGTTTCCTTCTTCATATGCGTCAGCACCTTCAAGGGAAAGCCTTTTCGGTTGAAACGCTCCGACCCCAGCGGTAATAATAATCGTGCGCGTATAATGAACTTCTTGATTCGTTGTGATCTTAAATGTCTCATCTTCTAAGCGTTCCACATCTTGAACGGTCTGCTCGAGAGCGACCTCTGGCTCAAAAGGTTCCATTTGCTCGACGAGTTGATCGACCAACTCTTGAGCTTTTACTTTCGGAAAGCCAGCAACATCATAAATATACTTTTCAGGGTATAGTGCAGCAAGCTGGCCGCCGAGCTGCGGCATGCTTTCAATAATTTTCACACTCGCTTGACGCATACCTCCGTAAAATGCAGTAAAAAGCCCTGTTGGGCCGCCGCCAATAATTGTAATATCTGTCACTTGTTCATTGCTCATAACAATGTGCCTCCTCTATCATCATCAAATCACTTTTCGTCATCCCTATCAATTATAAGAAATCCGAACCGTGAATAAAAGCGTCGTGCCTAAAAAAGTCGACTGTAAACCCTTTCAAGTTACAACGTCGGAACTGAACCCATGTCGAAATCAGAAAAAAGGTTGAAATTTACGCTGAAAAAAATTAAGATATATTATGTGATTTGTGACCATTTAACGACATTCATCTGTTGTAATTCAGCGAAGCAAACGAAATATGAACGTCCGCAGCAATTGCGAGCGTCGTGTTCTTTTTATTTTGGACCATTACGTGAAATCAATCACATGTGACTATGGGTGAGGATGCAGGGCTAAGGTGAAGAAATTTTCAAAGAAATAGGTGGGATCAACGTGGAACGTAAACCAAATGTTGTCATTTTAGGGGCCGGCTACGGCGGTATGGTTACGGCTTTGAACTTGCAGAAAGAACTTGGTGCAAACATGGCCAATGTGACATTGGTCAATAAGCACGATTATCATTACCAAACGACATGGCTGCACGAACCAGCTGCCGGTACACTAGAACCGGAAAAAACGCGTATGAAGATAAGTGAAATTCTTGATTCAAACAAAATTACGCTCGTACAAGATACGGTTGAGCAAGTGCATCGTGAAGCTAAGAAAGTCGAGACGACAAGCGGTCAGGAACTTCCATATGATTATCTGGTTGTAGCGCTTGGCTCGGAATCTGAAACGTTCGGTGTCCCTGGCGTTTATGAGCATGCTTATCATAAATGGACAGTCGATGGCGTGCGCGAAACAAAAGAGCACATCGAGTATCAATTTGCGAAGTACAACAATGATGAAACTATGCAGGGCAAAGACTTAAACTTTGTGGTGGCAGGTGCCGGATTTACAGGAATCGAGTTTATTGGCGAATTGACAGAGCGTGTCCCAGAGCTTTGTGAAACTTATGATGTGCCGCGCGAGAGAGTAAAAATGTTTGTTATTGAAGCTGCGCCATCGGCACTTCCAGGCTTTGATCCAGAGCTTGTCGAATATGCGATGAATCTGCTTGAAAACCGCGGTGTTGAGTTTAAGATTAATATGCCGATTAGTGAAGTAAACGAGTCTGGTGTTATCTTAAAAGACGGCACAGAAATTGATGCATGCACGGTTGTTTGGGCAACCGGGGTGCGCGGCAACCCAGTCATTGAAAAGTCCGGGTTTGATGCAATGCGTGGTCGCGTTAAGGTCGAAGAAGACTTGCGTGCGCCAGAACATGAGGATGTCTTCATTCTTGGTGACTGCTCATTAATTATTAACGAAGAAACAGAACGCCCGTACCCGCCAACGGCTCAAATTGCAATGCAGCAAGGTGTGACTTGTGCGAAAAACATTAAAGCTTTAATTCAAGGCGGAGAGCTAGAATCTTTCCAGCCTGAAATTAAAGGTACAGTTGCTTCACTTGGCGGAAAAGAAGCGATCGGTGTCGTTGGCAACAAGAAACTTTATGGTAACTCTGCAAACTTTATGAAGAAGATGATCGATAACCGTTACCTTTGGATTCTTGGCGGGGCTCGTCTTGTCTTAAGAAAAGGTAAATCTCCATTCTAAATATTGCAGCTGGCGCCGGGGCCGAGTTCAACTCCCCCGGCGTTTTCTTATGTAATGAGATTGTAGGCTCTTTGTATGAAAAATAGACTGAATCAATGAAAATGGTGAAAGAAGAAGGAGCATAAAGTTTATGTTTCCGCTTTCATGCTGGGTGAGCGTCGATTATGCTGCTTTTATCCTTTGCTTATCTCTGGTATATTATCAGAAAATTCAATGATTATTTTAAAGGAGTTGAGCCGAGATGAGACAAAGGAAAGTGAAGAGTTTTAATCAGTCAGCGTGTTCTTACTGCGGGGGACATGGTTATCTACAGTTACCGCTAGAAGGTGCAGAGACATGTCCAAGTTGTTCCGGGGGAGGATTTGCGGAACGTTCGAAGGCTAAAAAAGCATGAGTTATTACAATGCCAGGGCTGATCAATCATGCCCTGGTTTTTTTGTGTTCGTACGGTTTGTTTGAAGATTACGTGACGCAACCGCTCTAGTATATTGACGCAGAGGTCTCCCTTCTGTACACTAGCATTGATACGGAGGTGAAGGGGTTATATGTTGACCAGTCTACCCCAGTTGATATTATCAATGATCTTGTTTTTAATCTTATTTTTCGGTATTGGATTTTTATTAAATATGATTTTGCGTTCGACATGGATAACGGCTTTCATTTATCCGCTACTCGTTCTTTGGATTGTAGATAGTTTAGGTTTGCTTTCTTACTTCACAGCACCTGCGGCTTCGTTTCAAACACTTGGGCAAGATTTGGCCGGCTTGCAGCTTGCAGATGTTTTAATATTAACGTGTGGATTAATCGGTGCTGTATTGGCGGGTATCGTGATCCGGATGCTTCGTGTTCGTGGTTATCAAATGTTTTAAACATGGTAACGTCTTTTCTGCTTACGTATAAATTCATGAGTGTGAGGTAAAGCTGTTTTCGAGGTGATAAGCTTTGAAAGCAGGACGTCGAACTGTATTTACATTTTTATTTACAATTGCAATATTCAGCACTTGGTACAGTTTAACAGGTGTTGGTCTCGTGGAAGTTTATGAAGGAATAAGTGACACAGATGAAACCCCAGTAAAAGAAGCAGTTTCAAAAGAATCCGGGTTGAGTGAAAAAGAGCAGGAAGCCATAGAAGTTATGATCCCCTGACGCTTTATAAGCGCAGGGGATCTTTTTCGTCATTAGGTGGGAAAGTTTCAGGGTGCAGCAGTGCAGCAAGTTTTTTCAAACCTAGCAGAAGGCGTGGGGAAGGTCGACAGTAAAGGGGCTCTTCTAAAATGTGGATACGATTATTCGTTACTGCTTTTGCTTTTTCAGCATTTTCACGCTTTGTAACAACTTTTGGTTGTACCCGTTTAGTTTCAACACCGACCCACGCTAGACAAATGTGATCAGGATCGCGGGCGAGGACGTCTTCCCACGTTGTTTGAATGCTTGCTTGCTCTTGATCTTCAAAAATATTTTTTCCCCCGGCAAGCCGGCTAATGTAACTTAACCAGTTTGTAGCCCCGGGAGTGAAAATTGGTTTAGGCCACCATTCCCAGTAAAGCCGGTTTTTTGCTACATTTGCTCCAATCATACGGTAATGCTCAATAAAAGTTTGAAAGCGTTCGGCTTGTTTTTGAGCGGTTTCTTTGCGGTTTAGTTTTTCGCCTAGTTGAAGCATATCATTGGCAATGTCATCTAGACTTTGAGGGTTTAGGGTAATAAACGGAAGGTCTCGTTTTATAAGTTCTTCAATGTTTTTTTCCATACCCGGTACACTTAGTGAAGCGATAATTAAATCAGGTTGAAGTGACTCAACTGCATCCATATCAATCGACAAATCAGGACCAAGACGTGGAAGGTTTTGTACGCTTTCAGGCCAGTCGGAAAAGTCATCGATACCGACAAGTTCTCTTTCAGCCCCAAGGTAAGCAACCATTTCTGTATTGCTCGGGCATAATGAAATAATGCGCATCAACGGCCTCCTTTACATTCGGCTATACGATAAACAACGAATGGCTTGCCCATGCCAGTAAAATGCCGAGCAATGCACCAAAGAATACTTCAATCGGCTGATGACCGAGCAGTTCTTCCAGTTCCTCGCGTTTTTCACGCTCTTTTTTATGCTGCCACGTTCGTACATCGTCGACAAGCTTGTTAAAGTCATCGACGAGCTGGTTAATCACAGTTGCATGGTACCCTGCATGCCGGCGTACACCGGTCGCATCAAACATGACGATGACGGCAAAAACACAAGCGATGGCAAACATATTGGAACTGAATCCGGATTCAAGGCCAATTGCTGTAGCTAAAGCTGCAACAGCTGCGGAATGTGAACTCGGCATCCCACCGGTGCTTGTCATTAAAGTTAAATCAAGTTTACGAGTGGCGACGAAAACGATGGGAATCTTTGCAAATTGAGCGATAAAGATTGAACTCAGAGCAATAATAAGCGGAAAATTATATAAAATCTCCATGACGAAAACGCCCTTTCGGAAAAGTCGAGAATTTATTATATCATACTGCAGGGCTTCAATCCTTCCCTCTTTTACATTTCGTTTCATTTAAAACGTTAACTTATACCTTATGATTTGCAATTTCACCATCATAAGTTTTATGATGTTTTCAATCAAATCGTACAATTAATTCATAATATTGAATTAATAAAAGAATTTTCAAGTAATTCAGAGGAAAGTGGTGCTTTTATTAGTTCATTTCATTTTCTATCTTTAAGAAGCCGGCTGAACGGAGGAGATGGTAGATATTCAAGCTATAGCGGTAAATGTCGGATTTGTGAACCTGCACAAAATTTTAGTAAACTAAATTTAACCCGCGGAAAACATATAGTAAATCCGTCCCATCGTAGATAAGAAGGAGGAAAAAGCGGTTGAACCCCATAAAAAAATTAGACTACGGGCTTATGAAAGCCGAAGAATTCATTTTAAGTTTCGCAATAATCGCAATTTTCGTTTTAGTTACCGGCAATGCGCTGAGCCGGCGGTTTTTAGGGACGAGCTGGCCGTTTTCCTCGGAGCTCGCTGAGGCGTTTGTATACTTAGCAACTTTCATGGGGATCAGCTACGCTGCGCGCAAAGGTAGACATATTCGGATGTCAGCTTTTTTTGATATTGCACCATATAAGGTTAAAAAGGCATTATCAATTATTATTCCGTTCGTAACAGCGCTGGTATTGTTTGCACTTGCTTACTATTCACTAGGTTACCTTGAGCAGACGACCAACCGGGTGACAACCGCATTACGATTGCCGTATTACATTATTCTACTGCCTGTACCGGTAGGTTTAACGCTTGGTGGTCTCCAGTTTTTAAGAAATATGTGGATCAATATTATTGAAAAAGAGATTTATATCGGTACAGAAATGAAAGAAAGTGATCGCGAATGAAAAACGACCAACGATTTTGTAATGAAAGAGGCTGCCATCTATGATAACAACAATGTTTATCGTAATGATCTTATGTTTAGCGCTCGGCTTTCCGATGATGATCCCGCTCATTCTTGGACCAATGCTGATGGTCATTTTCTTTTTACCACAAGACCCTATGTTTTTGGCTCAGCAGATGGTAGGAGGGATTTCTTCCGATGTATTAATGGCTGTTCCACTGTTTATTTTTGCAGCAGATATTATGACCGCAGGAAGGACTTCACAGCGACTGCTCGATTTTATTGGAGCTTTTGTCGGCCATCTGCGCGGAGGGTATGCAATTACGACAGCAGCTGCTTGTACGATGTTTGGCGCCATTTCCGGTTCGACACAGGCGACTGTTGTTGCCATTGGTAAGCCAATGAGAGAGCGTCTGCGTAATATCGGCTATAAAGATTCAAGTGCTATTGCTTTAATCATTAACGCAAGCGATATTGCGTTATTAATTCCGCCGAGCATCGGGATGATTATTTATGCGTTAATGACCAATACCTCAGTAGGAGATCTATTTATTGCCGGGGTGGGGCCGGGGCTTTTAATCTTTTTATTTTTTGCTGCTTATGCGGTGATTCATGCAAAGATCTTTAACATTCCACTTGCTGAAAAAGCGTTGTGGCGCGACCGGATGGTGACGACGTGGCGGGCTCTACTTCCGCTCGGCTTTCCGATCATCATTGTTGGCGGGATTTACAGCGGCTATTTCACACCGATGGAAGCAGCCGGCGTCTCGGTTTTGTACGCAATGATCCTTGAAGTGGTGGTATACAGAGCAGTCTCTTTAAAAGAGATCCCTGGCATCAGTTTATCAACCGGACTGGTTACTTCCGCTGTATTTATTCTCGTCGCCGGCGGTCAGGCGTTTGCCTGGGTAGCTAGTATTTCCGGGCTTCCTGGAATGATCGAAGAAACATTTCTAGGCAATGATCCAAGTGCATTGTATGTGTTAATCATTGTCGCTATTTTCTTCTTTATCGGTTGTATGTTTGTTGATCCGATTGTTGTGATTTTAATTTTAACACCGATTTTCTTTCCAGCCGCCGAAGCCGCAGGTGTAGACCCAGTCCACCTCGGTGTGGTAATCACCTTCCAGGCGGCGCTAGGCTCTGCGACACCGCCTTTTGGTGTGGACATCTTTACAGCAAGTGCAGCTTTTAATAAATCATATATTGATGTGATACGCGGTACACCGCCGTATATCGTTATGCTGGTTGTCGTTGCTGTACTTGTTATTGTCTTTGAAGAGATTTCACTCTTTTACCGATACTTGCCGTTTTTGTAACGGTTGTAGGGTAGAAGTTTGAAAGATAAATGAAAGAAAAAATTAAGGGGGAGTCTGACAATGGAAAATTTGAAACGCCGATTGATGTTGCCGGGATTTGCACTCGTTGCCGGCGCGGCACTGACAGCTTGTGGTGGTGACGAAGAAGCAGGAGGAGACAACGGCGGAGATGGACCGGAGTACGAATGGGATTTTATCACAGAAGAAACGCCGGGGCAGGTACAGTATGAGTATGCCCAAGAATATGCAGATTTGTTGAACGAAAAGTCTGATGGGCGAATTGAAGTTGATGTGTTCGAATTTGGTGGGCTCGGTTCTGAAGTAGACCAGCTTGAACAACTCCAAGCCGGTGGTGTTGAGCTTGGGATCGTCTCTCCTGGATTTGTAAGTACGCTCGTTGAAGAGGCTCAAATCTTCTCGCTCCACTATTTACTGCCGGATGATCAAGAGCAAACCCAGGAAATTTTAAACGAGAGTGAAGCGGTTAACGAAATGCTCGCGGAAAAATACGTAGAGCAGGGCCTGCAGCCACTTTCTTTCTGGACAGAAGGTGCGATGCAGTGGACAGGGAGCAGTCAGCTCCGTTCATCTGAAGATTTCGAAGGGTTTTTAATGCGGACACAGGAATCCCCATTAATGATTGAATCTTACGGAGCTTATGGTGCAGATGCCACACCGTTAAGCTGGGAAGAGCTTTACGGCGGCTTGCAGCAGGGACAAGTCGATGGTCAGGAAAATCCAATCTTCTTTATTGAAGATGCATCTTTCCACGAAGTACAGGATCATATGACAATTTCAAACCATAACAGCTACGTTGCTGTAACTACTATGAACCAGAATATTTACGAAGAACTGCCTGAAGACATTCAAGAAATTGTTCATGAAACGACAGAAGAAATGCGCGATATTGGTTTTGATCTGCAGGATGAGTTGAATGAAGAGCGTTTGGAAATGATTGAAGAAGACGAAGAAAACCCAACGGAAGTTTACGAGCTAACAGATGAAGAGATTGAAGAGTTTCAAGATCTGGCACGTCCAGTGCGCGACTTCTTCCGTGAAGAAGAAGGAGAAGAGGCAGCAGAGATTCTTGATCAGCTTGAAGAGGATATTGCAGAAGTGACGGGAGAAGAAGAGTAAGGATCATTCGATGATAGTTAAAATGATAAGCTGAAAAAATGTCACCCGCTCTGTATATATGCAGGGCGGGTGCTTTTGTAATGAATGTTCGGAAAAGCGTCAATTGATGGCCCATTAAGCTTGTGACATAATACAAAAAGTGAAGTGTATCAACGAAGGAGATGATGATATGGATCGTACCCGTATGTTGTTAAAAGCCTCGGTTATCTTTGCGGCTGTCGGGGTAATTATGGGCTCGCATATGGCGGGAGCCGGCTCACCGTCTTTATCGCCCATTCATGCCCATATTCTTGTTGTAGGGTGGCTTTCTTTATTTGCATTCGGCATTTTTTACCGTGTGTTTACAATTTCTAAAACTTCGAAGCTTGCAAATGTACAGACTTGGACTGCAGTCTTTGGTTCGATAGGTTTAACCTTAGGTATGTATTTACATTACTTTGAGCCAGGCCCTATACCGGATCTTGTTTATTTGTTGTTTTATATCATTGGCGGAACAATATTAGCGGTAAGTTTCTTTATCTTTGCGTTTATTGTGTTTATGTTCCAAGAAGAAGTCACGGAGAATTAAGTTAGACGCAGGTGGATGATAGGAGGGGGTGCTGATGATGGATCATGAAAGCCGGCGGCACTCTGTGCTTCGGGCGGGGCGCCATTGTTTTACAGTTTACGGATATCAAAAAACAACAATGGAAGCTGTAGCTAAAGCAGCAGGTGTCGGTAAAGGCAGCGTTTATCTTGAGTATCCGAGCAAGGAAACGTTGTTCACCAGCATTTTACAACAAGTTGTTGAAGAAATGAATGAGGCAGCAGAGCGGCAGATTCAACAGAACTGTTCGCCGGAAACGAACTTACAGCGCGTACTGCACGAGCTTCTACGTTTTAAAGCAGAGCAACAGCTGCTACTGCGACTTGCAGAAGAAGCGAAACACTCAAAGAGTGCTAAGGCTGAAGAAGGTCTCGCTTTTGTAGAAAATCAAATAGTAACTTTTGTACAGGCGCGAATTGAGCGTCTTATTGAACGTGGGATTATTAAACAAGTTGACCCGGAAATGACTTCATTTGTGATGTATAAGCTGTATACAGCCCTTGTTTCTGATTGGGAAATGCGTCGTGAGCCGTTATCTACAGAGGCCGTAGCTGAAGCCTTTCAGCTTTATATGCTCGAAGGGTTGCTAAAACCTGAAGAACATCATGGTTAATAAGTTTGAAGGGGCTGTCCCATAAGATATGATTTAAAAGATAGGCATGGGAAATATACCCGCTTTCACCCATGGCACAAGTGCGACATCGACTCAACCTGCACTTACGCTTGATTTCGCCGTGTCTGCTTTGCCGCCGGGCAACGCTTCAGTTTCATCATGAACAAAACCCGCTCATTGCGGGATCTTCAGCAGTCTCTTCAGCGCAGGCTGGAGAGACTGCTGAAGCCAAGCCCTCGGGAAAGCGTCCGTCTGGCGCGAAGGTTAAGTTCGTGTTTCGGGCAGCCCGTGGTTTGGAGCAGTAAGCTGTGCGTGAATCTTAGGTTCTGTACCTTGTCGACAGTTTGAAGCCAGAAGGTTTTTCCTTCTGGCTTCAAATTTATGAATGGGCTTTAGCTTCTCTTTCTGGACCGGCAGCTGCGCTTTTCATATGGCGGCGGTAAAGAGTTCCCCCGAGAAGAAAGGCGCTGCCTGCAAACATGAATCCGCCTATAATAAAGACAAACGGTATCCCGTACATACCGGCAATTGTACCACCGGTTACAGGGCCGATCACATTACCGAGAAACCGAAAGCTTTGGTTGTACCCAAGAACTTCCCCCTGCATCGTAACTGGACAGACTTGGCGGATGTAAGCTGTTGTACAAGGGATTAATCCTCCGATGGCAAGCCCGAATAAAAAGCGGAGCGCAATGAGCTGCCATAAATTAGAAACAAAAGCTTGTGGAATGAAAAATAGTGCTGCAAGAAGCAACAGTAAAAATAGAATCTTTTCGTGCCCGATCCGATCGCCAACCTGCCCCCATTTTTTTGTAGCAATAAGGTTCCCGAGTCCGGTAATAGAAAAAGCAAGCCCGGAGAGAAACGCAATATTTTCTGCGGTATGAAGGTCAGTAACATAAAGCGCTAAAAGCGGCTGGACACTAAAATTCGCAGCTTGAATAACGAGTGCGACCACCATAACAATTAAAAGTACAGGGTGGGTCACAATGTGCCGTAAGACTTCTTTACTTGTATACGTTTGACGTTCTTCGCCTTCTTCATAGTGAATAAATTCTTTGACGCCAAAAGTCACAAGCAGTGAAGCAAGGGCAATAACGCTTGCTGTTAAAACGAAGGTAAGTTGGAAGCCTGCCGTATCGGCGACAATGCCGCCTAGGAGTGGCCCCATCAAGCCACCACCTACGGTACCTGTCTGCAAGGTGCCGAGGGTGTTACCTGCTGTTTCTTTTTTACTTTGGGCCGAGACTAAAGCGATTGCAGTCGGGATAAAGCCTGTAACAACTCCCATGAACAACCGCAGCATAAACAGGCCGAAAATCGACTCTACAAACCCCATAAGAAATATACTTAAAGCAATGCCGAAACCACAAATGACTAAAATCGATTTCCGGCCAAAGCGGTCACCAACTTTTCCCCATAATGGGCCGACAAAGAATGCCACAAGAAACGTGATACCGAAAATATAACCGGACCAGCGCTGCACATAAGCATCTGAATAGTTTCCGAACGTCTCAATATACAAACTTAAAAAAGGAAGTACCATTGTGGCGCTAGCAGCTACAAAGAAGTTAGCAAACCACATGATCATTAAGTTTCGTTTTTCTAAATCAATAAAAGATCACCCTTTAGTTATTCCAAAAACGACTTATTATTTCGTTTCGCTAAATATTATACCGTATTTTCGATTTTATGAAAAGCTGCTTGTACACAGTAGGGAGCAGTGAAATAAAAACTTCAAAACTTTTTGAAGTTGCCAGCTTGGATGTAGATCAGGCAGAATGATGGGTAGAGACTCTTGTGACGGAAGGGGTGATGTGATGCAGAGCATTCATATCCGCCCGCTCTTAATTGCCCATCGCGGCACAGGAGAGCGCGTAACAGAAAATACGATGGAAGCTTTTGAAGAGGCGATCGCTCATGGTGCAGATTCAATAGAGACAGATGTTCGAAAAACAGCTGATGAACAGCTGATCTGTTTTCATAATCGAAAATGGAAGCGGCGCCCGGTTCATTTGTTAACTTATCAAGAGCTGGCCGATGAAACATCAATGTTCGGCTGGAAACCACCAAGGTTAAGCGAAGTATTGGAGGAATTTCACGGTCGTGTACATTTAAATTTAGAGTTAAAAGGACGTGGCTTAGAGACTGATGTAGCCGAGCAGGTAAAAAGGACAGGGATGCAGGACCATGTGCTTGTATCAAGCTTTCATGAACGGAGCCTGCGTCATTTAAAGCAAACTGTGCCGGACATTCCTACCGGCTTAATTATCGGGCGCAGCTTGTATCAAAATAAGTTTCAACTGCAGAATTATATTCAGGATGTTTTTCCGGAGCGCCGCTTGAAACGGATTGGCGCGGATGTTGTCTGCCCGCACTACCGGTTGCTCCGCATGAAGTTTGTCCAGCGAATGAATGCCCTTGAGATTCCCGTGCATGTCTGGACCGTAAACGATTTGTATCGCATGAAAAAGCTAGCGAAAAAAGGCGTTGACGGCATCATTACCGATCGAGTGGCTGATGCGGTTGATATGTTTGATGAATGGAGCGTTGAAGGTATAGAATAGGTATAAGGGAATTCCCTTGAAATGAAAAAGGAGGTAGTATGATGCCACAAGTCGAAAGTTTTGAACTTGATCATACAATTGTTAAAGCGCCGTACGTCCGCCACGGTGGTTTTCACAAAGTAGGAAGCGATGGAATCGTCAACAAATTTGATATCCGTTTCGGTCAACCTAATAAACAAGCGATGCAGCCAGCAACGATTCATACGCTTGAACACCTGCTCGCATTAAATGTCCGCCGGTTCTCAGAGGCATATGATCATTTTGAAATCATTGACCTTTCACCGATGGGCTGCCAAACCGGCTTTTATTTAATCGTAAGCGGTGAGGCAAAAGTCGAAGAGGTCATTGATATGTTAATTAAAACAATGGATTACGCTGAAAATTATGAAGAAGTTCCGGCTGCAACGGAAAAAGAATGCGGTCAGGCGAAACTGCATGATCTTGAAGGTGCGAAAAAGTGGATGTCTTATTGGAAGAACCACGGCAAAGAGACATTGCAGGAAGTATTTTAAAGACAAATTATGTACAAACAAAAAGACACCGCAACATATGCGGTGTCTTTTTGTGTATACAAACGATGCTTTTTTTAAGCAATTTTGGTTGGAGCACGCACTGATAGTCGTTTTCCTGTAATTAGAAGCCTACTCTTTAACAGAATCATAATAACTGCGGGCTTCCTCGATGACTTCGTTTAAGTCAAGTTCCTCGGTACGGCGGGTATCGGCTTTTAAAGCTTTTTCCATCTGCCGCATCGCTTCAGCGTTGTCTTCGTGTCGGTTTGAAGCTGAAGCATCTTCAGGCACAATGAGCCGGTAACCACGCATATAAGCATCATTCGCTGTGAATTGTACGCACATGTTACCGGCAACGCCTGCAATGATTAATGTTTTCACATCCAGGTGCGCGAGTAAAATTTCAAGCGGGGTGGCAAAAAAACCAGAGAACTGAGGTTTTAATATAAAGTAATCATCTTCATCAGGCTTAAGTGCCTCTGCTACCGGCCGTCCCCGAACGTCAGTCCGAAGACAGCGATCAACCGTTTGGCGGAAGTCACTCTGCCATTGACCATAGTTGTCATTTACATAAATGACTGGAATCCTTTCAGCTTTGACGCGCTTTTTTAAATCTGCAGCTTTCTTTGCACTTGCTGCTGCATGTGGAAATAGCTTTTCCCCGTCAGGAAACTCCATATCGTTAATATAATCGATTAACAAAAAGGCAACAGTTGTCTGCTCTTGCGGGTGCTTGCTCGAGCGCATATTTCATTCCTCCAGTGATCGGCATCAATCATATGTTTTAAAGGCGTTTGAAATTTTGAAAGAATTTTTAGACGGTCCTCAACGTTCTTCAAGAATATGATAACATAGATGACATGCTGGCATACGCTGAGCTTAGACACCTGAGAATGGAAAGGGGCAGACTCATGGATGCGAAATCCCTGGAGGTTCTCCGTATTTTGGAGAATAACGGGCGTACAGATATTCCTACGATTGCTAAAATGGTTAACCTTGGAGAGGACGCTGTATCAGCGATTATCCGTCAACTTGAAACAGATAATATTATTTTAAATTACCAAGCGGTGGTGGATTGGAGTAAGGCACGAGAATCCGAAGGTGTAACCGCTATGATTGATGTGAAAGTTACGCCGCAGCGCGGTGTCGGATTTGATGAAGTAGCAGAACGGATTTACCGCTTTCCTGAGGTGCAGGCGCTTTACTTAATGAGCGGTGCTTATGATTTAGCTGTTGTGATTGAAGGTGAAACGATGTCAGAAATTGCAGCTTTTGTTTCTGAGAAGCTGTCCACTTTGGATGAAGTTCTATCAACCACAACGCATTTTCAGCTTAAAACGTATAAACATGATGGTGTTGTATTTGCAGAGCCGAAAACTGATTCAAGGAACGTGGTGTCACCATGACTGTCAAACAAACCTCCCGGCTGTCTAAAGCTGTAGAAAGCATTCAGCCTTCCGGAATCCGTCGTTTCTTTGATATGGCTTCGACGATGGATGATGTCGTTTCGCTCGGGGTGGGAGAGCCGGATTTTTCTACGCCGTGGAATGTTTGTGAGGCAAGCATTGCATCTTTAGAGCGGGGGCACACATCTTACACCGCGAATGCCGGACTGCCGGAGCTGCGCCGGGAAATCGCAAATTATATGGACGATCGCTTTAATGCACCCTATGATTCAGAAACTGAAGTGTTAGTAACTGTTGGTGCAAGTGAAGCACTTGATGCAGCAACGCGCGCCATTGTTGACCCAGGGGATGAAGTGATTATTGTGGAGCCGACGTTTGTAAGTTATGCGCCGGTTGTAACTTTAGCTGGTGGTGTTCCTGTTCCTCTTGCGGTGCAGAAAGAGGATGAATTTAAATTGACGCCGGAAGCACTTGAAGCTGCGATTACAACGCGGACAAAAGCTGTAATGATTTGTTTTCCGAATAATCCGACGGGGGCAGTGATGACCGAAAGCGAGCTGCAGAAAATTGCGAGTGTAATCGAGCGTCATGACCTGCTCGTGCTCTCTGATGAGATTTATGCAGAGCTTACTTACGATGGAGAGCATACAGCGTTTTCGAATCTGTCAAAGATGCGGGAGCGAACCGTCATTATTTCAGGTTTTTCAAAAGCATTTGCGATGACAGGCTGGCGGCTAGGATTTGTATGCGGCCCTGAAGATATCGTGGGTGCGATGCTGAAAATTCATCAGTATGCGATGATGTGCGCACCAACACCTGCACAACACGGCGCGCTTGAGGCTTTAAGAAACGGTCGTGAAACATTGGAACGAATGATTGAAAGTTATCAGCAGCGACGTAACTTTATCGTTCAGTCTTTTCGTGAACTTGGCTTAGACTGTCACCAGCCTGGCGGTGCTTTTTATGCATTTCCTAATGTGGCAAGCAGTGGGTTGAACGGGGAAGCATTTGCAGAAAAACTGCTATTGGAAGAACAAGTCGCCGTTGTGCCGGGAAATGTTTTTGGTGGTGGTGGAGAAGCCCATGTCCGCTGCTCATATGCGACCTCACTTGAATCGATTAAAGTCGCGATCGACCGGATGGACCGTTTAATGCAGAAAATATAGAGTAAGCTAAGCCCGATGAACAAATCGGGCTTTTTAAAATGAAGATTCATGGTTGAATATGGATTTTTAGTGAAAAAGGAGGGAAGTGTATCGATCCAAATGCGAAAGCGGATGGTGTAGCGTTAAATAGACATTATGATCCCCAGGAGAAAAAAACAAGGTTCAATCAAAGAAAAGCGGTGATTTCAGGAGGGGTTGTACTACTTATCTTCTTAGCAGCAACTGCATGTTACATCTTTGCCGATGCAGAACCAAGTAACCTAACTGACTTTGAAGGTGAAAGTGAGAACTGGCATGTCCACTTCAGCTATGGTCATGGAGATGCTCAAAATACATCCAGTAATGAAATGCCTTATACTATAACGTTGTCTTACACTGGCGATGCGGATATTGAACCTGAACAGCTGGTATATCTGCCAGATCATTATGGAAGTGAAGAGACTTTGGAATTAAGTAAAGAAGAAACAGTAAGCACAGGTGTTGCTCGGGAGCCGTTGCTTAGAGGGCATGGATGTATCTTATGACGTGTATTGGATAGAAAAGGGCGAAAATAAAGAGGAACGCATTGAACTAAAAGATACGTAAAAAGCATCTGCCCGCGGTATGTGGGGCAGATGCTTTTTGTTATATCGTCGGTTCAACCCCCGGCAGGAAGCCGAGAATGTATAAAAACACAATAACAATAACCGCTGGTGTCACAAATCGAATCGTGAACAGCCAGGTTAGGAAAAAGCCGCGACTGAGCCGGCTGCTCCGCAAGAGTTCTTCCTCAAGAACGTCTTTATTAATTTTCCACGGTACAAACAGTGCAATCAACAAAGCACCAAGTGGAAGTAGGATATTACTTACTAAAAAGTCCATGTTATCAAAAAAGATGTTACCAAAGACTGTGAAATCTCCCAGTATGCCAAAAGATAGTGCAGATGGAATCCCCATAATGTAAACGAGGAGTCCGGAAATCCAAGTTACACGCTTACGTTTATTTAAGTCGTTTTTGGCAAATGGCGCGACAAGAATTTCAAGTAGTGAAAACGCAGATGTTAACGTTGCAAACAATAACAATGCTAAAAACAGCGTGAAGAAAAAGCCGCCAAAGGCCATCTCGTTAAATACTGCCGGTAAAACGATAAAGATGAGCGGTGGGCCTTCTTCAGGTGACATGCCGAGCGAGAAAACCGCTGGAAATATAGCAAGTCCGCTTAGCAAGGCGATAAACAAACTCAGGCCAATAATAGAGCCTGCCGAGCGTGTTAAGCTTGTGTCTTTTGGTACGTAAGAGCTGTAAGTTACCATGATGGAAACACCAAGACTTAATGCAAAAAACGCTTGTCCAAGTGCGAATAGCAGCGTCTCTCCGGTAACTTCAGAAAAGTCAGGCTGTAAAAAGAAGCGTACACCTTCCATTGCCCCATCAAGTGTTAAAGAACGTGCGACAATGACTAAGAATAAAATAAACAGGGCCGGCATGAGAAGTTTGCTCGCTCGTTCGATACCGCCTCGAATCCCGGCGCGTACGACGAAGATGGTGATAAGGATAAAGACAAAGTGAGCGATGCCAACTTCCCATGGGTTAGCAGTGATCTGACCGAATAATGCGCCAAAATCACCATCAGGAGCTTGCAATTGTCCTGTAATACTTCGGAAAAAGTACGTTACGATCCAACCGCCTACAACGGCGTAAAAAGACAAAAGTAAAAATGAAGCAACAATACCGAGGGCACCTACAAGAAACCACGGTGTTCCAGGTGCAATCGCTTTATAGGATTGAATGGCGTCTTTGTTTGTGTGCCGCCCGAGTATAAATTCTGCGAGCATTAAAGATGCTCCAAGCGTTAGGGTTAATAAAATAAATATGAAAAAGAAAGCACCGCCGCCGTTCGTCCCGGCTACATACGGAAGCTTCCATACAGCGCCCAGCCCGATGGCTGAACCTGCCGCGGCTAAAATAAAACCGAGCCGCGATGCCCATTGTTCTCTTCGTTGACTCATACAATTCTCTCCTCGTCTAAAATTCTTAAAATTCCAATCACATAGCATACGGCACCCTTGTATAAGTGTCAACCAAGAATGGAAAGGAAAGTTGGCTGAAGCATGTTTGCGCATTTAGTGAAAATGTGTTATATTACTTAGGCTAATAATTATTTAGGAGATGTTTGGATGGCAGTAACACAGTTTGAAGTTGGAAGCATTGTTGAAGGTAAAGTAACCGGCGTGAAGCCATTTGGTGCCTTTGTAGCACTTGATAACGACACGCAGGGACTTGTGCATATTTCTGAGGTAGCGCATGGTTACGTTAAAGATATCCACGACGAACTTTCGGTTGGCGACGAAGTGAAAGTAAAAGTTAAGTCAATCGAAGAAGGTTCTGGCAAGATTTCCTTGTCAATTCGTGCAACACAAGAAGCGCCACAAAAAGAAGAACGTCGTTCCAACAACCGCCCGCAGCAAAACAACAGCGGCGGTGGCAATAAAAAGGAACAAAACCAAGGATTCAACACCCTTGAAGACAAGTTGAAAGACTGGTTGAAGCAGTCCAACGAAATTCAAGCTGACTTGAACAAGCGCGCGCGCAAATAATTTATTTCTTAAGCCGTACCGTCACTGCACGGGCGGCTTTTTTAGTATGAGAAAAAATGTTAAATATTACACCTGTGTGGACGGTAAGTATAAATTGTTTATTTAATGTTATGAATGTCGCATTTATAAATCGCTATCAACAAATAAGGTTCAGATACAGGTGTGGTTTTGAATCAAAAACTTGTTCGCATAATGCAGCAGCCGCATTCGCGGCTGCCTGCTGTAAGTTTCTATACGGTTTAAGAACGCTGTGGTTCAGGTTCTTTTTCGATCTCATGGTCGGTAGAAACGAGCAGTGAAATACAGTACAACCCTGCAAGCCCGATGATTGCGTAAATGACACGAGAGAAGGCAGCAGCTTGACCGCCGAATATTGAAGCGACTAAGTCAAAACCGAAAAAGCCGACAAGTCCCCAGTTTACAGCTCCAATGATAATTAATACGAGTGCAGTTTTCTGTAATCCGTTCATCGTTTTCACCTCCTTTACGTTTGCACCATGTTGTTGATCACGATGAACGTACATGCATAGCCTGTGTTACGAAGGTGAAAATATGTACGAAAAGCAACTGACAAAGTAAGGCAAAGCAGGTTTTTTGGATACTTATAATTATCACGTATAAGAAAGGGTTTACATCGTGCTAAGTGCTTGATTTTCTTCTTCAGCTTTTTTAGACTTTTCTACAGGCAGTGTACGATAACTTGTACATACAATAAGGAGGCCGATCATGGCAGAACGATTGCAGTTTGATGGAACGTATGCAGAGAAGTGGGTTTCAAAAGAAGAGCTGGAGCGCCTGCAGCCGGCAGTTAGCGAAGCACATAAGCAGCTTCATGAGCGTACTGGCGCAGGCAATGATTTTCTTGGGTGGCTAGATCTGCCGGATATTACAAGCGGTGAAGAGTACCAACGAGTAAAAGATGCAGCAGCTGCAATTCGCGATACAGCTGATGTACTGCTTGTTGTAGGTATTGGTGGTTCTTATTTAGGAGCACGGGCGGCGATTGAGGCTTTGACGCATCAATTTCGTAACCAGCTTCCAAAAGAGAAGCGTGTAGGACCGGAAATTTATTTTGTCGGTCATCATATGAGCCAAGCTTATATGAACGATTTGTTCGACTTGCTTGAAGGTAAAGATGTAGCTGTGAATGTCATTTCAAAATCAGGTACAACGACTGAGCCGGCCATTGCGTTTCGTGTGCTTAGGCAGTGGATGGAAGAAAAGTATGGAAACCGTGAGGCAGCAAAGCGGATTTATGCAACAACGGATAAAGAAAAAGGTGCTTTAAAAACACTTGCCGATGAGCAAGGGTATGACACCTTTATCGTACCTGACGATGTTGGCGGTCGCTATTCTGTATTAACCCCCGTTGGTTTACTGCCGATCGCGGCAGCAGGTCTTAATATTGATGCAATGATGCAAGGCGCTGATGAAGCGCGTACTGCGCTGGCGGCAGATGACTTGAATGAAAACGCGGCTTACCGTTATGCAGCAACGCGCTTTGCACTTTATCAAAAAGGTAAAGACATTGAAGCGCTTGTCAATTATGAGCCGGGTCTTCATTATGTTTCAGAATGGTGGAAGCAGTTATTCGGTGAAAGTGAAGGTAAAGATGGGAAGGGTTTGTTCCCAGCGTCTTTAAACTTTACAACAGACCTGCACTCGATGGGTCAGTACGTTCAAGAAGGGCGACGTCATCTATTTGAAACGGTCATTCAAGTTAAGGCACATGGAGAACCGCTTGCAGTACCGGAGACTAAGGATAACCTTGACCAGTTGAACGAGCTGGCTGGTGAGCCGGTATCTATGGTGAATCAAAAAGCGTTTGAAGGTACGCTGCTCGCTCATATGGACGGGGATGTGCCTAACTTATTAATTCAACTTGAGGAATTGGATGAAGCTGCATTCGGCTATCTTGTTTACTTTTTTGAAACGGCCTGTGCGATCAGTGGTTATCTGCTTGGAGTGAATCCGTTTGATCAGCCGGGTGTTGAAGCTTATAAAAAGAATATGTACGCGCTGCTTGGTAAAGCTGGGTTTGAAGAGCGACGTACAGCACTTGAAACCCGTCTACGCCCTTAAAGTATAGCGTGTGCCGTCCGCAAATGCAGGCGGTTCAATCTGTTGACAAAATATAATAGCCTAAATTTGCGCACAGCTTACTGCTCCGAGTTCCGCGGGTTTCAGGTTGCCGTATTAAGAGGATAAAAACCGAATCGTGAACGTGACTTTCACTTCAGACGGACGCTTTCCCGAGGGCTTGGCTTCAACTAACTTGTTCGAATTGATTTCCATTCGAACAAGTGGATCTTCAGCCTGCGCTTGATCCTCTGGGAGTCGCCGTCTGTCGTTTCGGTCACTTTTACATTTACGGATCATCAATCATTTTAATGGATATTGTTCGTTATGAAATTGATTCATGTAGTTATTCATTGATCAAAAGGATCTCTACAATTCATGGTCATCAAATGACGTAAGGCTGACAAGCATCGGCGGCGACGCCTACGGGAACAGTGCGAGCCGAAAATCCCGCAGGCAGTGATCTTCTGCCGAGGAAGTTGAGGCCGTATCCGAGGCAAGTGTCCGCCGAAAAACGACGTCTGCCATAGTTCATCTTAACAATTTGTCTACACGCTGTGCCGTCCGCAAATGTGGGCGGTTTTTTCGTTATAAGTGTGATCCAGATTGTATATGACACACGCTTCAGGTCAAACTAACCTGCAAGGAGGCGATGCATGTGGAGACTTTAGATAGCCGTTTGGCTGGACGGCGTCTGCCGCTCAAAGACATAGAAGAGACGAGTAAGCGCTATGACTTCCGTCTTGGCGGGGGGTGGGAGTACGACCATGGATATTTAGATCATAAGCTTGATACAAGTGATGGTGTGTATTACTTTCTAAGAGTTCCGCTCACCCCGGTTGATGGAACCATGGAAGATGCAAAAACGCTTGTTGAGCTGGGCACGCCGTTTGTGCTTGCTCACGCATATGAAGACGGCATCGATGAAGAAGCAGATCACTCAAATGCGCTTGTGAATCAATTCAGCGCGCCGGAAGACGAAGATGCCGAAGTTCCGGAAGAGATGAAAACAGCTGGAGAAAAGAAGCTCCAAGCTTTAGCAGCGGCTATACATTAATTCGTTAACATAATTAATTCATCGCTGCTCTGGATGGTCATTTCTGGGTCCGGATTTAAGTAATGATCTTCGCTTCGTTTAATACCAATGGGTAAGCTTCCTTTTGTTTGTGCTTCGAGCAGACACTCATAAAAGGTGCGCCCGATATGAGCTTCAGGTGCCGGTTCTGTTCGGAGCCGGTGTTCTTTTTTTTCATTCACAAGCGCTGCAAAAAGTGAGGCAGCGCCATGCATATACGTACTTGCAGCAAGCATTAAGCTTGTCATCTGAGTTGAATTGACGATTTCATCAGCACCGGCACGTTCTGCATGGGTCATATGTTCATTCGTTAATAGTTCAACAGCAGTATAAACGTCAGGATTCTGGTTTTTAACCGCAAGTAGTATTAGCATCGTGCGGGCGTCTGCTTCTTCTTCTTCACCATTCGTACCTCCGGCAGTCAGTAATACAGTTTTAGCTTCTGCTGTATTTGCTTGTTCTAATGTTTTTGACGAGCTTGGAGCCCCTTTAACAAAGTCCACCTGCCGTGCATTAGGATATGGGTTTTCTGTTAAACCGCTGTCTAGAATAACGATGGGAGTTTCCGGGTGAACGTGCTTTAAGTGGCTGATGACCCGGAGGGCTCGTTCGTTCCAACCGATGACAATGATATGGTCTTCATGATTTACAGAGCGACGCCCTTGCTGCCAAGATGTTTTTTCTGCCATGAATGTAGAAGCAAGGCTTGTAACAAACAATGTAACCACACCGAACCCTACAAAGATGAGCCCGGCAGTTAAGGCACGTGTGGTGAAATGCTGCGGCACGATATCTCCATATCCGACCGTCGAGGCAGTAATAACCGCCCACCATAGAGCATCCAAGTATGTATCAAATGTGTAAGGCTCAAGCATATAGGCGATGAAAGCTGTACTACTTAAAATGATTCCCAAAATGAAAAATAAGCGGAGTATAAAAGGACTTTTCGCAAATACCGGGAATGGGGATACAGGCAGTCGCATCTGGCATAACTCCTTTCAATAATTTTAGTTTGTACGGCCGCTTGTTCGTTTATACAGGCTTTGATACACTTAAACAGCGAAAGTGGGGCGTTAAATCCAATGATGCAGGCAGTTTTTTTCGGGATTGCTATGTTTATAGGCTGGCTTTTTCTCGACTGGACGAAAGACCGGGAGTTAACAAAGCAGGGAGTATATGAAGCACTAATTGCAGCGTTAATTGGTGCGATAGGCTGGATGTTGTTTGACTTGTTTCTGCCAGCGCAGTAACGTCCGGCTGAACCGGTCACCAAGAAGTGGTGACCGGTCAGGCTGTAGACAAAGTACAAAACTTAATATTAACTCACAACTTACTGCTTCAACCGCCGCTGGCTGCCTTATTAAGAGAAAAAACCGAATCATGAACGTAACCTTCACCTCAGACGGACGCTTTCCCGAGGGCTTGGCTTCAGCTAACTTGTTCGATTTGATTGCCAATCGAACAAGTGGATCTTCAGACTGCGCTTGATCCTCTGGGAGTCGCCGTCTTTTGTTTCGGTTACTTGTTAGTTAACGATCATGAAGGATTTCCATTGTATATGGTTCGCTTGATCGCTCATGAAGTGTCATTATGAAATTGGTTCATGTAGCTTGATCAAAAAGCTCTCTACAATTCATGACCTGCAAATGACGCAAGGCTGACGAGCGCCGGCGGCGACGCCACCAGGAACAGCGCGAGCCGAAAATTCCGCAGGCAGTGACTTTCTGCCGAGGAAGTTGGGGCCGTGACGGGGGCTAAGAAGACACGGTGAGATCAAGCTTTAGCGTAGATCAAACCGATGTCGCACTTGTGCCCTGCGGGTGCAAGCGTCCGCCGAAAAGCGACATCAGCCTCCGCTTGTCTTGAAAGTTTGTCTACACGCTCAACCGGTCACCAAAAAGTGGTGGCCGGTTTTTTACGTACCCGGGCTCTTTCCAGAAACGAAAACTTTCAGTAAAATGAGAAAAGAGTGCAACTTAGAATTACTGATGCGGAAAGTTGGAGGGGATTGAAATGACAAAAGAAGCTTTTAACGAACGTTGGAATACAAACTCAATGAAATGGGATATGCTCGAAGAACGATACAATAATCCAGACTTATGGCCAATGTGGGTGGCAGATATGGATTTTCAAGCCCCGCAGCCTGTACTTGAGGCAATGCGTGAAGTTCTTGATCACGGAATTTTTGGTTACCATGTTCGACCGAAGTCCTTGTACAAAGCGGTTCAGGGTTGGTTGTCCCGGCGTTTTAGCTGGGAGGTGAATACAGATCAAATGGTATTCACCCCAGGTGTTGTACCATCAATTAGTCATCTCATTCAAACATTTACAGAAGAAGGCGATGGCGTCATTATACAGACGCCGGTGTATTATCCGTTTTTTCCACTCGTGCGAAATCATAACCGGCACTTAATTCAAAACCCGCTCGTTGAAACAGAAAGCGGCTATGAGATAAATTTCACGGAACTAGAATCACAAATGAAGGAAGGCGCGCGAATGATTGTCCTCTGCAGCCCGCACAACCCTGTAGGACGGGTATGGACGAAAGCAGAACTTGAAGAAGTTGCGCGTTTGGCTGAAGTATACAACGTATTTGTCGTATCTGATGAAATTCATGCAGATTTAATCTTTCAAGGGGAGCATGTGCCGTTTGTACATGCTGCAAAAGGGTATCAAGTAGAGACAGCAACATGCCTAGCACCGAGTAAAACCTTTAATATTGCATCGCTCCAGCTGTCTTATGTCGTATTTGAAAACTCAAGTCTGCAGCGCCGGTTTGAAAATCAATTGAAAACGAATTTTGTCGGGATTGATAATCCGCTGGCAAGTGCAGCATGTGAAGCAGCTTACAATGAAGGTGAGCAGTGGCTTGAAGACTTGATTGCTTATTTAAAAGGCAATATTGCGTATTTAAAAGCACAAGTTGCTGAAAACATGCCTGAAATCAAGGTATTTGAGCCGGAAGGAACGTATCTTGTGTGGATGGACTTCCGCGGTCTCGGGTTGTACGGTGAAGATTTACAGACATGGCTACGTGAAGAAGCAGGCTTAGCTTTGAACGACGGCCATATGTTCGGAGAAGCAGGAAATGGTTTTGCACGCATGAACATAGCTTGTCCGCGCAGTCATATTGAAAAGGGCGTTCAGCTGCTTCAGCACGCATATGAACAAAAAGCTGTGAAGTAAAAGCATCGGTAGGCTTCATACATTGAAGGGGGATCCTATGAAAACATTTCGTTTAAAAGGTTTGCAGCTTGTTTTTCCAGGGGAGGAGTCACCAGAGCAGCAGCCAGTGCCGTTTCAAGACGGGCTGGTTATCAACCGGGAAGAAGGAGATCAGATGTGGCTTGTAGATGCTCGCCTTCCTGAAGCCGGAGATGACGTACAGGCGATGTTTGATGAGATGCAAGAGACAGGGGAGCGGTTTGTGATGGATGTGACAATTACAGATGAGAGTAATGATCCGGCAACGATGGTCGGCAGCGTCCGGGAAACACTTCCATTGTCAGAAGGCTTTAGTGTACTGTTTGATGCATACATGGCTTTACAGCAGGAAGAAGTATTTAACTACATTTTAGAAAGTCTAGTTGAGGACGGTTATTCTGGTAAAGAACTTATTGAGGAGTTTAAAAACCGGAAAGCTGATCAAGGAGCATGGTCGGAGCAGGTCGCAAAAACGTTATATGAAGAGGCGGCCAAAGAAGATGCAAGCATTCCGACACAGGATGAAGGCAAGTAGTGTTAAAAGATTTGTAAATCATCGTCCGCCCTCCACTTTAATACATGGACGGGCGGAGCTTTAAAGTCAGAAGTACTTGCCGTTAAGATAAAAACAACGGTGTGACAAACCCTTCAATGACGGCAGCGATCACAATTAATGGAACAACGATGAGCGCATAACTGCGAAATGTTTGTCCAATGATGCGGCCAAGCGGGATGTTTCCTCGGTTTGGAGAAAATAACTTGAGTATGACACTGTAACTAAGGAAAATCCCGATCGCGCTTGCTAAAATCAAGCCTGCCATCTCTACAATGCCGTGGGGTACGATCCCTTGCATAAATAAAGGCCACGGGTTTTCACCGTTTAAGTTTACAAAGGCAAGCAGGATACTGACCGTTGAAGCAGTGACCACCGGACTAAGTGCAGGAAGCACAAGCATGGGGATGAAACCAAACAGTATAACGAATAACGAAACACGAAGGTTGTTTAATAAAATAATCCAAAATAAAGAGGTGTGGTCAATTGTGCCGCTCCCTCCACCATCTCCTTCAAAGCCGCCATCAATACCTAGTTCAGAGAAATGGGCGTCAAGCTCGGCCATAGCCCCTTGTGTCAGACCGGGGTTTAACGTAAGCAGCCAATAAGCGCCGATTGCTGTTAGAAGTGTAATGATTGCCACAATAAGAAATGGCAGAAAATAATCTCGCTTAAAGTAGTGCCATTCGTTTTTGTATAAATGTTTCATTGCTTACCCTCTTTTCCTATCAAGGTATGATGCTGTAACATAACCCCTACCCGAGAAGGTTAAGGGATAAACTATTGTCATTCAATCATCAACAAGCAATTTGCACCGTAAACAAGACTTGCAAAGGGAAGGTTAATCATGAACGTACATACATTTAAAGATTATTATGCAAACCAGGTCAGACTCAGTTTTATGCGTGATCCGTTTTCAGCCGTTCCCGGGCATGTCTGGGTCATCTGTCGTTATCAAGGCCGGTGGTTGTTAACGGTTCATCCGCGGCGTGGTTTGGAGTTTCCCGGCGGTAAGGTAGAACGTAATGAACCAGCTGAAGCAGCAGCTGTAAGGGAAGTGTGGGAAGAGACCGGAGGTAAGGTAGCTGAATTGCTCTATATCGGTCAGTATGAAGTGCGAGGTAGAGCGGATACTGTTGTGAAAAATGTTTACTTTGCAGAAGTTGATGTTTTAGTAGAAAAAAACGATTATATGGAAACCGAAGGACCGCTTCTCTTAGATGAACTCCCTAAAGTTTTACAAAAACAAAAAAATTACAGCTTCATTATGAAGGATGAAGTATTACCATTGTCACTGAAAGAGATTCGTAAGCGACAGCAAAAAAAGCGAAAATAATCCCCCTGCGGCCGGCATGAAGATTTCTAACCGGTGCAGGGGGCTTTCGTTATTTAAAACTGTGAAGTCGCGCATGTTTTAGGGCCTGCGTTGCGGATATTTTCAGCAACATCTAAAAACTTAGCAAAGTTTTCATTGAACTTGGACGCAAGCGCTAACGCTTTCTCGTTGTAGGCGTCAGGGTCCTGCCACGTGCGTTTTGGTTGCAGCACCTCATCAGGAACACCTGGGCAGTTTAAAGGGATGTGCAAGCCGAAGATTGGATCGGTCATCGTTTCTGAAGACTGAAGCTCTCCCTGCAGCGCAGCTTGGATCATCGCCCTGGTGTAGCTTAGTTTAATACGGCTGCCTTCACCGTAGGAACCACCGGACCAGCCGGTGTTCACAAGATAGACTTCAGCGTTGTGGATATCAATTTTTTCACCGAGCATTTCAGCGTAAACAGATGGTGGTTTTGGCAGGAACGGAGAACCAAAGCAGGTGGAGAATGTAGCTTCCGGCTCAGTAATACCACGCTCTGTTCCTGCAAGCTTGCTCGTATAACCGCTTAAGAAGTGATACATTGCTTGTTCTTTTGTTAAGCGGCTGATCGGAGGTAGCACCCCAAACGCATCTGCTGTTAAAAAGATGATTGTGCTCGGATGACCGGCCCGGCTTGGCAGTAGAGCATTCGGGATGTGGTCAATCGGGTAGGCGGCCCGGGTATTCTCGGTAAAGGTTTTATCATCGTAATGCGGTTCGCGGGTTTCGTCATCGAGCACGACGTTTTCAAGAACAGCCCCAAAACGGATAGCATTAAAAATTTCCGGTTCCTTATCTTTTGAAAGGTCGACGCACTTGGCGTAGCATCCCCCTTCAATGTTGAACACGCCATTGTTTGACCAACCGTGCTCATCATCGCCGATTAATTCCCGCTTAGGATCAGCAGAAAGGGTTGTTTTCCCAGTGCCCGAGAGGCCAAAGAACAAAGCGACGTCCCCTTCTTGGCCGATGTTTGCCGAGCAGTGCATCGGCAGCACATTCTGTTCCGGAAGCAGGTAGTTCATCACCGAGAAAATCGACTTTTTCATTTCACCGGCGTATTCTGTGCCGCCGATCAATACAATTTTTTCTTCAAAAGAAACCATAATGAATGTTTCTGAACGCGTACCATCAACAGCTGGATCAGCTTGAAATCCAGGTGCGTACACAACAGTGAAATCCGCTTGTTCGGATGGTGATGGTTCATCCGGGCGAATGAACAGTTGACGGGCAAATAAATTGTGCCAAGCATATTCGTTAACGACATGCAATGTAAGGGATGTTGAAGGATCTGCGCCTGCATAACCGTGTCGAGCGAACAGTTGATCTTTTTCACCAAGGTATTTAAGCACTTTATCATACAGCGCTAAAAAGACATCACGTTCAACAGGTTGGTTAACTGCGCCCCAGTCAACTTTATGTTCCGAAACATTTTCACGGACAATATATTTATCTTTAGGCGAACGGCCGGTGTAGGCACCGGTGTTCACACTGAGCGCACCTGTTTCGGATAAGGCTCCTTCGTTTCGTTGCAAAGATTGCTCTACAAGGGTTGCAGCTGGCAGATCCCAGCTCACGTTCGTTTTTCCTAAGGTTGTGGCCAAATCGTCAACACATGTCTTAGCCATAGGCGCAAAATCCTTTCCGTCCAAATAGTTATAATTAATGTGATTGATTTTGAAAATAGTATAACACATTTCTTTTTTAAGTCTATACTAATTTATGATTTTTCTTTCATTTGGGTGAATAAAATTTGTAACTCCGTGTTCTGCAGAGGAAGTTGAAGGGGTGTAAAGGGCTAAGAAGACACGGTGAGATCAAATGGCAGCTCAGTTCAAACTGATGTCGCACTTGTTCCCTCCGGGTGTGAGCGTCTGTTTAAAAGTAACGTCAACCCTTGCTTTTTCAAAGGTTTGTCTACAAGCTGGAGGAACTTTTGGTGCTTAAGTTTATTCTATTGTAGCGCTGACATTAAACGAACGTGGTTCAAGTTATAGAGAAACGGGAAAAAATAATTAGAAAAGACAAACGAGAAAAGAAGGGTGGTATATGAAGTTATACGTATTTTATGATGGTGCTTGTCCGCTTTGTGTGAATGCTAAAGCAGCGTTAAATCGATTGGATGTAACAGACTGTCTTGTATGGCATTCAATTCGAGATCCGAGGGTTTATGAGGTGTTTCATTTTTTGAATCAAATCGATGCAGAAGGGGCAATTCATGCACTCGAAGATGATGAATACGTGTACCGCGGCTTTGCAGCAGTCAGGCGGATGCTTAAGGTGATGCCTTTAACAAAGCCGGCCGGCTGGCTATTCGCTCTTCCGGGTATGGAGCGGCCGGGGGATGTGGTGTACCGCTGGATTGCAGCCCGTCGCCCAGTGAAAACGGACGAGGCAATATGTCATGACGGCTTGTGTCAAGTAAGTGCAAAGAAGGAGCGGATTCGTTGACACGCAAGTGAAACTTCGTTATGATAATCGCGAAACGGATACTCTTATCCCGAGCTGGCGGAGGGACAGGCCCGACGAAGCCCGGCAACCATCCTCAATGAACAATGAGGAAAGGTGCTAACCTGGCAAGGCGCATAGCGTCTTGGAAGATAAGAGGCGAAAAAGGTGAACGGACCAAGACCCCTTTTCCCTCATTTCATGATGGAGAAGGGGTTTTTTACATGAATCGCCGCAAAGGTGGCATTGTGCGAAAGTGCAGCCGCTGGGAATGAGTGTCGCCGTTTTCAAGCAGATAAAGGAGGATTTCGCATGGAGACTACCGGACGTAGGTTATTCACGTCTGAATCTGTTACTGAAGGTCACCCGGATAAAATATGTGACCAGATTTCAGATGCCATTCTTGACGAGATGTTAAAAGAAGATCCGAATGCACGCGTAGCTTGTGAAACTGTAGTGAATACAGGACTTATACTTGTGACTGGGGAAATTACGACATCTACTTATGTTGATATCCCACGCGTTGCCCGTGACACTGTTGCAAACATTGGCTACACTCGGGCGAAGTACGGCTTTGATGCACAAACTTGTTCAGTGCTTACATCGATTGATGAGCAGTCCGCAGATATTGCACAAGGCGTAGATCAGGCACTTGAAGCACGTGAAGGTCAAATGACCGAAGAAGAAATTGAAGCGATTGGTGCTGGTGACCAAGGTTTGATGTTTGGTTATGCAACAAACGAAACGGATGAGCTAATGCCGATGCCGGCAGCGCTGTCGCACAAATTATCGCGACGTTTAACTGAAGTTCGCAAAGATGGTACACTTCCGTATTTACGCCCGGATGGAAAAACTCAGGTAAGCGTAGAGTATGGCGATCATGGTGAGGTGCTGCGTGTGGATACAATCGTCATTTCCACACAACATGCCGAAGAAGTTACGTTAGAAGAGATTGATAAAGATTTAAAAGAACATGTTATTCAAGCTGTAGTGCCGGAGCATTTGCTTGATGAAAATACGAATTACTTCATTAACCCGACAGGGCGGTTTGTCATTGGCGGGCCGCAAGGAGATGCCGGATTAACCGGGCGTAAAATCATCGTCGATACGTATGGCGGTATTGCACGTCACGGCGGGGGTGCCTTTTCCGGGAAGGATCCTACAAAGGTGGACCGCTCGGCTTCCTATGCCGCACGTTATGTAGCGAAAAATATTGTAGCTGCCGGCCTTGCTGACAAATGTGAAGTACAGTTTGCTTATGCGATCGGGGTAGCGCAGCCTGTGTCTATTGCGGTGGACACTTTCGGTACTGGGAAAGTAAGCGAAGCGGATTTAGTACAACTGATTCGTGATCACTTTGATCTGCGGCCAGCCGGCATTATAAAAATGCTCGACTTGCGCCGGCCGATTTATAAGCAGACAGCAGCTTATGGTCATTTTGGACGGCGCGATGTTGATCTGCCGTGGGAAGCTGTTGATAAGGCGGATACACTGCAAGCTGAAGCTCGTGTATAACAAGAAAAACTCGTTATGATGCATTTGCATCATAACGAGTTTTTTGTAACGAAAAGCTAATCATCTTTTGTGAGGCCGCGGGTGATCTCACGGTACGCCTCACCTTTGTCGATATAAGATTGACGGATGCGGGCCATCTCTGCTTGATCCTCGTCAGTTAATTCCCGCACAACTTTGGCCGGACGCCCCATCACAAGGGTGTTTGGCGGTACGGATTTCCCCGGTGGAAGCAGGCTGCCGGCACCTACAAATGCACCTTCACCAACTTCTACATCATCCATGACCATCGCACCCATTCCGATCAGTGCCCCGGCGCGGATTTTTGCGCTGTGTAGTAAAACTTGGTGGCCGACTGTCACATCATCTTCAAGAATGAGCGGCATATCCGGGCTTTGGTGCAGCATTGATTGATCCTGCACGTTCACACGGTCACCAATCACGGTCGGCGCAACGTCACCACGGATGACGGTATTAAACCAAATGCTTGAAGATTTGCCGATCTTGACATCCCCGGTAATCGTGACATAATCAGCAATATAGGCACTTTCATCAATTTTCGGCATGACGCCTTTATACGGATAAATCATCAGTTCACACCCTTTATATAGTATACGCTGTCATTTTCAGTTTAGCAGAGCATATCTTGTCGCTACAAATTTATGAAAGCGGGGGAGTCTCGTGAAAACATGGGAAACAATTGGTGCACCAAGGGGCGTGGTTGTGCTCGTCCACGGCATGGGCGAACATCACGGCCGCTATGAATGGTTGATTGAAAAGTTTAATAGCGATGGGTACCACGTCGTCACCGGTGATTTACCTGGATTCGGTCGTACGCGCGGGAAACGCGGGCATATCGATCGTTTTTCTGAATATACAGAGACGATTTATGAATGGTTCAAAGCAGCAGCTTCCTATGAACTTCCGGTGGTATTGTTTGGGCACAGCATGGGCGGACTTGCGGTAATCCGTGCCGTAACTGAAAAATACATGAATGTTGCAGCAATTGTGTTGTCTTCGCCGTGCTTTGCTTTATACGAACCGCCGAAGCGTCCGCTAGCTCTTATGGGGAAAATGATGCATCGCGTGACACCGTCTTTTACCGTGAACAGTGGTTTGAGTGTTAATGTGCTCACACGGGATGAAAATGTGCGTCGTGCGTTTTTGAAAGATGAACTGCGCGTTTCAGCAGTTAGCATTCGCTGGTTCCGTGAGCTGGAGCGGGCGATGCGGATGAGTTTTGAAGATGTTCGTTTTGTCCCGGACGTCCCTTTTTTGTTGATGCAGGCAGGTGAAGATTATGTTGTAGACCGGCGGGCGGCTCACGGCTTCTTTAATCATTTGTACATTCGTGATCGTTCATTCAAAGAGTTTCCAGATTTATATCATGAACTTTTCAATGAACCAGAACGTGAAGAAGTTTATCATTTTATGCAGTCGTTTTTAGCAAGCCGGTTAAATACTGTTGAAGCCAAATGGGTGGCGGCGTCCGAAAAGACGTGATAAAGTGGCGGTTGTGAGGCTGAAATGAGGAGTGAACGTTGTGGGAGTACCGACGCGGTCCTGGACCGTTTTATACCGAATGTATCGTCAAATCATTCCAATGGTACATAAAGAACTAAAGGTTTGGCGTGAACATGCAAAAACCATACCGAATGATACGTTTCGTGAGCAGGCGCTGCTCGGGGTTTATGAGAAATCATTTCATTGTGAAGGCGGCGGTGCTTACGCTATGCTTTCAAACCGAAACCAGGCAGCTGCTGTGAAATTTATTGTTGCTTATCAAACGATTTGTGACTACCTTGATAACCTGTGTGATAAAAGCGATGCACAAGACCCTGATGACTTCCGGGCTATGCACGAAGCACTCCAGCAGGCGCTTGATCCTGAAGCAGAGCGGACCGATTATTACCGGTATCGAGAAGAAAAGGATGATAATGGTTATTTACATGCCCTTGTGGATGCCTGCCGTGAAGCAGCCCAAGCCATGCCGGGCTTTTCATCTGCACAGCCTGCGATGGAGGAGCTTTCTGCTTACTACCGGGATTTGCAAGTGTACAAGCATGTGAAAGAAGAGGACCGGCTGCCGCTTTTAAAAGCATGGTTTGAACGGCATGAGCCGTTTCTCCCGAGCATGTACTGGTTTGAATTTGCAGCTGCAACAGGTTCAACGATGGGGTTGTACAGTTTAGCCGGTTATGCAGCTGGTGATGAAATATCTGAAGAGACAGCCCAGCAAGTGAAAAACGGATACTTTCCGTGGGTGCAAGGGCTGCACATTTTACTTGATTATTTTATCGACCAGGAAGAAGATCGCCAGGACGGGGAGCTTAACTTCTGCTTTTATTATGAAAGTGAAGATGAAATGGTGGCACGTTTCCGGTTTTTTAAAGCCCAGGCAGAAGCAAGTTTGCGTGAGCTGCCTCATCCCGCATTTCATGAACGTTTGAACCACGGTATGATGGCACTTTATTTAGCGGATGAGAAAGTACAGACGCAAAAAGATGTAAAACAAACCGCAAAACGCTTTTTAAAGCTCGGCGGTGCGCCGACGCTGTTTTTCTATTTAAACAGCTGGGTGTTCCGTCGAAAAACAAAACGGGACCCTGCATCGTAAAGGGTGATTTGAGACCGCGTCTCCACACAAATGGAGGCGCGTAACTTTTGTCAGGATCTGTTCGCAAAAGTAATGTCAACATCGAACGTTAGGATCGCTTTCATCTTCAACTGTGTTGATATGTTGAATTGGTCAATCTTGGATTTCAAAGCACCATGATGTACAATGAATAAAAATGTGAAAAATGGAAAGTCAGGAGCTTGCTATGAAACAAGCGCGCGTAATTTATAATCCAACAGCTGGACGTGAAGCCGCTAAAAAACAGCTGCCATATATTTTGGACCGGCTTGAACAGGCAGGTTACATCGCGTCTGCTCACATGACAAAGCGGGAAGGCTGTGCTCGCACAGCTGCATTGAAGGCAGGAGAAGCAGGGTACGATGTCGTGGTTGCCGCCGGCGGTGATGGTACAATTTTTGAAGTAGTTAATGGTTTAGCGCCGTTAAAAGAACGACCTCGTCTAGGTATTATACCAATGGGGACAACCAATGATTTAGCTCGGGCGTTAGGTTTAAAAAAACATTCGCTTGAAGAAATGTGCGATGTGTTAACTGAAGGTCATACAACGCCTGTCGACATTGGGCAGGTAGGAGAACAGTATTTTATAAACATTGCAGCCGGCGGCAGTTTAACTGAACTTACGTATGACACACCAAGCCGGCTGAAAACAATGCTCGGGCATCTGGCGTACTATGCTAAAGGTGTGGAAAAACTGCGGTCGCTCAAGCCGCAGCATGTGGAAATCGAGTATGACGGGAAGTACTTTGAAGGCGATGTAATGATGTTTTTGATTGCGAATACAAATTCTATCGGTGGTTTTGAGAAGCTGTGCCCGAATGCTTCTTATAACGATGGCATGTTTGATATGATCATTGTGAAAAAAATGTCGCTGCCTGAATTTGTCCGGGTTGGCACTCAGGCGCTGCAGGGTGAGCATATTTATCATGAAAAAGTGAAATATGTTCAGGCAAATCGGGTAAAGATTGCAGTAAGCGGGGATATGGAGTTGAACCTGGATGGGGAGTACGGTGGTATGCTGCCGGCAGAGTTTGTGAATTTGCATCAACATTTTGAGATGCTCGCGCCAAAAGATAACAGCGAAACATAAAAGAAACGTGCATATCGGGGCACGTTTCTTTCCAGCTTATTAATATTTTGTTGCCGCTACAGTATAAATGGCCCAAACACCGGTAAGTACAGAGATGACTGCAGTAAGGATCATCATAAATTCCATCATCGCTAAACCGCCCCCTTCATTGATCGCTAAACGTAGATAGTTCTACTTAAAAGAATACCGTGCCGAAGCGCCGTCGTCAAATACGGTCGGTGCTGTAACATAATTGTCAAAAAGATATAGGAAAGGGCGGTTGGTTATGGCAGCCAAGAAAGCGGATGAGGCGAACACGCCTGTACAGAAAAACCAATACGTGAATGTAAGAATTGAAGACTTAACACATGAAGGGGCAGGGGTTGCCAAAGTACAAGGTTACACATTATTTGTGCCGTACGCGCTGCCAGGTGAAAATGTCCAGGTAAAGGTAACAAAAACGAAGAAAAATTTCGGGTTTGCCCGTTTAATTGAAGTAACTTCAGAAAGCAGGCATCGTGTTGAGCCGCCATGCCCTATCTACAAACGTTGTGGTGGATGCCAGCTGCAACATATGAGTTATGAAGGTCAGCTTCATGCCAAGCAAAAGCAAGTTCAGGATGCTATGAAAAAAATCGCCGGCTTTGAAGAAATTAACGTGCACCCAACCCTCGGGATGACAAGTCCATGGCGCTATCGGAACAAAGCGCAAGTGCCTGTAGGAGAAAGCTCTGACGGGCTCATTGCCGGGTTTTATCAAAAAGGAACGCACGATATTATTGATATGGACAGCTGCATCATACAAGCTGCTCCAAATGATGAGGCAGTACAAATCACAAAAAATATTCTCGATGAACACGGGATTTCAGCTTATGATGAAACGACAGGTCGCGGGCTCATTCGGCACGTTGTAGCTCGTTATGCAGCAACGACAGAACAGTTAATGATTGTTCTTGTTTTAAATGGTAAAGAGCTCCCGCGTGAGGAGAAAATTTTAAATGCTATGGAAGACCGGATTCCAGGCCTTGCATCCATTGTACAAAATGTAAACACAGCCAAAACAAATGTCGTTTTTGGTGACCAGACAACGGTGCTTTGGGGGGAGCCGTACATTTATGATGAAATTAACGGGGTGCAATTTGCCATCTCGGCGCGCTCGTTTTATCAAGTCAACCCGATGCAGACAGAAGTGCTTTACAAGGAAGCATTGCACGCGGCCCAGCTTACAGGCACAGAAACCGTGATTGATGCTTACTGCGGGATTGGCACCATCTCTCTATTCTTAGCTGAAAAAGCGGCCCACGTATACGGAGTTGATGTAGTTGATCCTGCCATTGCTGATGCGACACGAAACGCTAAGCTGAACGGTTTAACCAATGTGGACTTTGCTGTAGGTGAGGCGGAAAATGTGATGCCGTTTTGGCATGCAGCCCTCGGGATTCAACCGGATGTCATTGTTGTAGACCCACCGCGTAAAGGTTGTGACGAAAAATTACTGGATGCGATGGTGAAAATGCAGCCGAAGCGCATCGTGTATGTATCTTGCAACCCGGCGACACTTGCCCGTGATATGGCTCGGTTAGCTGAAGCGGGCTATAAACCGAAAGATGTACAGCCGGTTGATATGTTCCCGCAAACTGTGCACGTCGAATCGGTTGTAGCCTTGGAGAAGACGGTGTAACAACTTCAATTAATAAGAAGCTGAGTTTCCAGTCGTGGTGATGGCAGAACACGGCTGGTTTCAGCTTTATCATGTTTCATATCATGAGACTTGCCCTCGTTGTTATGATTTAAAAATATTATCGTTGTTCACAGGATCAACTATCGATAGGGAGTGTTCGTATGAGTCATTCAAAAGTTGAAATAACTGAATTAACAGAAAAAGAACAATGGTTAGAAGCCTTTCCGATAATGAATCAGCTGCGCACCGATTTGACGCAAAAAACATATCTGGAGCTGCTTAAAAAAATGAGGAAAGATGGATATACCTTATATGCGCTATATGAAGATGACCGGATGGTATCCTTAGCTGGTTTGAGCTTTAAAGTAAACTTTTACAATAAACGTCATGTTTTTGTTTACGACCTGGTGACAGATTCAGCATACCGCTCGAAGGGATATGGAGAGAAATTATTAAATCATCTACATGAGTGGGCGAAAGAAAACGGTGCTGAATATATTGCGTTAGAATCCGGGATACAAAGAACAGATGCTCACCGCCTTTATGAAGAAAAATTCGATTATGATAAATGGTGTTATTCATTTAGAAAAAAGTTGTGATTACACATCAGGCGGTATAGAAAGAACAAAAATTAAAGCTCATGCACTTAGTTAAGCTGTTACCTTGAGAGACCCGTTTATAGCTGAATTTTCGCTGCTGCTCTTTCCAGTACTTATTTGCCGAGGGGGGTGAGAATGTACCCGCGGCAGGCGTTCCCTAAATCGCGCAGTCAAAACTGTTTTTCTGTACGCTGTGAACCCTTAGGATAAGGGTTCTTTTTTATATTCACTGCAGTTTTCAAATTGACGTCAGAAATGTATCACAAATTGATCGTTTAGACTTAATTGGAATGAAAGTACAAATTGCCCAGGTTGAAATTTCACTAATTGAGGAATCCACCTAATAGATTTCAAAGGGAGGCAGAATTCGACATGAAAAAATATGTAGTAGGACTAACATTAGCAACAGTATTAGCAGCTTGTGGTGATGGTGACACGGATGTAGATAATGGTGATGGTGAACCGGTGGATGACGCTAGCACCGATGAAGAGATGGATGACAACGGTATGGACGATGACGACGATGATGATTTAGATATGGATGACGACGATGACGATGACGACATGGACATGGACGACGACGATGACGACGATGATGAAGACGATGATGAAGACATGGACGACGATGAAGACATGGATGATAATGATGATGAGTATCTCTCCATGGACGAAGTTGATGAGTTCGAACTTGAAATTGAATTGAATGATGGTACAGAGTATGAATATGAATTTGAAAATGACGGCGACTATGAGGTAGAAATCGAAAATGATGAAGAAGAAGAAATGGAAGGCGACGAAGCCCGCGAAGAAATTGAAGAGATGTTTGAAGAAGTAGATTTCTCTTCTGATCGTGATGAGCAGGATATTGAAGACGATGTTCTTGAATTCCTTGATATCGATGCTGATGATGTAGACGAGTTTGAACTTGAAATTGAATACGCTGAAGGCGAAGACGTCGATTACGAAGATGAAAATGACAACGGCGGATTTGATGACGACGATGACGACGATGATGATGCATTTGACGATGACGACGATGATGACGACGATGATGACGATGATGACGACGATTTGTAAATGAATAAAAAAGGCTGTGGTGTTGATACACCGCAGCCTTTTTATGTTTTTTAAAGAATTAAGATCAGACGTTTAAGTATTCTGCAAAATGCCGAATCAATGTCTCAATAGCGATATGAAACGGAATGAAAGAGGCCAGGCCAGCGCCTTTTTCAGTCGCTGTTGGGGAGCTTGTGACATAAATTGCTGCAGGGGAAAGTTGAGCTAGTTTATTGTTTTTTAAATTTGTAATGGAAATAAATTCGATCCCTTTTGCATTCAGTTTTCTGGCTTGCGGTAAAAGCGCTGGTGTGTCTCCTGACAAGGATACAATGATGATGATGTCTTCGTCAGACATTGAAGGAAACATTGTTTCAAATTCAACTTGATCATGGATAATGGTGACAAAAGTATTGACTACTGCAAAGAGTCGCTGGGCTTCTGTTGCGCAGGTTAACTGGGCTGTTCCGCTGCCGTATATAAAAATGCGGCGGGCGGAGACAAGTTTGTTACTCAATAACTCAAAATTTGTGTCTGCCAAGTTTTTCATCGTTGCTTCGATATCGTTTGTGAGGATTTCAGTATGGCGGCTTTCTTGCTCAGCCGGCTGGCTCTCCCATTTTAAGAATACTTTAAATTCGCTATAACCGGCAAAGTTAAGTTTTTTCGTGAGCCGATGGACGGAAGAGCGAGATGTATGACATGCTTCAGCCAACTGATTGATACTCATCTGACTGCTGGTTGCTTTATGATTTAATACATATTTTAAAATGTGAAGATCATTTTCATTAAATTCATCGTAGTGTTCATTCATGAGTTCTTCAAGACGCATTGTGATACAGCTCCTTCGATGATCGATCATGCACAATTAGTATACCATGTCCTTTGGGAAAATTCCCGTAGAGTGAAACAATATCCAGCTTTTTGCACGGATGTCCTTGTTCACCAAAAACGATTGTATCCGCTTTCTTAAACTTCTAAAATGAAATCGTTAACAACACGAATGAAACTAAGATTTTAAAGGTGGTGGACATCTAATGAATGCGATTCGGCGGTTCGGGAGTGCAATGATTGTCCCTGTTTTATTGTTCCCGTTTTTCGGTATTATTGTAGGTTTAGCAACACTATTTAAAAATGAACAAATTATGGGGGCTTTAGCTGATCCCGATCATATTTGGTATCAAATTTGGTCATTGATTGAAGACACGGGCTGGACGGTATTTACGCATATGGAGCTCGTCTTTGTGATAGGTCTCCCTATATCGTTAGCAAAGAAAGCTTCAGGACGAGCTGTTTTATCAGCTGTAATGGCTTACTTAATGTTTAACACGTTTATCAGTTCGATTATAGAGTTGTGGGCTCCGGCTTTTAATATTGACCCAACTGATGAAACAGGAATGACAGAAATTGCCGGTATTGAAACGTTAGATACAAATATTTTAGGTGCCATCGTCATTTCAGGAATCACCATTTGGCTTCATAACAAGTATTACGATAAGAAACTTCCGGATGCATTAGGCATTTTCCAAGGTGGTCCTTTTGTTGTCATGCTGTCGTTTTTCGTCATGCTTCCACTTGCATTCTTAACTGCGTGGATTTGGCCGATGGTTCAAGATGGTATAGCTTCACTACAAGGATTTATGATCGCCTCAGGGTCATTAGGGGTGTGGCTTTTCCACTTCTTAGAACGGATTCTAATTCCAACAGGTCTGCATCACTTTATTTATACACCTTTCCAGTTTGGTCCGGCTGTTGTAAATGACGGGATCACTGCAGCCTGGGTGAACAACTTAAGTGAATTTTCCACATCAAGCGAACCGCTTGCAGAACAGTGGAATGGCGGAGGATTTCTACTGCAAGGTAACATTAAAATGTTTGGGTCCATCGGGATTGCCTTAGCCATGTATACCACTGCAAAAGCAGCGAAGAAAAAACAAGTTGGCGCGCTTCTGCTTGCAGCTACACTTACGGCCGTAGTTGCCGGTATCACAGAACCGCTTGAATTTACATTCTTGTTTATCGCACCACTGTTGTTTGCACTTCACGCTTTTCTCGGTGCAACAATGGTTACGATTCAAAACGCGTTTGGGTTGGTTGGTAACCAAGGTGGCGGTTTAATTGAGATCGCTACAACGAACTGGATTCCGCTTGCAGGAAACCATTGGGAAGTCTATCTAGCTCAAATTGTGATTGGTTTGATCTTTACAGTGATTTATTTCTACTTGTTCCGTTTCTTAATTTTGAAGTTTGATATTGCACTGCCGGGACGAGAAAAGGACGACGAGGGCGAAACGAAGCTTTATACAAAAGAAGATTACAAAGCACAAAAAGGCAGCGGTACAAGCGCAGCTGCAACATATGACAATGAATATGATCAAAAAGCAGCGGCTATCCTTGAAGGTCTTGGTGGTACAGACAACATTGCTGATATTACAAACTGTGCGACGCGGCTACGTGTGACAGTTGTTGATCCGGAGCAGGTTGCTGATGACCAGTACTTTAAAGATAACAGCGGCGCACACGGTTTGGTTAAAAGTAACGAAAGTATTCAAGTCATTGTAGGTTTATCGGTACCGCAAGTGCGTGATTCAATTGAATCCTTTATGAATGAAGATTAATAATTAAGAGGAGGATGTTTTTATGAAACAATTTACAATTACAATTGCCGGCGGTGGAAGTACTTTCACCCCGGGAATTGTCCTCATGCTGCTAGATAATCAAGAGAAGTTTCCGATTAAGGAAATCAAGTTTTATGATAATGATGAAGCCCGTCAAGCAACGATCGCCGGGGCAACGGAGGTTATTTTGCAGGAGAAAGCACCAAACATTAAACTCACTGCAACGACGGACCCAGAAACGGCTTTCTCTAACACAGACTTCGTTATGGCTCACATCCGTACGGGTAAGTATGCCATGCGAGAGCAAGATGAGAAAATTCCTTTAAAGCATGGTGTTGTAGGCCAGGAAACGTGTGGGCCGGGTGGTATTGCATACGGCATGCGCTCGATTGGCGATGTGCTTGAACTTGTTGATTACATGGATAAATACTCGCCTGATGCATGGTTTTTGAATTATTCTAATCCGGCAGCGATTGTTGCTGAAGCGACACGGAAATTGCGTCCGCATTCGAACATCTTAAACATTTGTGATATGCCGATTGGAATTGAAGAATTAATGGCTGATGCCATTGGTCTTTCTTCACGCAAAGAGATGGAAGTTGACTACTTCGGTTTAAATCATTTCGGCTGGTGGACAGGTATTCGTGATAAAGCTGGAAATGACTTACTACCACAAATTCGTGAGCATGTATCAAAATACGGCTATGTTACAGATAATGAGTCTCTGCAGCATTCAGATGCAAGCTGGAACAGTACATTTGCAAAAGCAAAAGATGTACAAGCGCTTGATCCAGAAACGGTGCCAAACACGTATTTGAAATATTACTTCTATCCGGATCACGAAGTTGCGAAGTCAGATGCAAGCTATACCCGGGCGAACGAAGTGATGGATGGCCGCGAAAAGTTTATCTTTGGGGAATGCCAAAAAATCATCGATAGTCAAACAGCAAAAGATTCAGAGCTTCATATTGATGAGCACGCGTCTTACATTGTTGATTTGGCAAGGGCAATCGCATATAACACGAAAGAGCGGATGCTTTTAATCGTTGAAAATAATGGTGCGATCAGCAACTTTGATGCGACTGCGATGGTTGAAGTGCCTTGTATCGTTGGAAGCAAAGGTCCTGAACCACTTACGCAAGGAGAAATTCCGCGTTTTCATAAAGGATTGATGGAGCAGCAGGTGACGGTTGAGAAGCTCGTCGTTGAAGCGTTTGAATATGGTTCATATCAAAAACTTTGGCAGGCATTAACGGTTTCAAAAATTGTTCCAAGCGCCAAAGTCGCTAAAGACATTCTTGACGACTTACTAGAAGTGAATAAGCCTTACTGGCCTGAATTGACGTAATCGTCTTGCTTTAGTGCGTTAACGATCGGTATGAAAAAGGGTTTGGTCATCGAAAAAGATGATCGAACCCTTTTTGTTTCTGCAATTAAACCACAATGCGCTAAATGAATCTTTTACATAAGAACATTACTTCTAATATGATTATCCATACCTTTATTTAGGTATAAAGAATCATGTTTAAAGTTGGTGTCAGGAGTTCAGCGGGATTTTTTGCTGTGGGGAGGTCGTGTAAAATAAATAACTGTACTTACTAAAGCATTTAATGTATTTTAAAAGATTGCCGATACAATATGTAAATCAGCTCATATAGGAGATAAGTACGATCTTAAACATAATTTAATATTTTTAGAAAAAGAGGAGAGCCTACATGCAATTATTCCGCAGAAAAGAACGAACCGAAGAAGCACAATGGTCGCAGCCGCATCAAGAGCCAAAAATTGATGTTCCAAAAGAGACGGCTTTACAGCTAGACATGATTCATTTTACACACGAGGATGCTCGCCGACTGCAGCGGCTTCAGCCCATTGTTGAAAAGCATATTACGTCAATTGTAGATGCGTTTTATCAAAATCTAGATAAGCATAGCGGACTTGAAAAGATTATCGATACCCACAGTTCAAAAGATCGTTTAAAAAAGACGCTGCGCCGTCATCTTGTAGAAATGTTTTCCGGTGAAATTGATGAAGCTTTTTTAGAACAGCGGATGACAATTGCAGTTCGTCATGTTCGGATCGGTCTTGAACCTAAATGGTACTTGGCATCATTTCAAGATTTACAGCAGTCGTTATTTCAAATGATTCGAGACGAAGTACAGGATACAAGTGAAGTGTTTGATCTCATTCAATCGGCTGGAAAAATTATCGGATTTGAACAACAGCTTGTATTAGAAGCTTACAATGGAGAGCATGAACGTATCCGGCAAGATGACGAAGCAGAAAAAGCAGCGTTAATCGAACAAATTTCAGAAGCTTCAAGTCAACTTAGTGCAATTTCCGAAGAAACGAACGCAAAAACAAAGAATGTAGACGCAAAAGCGCAGGCTGCACGGTCTCACATGCAAAACAGTGCTGAACGTTGTGGTGAAGTTGAACAAATTGCTAAACAGGGAGCAGCGAGTCTGCAGTGCCAGGATGAGTCGGCAAAAACTTTGCTAGATGAAGTTGAAACCATCCAAAGTGAAGTAACTTCTTTACATCAATCTGCAAAGCAAATACGTGAAGTAATTACAATTGTGGAAGAAATCGCTGAGCAAACGAATTTGCTGGCACTGAATGCCTCAATTGAAGCGGCGCGTGCTGGTGAAGCAGGTAAAGGATTTGCGATTGTCGCTCAAGAAGTGCGCAAGCTGTCTGAACAGACGAAAGACTCGGTAGAGCGGGTCAGTTCGCTTGTGAAAACGACAGGTGATCAAACGTCACGTGTGTCTGAAGGTATCAATCATGTAAAAGTACAAGTGAAAGAAAGTTCACAAGGTTTAAGCGAAACGAATCGCGCTTTCCATCAAATTGGTTCATCAAGTGAAAGTGCTCGGTCTGTAAGTGAGGAAGTTGAAGTAGAAATTAATGACCTTTCTTATTATCTTCAAGAAATCGATCAAGCAATGGAAGTACTTGCAAAAGAATCGGAAAGTTTGAGTGCTTCGCTTGACGAAGTGAGTGAAAGAAGTGCCACCGCTTAAAAAAATGAAAGAACCGGCCCTCATGTTTCGAGGACCGGTTCTTTTTACGTTTCTTCTGTTACCACATCAACAGCCCCTGTTTCAGGGTGGATAACTAAGCCGTGAACGGCTGTGTCGTCTGGAAGGAGCGGATGCGTTCGGAGGAGTTGTACGCTGTCGCTTACATTCTCCTCTACGGTTGTAAAGCCGTTCAACCATGCGCCTGCTTGCGCTTCGCTTTCGAACGTATCGGCGATTTGTGCTGCTGTTGAGCTGCGGGATTTTGCTTTTTCCACAATGTTACTGCCTTCCATACCAATCATGCCGCAGCCATGATGACCGATCACATAAACTTCTTCAGCCTCAAGCTCATACAGGGCGACTAAAATACTGCGTACGATGCTATCTTCCAAAGAGGTAACAACTGCACCGGCATTTTTTACAACTTTCGCATCACCATTTTGTAAACCGAGTGCTTTTGGCAGAAGTTCAATGAGCCGTGCATCCATGCATGTTAAGATGACAGCTTTTTTATTAGGAAGCTTTGAAGTTAGATATGGCTCGTAAGCCTTTGTTTCGACGAAGTGCCGGTTATGCTCGAGCATGGCTTGTAGTTGCTTTGACATACGTGTACCCCTCTCATGAATAAAATTTTCATTGACTTTTATTTTACTAAAGAGGGAGCATTGTTGCTAGTCCACCGATTTAATTGACGGTTTCTGGTGTATATTCACTACCAGCTTCTACAGTTTCAGCATTGGCAATGGCCTGTTCATGAAATTCCGGAAAAATGAAGACGAGTTTTTCATGCCAAAACTGAATCACCGGCCCTAGTAATACTGTGATGACTAATGTACCCCAACCGACAGGGCCACCGACGAGCAAGCCAGCAGTGGCGGCTCCAGCGGCTACAATTGTCTGTGAAATGCCAAGGCCGATATTAAACCGCTCGCTGACCGCGAGAAACAGCTGGTCTACAGGTGCGCGTGGGAACATCGGCAGGATATAAAGCGCGACACCGAGTCCGATAGCAAGCAGGCCGCCTGAAAACATACCAAGCTGCATGTAAAACGGGGCAGCGGCCATGTTCAAGCCACCAAAAACAACCTCAAGCCAAAAATCATAAACAAAACTTTCTAAAACTAACGGAATTAACGCCGCTACTTCTGGACGGGCTCCCATAAGGCGAGCGTTCACAAAAATAAAGATAAATTGAAACAGTCCATACCAAAAGCCTGCAGTTAGTGCGACGTTTTCAGATAAGCCTACAAATAAAGCGGACCAAAACCCGGTTCCAAGCGTTGAATAAATTACTAATGCAACCCCGAAAAAGTTGATCATCATTCCTAGACTGTAAACAAGTATACGAGAAAAAAGCATGAACACTCACCTCCTAATGAGATATATATTGTTGAATTAAATTCATGAATCTTGAGCGCTTCTTACGATGCCTTAGAAATTCTAATACGTTCTCATACCTTTTGACAACACGTTTTGTACAAAAAATTTTGTATAGTGTAAAGTCGGAAAATTCGTGGAACATAAAAAAACAGCCCAGCTTGAAAAGCAGGCTGTTCGTGTATGATTAATCCCTTTTTTGTAATGTAGGGTCATTATGTTTGAAAGATGGCGCTTTGCTGAACGATTCAAACAAGCTTTTTGCTTCAGCGTTTTTGTAAGGCGAGTAAAAACGGTGGATTGTTCCGTTGATTAATATAACCGTAGCGGGCGACGTGTACTTCTTCTTGATGTAGGTTTTCCACGTAGTTGAGTAGTTCATCACGCTCCAATGCCCCTTCTGGATGGCCGTGATACACAACAATTAAAATTAAAGTTTCTTTTTTTGTATGAGCAAGCAGCTGCTTTAAGGCGGCAATGGTAGAGTCACTGCTTGTCACAATCGATTTGTCACTACCTGGCATGTAGCCAAGGTTAAAAACAGCCGCGCGCACTTTTGTTAACTCGGTTGGGCCGAGCTTCCTTACCATGTCAGCGTGACTAACTGCATGAAGTTCGATGTTTTCTAATACTTCGTGATCCACTGCTCTTTTCCGGGTTGCTTCGATCGCAGCTTCCTGAACATCAAAGCTGTGCACCCGTCCTTTTGGTTTCACAAGATCAGCTAAAAAAACGGTGTCATGACCTTTTCCGGCGGTGGCATCGAGCGCCGTATCTCCAGATAGCAAATGTTGAGAGAGCAGGTGGCGTACAAAGGGGAGTATCTGATACAGAGTCAAAGCGTCATCTTTCCTCTCCAGTAAATTTACAGCATTATTATAGCATAAAAATTTTCATAACAAATTTCCGATTGTATGAGCGGCTGAACTCCTCTACAATTAATTCGGGTATCGAAAAGAGAGGAGGTGCGGCTGTGCCAAAAATTTTATGGTTAATTATTTTAGGAATGGCTGTTAACGTAACGGCAGTATCGTTTCTCTGGCCGATGAATACAATCTTTATCCATCAAGAACTCGGTCAGCCGCTCGCAGCAGCAGGTATTGTACTGATGTTTAATGCTGGTGCCGGCGTAATCGGTAATTTAATCGGCGGCCGGCTGTTTGATAGGATCGGTGGATATTGGACGATTCTTCTTGGGCTTGGGATAGCTTTAATAAGCGCTGTACTTTTAGCGTTTTTCCATAGTTATTATCAATATATCGCTTTTCTTGCCGGGATTGGTTTTGGAGGCGGCATGACGTTTCCGGCCTTTTATGCGATGGCGGGAAATGTCTGGCCTGAAGGTGGTCGGCGTCCGTTTAACGCCATTTATGTTGCGCAAAATGTTGGCGTTGCTTCCGGTACGGCCATGGCCGGGGTCGTTGCATCCATTGAGATGGACTACATCTTTTTTGCCAATGCTTTAAGCTATGTGCTGTTAATATTATTTGCAGCAGCAGCTTATAAAGGTGTGGAAGTGAAACGGAGCAGCGCTGGTACAGGTGGGCTGCAGGAAGCAGCAGGTTCACAGAAATACCGGTTAAAAGCTTTGTTCATTTTATGCGGCGGTTTTATCATTTGCTGGATTGCGTATGTGCAGTGGCAGTCCAACGTATCGGTTCATATACAAAGTTTAGGCATTCCTCTGTCTAGTTACAGTGTGCTTTGGACCATTAATGGCGCAATGATCGTTTTGATGCAGCCAATCATGGCTTTTGTCGTGCGGCGATGGGTCACCTCACTGAAAGGGCAGCTGTATACAGGGGTTACAATCTTTGTGATCTCCTTTGCTGTGTTGTCACAGGCGGAAGTGTTTGCTGGGTTTTTAGCAGCGATGATCATTTTAACAATCGGTGAACTGTTTGTTTGGCCGGCTGTTCCGACAGTTGCCTATCGTTTGGCGCCGCCCGGCAAGGAAGGATCGTATCAAGGACTCGTCAATAGTGTAGCTACCGGCGGTCGTATGATCGGTCCGTTGTTTGGCGGGGTCATTGTTGATGCGTTTGGCATGGGCGTATTGTTTTACGTACTTTTGGCTACGTTTGGAATAGCGTTCTTATGTGTTGCCCTGTTTGACCGTCCGTTAAAAAGGCATGGCGAAACCGTTGAGAGGGATGCAGAACAGGCGGCTTAAAAGCAGGCCGTTTCTTGACATTCGATGACGAAATCTCTACAATTATTGTGACAATTGGAAAAGAAGCGAAACAACGATGACAAGGAGTAGTAAATCATCACCCGGGATGTTAGAGAGCCGGCGGCAGGTGCAAGTCGGTCGAAGGGGATGTTTGAACTCGCCTGTGGAGTTGCAGTGGTGAAAACGTACAGTTGATAGCTGCTGTCGTGCCCCCGCGTTAAGGGATTGAGTGAACAGAGCGGCAAATCCGTTTTGTTAATGTGGGTGGTACCGCGGGATTCGTATGCAACGAAACCTCCCGTCCCTAGGCGATGAGCCGGAGGATGGGAGGTTTTTTCGTACGTAAACTGAGCAGTTGTTCATTATAAAGGAGGCGTAATGATGGCATTTTCGCATCAATCGATCGAAGCGAAGTGGCAAAGATATTGGGAAGAAAATAAAACGTTTAAAACATCAGATGATGATTTGGAAAGACCAAAGTATTATGCACTCGACATGTTTCCATACCCGTCCGGATCAGGACTTCATGTGGGTCATCCGGAAGGTTATACAGCGACAGACATCTTGTCTCGCATGAAGCGGATGCAGGGATACCGCGTCCTTCATCCAATGGGCTGGGATGCGTTCGGTCTGCCTGCAGAGCAGTATGCGTTAGAGACGAACAAACATCCACGTGAGTTTACGCAGGCAAACATTGATAATTTCCGCCGGCAGATTAAATCTCTCGGTTTCTCCTATGACTGGGACCGGGAAGTGGATACGACGGACCCGGCTTATTATAAGTGGACGCAGTGGATTTTTATCCAGCTTTACAAAAAAGGCCTTGCTTATATTGATGAAGTCCCTGTGAACTGGTGCCCGGCCCTTGGTACAGTGCTTGCAAACGAGGAAGTTGTCGATGGTGTCAGTGAGCGCGGCGGTCATCCTGTTGTGCAGAAACCGATGAAGCAGTGGATGCTTGCCATTACAAAGTATGCTGACCGCCTGTTAGAAGACCTTGAAGAACTGGATTGGCCGGAAAGTATTAAGGATATGCAGCGCAACTGGATCGGTCGTTCTGAAGGCGCAGATGTTCGCTTTAGCGTTGATGGAAGCGAGCAGACGTTTACAGTGTTTACAACACGTCCGGATACTTTGTTTGGCGCCACGTACTGTGTGTTTGCGCCTGAACATGAATTGGTCGACAAAATAGCGACAGAGTCGCAGCGTGCAGCAGTCAATGCGTATCGTGATGAAGCAGCGGCTAAAACCGAGTTGGAGCGTACAGAGCTTCAAAAAGATAAAACTGGTGTGTTCACCGGGGCATATGCAGTGAATCCTGTAAACGGTGAAAAGCTGCCAATCTGGATTGCAGATTACGTGCTTGCAAGCTACGGGAGCGGTGCGATTATGGCGGTGCCGGCGCACGACGAACGTGACTACGAGTTTGCAACTGCATTTGACTTACCGATCCGTGAAGTTGTTGAAGGCGGTGACATCTCTGAAGCAGCATACACAGAGGATGGTCCGCATACACAATCTGGCTTTTTAAATGGTTTGTATACAGACGAAGCGATCACAAAAATGATTGACTGGCTCGAAAGTGAAGGTAAGGGTGAGCGTCAAGTGACGTACCGCCTCCGTGACTGGTTATTCAGCCGTCAGCGTTACTGGGGCGAACCAATTCCGGTCATTCACTGGGAAGATGGCTCGATGACTCATGTCTCTGAAGATGAACTTCCGATAGAGCTTCCGGAAATGGATGAGTTTAAGCCTTCTGGTACCGGCGAATCCCCACTTGCAAACGCGACGGAGTGGGTAATTGTTGAGGATCCGGCAACGGGGATGAAAGGGCGTCGTGAAACGAATACGATGCCGCAGTGGGCTGGCAGCTGCTGGTACTACTTGCGCTACATTGATCCAGACAACCCGGATGCGTTGGCAGATTGGGAGAAGATGAAAGCATGGCTGCCTGTTGATATGTATATCGGAGGGGCAGAGCACGCAGTACTTCACCTCTTGTATGCTCGCTTCTGGCACAAGTTTTTGTATGATATCGGTGCGGTACCAACGAAGGAACCATTTCAGCGCCTATACAACCAAGGGATGATTCTTGGTGAGAATCACGAGAAAATGAGTAAATCCAAGGGGAACATTGTAAACCCTGACGATATTTTAGAAACACATGGTGCAGATACGCTTCGGTTGTATGAAATGTTTATGGGGCCTTTAGATGCTTCGATTGCATGGTCTTCAAACGGCCTCGATGGCGCCCGTCGCTTTCTTGACCGTGTCTGGCGCTTAGTGGCTGATGAAAATGGGGCGCTTCGTTCTGTGATTCAGAAAGATGCCGACACAGATGCGCTTGCGAAAACGTACCATGAAACTGTTCAGAAGGTCACAGAAGATTTTGAGAACCTCCGTTTTAACACCGGGATCAGCCAGTTAATGGTTTTTATTAATGAGTGTTATAAACAGGAGGCCATCCCGGCTTCGTTTATTGAAGGGTTTGTGAAGCTGCTGTCCCCGGTAGCTCCTCATATCGCAGAAGAACTCTGGTCGATTCTCGGCCATGAGGGTACAATTGCTTATGAGCCGTGGCCGGTTTTTGATGAAAGTTATTTAGTTGAAGATGAAGTAGAGATTGTTGTACAAATTAATGGCAAAGTCCGCTCTAAATTGATTGTGCCTGCGGATATCGATAAAGAAGAACTTGAAAAGCGGGCTTGCGAAGATGAGAAAGTACAGGAAGCGATCCAAGGACAAACTGTGCGAAAGGTCATCGCTGTTCCAGGTAAGCTCGTCAACATTGTAGCAAACTAATTAAAAAATCCCGGCTCCCTTTGAAGGGGGGCCGGGATTTAAGATTATCGACAAAGTACAAAACTTAACATTAACTCGCAACTTACTGCGCCAACCGCCGCGGGCTGCCCGATTAAGAGGGGAAAATCGAACAATGAACGTGACCAACACTACCGACGGGCGCTTTCCCGAGGGCTTGGCTTCAGCTAACTTGTTCGGATTGATTTCCATTCGAACAAGTGGATCTTCAGCCTGCGCTCGATCCTCTGGGAGTCGCCGTCTATCGTTTCGGTCACTTATACATTTAAAGGTCAGCAAGCGTTTCTAATGTATTTGGTTCGCTTGATTGTTCATAAAGCATCGTTATGAAATTCATTCATGTAGCTATTTCTTGATCAAAGGATCTCTACAATTCATACCATCAAATGACGAAAGGTTGACGAGCATCGGCGGCGACGCCACCAGGAATAGCGCGAGCCGAAAATTAACGCGCAGCTCACTGCTCACTTATTCTGGGCAGTGCCTCAGCCGAAATGCGAAGTCAGCTGAAAAAGGCAGCTAACCTTTATTCGCTAGAACTTCAAGCGCCGCGCCGCGCCCAGCTGTGTAGCCGGTGGAGAACGCACAAGTAATATTAAAGCCGCCGGTGTAAGCATGAATATCAAGCAGCTCGCCGGCAAAGTACAAGCCATTTGTCTTTTTAGAGCCCATCGTTTTTGGATGAACTTCTTTAATTGAAACACCGCCGCCTGTGACAAATGCATCTTCAATAGAAAGGGTGCCGTCAGCGTGTATTTTAAACTGCACCATTTCCTGTGCGAGTGCACGGAGCTCGTCTTGGTTAACTTCCGCTGCTGATTTTTGCGGGTCAATCCCTGCCTTTGTTAAAAGAAGCAGCAGAAGACGTTCCGGTGCCCAGGCTTTGAGCGCATTTTTTACTGCTTGTTTACCGCTTTCCTGTAAAGTACGGTTGAGCTGTTGAAATAAGCTTTCTTTATTGTCATCGGGATAAAGCGAGAGTTGCATCTCCACAGGGGGTTGATTTTGTTTTTTTAGTTGTTTGACGACGTATTGACTGCAGCGAAGCACGATCGGCCCGGATATACCAAAATGGGTGAAGACCATATCCCCGCGGTGGGCTTTAATTTGCTTGCCGTTTGGTTTATGAACAGATAACTGCACATCTTGAAGTGATAGCCCTTGCAGTTCCTTTGATTGAATAAAAGCATCAGGTGAAGTAATCGGTACTTCGGTTGGGTAGAGTTCCGTGATCGTATGACCGGCCGTTTCTGCCCAAGGATAACCGTCCCCTGTACTGCCGGTGTGCGGCACTGATTTACCTCCTGTTGCTAAGATGACCGCACCTGCTTCAAAAAAACGGCCGTCTTTCATCTTAAGGCCTTGCACCTGGCCGTCTTCATATACTGGATGGTCAATTTCTGCTTTTGTTTGCATTTCAACACCGAGGTCTTCAAGTTTATTTAAGAGTGTACGCACGACAGTCACTGCTTTATCATTAACCGGAAACATCCGTCCCATATCTTCCTCTTTTAGTGGTACGCCGAGCTCTTCAAAAAATGATATGATATTTTCGTTGTGAAATACTGAAAATGGGCTGTGCATAAACTTTCCGTTACCAGGAATGTGTTCAATCAACCGGTCGAGCTCCATCCGGTTCGTGACATTGCAGCGCCCGCCCCCAGAAATCGCGAGCTTACGGCCGAGCTTTTTACCTTTATCGACGATTAACACACTTGCACCGTGTTCGGCGGCACTAACACCGGCCATTAAACCGGCCGGTCCGCCACCGGCAACAATGACATCATACGTACGCATATATAAAAATCCTTTCTAACTTTTCGTATTTCTGCATTGCTTATTGTAGTGAACATCAAGCCTAAAGGCAACCGCATGTGCATGTTGAAGTGGATGTACGGGTATAAAGATAAAGGAGTAAGTTTAAGGAGGTAATACATTGTTAACAGCAGTGACGGTTCAAACATCAGCTCGTGACGATATGATCGATGTAACAAACCAAGTAAGAGAAGCGGTGCAAAAGAGTGGAGCAAAGCAGGGACTTGTGACCGTATTTGCTACACATACCACTGCCGGAATTACAGTCAATGAAAATGCAGATCCGGATGTAGAGCGGGATATGCTGCGCCGACTTGATGAAGTGTATCCGTGGCATCATGACAAGGACCGGCACGCAGAAGGCAACACGGCCTCCCATTTAAAAGCAAGCACGGTCGGCACAGAGCAGACGTTAATTTTAGAGAGCGGTGCGCTTGTACTCGGTACGTGGCAAGGTGTGTTTTTCTGTGAATTTGACGGTCCGCGTGAGCGTAAGTTTTACGTGAAAGTGCTTGAAGGGTAAAATCAGTGGCAGCTGAACTGTTCATATGAAAAATGAAGGCAGGGGGAGCGGGTGCTTGTTTTGAATTTGCATGCACAAACCCCCGGCCGGATTTTTGTATAAGAAGAACATGTTTGTCAGTCATTTGACAAACATCGTTTTACGCATTGTGATAAAATGCAGACGCATACGTTTACATAGGGGCTGAAAATATGGCAAATGGTTCATTATTGCGGGGGACATTAATTCTTACCCTTGCAACATTTATATCAAAAACACTCGGGTTAATTTATATTTTCCCATTCACAGCCATGGTTGGACAGCAAGGGCTGGCATTATATACATACGGATATCTTCCTTATACGATTTTACTTAGTTTAGCAACGATGGGTGTGCCGATGGCAGTATCGAAATTTGTTTCAAAGTACCGGGCTTTAGGTGACTATGAAACCGGCTACCGCTTATTCCGTTCAGGAATTGTCGTCATGGCAGTTACAGGGTTTGTCGCTGCGGCCGCGTTATTTTTACTTGCTCCGGTTATGGCCGGCTGGATCATTTCTAACCCAGATGAACTTGAAGGTAATCAAATGTCGGATGTCGTCTTTACGATTCGAATGGTCAGCATTGCACTGCTGATTATTCCGGCAATGTCGATCGTCCGTGGTTTTTTTCAAGGTTATCAATCTATGGGACCGACAGCTGTTTCACAAGTCGTTGAACAAATTGTACGGATCGTGTTTATCCTTGCGAGTGCTTTTTTAGTGTTATATCTATTAGAAGGGACCCTTGGAACGGCGGTTGGACTTGCTGTATTTGGCGCATTTATTGGCGGGCTCGCATCAGCTGCAGTCCTCTGGATGTTCTGGCGACGCCGGCGTGAAGGGATTTTAGCCGATGTGCGCGCAAGTACGGTGCAGCACAACTTAAGTTATCAAACAATGTACAAAGAATTGATCGCTTATGCGCTGCCGCTTTCATTTGTAGGTCTTGCAATTCCGTTGTTTCAGTTTGTTGATTTATTCACATTTAACGATTTACTCCAGGCAGGCGGTTATTCCCAAGGGGAAGCAGAAACAGCTTACGGGGTTTTCGCTCAATCTGCACATAAGCTGATTTTAATTCCGATGGCGCTTGCAACAGCGATGTCGATCAATTTAATTCCATCGATCACTAATGCCTATACAGAAGGCAGCCGCGAGCATTTGCATCATCAAATGACACAGGCTTTTCAAATTGTGTTGTTTTTAACAATTCCGGCAGTTGTGGGCCTGTCAGTACTCGCACTTCCGGCATTTGGTACATTGTACGGTTTTGAGGATCTTGGTACCGGTAGTACAATCTTGCGTCATTATGCCCCGGTTGCTGTACTTTTTGCTTTGTTTTCTGTGTCTGCAGCTATGCTGCAAGGGTTGAATGAACAAAAATACGCAGTTGCAGCTTTAATCATTGGAGTCGTTGTGAAGTTGGGACTTAATGTATGGTGGATCGGTTTGTTTGGTCCGCTTGGTGCTGTTTATGCTACAGCTGCTGGTTATGTTGCAGCAATTGCGATTAATTTCTGGGCACTGCGTAAAACTGCCGACTATGCATTTGGTCACCTTGTCAAACGATCCATTTTGTTTGTATCTATGGCAGCGGCTATGGCTGCAGCTGTATGGGTGGTACGTGAAGGTGCCGTTGAATTCTTCGGGTTCTCCGGCTGGAGCGATGCTTTTCTCGTACTTGTCTTCAGCGTAGCTGCAGGGGGGCTACTGTATTTTGTTTTATCCTACCGTACAGGTGCTGCTGGTGAAGTATTAGGTTCACGTTTTGCGTTTCTGCGGCGCCCGCCGCGCTCGTAAGTTGACAATCCGAGAAGAACCGCCGCTTTCGGCTCTTTTTTGGCCGTCATCCTGGTGGTATAATAGATTCAATTCCAATTCATGGTTTTTAGAGGAGGGCTGTTATGCTGAGGTTTTTAAAAGATTATGATTGGGTGCTTATTTCAGCAGCAGCCTTGCTTACAGTGTTTGGCATCTTAATGGTTTATAGTGCGAGCTATCCTTTGGCGATTTCAAATGGGCAAGCACCTTCACATTATGCGGTGCGGCAGCTCATGTGGGCAGGGATTGCAGTCTTTGTGTTCATTGTTCTGCTTTTATTTCCGTATCGTAAACTAAAGTCATTAAGTCCGTGGTTAATCTTTGCTTCAATCATTGCGCTTTTACTCGTTATTTTGATCGGCACAGAGATCAACGGCGCACAGCGGTGGATTTCTCTAGGACCGCTGCAAGTACAACCATCAGAATTTGTGAAGCTGACTGTTATCATTTACTTAGCTCAAGTTTACTCACAAAAACAGTCATATATTGATAAAATTGGCTCAGGATTAGCCCCGCCACTTGGCATTGTAACTATCATTTTCACGTTCATTTTATTGCAGCCGGATTTAGGAACTGGCGCTTCAATCTTATTAACTTCAGGTGTCATTGTTTTCTTATCCGGTGCTCGCATGCTTCATATCATTTCAATTGGTCTGGCCGGTACTGGTGCTGTTGTTTTTGTGGCCCAGTTGGCAGATTACCGTATGGACCGTGTTGTTGCCTTTCATGATCCATTTTCTGTACAGATGAACGAAGGCTTGCAGTTAATTCAATCTTATATTGCGATTGCTCACGGCGGGCTTACCGGCACAGGTTTAGGGGAAAGTGTACAAAAAATGTCTTACCTTCCGGAGCCGCACACAGATATGATTTTAGCCATTGTTGCTGAAGAACTCGGCTGGCTTGGGATCGGTTTACTGCTTGCATGTTTTTTAGTTGTCGGTGTACGCGGTCTGTTGATTGGCACACGCTGCCGTAATATGTTTGGAAGTCTGCTTGCATTAGGCATCGTTTTTCAGTTGTTTGTGCAGTTTGCATTTAATGCAAGTTCTGTCGTAGGTTTAACACCAATCACAGGAATTACTGTGCCATTTGTTAGTTACGGAGGTTCATCGCTTCTTGTTTCGATTGCAGGTATTGCGATTTTGGCAAACATATCAAAAGCAAATGCCCGTGAGCGTCGAGAAGAAGAAACCTACGATGATGGTGAACCGGAAAAGGCAGCGTCAGTACCGGAAGAATCGGTACGCAAAGTGTGAGGAAGGTGATTAAATGCTGGTTGTAGGTTACGGTCGGCTCGGGCAGCTGATGGCTCACGTTTTTCAAACACAGCCTGCTCCAGTGTTCAACCGAACGCGAAAGCATGTAGATGAAGCATCTAATGCCGTTTATGTTGGGCCGGAGGACTTTGCTAAGCATCATACTGTATTTCTTGCCTTACCGCCGACGGCTTACGAGTCGTTTTTTCAAACGTACGGGCCATATTTTGCAGAAGAGACGATGTTTTTTCATATGGCAACCGCTTGTAATGTTGAAGAAGCAGCCGCAATCGCTTCGCCGTTTTCGGTCGTGCCTTTAAAGCTTGCCGGACACGCAGAGACATCCCTGCAAGCAGATGAGGCCGTTTTTGCACTGCCTGCAGCTTACCAAATGTATCAAGCTGAAGTTAAGTCTGCTTTAAACGAGCGGGCAGTTGTTGTGGAAGCCGAGGAGTCTGACGTCCGTGAGGGAAATATGGCTGTAACGAAGGCAGTCATTCTTATGATGCGTCAACTTGAAAAAACATTAGAAGAAGAAGGTGTAGCTAACGAGCTGCACCGCGGCATTTTACGAACAATTCCATCGGGGGTGGCTGCAGCTTATATGGAGAACAAGCTGGGTGGCTTCGCTCGAAAAATCATTGAAGAAGAGGACCGAAAGCAGGGGAGCGATAACGATGCGACTTGATAAATGGCTTGCTCATATGGGTTATGGAACGAGAAAAGAAGTCAAGCAGATGTTAAAAACCGGTGAGGTTACTGTAAATGGAGAAAAAATTAAAGATCCAGGCTTTCAAGTCACCCCGGATGAAGATGAAGTGTTCGCCGGGAGTGAAGAAGTGGTTTATCAGTCAACCTTGTATGTATTGATGCACAAGCCTGAAGGGGTTATAACAGCAACAAAAGATGAGGAGCATGAAACGGTTCTCGATTTATTAGAAATTGATGATGTCATCTTAGAGCCGTTTCCTGTTGGGCGGCTTGATAAAGATACGACAGGCCTGCTGTTATTAATGACAGACGGTAAGCTTGCACATGCGCTAACTTCCCCTAAAAAAGAGGTAGCAAAAACATACGAGGCTGAACTGGCCCAACCAGTGAGTGAAAATGATATACAAAAGCTTGAACAAGGTATTGCACTTGAAGATGGGTTCATCACTGCGCCAGCTCATATTGAAGTGATGAATGAAACGAAAAACTTGGTTCATATTACCATTATAGAAGGAAAGTATCATCAAGTAAGACGGATGTTTGGTGCAGTTAGTAACCGTGTAGAGAGATTAAAGCGGGTGGCGTTCGGCCCGATCACACTTGATGAGCAAGATTTAGAGCCAGGTGAATACCGAGATTTAACGGAGGAAGAAGTGGAGCAGCTGGTTAAGGCGGTTCAATTGAATGGATAACAAACGGCAAAAAGCTGTCCTGTTCGCAAAAGGACAGCTTTTTGCCGTAACATCGCCCGTGTTTAAGATCACGAGGAAATCTTCACTTTTCGCGTCGTCACCGCCCAAGTGCCGCGGTTTGGACTCTCAACCAATTCGTTGTATTCCAGCACGTTCAAATCGCGCTGAATGGTCCGCTGTGTGATTCCGAATTCATCAACCAGTTCCTCTGTTGTCACCGTCCCTTTCTCTTGAATATAAAGATAAATGGACTTGACACGGGTGAGCATCCGGTCGGTTGAAGTATTCAAAAAACCACTCCCTAACCAAGTGTATAATGGAACGCAAAACAGGGGGGCGGTGTATGAAAACTGGTTGAGGTTTAACAAGTTTGTTGATTACGAATGTTAGTATGAATATTGCTGCGTCTAAAGTGTATTTTTGAGAAGTTCAAAGAACAACCCTGTTTGCATTTATTATATAGTATTTTTTCATAATTCGCAAAAGAAATGTACTTCGTGAGAAAGAGGCGATGATTGTGGAGCGATTTGAACAAGAGTTTCTAACAAAGCTTGATGAACTGGTCTCGATTGAGAGTGTTTATCATGATGCTGAAGCTACAAGTGAAGCCCCGTTTGGTAAAGGGCCGGCAGAGGCGTTAAACTGCGTATTACGCTGGGGAGAAGAAGACGGGATGATCGTGAAAAATGTCGACGGTTACGCAGGCCACATCCAACTTGGTGAAGGGCGGGGTGAGGACGCAGCTAGTGTGCTTGTACATCTTGATGTCGTACCCCCGGGGCCAGGATGGACGAAAGCCCCATTTGCACTTACAGAAGAAGATGGGCGTTTGTACGGCCGCGGTGTTCTCGATAATAAAGGCGCAGCAGTTGCAGCGTATATGGCATTAAAACAAATCAAAACGGAAGGTGTGGCGTTAAAGCGTCCTCTTCGCTTTATTGCAGGTATTGATGAAGAACGGCACTGGGCATGTATGGATCATTACTTTCAAGAAGAGCCACAACCAAAGACAGGCTTTGTCCCGGATGCAGACTTTCCAGTTATTACAAAAGAAAAAGGGATTCTTGACGTTGAAGTTACCCAGCCGTTATTTAACATTGAAACGAGTGCACCTGTTTTCCTACAGTCCCTGCATAGTGGGGAGCGTGAGAATATGGTTCCTGCAGCAGCTGAAGCTGAACTTGTAATGTATGATGCTGCTGAACTCGAACGTTTATACAAGCTGCTCGAACATATGCTTGCTGCGGATCAATTTAAAGTTGAGGCACACGGGTCAGTGCTGCGATTAGACGTTTACGGTACGCCTGCTCACGGGGCGGCGCCGGATCTTGGGGATCATGCAGCAGTAAAGCTTGGCCAGGTGCTCGAACAGCTGCCGCTTGATCAAGCCGGGTTAACATTTGTCCAAAAGCTGCTTGCTGAATGGGGTGATTCAACAGGACGCTTGCTTGGTGTTCAGAAAGAGACAAGCGATGCTGTATTAACGGTAAATGCAGGGGTGGTGCGTTATGATGCATCTACAAAACAGGCAAAAATCGTCGCTACTGTCCGCGCACCGGCAGAAGTACCACTCGCCGAGCTCCGTGCACAGCTAGACACTTGGGCCGAGCGCCGTGGTATGGATCTCCGTGTACTTGATGAGCTTCCGGGACACTCGCTTCAATCGGATCATCCGCTTGCTCAAATGCTGTTAGATGTCTACGAAGGGCATACAGGCGAGCGCCCGGCGCCTCTTGCCATTGGCGGTGCAACTTATGCCAGGGTTTTAAAAGATGGGGCAGCTTTTGGACCGTTATTTCCAAATCGGGAAAATACAGCGCATCAAGCGGATGAGTGGATGTATTTTAAAGATTTATTGTTATGTACGAAAATGTATGAAGATGTCTTGCAACGCTTGGGCCAAGCTGAGAACTTATAAGTTGAATGAATTTCATCATTCGTCATAAGAGGATAAAATCGAACAATTAAGGTAACCTTCACTTCAGCCTGCGCTTCATCCTCTGGGAGTCGCCGTCTTTCGTTTCGGTTACTTTTACATTTGTCTTTTGTGTATGGTTTGCTTGATCGTTCATGAAGCATCATGATGAAACTGATTCGTGTAGATATCGCTTGCTCAAAAAGATCTCTACAATTCATGACCATCAAATGATGCAAGGCTGACGAGCATCGGCGGCGACGCCACCAGGAACAAGCCTAGCCGAAAAGCGACGTCAGCGCCCGCTTTTCTAAAAAGTTTGTCAACATGCTTGAGCTGTCTCAAAAGATTTATAAATATTCGATTTAAGAAAAAGGCACAGGAAATATACGAGGCTCCTCCAGGAAACCGGGCAACTGAAGCTCCCGCAATGAGTGGTTTTTTCACGCGCAAGCTGAAGCGTTCCCCGGCAGCAAAGCAGACACGATTCAATCAAGCGTAAGCGCTGACTGAGTCGATGTCGCATTTGTGCCATTGGTGAAAGTGAGTATATTTCCCATGCCTATCATTTAAATCATATCTTATGGGACAGCCTCAGACTGTCGAACAGGGAAAGTGAACATTAGTTATTAAACTTTATTAATCATCAAATTCGAAAAGGTCTGTTGATAGGTAACGTTCGCCTGTATCGCAGGCAATGGCCACAACGACTTTATCTGGTGATAGCTGCTTTGCTGTTTCAATAGCGGCAAAGCAAGCAGCACCTGAGGATGGTCCGACAAGAATACCTTCACGGGCTGCTAAATTGCGCGCAGTTGTGTAAGCATCTTCATCTGTAATTTTGTAAATATGGTTGTAAACATCTTGATTTAAAATTGGTGGAATAAAACCAGGCGATGTCCCGACAAGTTTGTGCGGACCAGGTTTTCCACCAGAAAGCACAGGTGAGCCATGTGGTTCAACGACATGTACTGCCAAGTCCGGGTACACATTGCGAAGCGCTTCACCTGTACCGGTAACTGTTCCGCCAGTACCAGAAGCGGCTACGAATGCACCAAGAGGCTTGTTGATTTCTTTCATGGCTTCAATGATTTCCGTGGCTGTTGTTTCACGGTGAGCATCCGGATTATCCGGGTTTTCAAACTGCATCGGCATGAATCCGCCGTCAATTTCTTTTGTCAGTTCGTGAGCTTTATCAATCGCACCTGGCATTTTCTTTTCGCCTGGCGTGAGAACAACTTCAGCACCATAAGCTTTCAACAGGTTAATCCGCTCCTGGCTCATCGTGTCCGGCATGGTTAAAATGGTACGGTATCCTTTGGCCGCAGCGTTCATAGCCAAGCCGATCCCTGTGTTACCGGAAGTAGGTTCGATAATGACAGAATCCGGGTGCAAATCACCGCGAGCTTCAGCTTGTTCAATCATGTTTGACGCAGCACGGTCTTTTACGCTGCCGCTTGGGTTTTGGAACTCAAGCTTTAAATAAACATCAGCACCGCCTTCAGGCGCAAGTTTGTTTAAGCGTACGAGGGGGGTGTTGCCAACGAGTTCAGACATATTATTTGCTACGCGCATGAATCGTCACATCCTTTGTTTATGATTTATGGTTCAACTGTTCATAGTTTACCACATATAAGTGCATTAACCCTATCATTTAACTATGATTATCATACAAGATGAAAAACTCGAACGTAAATGGAATAGAAGAGGAGGCGTTGTTAAATGTATCAAGGGGTAATGTTTGATATGGATCAAACCCTTGTCGCGTCAAATTTAAACTTTGCTGAGATGCGTGCCGGGTGTTTTCGGATCTTAAAAGAAGCAAAGATTCATGTACCGGCGGCATACGGAGAGGCGCCCCCGCCGGCTTCGTTGATTGAACTCGCTAGAAGCTATGAAATCAACGAAGGTTTCAGCGGACTCGTTGAAAAAATGTTCAGCTGGGTTGCCCGTTGTGAGGCTGAAGGCATGAAGGAGGCGGTGGCAGAGCCAGGGGCGCTTGAAACTGTTTCTGCATTAAAAGGAAAAGTTCCGATGACTGTTGTCACAAATAATGCAAGTGCATCCGCCCGTAAGGCACTTGATACCACCCAGCTGGCACCTTATATTGATTTTGTTATCGGCCGCGACGACATGAATGCTTTAAAGCCGGCCGCATCAGGCATCGAAGCTGTACTTGAGGCTTATCCGCATATTGAGCCGTCAGCCTGGGTCATGGTTGGAGACTCTTGGATTGACGGGAAGGCAGCAAATGAAGCAGGTGTTCCGTTTGTATCTTATTGTGCCTCTGACTTAGAAACCAATGGTGTGGAAACGGCTCACACCATTGATCACTTAACTGAATTGATTCAAATGACTGCTCGAAAAGAGGTGTAGTATGGTAGAACAATCCCATTATTTTGTCGCTGTTCAACCCCCGTTACAAGTAAGAGAGCAGTTAAAAAAAGATGCAGAAGCACTTCGTCCTCATGCGCCGTTTAAGCACTGGGTTCATGTGAATGATTATCATATTACGTTAAAGTTTCTCGGCTCGATTCGGGGTGTCATGAATGAAGATGGGTTGATTGATGTTCTCAAAGAAGCTGCACAAGCGACTGTGCCTTTTCAAGTCCGGCTTCAAGGTATCCACACGTTTGGTCCGGCTCATGCACCGCGCGTTCTTTGGTACAGTGTGCAAGCTGATGAAGCGCTTAGTCAACTTCAACAGTTTGTAGACGATATATTAAGCAAGAGAGGTTTTACAAAAGAAAAACGGTCATTCACCCCTCATGTGACTTTAGCAAAAAAAAATAATGATCAACCGGTAGCGTATAAACTCAGCTTGGCTGAACGAAAGGCAGAAGATTTGCATTTTTCGGTGGATCAATTTTCATTGTTTAAAGTTCATCCGAAAAAAGCGCCGATGTATGAACAGGTGGAAGCCTTTCAATTGCATGGGGGCTATGATTCATGAAGTTCAAAGGGAGCTTTAAAATCGCCCTTCATTTAACGGTTATTTATGTCATTTACCGCCTCGGAAGTTGGTTGCAGGAAATGCTTCAGCTTCCGGTGCCCGGAAGTATTATTGGATTTGTATTGTTGTTCCTTTTATTTCAATTTCAAATTCTTCAGCCTGCGTGGATTGCAGAAGGTGTTGAGTTTTTGCTCAAGCATATGCCTCTGTTATTTATCCCGGTTACAGCAGGTGTCGTAGAGCACTTCGGGTTGTTTCCATTACCAGGGCTACTACTTGTAGGTGTCGTTTTTATTAGTACGTGTATTGTACTTATTATAGCCGGCGGGGTGACTCAGTGGATGCGTAAAAAGGCAGGAACAGTATGATGTTCGTTTATAGTTTGATCATCGTTTGTGCGACGATTTGTATTTACATTGCCAGTCGATTTTTATATTTCAAAAGCGGGCGGCATCCATTGTTACTGCCTGTGCTTACAAGTACAGCAGTCATCGTCATTTTGATTTCGATAACAGACTTAACGTATACGTTTTACATGAACGGTGGTGCATGGCTGGATCACTTTCTCGGACCGGCAGTGGTCGCACTAGCTTATCCGCTCTATCGTCAAAAAGCACGTATTATTGCATTGTTTCGCCCTTTTGCTGCAGGGATTGCGCTTGGGGCGGCAAGTGGTGCATTTACAGGTTTTTACGGCGCACGCATGTTAGGAGTGGAAAATTATTTATATTATTCAGTTGTGCCAAAGTCAGTGACGACGCCTGTAGCGGCTGAAGTTTCCGAATTAATCGGTGGAAGCAGTTCAGTTGCGGCACTGTTTGTTATGGTTGCCGGCATTGGTGGAGCAGTGATTGGCCAATCACTGCTTAGGAGGATCGGTGTGATTGACCCATTCAGTCAAGGCTTAGCACTTGGTGCAGCTTCACATGCGATTGGCACTGCAAAAGCATTGGAAGACAATGAAGAAGCAGGTGCTGCCGGAACGATTGCGATGACAGTTAGTGCTGCAGTGATGGCGCTGTTGATTCCGGGACTTATCGACTGGCTCCCATAAGGGCCAGGTTGAAGAAGAGGAGAGAGTTTATGGCGCAGTTAATCAAGCTTCAAGACTATGTATCTCGTTATGAAATAGATGTTTATCATTACCCGAGCCGGTTTATCCGATTAAAAGCAGAGCGCTGGCGTCAACTTGAACAAACTTGGCATCGGGCGAATCACGCAAACCTAGGAGAAGAGGGTCAAGAGAGCTGGTTTCCTGAACAGTCAGGCGGAATTATCCGGGGAACTTGGGATCGTCTTCGTCAATTTTATAGCCGCTCATCTCCTAAAGAAGAGGTGACAGAAACCCTGCCGCTGAACCAGCAGTTTAAGGATATGTCTTATGAAACGTTGATTGAGACGTACCGTCAAGATTTGTTTCATTCGCAGTTAAAGTGGGCCAGCTCCTCAATGCGTGAAGTGTCTGAGGTGGATGTGAAATACCGGTTTGATCCGTTATTGTTTGAATGGCTCTGGAAGCTGCCTGATAATTACTTTCTTTTATATTATCCAACTTTGCAGACAGCGCGGACAGCTGTAGATATGGACATCATTTTAATTAGTCCAGTGGAAGTGTATGCGATCGTTGTTTTAGCTGGTGGTGAAGGTAGTGTCTATGAAGGAGGTTCGGGCCGTTTTTGGACCGAACGAAGAAAAGATGAGCAGAAAAAGCGGGTCAGTCCGTTGCTTTCATTAAACCGGATGGAGACAGTTGTGCAAGATTTACTTGATAAAACCGGCGTACAAATGCCAGTGAAGCGTATTGTGGTCGCCCCAAATAGTTATGTAGACGCCGGCCCGCTCGGGGCTTCGGCATCGGTTGTTGACGAACGGAACTACCAAGCCTGGCTTGAAAAAATGAAGCGGCAGCCATCACCTGTAAAAAGTGTGCAGTTAAAGACTGCGAAACTGCTTTTAGAGCACGCAGAAACAACTTCTCGGTTACGTGGTGAGTGGCTGCCGGATGATGACCGCCTTAGTTAAATACGACCGTTTTATTTCCAAAGACGAGAACTTTGTCATCAACGTGCCATTCAACAGCCCGGGCAAGTGAAATTTTTTCGACATTACGTCCGGCCACACGGAGGTCTTCTGCACTGTGCCGGTGATTGACCCGAAGTACATCCTGTTCGATGATCGGTCCTTCATCAAGGTCGTCAGTCACGTAATGGGCGGTTGCACCAATCAATTTCACACCGCGCTCAAATGCTTTTTTATACGGGTTTGCCCCAATAAAAGCAGGGAGAAAAGAATGGTGAATATTAATGATCTGGTTTGGAAAACTTTCGACAAATTCAGGTGATAAAATCTGCATGTAGCGGGCTAACACAACTACGTCCACATTGTGTGCGTGCAGCACTTCAACAGCCTGCTGTTCAGCTTCTCGCTTACGTTCTTTTTGAACGGGGATGTGGTAAAAGGACAAGCCATAACTTTCCACTGTGGATCTTAAGCTTTCATGATTACTTACGACCACGGGAATGTCAACGTTCAACTCACCGTTTTTGTGCCGCCATAACAGCTCAAGAAGGCAGTGGTCTTCTTTTGAAACAAATATCGCCATCCGCTTTTTTTCAGCAGCTAACGTCATCCGCCAGTGCATTCCAAACTGAACGCCAACTTGTTCGAATGCTGTGCGGAGTGCTTCAATCTTTTGTTCGCTTGGAAAGTCAAATACCACCCGCATGAAAAACATGCCGCCTTTAGGATCGGTGCTGTATTGATCGGATTGAACAATATTTGCCTCTTCTTGATGCAAAAATGTAGATACCGCACGGACAATGCCCGGACGGTCCGGGCAGGAAATTAATAGGCGGGCCCGTTCTTGATGTATCGCTTCACTCATGATTTGTTCCTCCTTGCTGTCGTTTCAGCAGTATAATATATCATGTCTTCATGCGAAAAAAAATGGTTAAAAATTGAAATGCTCAGCTATAATCAGCTCATGATGTGAGAAAGCCCTTTTTTTGGTGCTTGTGCTGACGCACACTCGTGACTTCAGTTGTGAATTAGTCGGTCAAGTGTTGAAAAGGTTAAAAAGCGCTGTCCTTTATTGACGGGGTCTGTCAAACTTTGATACGATATATATCGATTCACTTAAAAAGATACGACAAAGTGCAGACGTATTAGAGAAATGTAAAATGACAGATTATACTTGCCAACTATAGACATGTTCAGTTGTACAAAGCGACGGCTGAACGAACAACGAAAAGCAGAGCCTGCCTCATGGAAGGCTCTGCTTGCTGTTCATATGGAGCTTTCTCCACTTATTTCATCGTAAAAGGATAACGCCATGAATTATTCGAACCATCTTACGCAAACGAGGGTGAAGCTATTGGAATTGCTAATGGGAGAAGGCTGGAATGTGGAGCCGGCAGGCGGAGCCACAGGCGAAGCCTATATCGCACATGCCGGAAATCATAAAGTCTTTTTAAAACGTAATTCCTCACCGTTTCTTGCTGTACTTTCAGCGGAAGGTATTGTTCCGAAGCTGCTTTGGACGAAGCGTCTAGAAAACGGTGATGTGGTAACGGCTCAGCGTTGGGTGCCTGGACGTGAATTAAAGTCCTATGAAATGGGACGGCCCGATGTTGCGCAGCTGTTAAGCAAGATTCATTCTTCAAGCGAACTTTTAGATATGTTTAAGCGGATTGGTAATCAGCCGCTTACCCCGGGTTGGATTGTGGAGGACCTGCAGGATCAGCTCGCCCGTGCAGGGGTGACACATCCGCTTTTACACGAAGCAATCCGTTATTTGTCAGCCAAGCGCGATGAAGTTATTCCGCCACGAATGGTCGTCTGTCACAGCGATATCAATCATAATAATTGGATGCTTAGCGAAAGTGATCATTTGTATTTAATTGATTGGGATGGCGCAACAGTTGCAGACCCTGCTTTAGATCTTGGCTTATTATTGTACGGTTATATTCCCCGCAGCGAATGGAACAACTGGCTTACTGAATATGGTACAGTGCTTGATGCGGGCCTTTTAAAGCGAATGCACTGGCACGTTGTATCCCAAACGGTGAGTGCGATCATTTGGCATTTTAACAGGGGTGAAATGACCGAAGCTGGTTCCTGGACGGATGATTTAAAGCGGTTGTTAAATGAAAATTTATTTTTCCCACCGGGGGAGTAATTGCAAGCGACGAATCATTTGTATGATTAAAAGCCAATAAGCAAGAAGGAGCCGCCGGGATGTCGCTCGGCGGCTTTTTATGCGCTGGGCTCGGCGCATAAAGCTTGATTTTTAAGTATGAAAATGGTCTATTTTAAGAAAAACAGTGGAGGGGAGGTTTGGATGGCTTGCGGATATTTAAAGTGTTAAATAATAACGCTGTCGTAGTTAAGGAATTTGGCCAGGAAAAAATCGTGATGGGGCCCGGCATTGCTTTTCAAAAATCAAAGCATGATATTGTTCCGGAAAGCAAGGTTGAAAAAATCTTTTTGCTTCAAGATGAAAATGAACGTTTCCAGCAGCTCCTTTCAACGCTGCCTGAAGACCGGATCGACTTTGCGGAAAAGGTGATTAGTTATGCCGAAGGGGAACTTGCTGCTCCCTTAGACGATCACCTGCATATTGCGCTTGCCGATCACATCTCCTTTGCACTTGATCGCTTGGAGGCCGGATATCCTATAAAAAACCGGCTGCTTAGTCAAATTAAAGTGTTGTACCCTGAAGAATTTCAAATTGGTCTTTGGGCGGCTAAGGAAATGACAAATGATTTTGAGGTGAATGTGCCTGAGGACGAAGCGGCTCATATTGCGCTGCACATTCATACAGCGAAAACCGACAGCCGTTCGATGGAGGATACGCTACATCATGCCGAGCAGGTGGATGAAATGATTCGTCTTATTGAAGGTTGGACAAAGGTTAAGGTGCAGCAGGATGATATTTCTCATCAGCGCCTGCTTACACATTTAAATTTCGCATTAAATCGTCTCCGTCAAGGTGAAGCGCTGCATGGCATGGATCCTGATATGCTTGAGCTGATTCAAACAAAATATCAAACCGCGTTTCAATGCGCGTCTGAAGTGGCTGATTTTATGGCTTCTTCTTACCAGCTTTCATTTCCGGAAGAAGAAAAAGGATACATTGCACTACACATTCAGCGGATCATTGATAAAAATGCAACCACATCAACCACATAAAAGTTTGTTATAAAGATTGAAGAATTGAATTGACGAAAGCGTTTACTTTATATATAATGATATCGAAAATTATAAATCGGGGATTGTGACTGGCACGCAGGCAAGACCTAAAGAACATGTGAGGGGAGACCTCTATGTTTCTTTAGGTCTTTTTTTGTGTACTTTTTCAACAGTCTCCATGGTATAAGCCTGGATAAACAGGCGGAGATTAAATATGAAGGAGGAACAGCTGATGGATCATGCAAAGGTAGGAAAGCAGCTCGTCGAACTTGTCGGAGGAAAAGAGAATGTTGTCAGTGCAACCCATTGTGCAACACGACTTCGCCTTGTGCTCCATGATGATGAGAAGGCAGATAAATCTGCTATTGAAAAGCTAGATGGGGTAAAGGGTGCATTTGCAAGCTCAGGTCAGTATCAAGTCATTCTCGGGACCGGTGATGTGAACAAAGTGTACCGCTATTTTGCGGACGAAATTGGTGCTGAACAGCTTGAGTCTGCGGATCATAAGGAAGCGGCTCGCAAAAACATGAATCCGGTGGCACGTTTTGCAAAAACGCTATCGAACATCTTTGTGCCGATTATTCCTGCAATTGTAGCAACGGGTCTTTTGATGGGATTGCTCAGTCTAGTTGATGCGTTTGATTTGATGGGCACCGATGCAGGGCTTTATCAAATGCTTGATATGTTCTCAAGTGCTGCCTTTATCTTTCTTCCGATCTTAATCGGGGTGAGCGCAGCAAAAGAATTCGGCGGTAATCAGTACTTAGGTGCGGTCATCGGCGGGATTATGATTCACCCGGAACTTATGAATCCATGGGGACTTGATGACCCTGATGCCCAGCCGGATGTTGTCACTGTACTAGGCTTTGAAGTGGAAATGCTCGGTTATCAAGGGACTGTCATTCCGATTTTACTTGCAACGTGGATTATGGCGATGATTGAAAAGCGGCTTCACAAAATTGTTCCAAATGCTGTAAGTTTGCTCGTTGTTCCATTTGTAACAATTATCCTGACAGGCTTTGTTGCTTTAATGGTGATGGGTCCAATCGGAAATATCATTGGAGAAGGGTTAACCGTTACATTAAATTTCCTTTATGATTACGGCGGTGCGCTTGCTGGTATTGTCTTCGGCGGTTTGTATTCAACCATTGTTATCACAGGTGTGCACCACAGTTTCCATGCGATTGAAGCGAACCTGCTTGCAACTGAAGGTATTAACTATCTGCTGCCGATCTGGTCGATGGCAAACGTTGCTCAAGGCGGCGCCGGCTTAGCTGTGCTGTTTTTAACTCGAAGTAAGAAAACGAAAGAAGTTGCTGTACCTGCTTCAATTTCATCCTTTCTCGGTATTACTGAACCGGTCATTTTCGGGGTGAACTTAAAATATCGTCGTCCATTTATTGCAGCTGCCATCGGTGGTGCTGTCGGCGGCGCTTACGTTGTATTCATGAATGTAACGACCGTCGGTATTGGCATCACTGGACTTCCGATGTTTGCCATTGTAGATCCTGAAAGTATAATGAATTATGTTCATTACGGTATTGGTTTTGCGCTCGCGGTTATTACTGCGTTTGTGATGACGTATATTCTTGGCATTACAGATGATCCAGATGAAATTGAGCAGGGCAAAGGGAATGAGCAAAATACCGAAGAGGAAGCAAAAAGCTAAAAGGGGGAAGCATTGTGCAAAAGCAGGGCGTCATTTCGTTAGGGGAAGCGCTGATTGACTTTATCCCACTAGATGAACAAGATGAAATGTTTCAAAAGTGTCCGGGAGGTGCGCCGGCAAACGTTGCTGTCGGCCTCGCTCGGCTCGGCCTTGCCTCAACATTTGCCGGCAAGCTCGGCGATGATGTACTTGGCCGCTATTTAAAAGATACGCTGAAGGCCTTTGGTGTCAACACCAATGAAATCGTGTTGACAAACGAGGCGAAAACGGCAATTGTTTTTGTCACACTTGGTGAAGATGGGGAGCGGAGCTTTGAATTTTACATTAACCCGAGTGCCGACCAGCTCTTAAATCCAGAAGATCTTCAAGAGTCGTTGTTTACCTCGCATCGGGTGCTTCACTTCGGCTCGATTTCAATGATTCATCCAGAAGCACGCCGAGCGACAACACACGCCATTGAGCGTGCCAAGGCAAATGGATTGTTTATTTCTTTTGACCCAAATGTCCGTCTCGGCCTGTGGGAAAGTGAAGAAGAGTGCCGCGAACGAATTTTACAAACGTTAAATGAGGCGCATCTTGTAAAAGTTTCAGAAGAAGAAGTCGAATTTCTAACCGGGGAAGCTGAGATTTCCGCTGGTGTCGCTAAGCTGAAAGATTACAGCTGGGATGTGCTTGTTGTTACAAAAGGGGCAGCAGGCAGTGAAGTCTTTACAAAACATGAACATCGTACCGTTTCAGCTGAAATGGTAGAAGCTGTGGATACGACAGGCGCCGGCGATGCTTTTGTTTCTGCCCTATTGTATAAAGCTCATGAACATCCTGGCGGGCCAACTGCGATGACAGCCGACGACTGGGCGGAAGCCGCTCGCACCGCAAGTTTATCTGGAGGTATGGCTGCAGCAACAAAAGGTGCGATGACCGCGCTGCCAACAATTCAGCAATTAGAAGACCGGCAGGAGGAACGCTCATGATGAGTGCACGTGAACAAGAGCTGCGCAATCAAGCCGAAAGGGCGCTTCAATCTGCCGCTACTGACGACTACCGCCAACATTTTCATATTCAGCCGCCGGTGGGATTATTAAATGATCCGAACGGTTTAATTGAGTTTCAAGGCGAATATCACGTTTTTTATCAGTGGAACCCTTTCGAAACAGCTCACGGAGCAAAGTTTTGGGCGCACATGACGTCAACGGACCTTGTACACTGGCAGTGGCATGAGCCGGCACTCGTCCCTTCAGAATGGTATGAAAAAAACGGCTGTTACTCCGGCAGTGCAGTGGTCGTCGGTGATGAACTCTGGCTGTATTATACCGGTAATGTTAAGGGTGAAAACAATGAACGATTTACGTATCAATGCTTAGCTGTATCCGCAGATGGACGTACATTTCATAAAGAAGGTCCTGTTCTTAACCTTCCTGACGGATACACGCCGCATTTTCGGGATCCGAAAGTATGGCTCGAGGATGAGACATTTTATATGGTAATCGGTGCACAAAATGAACAAGAGACAGGCCGGGCCCCAGTATTTACTTCAACAGACGGTCGGAGCTTTGAGCAGTTAGGTGAAGTCTCCGAGAGCGGAACAGAATCGCTCGGTGCGTTCGGCTATATGTGGGAATGCCCGGATTTATTCTCGTTAAATGATACGGACGTACTTCTCTTTTCCCCTCAAGGGTTGGAAGCTGATGGGACAAAGTATCAAAATGTTTTTCAGGCAGGTTATGTGGCCGGCACATGGGATCAAACAACGGGCCGACTTCATCACGGAGCGTTTCACGAACTTGATGAGGGTTTTGAATTTTACGCTCCCCAAACGTTTACAGATCGTTATGGCCGCCGTTTAATGTTCGGCTGGATGGGTGTACCTGAACAGTATGAAAAGAGCCAGCCGACAGTCACAAACGGCTGGGTGCACTGCTTAACCTTGCCGCGGGTACTAACGTACAGTGGCGGCCGGATTTATCAGCAGCCGGCCGAAGAGTTGAAGAAACTGCGCCAAGATCAGCAGCATTTCGTAACGACGGGCGAAGGTTTAGAGATTCATGCAGGCTCTGCCTATGAATTTGAATTTGAGCCTAAGCAAGATAGCAGATGGTCGTTAATGTTCGGCGACGGCGCATTGCTTGAGTGGGATCCAGTGAAACGACGCTTAATATGTACGCGAACCAATTGGGAAACAGGTGAAGAAGAGAAACGAGTCGCAGAAATATCAACAATGGAGAAACTGCAAGGATTTGTAGATGCCTCTTCCATTGAGCTGTTTATAAACAACGGTGAAAAAGTTATGACTGCCCGAATTTTTCCTAATCACCGGGCGTTTCGTTATGAAGGAAAAGCTGGTAATCAACTCACCTTATACCCTTTTGCTGCATTAGACGAGTAGTCAGCACCGGCGTATTCTTGTACAATCATAGACAGTACGCGACAGTCCATCGTAAAAGGGGAATTTGAGCATGAGAGTACGTCGGAAACCATGGGCATCACAATATATCCAAGCCCACCCGGAAGTCGTAACTGATCAGCCGCAAATGCTGAAAGGAAGCTGGCATGAAAAAACGGGTGGTGCACAGCTTCACGTTGAAGTAGGAACGGGTAAGGGCCGATTCGTAACAGAGATGGCTGCAAAGCATCCAGAGCTCCATTTTGTCGGGGTTGAGCAGGTGGAAAGTATTATTGTAACAGCTGTGGAGCGGGTCGTAGAAAAAGAGCTTTCCAATGTGACGCTGATCCATGGGCAGGTAGACGAGCTTGAGGAAATGTTTGCGCCAGGTGAAGTTGACCGGTTGTATATGAATTTTACAGACCCATGGCCGAAAAAAAGGCACGAGAAACGGCGGTTAAGCTATAAGGATTATTTGACCAAGTATGACCAAGTGTTAAAAGCTGCCGGTGAAGTTCATTTAAAGACAGATAACCAGCAGTACTTTGAGTATTCGCTCGGATCATTTTCCGAAAACGGCTGGAAGCTTAAAAATATCAGCCTTAATCTCCATGAGAGTGAATGGGAAGCGGACAATATCCATACCGAATACGAAGAAAAGTTTGCTGCTAACGGCTGGCCGATTTACCGGCTCGAAGCATATCAATATAAGTAATCATAATAAGTAATCATAAAAAATCCGCTGCGGGCACAAAAAGCCGCAGCGGATTTTTTAATAATTAACAACAGTAAAATGAGTGCCCGTTCAAGCAAGCGCTTCAGCGTGTAGACAAACCCTTGAAAAAGCTAAGGCTGACATCGCTTTTCAGCGGACGACTGCACCCGGAGGGCACAAGTGCGACTTCGGCTTGATCTGTGCTAAAGCTTGATTTCACCGTGTCTTCTTAGCCTCTTGTGCCGGTTCAACTTTCTCGGCAGAAAGTCACTGCCTGCGGGATTTTCGGCTCGTTGTTCTGCGTAGGCGTCGCCGCCGATGCTCGTCAGCCTAGCGTCATTTGATGGTCATGAATTTTAGAGATCCTTTTGATTAAGCAATATCTACATAAATCAAGTTCATAACGACGCTTTATGAACGATAAAACAAACAATGATGATCCGTAAATGGACAAGTGACTGAAACGAAAGACGGCGACTCCCAGAGGATCAAGCGCAGGCTGAAGATCCACTTGTTCGAATGAACCATTCGAACAAGTTAGCTGAAGCCAAGCCCTCGGGAAAGCGTCCGTCTGAAGTGAAGGTTACGTTCAATATCCCGTTTTTATCTTCTTAATACGGCAGGATGCGGAGCTCGGAGCAATAATCTGTCCATGAATGTTAGGTTTTGTACTTTGTCGACAGTTTGAACGCTCGTTCAAGCAAGCGCTTTCTTTTTCGAGATCCATACGATACACTGAAACTAGCAATGTATGGATGGAGGGTGACAAACGAATGGAACAATTAAAGCTAGGGGACTGGACATTAACGTGGTTGAACGGCGGGGTGACCCATCTTGATGGTGGTGCAATGTTCGGGGTGGTACCTAAGCCGCTTTGGAGCAAAAAATATCCGGTTAATGAGAAAAATCAAATTGAACTGCGGACAGATCCGATCTTAGTACAGGCTGATGGGAAAAACTTTTTAATTGAAGGCGGGATCGGCAGCGGCCGGTTAACTGAAAAACAACTCCGTAATTACGGAGTACACGAAGAATCAAAGGTGGAACAGGATCTTGAGGCACTTGGATTACAGCCTGAAGATATAGATGCTGTATTAATGACGCATTTACATTTTGATCACGGCACAGGATTAATCAAAAATACTGATCATGGTGAGGAGCCAACTTTTCCAAATGCAGTCATACATACGTCTGATGTGGAGTGGGAGGAGATGAAAACGCCAAATATCCGCTCGCAAAACACGTACTGGCAGCAAAATTGGAAAGCGATCGAAGACAAAGTGGAGCCTTTTCATCAAGAGCTTGAAGTTATTCCAGGTTTAAAAATGATCATGACCGGCGGGCATAGCACCGGGCACTCGATCATTAAGATGGAAAATGGCGGGGAAACGCTTTTGCACATGGCGGATTTAATGCCGACGCATGCACACAGTCCGGAATTGTGGGTCATGGCTTATGATGATTATCCGCTCGATTCAATTGCCGGCAAAGAGACTTGGTTTGCACACGGCCGCAAGGAAAATGCGTGGTACACGTTTTATCACGATTACAAATATCGAGCAGTTAAGTGGAACGAAGAAAATGAAATTGTTGAAAGCGTAGAACGTAACACAGACTAAAATAAAAGCCCGGTCTGTTTAAGTAACAGACCGGGCTTTTGTCATTAAGAACTCATTTCTAGAATAGTCCCAGTTTGAGCATCTACAACGAAATCAAACTGCTTTGTTTCGCCATCAAGTGTACTGGAGATGCCGCCTTTGTAAACTTCATAAGCTAAGTCGTCTTTTTCGTACGTTTCCGGTTTCATGTGAATCCAGGAGCCGTTAATCGGCAAGGTTTCCTGCACATTCTCTTTCACGTGCTTTAATGCTTTTTCAGGGGATACAGGCTGCGTTTCTAGCGCTTCTTTCAATGCATAGCCGGCAACAAAGCCAAGGCCAGCACCAATTAATACGTCTTTCAGTCTCATTCGCGAAACCACCCTTTCTTGGCATCTCATAATATTAGTATATCCGATTTGTTCCATTGACGCCAACAAAAGAATTGAAACACTATGCGAAAGGCTTAAGCTTTCCATGAAGGGTCACGGAATATATGTTTTCAAGCAGCATGAATAATCATCCTGTAATTTTTATAGCAAAAATTCAGTCCATTCGATACAATAGTTTTGAGAAAAATTTCACGGAACACGAAAGGAGTATTTGATGAAGCAGGAAACGCGTCAAATGTTTGAGACATTAACGAATTTACCAGGGGCGCCGGGTTTTGAACATGAAGTCCGCGCTTATACGAAAGGCATGTTGCAAAAATACAGCGATGATGTTGTTCAAGACCGCCTCGGTGGTGTATTTGGAGTGAAAAACGGACCTTCGGATGGACCGAAAGTTATGGCAGCCGGCCATATGGACGAAGTAGGTTTTATGGTCAAGTCGGTGAATGAAAAAGGCTTGATTAAATTCCAAACGCTCGGAGGCTGGTGGAGTCAGGTGCTATTGGCGCAACGCGTGCAAGTGCTAACAGATAACGGACCTGTCATGGGAGTCATTGGTTCTACACCGCCGCATTTACTGGAGGAGGACCAGCGGAAAAAGCCGATGGATGTGAAAAAAATGTACATAGATATCGGCGCAGATGACAAAAAAGATGCTGAAGAAAATATCGGCATCCGTCCAGGCCAGGCAGTTGTGCCGGTGTGCCCATTTACACCGATGGCAAATGATAAAAAGATTATGGCAAAAGCTTGGGATAACCGTTACGGTGTAGGGTTGTCGATTGAGCTGATGAAAGAGCTGCACGGTGAAAACATTCCAAACACCCTTTATGCCGGATCAACTGTGCAGGAAGAAGTCGGGCTTCGCGGGGCACAGGTGGCAGCACAAATGATTCAGCCGGACGTATTTTACGCGATGGATGCATCCCCAGCTAATGATGCTACTGGTGGGAAAGATGCTTTTGGTCATTTAGGCAAAGGTGCACTAATCCGGATTTATGACCGTACAATGATTACACATCGCGGGATGCGTGACTTTGTTCTTGATACGGCTGAATCCAATGATATTCCGTATCAGTTCTTCGTATCTCAAGGCGGAACAGACGCCGGGCGTGTGCATATGGCAAATGAAGGGATTCCGTCTGCCGTCATCGGCATTTGCTCGCGCTATATTCATACATCTGCTTCAATTATTCATACTGAAGATTATGAAGCGGCAAAAGAGTTATTAAAGCAGCTTGTACGTAACACAGACCGTTCAGCCGTAGAACAAATTCACGACAACGTTTAAAAAAGTCTAAGAGCCGGCTTTCACCGGCTCTTTCTTGTGCAAGCAGTTATTCAGTTTCAAAAACGTAGGCCAGGGCTTGCAGGGCCTGCTCTTTTGTTTCTACGACAACTTGTGCTTTTTCAGCGAGCTCTTTCGCCGGATGGTGAAGGTTGGCCGGTCGAATTAAAATGACTGGTTTACCAAGGGTCATTGCTGTTGCAGCATCCATTGCAGTGTTCCATTGTTTGTAGTTCTCCCCGAACAAGGCGATGACAACATCTGCTTTTTGCATTAAAATCCGGGTACGCAAGTTGTTCATGCTTGAGGCAGCATCATCTTTTGCAATCGCATTCGGCTGCTCACCTAAAATTTCTTCTCCAATATTGTCGGACCGGTCGTGATTTTCCATTGGTGCAAAAAAGTCGAGGGGCAAGTTCATCTCTTCCGCTTTCGTGCGGATCTCGCTTCGCCAATCATCATGAATTTGACCAGCTAAGTAAACGTTAAGTTTCATGGCTACATACCTCCTTGGCTTATTACGTTTAAATCATTCCTGTTTTGAAGTTTCGACAAACCCGCAAAAAATCCTTTCTTAAGAACTTTAGATTAAAAAGCATGTAAGATTTTTCGTTTCGTCGTGACCTTAGGGGGAGGTGAATGTGTATGCAGGAGTTTTTAAAGCGAAAAGATATTGAAGTATCTTTTCGCGCCTATATTCTCACCGCTTTAAGTTATATGGCGCTTGGCTTGTTCTCTTCACTCATTATTGGTTTAATTATTGAAACAATCGGTGAACAGCTCGGGATTCCTTTCTTCGTAGAAATGGGTACGCTTGCGATGAGCCTTGTAGGTCCGGCAGTTGGGGCCGGAATTGCCTACGGCTTAAAAGCCCCGCCGCTTGTTGCGTTTGCTGCTTTGGCAGCAGGGGCCGCTGGTAATGAGCTGGGAGGACCGGCCGGTGCATATGCAGCTGCACTACTTGCGGTTGAATTTGGGAAGGTCGTATCAAAAGAAACACGGATTGATATATTAGTAACACCTTTTGTTACCATTTTGATTGGTTTTGTCACAGCCTCGTTGATTGGACCGGTGCTTGATAATGCACTGCGCGGCTTTGGGGGTCTTGTGAACTGGGCGACAACGCAGCAGCCACTGATCATGGGTATACTCGTTGCAGCTTTTATGGGCATTGCCTTAACTGCGCCGATCTCAAGTGCAGCAATCGCAATTATGCTTGATTTAAGCGGCTTAGCCGCTGGAGCGGCAACGGTCGGCTGCACGGCACAGATGGTTGGTTTTGCAGTCAGCAGTTACCGTGATAACGGCGTCTCCGGTTTGGCAGCGCTCGGGGTTGGTACATCGATGCTGCAAGTGCCAAATGTTGTACGCAAACCGCTCATTTTAATTCCGCCAACGCTTGCTGGGGCACTTGCAGGGCCGGTGGCGACAGTTTGGCTGCAGCTTGAAAATAATGCTGAAGGCGCCGGCATGGGCAGCAGCGGATTTGTAGGGCAGATTATGACCTTTTCTGTTATGGGTTTTTCAACGTCTGTAGCTGTCGCTATACTTGCAGTTCATTTTGTGATGCCTGCTGTACTTAGTTTTGCAGTGGCTCGCGTGATGTTTGCCAAAGGCTGGCTGAAGCCTGGGGATATGAAGATTGAACAAGGTTAAAGGTGTGCGATTTTCCCCCCGGCTGTCAGCGTGTTAAAATATGAACGGTGCGAGAGGAGGTCAATGAATGGAAATCAACGAAGTGAAAGACGCATTGTATGAACGTCTCGCCTCGAGTGAGCGTACGTTGTCGTTTGATGAAGAGACAAACGAACTGCGGGTGGAACGGACACTAGACGGTGAAGGCGTAACCCTCGATGTAAGTAAAGTTCATGATAAATATCAAAGTGCAGGTGAGCAGGCGCTTGAAGATATGGTCATTTACATTGACTCAACATTTCAGGCGATGGATCAGCCGAAACAGCTTTCAGGACAAACAGCGCGCTTATACCCGGTTATCCGTTCCACGTCTTTTCCGACAGAGGCCCCGTCAGGACGTGAGCTCTTATATGATGAGCATACAGCAGAAACCCGGGTGTACTATGCACTGGATCTTGGCTCAACTTATACACTGATTGATGAAGGAATGGTTGAACAAGAAGGGCTTGAGGCAGGCCAGGTGAAGGAGACAGCGCGGTTTAATGTACGCCGCCTTCCCGTGGAAATGAATGAAGACGAAGTTGCCGGCAACCGTTTTTACTTTATCAATACGAATGATGGCTATGATGCAAGCCGCATTTTAAATGACAAATTGCTAGCAGACACAGCGCAGCAAATTGAAGGGGATATGACGGTTGCAGTACCTCATCAAGATGTTTTGATTATTGGAGATATCCGTAATGAACAAGGATATGATGTACTTGGTCAAATGGCGTTTCGCTTTTTCACCAATGGGCGAATTCCGGTAACTGCACTGCCAATGATTTATGAAGATGGCACCTTAGATCCGATTTTTATTATGGCCCGAAAAAAACCGAAATCTTAATACATCGATCTGCTTTGTCAGTTGTCTTCAGCATGATGGTTGTAGCATAAGGCACTGGCGAGACTTATATTTGAAGAGAATGTAAATGAAAAATTTAAAGGGTGATAAAGATGAACGTTTTTTACAATCCTAATGCTTTAGGAGACGTTTTGCTTGTAGCTTTTGAAGAAGTGAAAAAGGACGAGCGTATCGTTCGTACGTATGGTGATGTAGCCGTCCTTTTGCATACAGCATCAAACCAAGTATGCGGCTTAAATATTTTTCACGCATCTCATTACGGAAAAGTGAGCGGAAACGGTATGATCCCGGCAGATGAAGCGATCCGTGAATTGATTCAAAAAGCAGTAACCTCGAATAAAGTTGAAGGCGAAGTACCAGTGCCACAAGCTTCGAGCTTTGTTGTAGGTTACGTCAAAGAAAAGAAGAAACACCCGGAAGCAGATAAGTTAAGCATTTGCCAAGTAGACACAGGTGAAGATACATTGCAAATTGTGTGTGGTGCGCCAAATGTGGCAACTGGTCAAAAAGTACCTGTAGCCCTGCCAGGTGCCTTCATGCCTTCTGGGATGAAGATTGAAGATACAGAGCTGCGCGGCGTTCCTTCTTCGGGCATGATTTGTGCAGCCCGTGAACTGGCGCAGCCTAATGCCTCTAAAGAAAAAGGAATTCTTGTTTTAGACGAAAGCGCGCCGGTCGGTGGCGATGCCATCGCTCATTTATAGCAAGCACTTAGTTTTAAATCACATTACGACACGTTTTGAAAGAAACCAGAAGGGTGCTTTTCTGGTTTCTTTTTCATTTTCAGCTGATTTGTGAAGGGAAGCGACTTTCGCCTAGTTGCCTGATATAATAGGAATTAGTTATTGTTGGTATACAGGTGAATCTAATTTCTACCTGGTGATTACAATCGACGTAAAAAATGTATGATGGATAAACTACTAAAGATAGGTGAATCATTATGGCAAAGCAACGAGGATCAAGCTGGGTGAAACGTATACAGCAATATTTTTTCGGGGCGGAAGAAAAAGAAGGTACTGCCGAAACAGATCATCATTATCATCAATCACCGGCCTCGTCTACGAACAATCGTGAATCTTCTTCTCGTCTTCCTGAAAGCCGAGAGCCGCAAACAAAAATGTCTTACCAATACCCAAAACCGGCTAAATTTAACTTTCCAATGGATGTCACTTCGACTTCATCAGAAGATAACCAGATACTAAAACGAAACCTGCATGCTCGAAAAGAGAAATCCAAAGAGGTTGAAGCTACAACAGAAGAACACGAGAATGCAGTAGAAGAAGACCAAAATGGGTTATTTAAAGGGCAGAATTTTGCGCCGCAGGACATTCCTTCACCTGTGTTTGGGTTTCAACAGCAGTCCCCAATTCTCAACTTGGATGAAGAAACAATAAGCAATACAAAAGTGAGCGATGAAAAAGCACCTCTTACGCCATTTCCGTTGAACAGTGATAATCAAGAACGAGCTCGAAAGAAAGAGGAGCCACCTGAAGAAGAAACGTATGTTGAGCGAGAGGAAGAAGTGCTATTCAACACAGGCTCTACTGAAGAAGCTGCCAAAGAATCGTTAGAAGTGCCGGAGTTGGACGAAGCAGAAACGCAAACAGAGGAAACGTATGTTGAGCGAGAGGAAGAAGAGCTATTCAACGCAGGCTCCACTGAAGAAGCTGCCAAAGAATCGTTAGAAGAGCCGGAGTTGGATGAAGCAGAAACGCAAACAGAGGAAACGTATGTTGAGCGAGAGGAAGAAGAGCTATTCAACGCAGGCTCCACTGAAGAAGCTGCCAAAGAATCGTTAGAAGAGCCGGAGTTGGATGAAGCAGAAACGCAAACAGAGGAAACGTATGTTGAGCGAGAGGAAGAAGAGCTATTCAACGCAGGCTCCACTGAAGAAGCTGCCAAAGAATCGTTAGAAGAGCCGGAGTCGGATGAAGCAGAAACGCAAACAGAAGAAACGTATGTTGGTGATGAGCAAGAAGGGAAGATTGATACTTCTGCTTCACAGTTTTCGGAGCATACGAATATTGTAGAGAAGCATGAAGAAGCAGCAGCGGCGCTTCAGATACAGGCTAGTGATCGTTTGCAACAAACCGAAACAGAAAAGATTTCATCTGAACGAGAAAAGAAAGCTTTAGCAACTGAAGTATCAAAATTGCAAGCAGAAGCGTCACCTGAAAACGTGGAGAAGACACCATTTAATGTCGTTATGAGTGAAGTTGATAAACAGCGGTTGAAAAAGCAGCAGCATCAAGAAGAGGTCATACATTCAATTGAAGAGGCAGAAGTTTATCAAAAACCTTCACTGGCAAAATTAAACAAACCTGCCGCATCCGAACCAGCCTCAGAAGAAGAGTTACAAGCTCAACAGGAGCGGCTTGAAGCTACGTTACAAAATTTCCAAGTGAAAGCTGAAGTGAAAAATATTACGCAAGGACCGAGTGTAACGCGCTATGAAGTCGAGCCGGCACCTGGTGTGAAGGTGAGTAAGGTGAAAAACTTAACGGACGATTTGAAGCTTGCGCTTGCAGCTAAAGAGCTTCGCATTGAAGCGCCGATCCCGGGTAAAAGTACGATCGGTATTGAAGTTCCAAACCCTTCACCTTCACCTGTGTTCTTACGTGATATTTTAAGCCGTCCGGACTTCCGCCGCCATGAATCGCCGCTTACAGTTGGCCTTGGAAAAGATATAAGCGGTGAACCGGTTATTAGTGATCTTGGAAAGATGCCTCACGGTTTAATTGCCGGAGCGACCGGTTCTGGTAAAAGTGTGTGTATTAACACCATCTTGCTTAGTCTGCTTTATAAAGCTGATCCAAATGAGTTGAAGCTGCTTTTAATTGATCCAAAAATGGTGGAGCTTGCTTCATTCCGCGATGTGCCTCATTTAGCTGCACCGGTTGTAACTGATCCAAAAGAGGCCACAGCTTCGCTTAAGTGGGCTGTTCAAGAGATGGAAAACCGTTACGAAAAGTTGGCAGAAGCAGGCGTGCGCGATATTAAAAAATACAATGAGAAATCTGGAGAAAGTGAGCGGATGCCTTATATGGTCATTGTCATTGATGAGCTTGCTGATTTAATGATGGTGGCTGCACAAGATGTAGAAGATGCAATCTGCCGGATTGCGCAAAAGGCTCGAGCTTGTGGCATTCATTTACTTGTGGCGACACAGCGCCCGTCAGTGGATGTCATTACAGGTTTAATTAAAGCCAATATTCCAACGCGGGTTGCGTTTGCTGTATCTTCACAGGCGGATTCGCGAACAATTCTTGATCAATCCGGTGCAGAGCGGCTTATCGGCAAAGGTGATATGCTGTTTTGCGAAAATGGGACGTCTGAACAAAAACGCATTCAAGGTGCTTTTGTTTCTGATGAAGAAATTGACGCAGTGACTGAAGCTGTTAAAGGTCAGAAATCTCCTGCTTACCTTTTAGCACGTGAACAACTTGTTACAAAATCTGATGAAAAGGGAAAAGAAGCCCAAGATGAACTTTATGATGAAGTGCGCCAGTTTGTCATTGAGCAGGGGGCGGCATCTTCCTCTTTGCTTCAGCGCCGGTTTCATATCGGATTTAACCGGGCTGCACGCTTGATTGATACATTGGAGGCGAGTGGCATCATTTCGCCAGCACAAGGGTCTAAGCCACGAAGCATCCTTGTATCCCTTGATGATTTGGACGGGCGTAATGAAGCGTCTGAACCTTAAGTATAAACAGGCTTTACCTTGTGTAAACAGCTTAGGTTCTTTATGATAGGGAGAGAAAAAAGAAAGTTCCGCTTGTTCATGTTCGTGTAAAGTTGAACCACGCATCACCAACTTTTGAGGAGGAGATTGGCGTGCAAAACATTCAAATGGAGTTTTTCCTAGAGATGACTGTCCCGGATTGGTTGTCGATTTTAAAGAAAAACGAACGAACGATTGAACTTGTTCTGCCACATGACTGGGCGCAACTTTCCAAAAAAGATGTCGAGGAAATTGTGCAGAATGTGATCATGGAAAAGAGTGAAAAGCTTGTCCATTAGTATTAGCAGCATAGCGCAGCTTTCAACTACGATGAGAGAACCATAAGGAGCCGAAACATGAAGAAAGAAATTCAACTGAAGCTTGAAGGGGAAATTAAGCGGCTGACAAACCGTACATTTAAATTCGATGAACGAATCGGAGAGGGTTGGTTTTCAGCCGTCTATTTCTTAAAAACAAAAAAAATTGTAGAAAACTACCGTCCAAACCACACTGTTACCATGCAGTTTTTTCAAAAGGAACATGCGGTGTTATGTGGTACAGATGAGGCGATTGCGCTCGTGCAAACGTTTGCGGAGAGCCCGGAAGAACTTGAAATTTATTCTTTAGAAGATGGAGATAAAGTTGAACCTTTTGAAACTGTCTTAACGATAACTGGACCTTATCAAAACTTTGGTTTTTTGGAAGGAATTATCGACGGGATTCTCGGACGCCGAACATCTGTTGCGACTAACGTTTATCATGTTGTGAAAGCAGCACGGACTTCTGGTGTAGAGAAGCCTGTCATTTTTATGGGTGACAGAGATGACCATTTCACCCAACAAGCCGGTGATGGATATGCCGCATTTATTGGCGGATCGAAAGCGCAGGCAACACACGCGATGAACGAATGGTGGGGCAAAAAAGGAATTGGAACGATGCCGCATGCACTTTTGCAGCTGTATCGCGGGGATGTCGTTGCGGCAACTGAAGCATATCAAGCCACCTTTCCTGAAGATGAACTGATGACACTTGTTGACTACAACAACGATGTGATCGGTGATTCATTAAAAGTTGCCCGGGCATTTGGCGATGATTTAAAAGGTGTCAGGCTTGATACGTCCAATTACATGATTGATCAATACTTTTGCCGTTACCCTGAAGTTATGGGTGATTTTGATCCCCGCGGCGTTAATGATCGTTTGATCTTTGCGGTACGTGAAGCTCTCGATCAAGAAGGGTATGAGCACGTTAAAATTGTAGTCAGCGGTGGTTTGAATGCAGAGCGGATCGAAGCATACGAGCGCGATGGTGTTCCGGTCGATATTTACGGGGTTGGCAGCAGCCTGCTGAACATCCATATTGGTTTTACAGGAGATAATGTGTTAATTGATGGGGAGCATGAAGCAAAAGCAGGTCGTGAATACCGTCCAAATCCGCGCTTGGAGCGGGTTGAATATAATGAACAATAAGGATTGAGATTGCGGGGGACATGCATAATGGAACTCGGGCATGTTGTGAACTTTGAGCGACTGCGAAACGATAAGCAGCAAAAAGCTGATGAAGCGCTTTTATCAGTGTACCACCATTTTTTTGACTGGCTGCAAACAGGAGCAAATCTTCGTGACAAAGTGCGGGCAAAGCATATGTTTAAAACGATTGCTAGTATCGATCCGGATGAAATGGTTCGTGAAACAAGCCGTTTTCAGTTTGAACACTGGTTTGCTTTTGATTACAGTACGATTATCGGAGCTCATTTGTTTGATTTATTTATACGGCAGGAAAGCCAAGCTTTAACATCGCAGGAGCTTGAAACGAGCGGTGTCATTATGACGACAGCTCTTGAGCTGTTTCAAATTGAGCATGTGGATCATGAAGGTTGTATGACGGGAAAGTACCCACTTACAGGAGAAGAGCGCACCATTACACCTACACCTTTGTTTGCTGGTGAATTACAAAAGCTAAACATAAGTGAAGGACTCTGTTTGCTGCGGACGGTCCAAAACGGTTTCAGCCCGAGGCTCTTAACGCCGCCTGCTCCAATACAAGAAGATTATACAGATACGGTTATTGATCATTTGCAGGCACTGCGACCGGAAAAGGTGCACAGACAAACGTTTATGAGAAAAAATAGTCTTTATTATTTATCTTTTGTAGATTGGGGCCATTTGCAACAATAAATTAGCCTGTTTTTCTTAAAAATAAGAAGGTCGTCAAAAGTATAGGATCTAAGTAATGGGTGTAAGTAATTGCGTTGAATTTTTTCTTATTTGCTAAAACAGACTTACCGGTAGAACATTGAGTGAAACAATTCAGCAGGAAGCGATTGTCTATTGGAGCTGCATGTGCAGCCAGAGACAGGCGCGAGCAGGGACTTCTGCAAGGTTGCGCTTATACTGGCTGAGTGAAGCAAGTCATGGAAAGTCTGCCAAACGCTTATATATTAGGTCTTATTTATGCGCTGGCTCCGGCGATGCTGGAGTTTTTTAAGTTTGTGCACTTTTTTTGTGAAGCAACTATCGTTGGTTTTTATCATACAATGTTAAAAGCAACGGTTAGAAGACTTCATTTGTTACAACCGAATGATCTGCTATAATGATACAAGTGCAGAATTGCGCCTAATTTTCGCTTGAGGACTTAAATAAGCAGACCGTAAAAATGGAGGTCCAATCATGACAACGTATCATTTTGTTGGAATTAAAGGATCGGGGATGAGTGCACTTGCCCAGATTCTTCATGATATGAATGTAAACGTACAAGGTTCAGATGTTGAAAAGCACTTTTTCACACAGCAACCTCTTGAAGCAAAAGGAATTCCGCTGCACCCGTTTGCAGCATCGAACATTACGCCGGAACAAACCATTGTCGCTTCGCCGGCGTATGGGGAAAATCACCCGGAAATCGCCAAAGCTGCAGAATTAAACTTAGACGTACAAATGTATCCTTCGTTTTTAGGAAGTTGGTTGAAGCAGTACACTTCAGTGGCTGTAACAGGAGCACATGGTAAAACGAGTACGACCGGACTCTTATCTCACGTACTTGAACCTTATCGTCCAACGTCTTACTTAATTGGCGATGGCACGGGTAAAGGCGAGCCGGACAGTCATTACTTCGTATTTGAGGCTTGTGAATACCGGCGTCATTTTTTAAATTATGAGCCGGATTATGCGATTATGACAAATATTGATTTTGATCACCCGGATTATTTTACAGATATTAATGACGTCGTTGATGCATTTGAAGGTATGGCTAAAAACGTGAAAAAAGCAATTATCGCCTGCGGGGACGACGAGCATCTACAGGCATTAAACGCTCCAGTACCAATTATTTATTACGGTATTGAAGGTAAGCATGATTTCAATGCAGATCGAATTGAGGCAACACCAGAGGGCACAAAATTTGATGTGACCGTCCGCGGCGATTTTTACGGAACATTCATGATTCCTCAGCACGGGGAGCATAACGTTTTAAATGCCCTGGCTGTTATTGCGTTAAGTCATTATGAAGAAATGCCGATGTCACTTATGCAGGAACAGCTGCGCTCATTTTCTGGAGTGAAACGTCGTTTTAGTGAACGTACGTACAATCGTCAAGTTGTTATTGATGATTATGCCCATCATCCGACAGAAGTGCAGGCAACTGTTTCTGCCGCAAAGATGAAATACCCGAATAAAGAAATTGTTGCAGTCTTTCAACCGCATACGTATACGCGGACAAAAATGTTTTTAGAAGAATTTGCAGCGTGTTTACAAGAAGCTGACCATGTCTATTTATGTGATATTTTCGGTTCAGCCCGCGAACATGATGCAGCATTGTCAATCGAGGATTTGCAAGCTCGCGTACCCGGGGCTCAGCTGCTCCCCGAACAAGATGTAGCTTCACTTTCCAATCATGAAGACAGTGTGCTTTTGTTTATGGGAGCTGGGGATATTCAAAAATATCAATCAGCATACGAGGCAACAATTGTTTCAGAGCAATAATAGCATTTGCGCCTCAGCCCGTTACGAATCGTCGTAACGGGTTTTGATTTTTGGTAGAATGACTGCAGTTTTTTAAGTCATGAGGAGGAATTAGCTAATAAGAGCACGAATTGTGATATTATGATAAGTAGTTAAGCTTAACTCTCAAAAGTTTGAAATGTTTATCATCTTTTAAACCGGGTATTAGTTGAAGAGTAGGGGGTGAACTTTGAATGGAGTTTGTTTACATAAGTTTATTAATTATTGCTGTAGCGTTTGCGGTTCTTGTGATCTTCTTAATTCAAACGCTGCGGTCTGTATCAGCAACATTGAAAGAGACTTCAAACACGATTGCAAAACTGGAGTCCCAAGTTGAAGGCGTTACGAAAGAAGCAGAACAGTTGATGCAGACGAGTAATCAGTTGGCCGAAGATCTGCACCATAAGTCAGAGACGTTGAACAGTGTCTTTTATGCTGCTCAAGAACTCGGAGATTCTGTAGAAACAGTGAATCATTCATTGAAACACGTTTCTGAAACCGTTAAAGATCAATCGACGCGCCAGTCTGATCAAGTAGCGCAGGCCGTTCAATGGGGCAATGCAGCGATCGATCTTTATACAAAATGGAAGAAAAAGAAAGCTGAAATTCCAAGCGAAGAAAACCATACTTCGTCTTAAATCTGATAAGGAGGGACTTTAAAATGGGAACAATGAACACAAAAGATTTTATGATTGGTACATTAATCGGGGGGATTGTAGGTGCGGCTACGGCACTCCTAACTGCGCCGAAACCTGGAAAAGAACTGCGCACGGATATTAGTGAAGGTGCGCAGTCAGCATATGACCGTACGAGCGAATGGACGAACAATGCTTATGAAAGAAGCAGTGAATGGGCAAATGTCGCCAAAGAAAAATCTTCTAACATTGCAAAAACAGTGTCCGAGCAATCTACGCAAGCTGTAGATAAAGTGAAAGATGCAGCTGATACTTTGCGTGGCGAGGCAGAGGAAGTAGAAAAAACAGCTGAAGAGTTAGCAGAAGACTTGGCAGAAGACTTGGATCAATCGAAAGAAGAAATTAAAGCTTCTGTTCGCCAAGAGGTTGAAGACCTTGAAAATCAAGTGCGTAATGAAGAAGCCAAATAAAAAGAAAAAGTGTCCGCTTATGAAGCGGGCACTTTTTATGTTCAGTAAAGATGGATATTACTTGTTAACTTCGATCATTTGAATGTCAATCCGATCACCCTCGTTTAACGTTTCTGTTAGTTGCGTAGCTGCGCCGTTTTTTTCTAGCAGCAATTTGTAGCCAGGTTGGGGTTCAAGATGGAGATCAACTTGACGGAATAAATCTTGAAAGGTAAAAGTGACAAAAGTTTCATGGGTATGAAGCTGGTCGCCGGGTTGCACGATGTCTTTGGGGCTCAATTCAACCCCGTCTTTGTATAAAGTTGTTTTCGGTTTTGTAAGCTGTAGATTTTCCCCGTTTAAAATAAGATTGATTGATGTTTCAATGGGAATTTCCATTAACGTACATAGATCTTCTATTGTGATCTCATCCGGTTGCTGCAGTGGTTTTGTTGCGATATGGTCGCCTTCATCAATCATTTCTTCACCGGTACAATTCACCCCGTTTTTCGTTAAGACTCCGGTAGGGATGGTTAGATTTGAGTGATCTACATTCACCGAGCGCGTACTTTTACGCAGCACTTCATTCTCTTTCAAGTATAGAAGGGCGTCCCGGATGGTTCGTACCGGGTATGTTTGGATCCTGTCCCGATCTTGTACGATCTGTTCGGCTTTACCGTGAGATCCATTAATATATATGAGTTCCGGAAGGTACACAGATTCATTGTTCCATTGGATATGAACCGTTCGGAAGCTTTCACACAGTTCACCAGCAGTTACTTCGGCTTCAGTCCCGTTGTTGCCCGGCTCAACTTCAAGTATATCTTTCGAGCGAATGGTGTCATTTAATGAAGCGGGTGCGCCGTTTTTCATTATTGAAGCAGGTGTTCCATGACTACCAGCGAGGGTTACATTTTTGCCGTTTACGTGGACGATTTTTGCTATCCCGGGCCGGCCGTGCAGCCGTGAAATGTCAATACCACCTGCAACGAGTGCATCACCGACGGTTAAATCTTTAATGTCAAACATGCGCAGTCGTTCATGATTTAATGTAAGTGTGACGTATTGTATCGGATATTCCTGGCTGGCGATTGCAATCCCTGCCGGTGTTACCATGTCCGGCCCGGTACCTTTATTTGATTCCACAGTTAATGATGCAATCGCGTTCATATCACGAACGGCAACACGCTGCGCCGGGAGCTCGAGTGCCTGTTCAAGCATATCGGTAAGTCCTGGTGTCAGGCTGCCGCCACCTACAAGCATGACTGCCCGGGGTGATTTGCCGTTTAAGCGAAGGATTTCATGGCTAATCTTGCTTGCAAGCTCCCCAACACTCGTTTGAATCGCTGTTTGGATGTCTGATGTATGGTACGTATGCTCAAAACCCAGAATATCTTGAATGGTTACTTCTTCTTGGCCATGGATACGACGCTTTAAATCTTCAGCTTCTGGAAAGTCGAGAAGATAAGCATCGCTGATGGCTTCTGTAATTTCGTCTCCTGCAACAGGTACCATCCCGTAACCGATAACGGTACCGCCTTCAGTTACCGCAATATCCGACGTGCCGGCGCCAACATCCACAAGGGCAACATTTAAGCGACGCATTGAGGGTGGGACCAAAACATTAATAGCAGCGATCGGCTCGAGGGTGAGCCCTTCCATTTCAAGGTCTGCTTTATGAAGTGCAGATGATAAAGAATCAATGACCATGCGAGGTAAAAAAGTGGCGATGACTTCAACTTCAGCTTCTTCACCCATCTGGTCTTCAAGACTTCCCATAGGTTCCTTATCTAAATAGCGATTCATTACTGAATAGCCAACACATTGATACTTTAAGCGGTCGTCAGTCTCACCTTGGAGTGCAAGGTCATATTGAGCGCGCTGAACAGCACTAAGTTCAAGCTGGCGGATGTCATCTGTTGTCATGTGGTGTTCTTTCGGCAGCGGCAGTTTTTCTACTGCACGCATCGTTTTTAATGCACGGCCTGCAGCTGCAACTGAAGCTTTTTGAATCGGGCCATGAACAGCTTCAATTCGCTCTTTAATTTTGTTTATTAATGAAGCAACGGCGGGGATATTATGAATTTGTCCATCAAGCATGGCGCGTTCTTCATGTTCAAGTACTTCAATTTGTTTTAATGTATAACCGGATTCGTCTTTCACAGCATATAATCCAACAATGGAACGGGTTCCGATATCAAGGGTGAAAAACGATTGGGTGTGATCATTCATCATTAATGCACCTGCTTTCGTATGATAAGTCTAATGTCCCACTTCCGCTTTAGTGCTTAAAAGCGTTCAAGAAATAAAGAAAAAATGGGTGACAGGCGTTAAATGTTTCGTTATAATAGGTTCTAATCATTAAGAAATGTACCATAATTTCTAATCAATTGAAAATCGGAATAGGAGTTGAGTTGAGTTATGAGTAACGAACAGCTAGATCAACTGCGCGGACAGTTAGACGAGGTAAACTTAAAAATTCTTGAACTAATTAACGAGCGTGCCGAACTCGTTCAAGAAATCGGTCAATTAAAACGCAAAGCCGGCCAGAACCGGTTTGATCCAGTACGTGAACGTGCAATGCTTGACCTAATTGCTGAAAACAACCAAGGGCCTTTTGAAACGTCAACGCTTCAACATTTGTTTAAACAGATCTTCAAAGCGAGCCTTGAGCTGCAGGAAGATGATAATAGTAAATCTTTATTAGTTTCCCGGAAAAAGCGTCCGGAAAATACAGTCGTACAATTAAATGGAGATAAAATCGGAAACGGCGATCCAAAATTAATTGCCGGTCCTTGCTCCGTTGAGAGCTACGAGCAAGTTTACAGTGTGGCTAAAGCAATGAAAGATCAAGGTTTAAACCTATTGCGAGGCGGCGCCTACAAGCCGCGTACTTCGCCGTACGACTTTCAAGGTCTCGGCCAGGAAGGTCTCGAGATTTTAAAGCGTGTTGGTGATGAATTGGATATGGTGACGATTTCTGAAATTGTCAGCCCGAAAGATGTTGAAAATGCACTTGATTACATCGATGTGATTCAAGTCGGTGCGCGTAACATGCAAAACTTTGAGCTTTTGAAAGAAGTCGGTGCTGTAGATAAGCCAGTGCTTCTAAAGCGCGGTATGTCAGCAACAATGGATGAATTTATTAAAGCAGCTGAATATATTATTGCAAACGGCAACGAGAATATCATGTTATGTGAACGCGGCATTCGGACGTACGAAAATGCAACCCGTAACACGCTTGATATTTCCGCTGTGCCTGTGTTGAAACAAGAGACGCACCTTCCAGTTATGGTGGACGTTACCCATTCAACAGGCCGTCGTGATCTGTTATTGCCAACGGCTAAAGCAGCTTACGCAGTCGGCGCAGACGCTGTGATGACAGAAGTGCATCCAGATCCTGCAGTTGCTTTGTCTGATTCGGCCCAGCAGATGAACATCCCTCAGTTTGAAGAGTTTCTCGGTGAAATTCGCGAACAAGGTGTGTTCAAAGGTTAAAGTGATAATTGTCCGACCATCGTCTGTATTTCGTACAGACGATGGTTTTTCTTTTGTTTAAAAAACGATAAAAATTTATGATTATCGGTCAAAATACCTGCAAATTATGTCGATGCTGCCGATATAAATAAGGATAGGAATTGCGGAACCTCCTTAAAGTATCGTATGATAGCGTTACATTATGAAAACAATGTTGAAAGGAAATATGAGGAGGACTCCCCGTTGAATACAACAATTTACGATGTGGCACGTGAAGCAGCTGTCTCTATGGCGACTGTATCGCGTGTAGTGAATGGCAACCCAAATGTAAAACCAGCAACCCGAAAAAAAGTGTTAGACGCCATAGAACGTTTAGGTTATCGCCCAAATGCGGTTGCACGTGGGCTGGCGAGTAAAAAAACGACGACAGTTGGCGTTATTATCCCTGATATCTCAAGCATCTTTTTTGCAGAGCTTGCTCGGGGAATCGAAGATATTGCAACGATGTATAAGTACAACATTATTTTATGTAACTCGGATCAAAACAAAGAGAAAGAGATTCATCTAATTAACACGCTGCTTGAAAAGCAAGTCGATGGTATTTTGTTTTTAGGCGGCGAAATTACCGAAGAACATGCGGAGCAGTTTAAGCATGCATCTGTACCGATTGTTCTTGCAGCTACTGTAGATGAAAATAAACAATTCCCGTCTGTAAATATTGATTATCAGCAGGCCGCGTTTGATGCAGTTACTGAACTTATTGAGCGTGGACATGAGCGCGTTGGTTTTGTGAGTGGACCAATCGATGATCCAGTTACAGGCTATCAGAAATATACGGGCTACAAAGAGGCACTGAAAAAACACAGCCTTGCTTTTGATGAACAGCTGGTGGCTGCAGGTGAAAACACATATGATGACGGTCTTGAGGCGGTTGACCGTATTATGAAGGCTGATCAAATGCCAACGGCAGTCTTTGCAGCTACAGATGAAATGGCTTTAGGTGTGATCCACGGTCTGCAGGATGCGGATTGGCGTGTACCAGATGATGTTGAAGTTATTGGCTTTGACAACACGCGTCTTGCAACAATGGTTCGTCCGACGCTCACAACTGTTGTACAGCCAATGTATGACATTGGAGCTGTATCAATGCGTTTGCTTACGAAATATATGAATCAAGAGGACGTAGGCGACCATATCGTGGAACTGCCGCACCGCCTGGAATACCGGATGTCCACCCGTGCTTAAAGCCGGGTGGGCTTCACCGTTTTTGCAGTTCGATTTAAAAAGGGGTAGAAAAATGACATGAAAAAATTTGATATTTTAACACCTGTGGGCGTTGTGGTGGGCATCACGGCGTTATTGTTTGCAGTATTTACAAATGAAGGCCTTGGTATGGTCGTATTCTTTATTCAAATTACGGCATTTTTAATTGTATTTGGTGGATTAACGGCAGCCTTACTTATTAACTTCTCTACAGATGACATAAAGTTGTTACCGCGTGTACTTAAAGAAAGTTTTCAACATGAAAATCATGATTTAAAAAGTTTAATTGATACTTTTGTCGATTTATCCACAAAAGCGAGGCGCGAAGGTCTGCTGGCGCTTGAAGCCGGTATCGAAGAAGTTGAAGACCCTTTTATACGTAAAGGTGTCATGCTTGCCGTTGACGGAATAGAACCAGATATTATTAAAGATATTATGATGGCTGAAGTCGTTGCCATGGAAGAACGACATAAAAAGGGTCAGGCTTTAATGCAGAAAGCGGGAGAATATGCGCCGGCCTGGGGAATGATTGGTACCTTAATTGGTCTTGTACTTATGCTGCAGAACCTTGATGATCCTGAAACACTCGGTCCGAATATGGCCGTGGCATTATTAACAACATTGTACGGTTCTGTTCTAGCAAACTTACTTTTCATACCAATGGCTAGTAAACTAGAAATCCGGACGGAAGAAGAAGTTTTCGTTAAGCAAGTTGTAATTGAAGGTGTGATCGGTGTACAGTCCGGTCAAAACCCAAAAATTCTTGAAGAAAAGCTAAGCGCCTTTATCCGTCAGGAAAACCGCGGCAATGATGAAGAAGCGGAGGAGTTTACGAATGAAGCGTAAACAAAAGACGCCCGAAAAAGGCAGCCCACGGTGGATGACAACTTTTTCGGACATGGTGCTTTTAATTCTCGTTTTTTTCGTTATGCTCTTTTCCATGTCCGAAATTGAAACGGAGCAGTTTCGTGCGATTGCAGAGTCTTTTGATGACCGTCATATGTTTGATTTTTTACCGGCGATGATTGAGCGTGATCAGCCGGGTGAAGATGAAGACGTTGATGAAGATGAATTTGATGAAGAGTTTGAAGAAGAAATGGATTTTGAAAATGAATTCGAAGAAGAGATCGAGTCTGATCCGGCAGATGATGAAGAACTCGAAGAGATGATGGAAGATATTGATGAATATTTAGAAGAAGAAGATATGCAGGACGTCATATCAGCGACACGTGATGATCGCGGAATTGTGCTTGTTTTACAAGAGCGCTTATTGTTTGAAACAGGGGAAGCAGAACTGCTCGAAGCTGCCGAACCTTTTTTAAGCCAAGTAGGGATGCTCTTAGAAACGATTCCAAACATGGTTGAAGTTGAAGGGCATACAGACAGTCGGCCCATCTCGACTTTTCGCTATCCATCGAACTGGGAGCTTTCCGGTGCACGGGCAAGCAGTGTAATCCGTTATATTGAGGAGAATCACAATGTGAGCCGTCAGCGCCTGAACGCTGTAGGTTATGCGGATACGCGGCCGGTAGCACCAAATGATTCCGAAGAAAATATGCAGCAGAACCGCCGTGTTGTAATGATTATTAATGACCCTGATTATGCAGAAGATCGACAAGCGCAATAAATTCACAGCCCTCAGCCGTATTCGGCCGAGGGCTGATTTTTTAAATAATGAGTATAAAATAATCGAGGCAAAACCGTTATCTGTTCTTTTCGTTTCGAATATGGAATAATGCTTTATCAAGCGACTTTTTATTTTTTTCAGTAATCTCCGGCTTGCGCGGGATGGGTGGATATAAATCAGCAGGGTCTGTCCAAAATGTTGGCAGCGGAATCGGTGATTGATCTTTCCAAGCTTCGAGCCAAGTTTCCGGAAGGGACCCTTCAGCAATATGACGTTGATCGCTCATTTCCAACCAGAGCAGTGACCAAGCACGGGGGACGACCCGCCAGTGGTCATATCCGCCGCCACCGACGGCCACCCAGCGTCCGTCACAAAAGTCATGTGCAACTTCGTGGGCAATCCGCGGTACTTCACGGAAGAATTCGATAGAAGCTGAAAGGTGCGTTAATGGGTCATAATAATGAGCATCTGCCCCGTTTTGGGTTAAGATGATATCCGGCTTAAAAAACTCTGCGACTTCCCAAATTGCAGCTTCATACACTTCTAGAAACGAATGGTCTTCTGTAAAAGCATCAACCGGAACGTTAATCGAGAATCCAAACCCTTGCCCATTTCCTTTTTCATTCACAGCACCTGTGCCAGGAAAGAGGTAACGGCCCGTTTCATGAATAGATAATGTACATACATCAGGGTCTTCATAAAAAGCCCATTGAACGCCATCGCCGTGGTGAGCGTCTGTATCGATATACAGCACCCGCATACCGTAAACTTTACGTAAGTATTCAATTGCTATTGAACTGTCGTTATATATACAAAAACCTGAAGCTTTGCCACGAAAACCGTGATGCAGCCCCCCACCTAAGTTTAAAGCGTGGGTGGCCCGGCCTTCCATAACTTCATCAACTGCACTTAATGTCCCTCCAACGAGTAGGGCTGCAGCTTCGTGCATATTATGAAACATAGGTGTGTCTTCGGTGCCGAGTCCAAAATTGTTTGCCAGGCCCGGGGAAAGCTCACCGCGGCCGGCTTTTTTTACAGCTTCAATATACGCTTGATCATGGACAAGTGCAATTTCTTCGTCACTTGCCATGCGTGGTGTAACAAAATCGTCCGGCTGCAAAGCATCTTCAGCTTCAAGCAGACTTTTTGTTAACTGCAGGCGAAGATGATTGAATGGATGGTCATCGCTGAACTTATACTTCAGCATATCTTCTGAATATATAAATGCATGATTTCTCATGGTGACATCCCCGGCATACGTGGCCACATGACTTCGTAGCCGCTGGATTCAAGGGTTTCAATGATACGGCGCGGATCCATTGTTTGTACCCGGAACACAAGAATTTTGTATTCAGGGTCTTCACACGGGTAGACGAGCACACTCGTAACATTTTTATTATTTGCTTTAAATAAGGCAGCAACATCTGCAAGCTGGCCGGATATATTAGGAACCCGGATTTCAATTTGCGAACTTGGCTGATGGGCACCTGTTAGTTTCACCAAGGTATGAAGGATGTCAGTTTCAGTAATCATGCCTACAAGCACGTCATCTTCGGTCACCGGGAGGGAGCTGATGTCATGCTCATACAAAGTTGAGGCAGCATCTTCAACAAAGTCAAGTGGTCCAGTAGTGACGACATTCGTTTTCATGATGGAAGATAAAGGTTTCTGTAAGTCTTCTAAATGTTCATCAGCATGAAAAATAGATGGACTAGCATCACGAATATCCCGGTCGGAGACAATAGCTATTAATTCATGTTTGTCGTTTACGATGGGTACATGCCGGATTTTTCGTTCGTGCATAACGTTCATTGCCTGCTCAATCGTATTTTCTGCAGTTAAGTAAGCAACATCTTTGTGCATAATTTCTTCGATCAGCATAAAGAAATCCTCCTTTCATTAAAACATAAACCGTCCGGAAAAGCGGACAGCGTCGAACTGTTGAATGCTATCATTATCAACTCTATCTCCAATACGCACCATTAAGCAGTTGGCGGGATGACTGCTGATTTCCGGGTCATCTGTAGCCATCCACTCAAGCCCGCCAGCGTTCATCATTTTTTCCATAACTTTGCGGTAATCCCAAATTGATAGGCCGCTTCCTTTTAAGTCCCAATGCCAATAATACTCTGTTGTGATGATAATGTAATCCTCCATTGCATCATCAAGCATTGAGAGCTCTAAAAGGTGTGAACCGATCTTTGCTCCACGGTATTCCGGAGCAATCTCAATAGCACCAAGTTCAAGCAGGTTATCAAGTTCTGCCTCAGACCAGCGCTCAAGTGGATCAGGGTATAAAAAAGTAACATAACCGATAACCTGGTCACCATCAAGCGCCACATTGATTCGACCTTCTGGAAGATCAGCAATTCCAATTAATGCTTTTTTCTGCTCATCAGGCCGTCGAAAAGCAACCAATCCTTCATTAAAACTAAGTTCGTGAATTTTTTTGCCAGAGATAGGTCCTTCAATTGTAATGGTCCGGTCTTGAAAAGGAATTTCTCTGGAAAAAAACATTTTTTTGTGTTTCATTTTTCCCGAGGCCACCTTTATCAGCAGTTTAAGCGTTTCCTTATTCGGGCAGAGGATAACAACTACCTACATTATACATAATCACCCGGAATTTGAACACCGAACTTCCTTTTGTAAGCCTATACATGACAGTCGATTCGGAAATTTCTTATTTAAATGGCAATGTAAAATTGAAGAAAAATTCATAATATATTATAATAGCATTGTGGAAACGCAATCATGCTTGAAAGAGAGGAAGATGGTATATGAAGGTGCAAACGCTTCCGGCAAAAGAAGGACAACACAATCTCGCAAATTATGATGAAGCAGTTAAAAATTTTGACTGGTCTCAAGTCGAAAAAGAATTTTCGTGGTTTGAGACTGGGAAAGTAAACATGGCACATGAAGCGATCGACCGCCATGCCGACTCTCCAGATAAGAAAGATCAAGTTGCATTGTACTATAGTGATCAAGAGCGTGATGAGGAGTATACGTTTCAAGATTTAAAAGAAAAGTCCAACCAGGCAGCGAACATGTTCAGAGAAGCAGGTATTACAAAGGGAGACCGCGTGTTTATCTTCATGCCGCGCTCGCCTGAATTGTACTTTGCTTTTCTCGGTGCTGTGAAAGTTGGTGCAATCGTTGGGCCTCTATTTGAAGCTTTTATGGAAGGGGCTGTCCGCGATCGCCTTGAGGATAGTGAAGCGAAAGCTTTAGTTACAACGCCGGCACTTTTAGAGCGTGTTCCGGTTGATGATCTGCCATCTCTTGAAGCTGTATTTATTGACGGCGGTAAAGTAAAAGAAGAAGGACCTTACTATGATTATCAAACCCGCTTGCAAGCGGCTTCTACGGATGCAGAAGTAGAATGGGTAGATAAAGAAGACGGTTTAATTCTACATTACACATCCGGATCTACAGGTAAGCCAAAAGGTGTTTATCATGTCCATTATGCGATGGTACAGCATTATCAAACTGCTAAATGGGTACTTGATATTAAAGATAACGATGTATTTTGGTGTACAGCTGACCCAGGCTGGGTTACAGGCACATCATATGGCATTTTCGCTCCGTGGCTTGCAGGTGTAACAAATGTTGTTCGCGGCGGGAGGTTCAGCCCGCAGGATTGGTACGCAACACTTCAGAAATATGGTGTAAGTATTTGGTATAGTGCACCAACAGCTTTTCGTATGTTGATGAGCGCAGGGGATGAAGTGATTAAGGAGTATGACCTTTCCTCTCTCCGTCATATTTTAAGTGTAGGTGAACCGTTAAACCCTGAAGTTGTACGCTGGGGTGAGAAGGTATTTAACCTCCGTATCCATGATACATGGTGGATGACAGAAACGGGTGCACAAATGATCGTTAACTTCCCGGCAATGGATATTAAAGCCGGGTCGATGGGTAAACCAATCCCAGGTGTGAAAGCTGCCATCGTTGACGATCAAGGCAATGAACTACCACCAAACCGTATGGGTAACTTAGCAATTGCTAAAGGCTGGCCATCGATGATGCGTAAGATCTGGAATCAACCTGAGAAGTATAACAGCTACTTTGAGTTAGGTGACTGGTACGTTTCCGGTGATTCGGCTTATATGGATGAAGACGGCTACTTCTGGTTCCAAGGCCGGATCGATGACGTTATTATGACTGCCGGCGAACGTGTAGGCCCATTTGAAGTTGAAAGTAAACTCGTTGAGCATCCCGCTGTAGCTGAAGCCGGGGTTATCGGGAAGCCAGATCCTGTTCGCGGTGAGATCATTAAAGCATTTGTGGCTCTTCGCGATGGGTATGAAGTGACTGAGGATACAAAAGAAGATATTCGTACCTTTGTTAAAAAAGGTTTAGCTGCACATGCAGCACCGCGTGAAATTGAATTCCGTGATAAGCTGCCAAAAACGCGTAGTGGTAAGATTATGCGCCGCGTGTTAAAAGCATGGGAGCTGGATCTTCCAACAGGTGATCTATCAACAATGGAAGATTAAGGTTAAAAGAAGCTGCCTTTAAGGCAGCTTCTTTTTTTAAGATACAAATACAAAGAAAAGGCCGCTGCAATTCGATTTGCAGCGGCCTTTTCTTTGTAAATTAGAAGTTTTACTTAATCTTCACCGTTTTCCTCACCGCTACCTTCCTCGGCAGGTTCTTCTTCTACTGGCTCTTCTTCAGCAGGCTCTTCTTCAGCAGGTTCTTCTTCTACAGGTTCTTCTTCTACTGGCTCTTCTTCAGCAGGTTCTTCTTCAGGTGGTGGATCCTCTTCGGCAGGAGGATCTTCAGAAGGTGTCTCTTGTGGCTCTTCAGTTTCTTGCCCATTGCTGCCACCATTTGAAGCTCCATTGCTTCCTTCACCATCCCCAGGCTCAGTGGCACCAGGCGAACCGCCATCAGATCCACCAGTATCATTTTCAGTTTCCTCTGGTGTTTCAGTTTCAGGTGAGGAACTTTCTCCTTCATTCTCACCAGCATCTTCATCATCCTCGCTAGGAGTGTCTGTTATTGAGGATGACGCTGATTCACGGCCAAGCGTATCAACGGCTGTAACGTAATGAGATTGACCTGCACTAACATTGTAAGACGTTTCAGCACTATCAATGATGCTGTCAACTTGAACCCCGGATTCTGTATAAATTCGGTAACCGACAATATCATTATCGGGGTGCTGATTCCACGTAAGTGTGGAACCACTTTGTGAAGTTCCAGTTACAGCTCCTGGTGCATAGCCGTTTGTAGGTGCTTCACGGTCAGGCACAATGTTATCAGTTATGCTTTCAGGTAAATACTCATTAATGTTGTCGACGTCAAACTCATCGTCGTCAAGCAGAATCCCTGTTTGTGTGAACTCAGCAGGAGTTTCACTTAAGGCACGGTAAGTTGTACCACCGATGGTTACATAGCTTGCGTCTTCAAGACTGTCGTCTGTCGTCGTCGGGATGTGCTCATTAATCATTAAATCTGTATGAACAAAGCCAGCCTCACTACAGCGGTTTGAAGGCAGTGTGTCTGTTAAGCCGCAGATAGATTGACTTACGACGCCTTCTGGCTGCGTGAACGTTTCATCAGTAATAATTTGCTCATACTCAACTTCAGAAGCATGGTTAATGATTTCTGCCCAAATGCGCTGGGTTCGTTGACTTTGACTCCAGCCGTTCACTCCATGATCAACGCCAAGCTGGCTGGAATCATAACCAAGCCACACACCAAGTGATACGTTAGGGTTGTAGCCGACAAACCATAAATCTGTATAATCTCCAGTGGTTCCTGTCTTCCCTGCCCAGTCACTGCTATGATTTAAATAACCTGGCATACCGGCCGCTGTACCTCCAGGTTGAAGGACATCGCGCAGCATATCGGTCATAACGTAGGACGTCTGTGGCGAGAATACTTCATTTGTTTCTGGTTCGTGCTCGTAGATTGTATCCCCATCACGAGTTTCAATACTTTCAATCATATAAGCATCTCGGTGTGTACCTTCGTTTGCAAATGTTGAATACGCACTCGTTAATGCTTCAGGAGTCGCTCCAAATGAACCAATGGCATCACTTTCATATGGACGGCTTTCTTCAAGCCAGATGCCCATATTTAACATATCCTGTCGCGCTTCAGGCAGGTCCAGCCGCATCATAGAACGAACTGCCGGCGTATTCCTGGATTCTTGGAGTGATTCACGAACTGTAATTAAGCCGCGGTGCTGATTATCAAAGTTTGTAATTTCCTGATCGCTTCCTTCAGGGTAATACGGGATATCCGGTACAATTGAATTTGCGTGTACTGCACCACGTTCAATGGCAGGTGCGTAAGAAATTACCGGCTTGGATGTCGAACCCACATCACGGTTGCTGTCGGAAGCATGGTTCATCTGCTGGCGTTCAAAGTCACGCCCGCCAACGAAGCCGAGCACCTTACCGGTCGCATTGTCGATTAAACTAGCACCAACTTCTTCTTGATATACGTGTTCTTCTTGATTCTCTTCATCCCAAATTGTTTTGTCCGGACCGAACATACTGTCATCAGAAATGGCATCTTGCATTGCATCGTAAATGTTTTTATCGATCGTTGTACGTACCTTTAAGCCTTGCTGGCGCAAAAACGTTTGCGCATCCTGTGTATAGGTTAAGGTTGTTTCCTGCAGTTCTTCACCTTCTAATTCGCCAAGGTCAATCCCATCTTCTTCTAGCATTTTGTCACGGATGATATTTCGAGCTTCGCGTTCAGCAGCATATGTGATGTATGGGTATTCTTCATATGCGCTTGGCGCAGCTTCTGTTAAGCTGTCGCGAATATCATAAGCAAGTGCCTCCTCGTGCTCCTCTTCATCGATGACATTGTTGTCTTTCATACGGTTTAACACCGTACGCATTCGGTTGAGGCCGCTTTGCATTTCTTCTTCAGATTTAATTTCTCCATTGTTATAAAATGGTGTGTGAGAAAAAGGACTTTGCGGTATACCGGCAAGAAAAGCAGCTTGCGGTATATTTAGTTCATGCACTTCAACACCGAAAACACCTTCAGCTGCAGCTTGGATACCGGCGATGTTTTCTCCAGAGGCATTGCGGCCAAACGGCACAATATTTAAATAAGCTTCAAGAATTTCATCTTTATCCATGTAATTTTCAAGCCGCATCGCAAGCACAATTTCGTTTGCTTTACGCTCAAATGATACTTCATTAGAAAGCAGTTGGTTTTTTACAAGCTGTTGTGTCAGTGTACTTCCTCCGGTTTGGTCCCCTGTGCTGGAAAACTCTTGATAAGTCGCACGAAATAAAGCTTTTGGCACGATACCGTCGTGTTCGAAAAAATATTCGTCTTCAGTGGCAAGAACCGCATCGATGACTTCATCTGAAACATCTTCAAGCGGGATTTCACGGCGTTCCAGGTCAGTTCGAAGCTCTCCTAAATATTCGTCATTAGCAAAATAGACTTCGCTGATCTCTTCAAAGTTATAAATCTCTTCTCTCATTTCGTCGCTGCCATGAGCTTCTTCCTCTTCTACGAGCGAGAGAAAATATCCGGCACCAGCGCCTCCTACAAACAGTACAGCCATGATGATTAAAATGACAAAAAGTAAAATAAGATTCCAAAAGACTTGAGAAGTAATGTTCAAACTACGAACAACTCGGTTTTCTCCCCATTTTCCGACCGTTTCATTGAATTTTTGAAAAAAGGTACCCAATGGTTTAATGACCTCCTTATATCATTGTTATTATAGCATAAGTCAAAGGCGAGCTCCTATCATTCAAGACACTTTTATATTGATTTGACATAGCCGTTCAGCCTATGATAAAAAGTGTTTAGATGCAACGTAACTGAATATTGAATGCATTGAATGAGTGAAGTAGTGCATGGAACCACTGCCTTAGAGAACCGGCGGCTGCTGAGAGCTGGTGCAAGTTTCAGCATGAATTACCCTCTGGAGCACTGCCGGGCAGCCGTCCGGTGGCGGTATGCCTACGATACAGGTCCAAAGTGGAAAGTTGTAGTCAACTTTCAAAAAGGGTGGTAACGCGACCGCAAACGTCCCTTTCCGAATGGAAAGGGACGTTTTTTTATGCAGCGTGGTAAACTTAAAGGAGGAGATTCAATGAATATTTTGCACGATTTAGAAAAACGCGGTTTAGTGAATCAAGTGACAGACCGCGAGAATTTAGCGAAGTTGTTAGAAAATGAGCAGGTGAAGTTGTATTGTGGTTTTGATCCGACAGGAGATAGTCTGCACATCGGTCATTTGTTAACGATTATGACTATGCGCCGTTTTCAGCTGGCGGGTCATCGTCCTTACGCCTTGGTAGGAGGAGCGACAGGTTTAATCGGAGACCCGAGCGGTAAATCAGCTGAGCGTACATTAAATGAGGAAGATGTTGTTCAAACTTGGGTGAGCCGGATCCAAAGCCAGTTGGCAAAGTACTTGGATTTTGAAGGTGGTGCTGAAGCGAAGCTTGTGAATAACTACGATTGGCTTGGAGAGCTTCGTCTTGTGGATTTTCTACGCGATGTCGGTAAACATTTTAGTGTGAACTACATGCTTGCAAAAGAGACTGTAGGTGCACGCTTAGAAAGCGGGATTTCTTATACAGAATTTACGTACATGATGCTTCAATCTTATGACTTTTACAAGTTGAATGAAGAAGAAGGGATTAAACTGCAGATGGGTGGCAGCGATCAATGGGGCAATATCACGGCCGGCTTGGAGCTAATGCGCCGAATGAATGGCCAGGATGAAGATGAAACACCTGAAGCGTTTGGTTTTACCATTCCGCTTGTGACTAAAGCAGATGGCCAAAAATTTGGTAAGTCAGAAGGTGGAGCGATTTGGCTTGATCCTGCAAAAACATCCCCTTATGAGTTTTATCAATTTTTAATTAATACAAGTGATGATGATGTCATTAAGTTTCTTTGGTACTTCACATTTTTAGATGAAAGTGAAATTGAACGTCTGTCTGAAGAAGTACAGCAGCGTCCGGAAATACGCGAAGCTCAAAAGAAACTTGCTGAAGAAGTGACACGCTTTGTTCACGGTGAAGACGCACTTGAACAGGCACAAAATATTAGCCGGGCTTTATTTGGTGATAAAGAGCTTACTAGCTTAACTGCTGATGAAATTGAGCAAGGTTTTAAAGATGTACCTGGTGCAACCGTAGAAGATGCAAGCCGCCCGCTCCCGGATCTTCTTGTTGACACAGGAATCGCTGGTTCTAAGCGGCAGGCACGGGAAGATATCCAAAACGGTGCCATCTACATTAACGGTACGCGGGAGCAGTCACTCGACAAAGTGCTAGAAGAAAGTGATCAGATCGGTGGGAAGTTTACAATTGTCCGCCGCGGAAAGAAGAAATATTACTTGCTTCGCTACGCATAAGTGATTTAGCCCTCTGCTTGAAGTTGATACATCAAGCAGGGGGCTTTGCGTTGAAGAAATCAATGAGAAAGGTGTACAACAAATGATGGAAAACCCGGAAGGAAAGCAGCGCTTAGGGCTTGCGGTTATGTTGAGCATGCTGGCTGTACTAGGCCCATTAAATATTGATATGTATTTGCCTGCGTTTCCGGAAATTGCAGAAGATCTTGGTGCAGAGGTATCGATTGTACAGGCAAGTTTAACAGCCTGTTTAATCGGTCTTGCTGCCGGGCAGCTTGTTATTGGGCCGATGAGTGATGCGCGCGGACGGCGAAAACCGCTGCTTTTGTTTATTTCTTTATTTGCAGCTGCTTCAGTCCTGTGCGCAGTTGCACCATCCATTGAATGGCTGATTATTGGGCGCTTTATTCAAGGTTTTACCGCAGCAGCAGGCATTGTTTTATCTCGAGCTGTTGTGCGGGATGTGTTTAGTGGCAAAGAACTAACAAAGTTTTTTTCTTTATTAATGGTGATTAACGCAACAGCACCACTCGTTGCCCCGTTAGCTGGCGGCGGACTTCTTTGGTTTGCTTTTGCTGATTGGCGTACGATTTTCTTTGTGCTGGCTTTGATCGGTGTCGCCATTGTTATAGTTGTCTATTTCCGCTTAGAAGAAACGCTCCCGGTTGAACGACGTATGCCGAGCTCACTCGGTCATTCGCTACGGACAATGAGAAGTTTAAGTACCGACCGTTCGTTTATTGGTTATGCTTTAGCGCTTGGGTTTGTTCATGGCGGAAGCTTTGCTTACGTGTCAGGCACACCTTTTGTATATCAAGATATTTATGGGGTTTCGCCCCAAATGTTTAGTGTTTTGTTTGGTATCAATGGTATAGCAATTATATTAGGCAGTTTTTCTATCGGTCGTCTCGCCGGGATTGTGTCCGAGCAAAAGCTTTTACGTACAGCTGTTCTAATCGCAATTTCAGCTTCAGGCTTTTTATTTATCATGACCTTAGTTGAAGGTCCGCTTGCTTCCTTAGTTGTTCCGATCTTTATTTATATGACTGGTATGGGCATGGTTTTAACAAGTTCTTTTACAGTCGCGATTTCAAAACAGGGGCACCGGGCAGGCAGTGCGAGTGCGCTCCTTGGCATGTTTCCGCTTTTAATTGGAGCGTTGGTTTCGCCGCTTGCCGGGATCAATGAAGCGTCTGCTGTGCCGATGGGCTTCATTATGTTCAGCACAACCGTAATTGGAGCTGTCGCATTGTTTACTTTGAGTGAAAAATAAGTGAGTAAATTTTAAGAGTCCTCAAGCAAGAGAAGTTTGAGGGCCCAGATTATCGACAAAGAACAAAATCAAACATTCACGGAGAGCTTACTGCCTCGAGCCTCGGGATGTTGCATGAAGAGGGTAAAAATCGAATCATGAACGTGACCAACACTACCGACGGACGCTTTCCCGAGGGCTTGGCTTCAGCTAACTTGTTCGAATGAACGATTCGAACAAGTGGATCTTCACCCTGCGCTGAATCCTCTGGGAGTCGCCGTCTTTCGTTTCGGTTACGATCATCATTTTCAATGGAGAGGGTTCGGTTTGATCGCACATGAAGCGTCATGATGGAATAGATTCATGTAGCTATTGCTTGATCAAAGTGATCTCTAAGCATTCATAATCATCAAATGACGAAAGGCTGACAAGCATCAGCGTAGATTAAACCGATGTCGCACTTGTGCCCTCTGGGTGCAAGCGTCCGCTGAAAAGCGACGTCAGCCTTCGCTTTTCTTAAACGTTTGTCTACACGCTGAGCCCGCAAGCATAAAAAGCTTGCGGGCTTTTTTTAATACTTTTTTAAGATTTTGATAAGTTGAGGATAAGCGCTGTTTGTGATAATAGGCTACATAAGCTTAGGAGGGTGCATATGGAGAGAGAAGTAGTCGTTCAAATGAAAAACGTAAGTAAGAAAATTGGAAATCGAACCATTATTGATCAATTGTCACTACAAGTTTATCCCGGGGAAGTTTACGGCTTTTTGGGACCAAATGGTGCAGGTAAAACGATGACGATTCGAATGATTGTTGGTTTAATCAGCATGACTGAAGGTGACGTGTTGATTCACGGTAAGAGCGTTACGAACAATTTTGAAAAAGCGATTGCTCATGTCGGGGGTGTTATCGAAAACCCGGAAATGTATGAGTATTTATCAGGCTACGAAAACTTGGTTCATTTCGCGAGAATGTCCCCAAAAAAAGTTACAAAACAACGTATTAGTCAAGTTGTTAAACTCGTTGGATTAGATGGTCGTATTCAACATAAAGTGAGAAAGTATTCGTTAGGGATGAAACAAAGGCTCGGGTTGGCACAAGCGATTCTTCACTCACCATCATTATTGATTTTAGATGAGCCAACAAATGGACTGGACCCGGCAGGAATTCGCGAAATCCGAGCTTATATTCGCAACGTTGCACATCAAGAACAAATGGCTGTTTTTGTGTCTAGTCACTTATTAGCTGAAATGCAGTTAATGTGTGACCGTATCGGCATTGTGCAAAACGGTAAGCTTATACGCGAAGAAGGAATGAACGAGTTGACGAAAGCAGATGAAGAAAAAACGATTCAGTTGCAAGTCAATCGGTTGGAGGATGCTTTTCAGCTTTTAAATAACGCTTTTCCTACAGCAGATATAGAAATTATTCAGGATCGAATCATAATCAGTTTAAGGAGGGAATATCTTCCCTCCTGTAATCAAGTGTTAGTACAAAACAACTTTGATGTGTATGAAATGGCACAAGTTCAAACAACATTAGAAGAGAAATTTTTAGAAGTGACGGAGGAAAAGTAAATGGCATCATTCATTAATTTATTAAAAAATGAGCATATGAAATTGTTCAAACGAACCGGTACGATGGTTATGGTTGCCGTTATGCTGCTCGCTGTACTAGGTGCAGGGGCTGTTTCAAAATTTATGATAAATCCAGATACTCAATCGGATTGGCAGGCGGAGCTCGAAGCTGAAAATATACAGTTTGAGAATATGCTCGATGAATCAAACCAAACAAGCGCGGAACAAGAGCGAATGCAGGAACAGTTAGCTCTGAACAATTACCGCCTGGAAAACAATAAACCGCCTGTCAATTCAGAAACGCTTTGGGGATTTATGATTGATGCATCAAACCTTACCGGGCTTGCTGCGTTGTTTACGATTGTTGCAGCATCAAGCATTTTAGCTCATGAGTTTTCTCAAGGAACCATTAAACTGCTGCTCATCCGCCCGGTAAAAAGGTCAAAAATTTTACAGTCTAAATATGTAACAGCGATGATGTTTAGCGGGATGCTACTCGTATTAATATTTGCTTTTTCGTTTTTAACTGGAAGTTTATTGTTTGGTTTTCATGGTATAGATCAGTCTCATCTTGTTTATCAAGAGGGCAGGGTGGTAGAGCAGCCGATGTTTATGTATGTTGCTCAGCTTTTCAGTTTAAACAGTGTTGAGGTTTTAATGATGGGTACGTTTGCGTTTATGGTCGCGGCCATTTTTAAAAACAGCTCGTTTGCGATTGGCATTTCAATATTTTTATTGTTTACCGGGCCACAGCTTGTACAGGTTTTAAATGATTATGGGTGGGCAAAGTATATTTTATTTGCTCATACAAATTTGCAACAGTATATCCACGGTACGCCTATAGTTGAAGGCATGACATTTTCTTTTTCTATTAGTATGCTTGTCATATACTTTGTCATTTTTCTAACTTTAGCCTGGATCAGCTTTGAAAAGCGGGACGTCACCGCATAAGTGAAGGTGGTGAAAGTGTGAGATCAAATCATATATTAATCGTTGAAGATGAGGCAGAAATCGGGGAGCTTGTACAGGATTACCTCACTGCTGAAGGTTATAAGGTGCAACTTACGACAAATGGTGAAGAAGGTCTTAAACAATTTAAGCAGGAAGAGCCGGTATTGGTTGTCCTTGATATTATGCTGCCAAATATCGATGGAATCGAGGTGTGCCGGCAAATTCGCGAGGTATCGAGTGTACCGATTCTTATGATGAGCGCCAAGCAGGCAGAGACAGACAAAATCATAAGCTTAGGGATCGGGGCAGACGATTATATTACAAAGCCATTCAGTCCTGGTGAACTTGTAGCTAGAATTAAAGCGCATTTGCGAAGGTATCAGCACTTTTCTCGTCCTCTGGAAGAAGCTAATGTGAGGGTTTACGGGGATATTGAATTGAGACCGGAGACATTCGAAGTTTATATTAAAGGAAGAAAAGTCGCGTTTACCGCCAAAGAATTTCAACTGCTTGATCATTTGATGTCTCATCCAGGCCGTGTTTATACGAAAGAGCAGTTATATGATCGAATTTGGGGACAGAACCATCTTGGTGATGTGAGCACAGTCACTGTGTATATACGAAAAATTAGAGAAAAAATTGAAGAAGATCCGTCACGACCGAACTACATTCAAACAGTATGGGGTGTAGGATACCGTTTCAATAATGATCTTTAGCGTTTTAAGGAGGTGTAAGGACGGTTTCGCTTACAATTTTAAAAAGTGAAGACGTCTGTTCTTATTGAACCCAAGCTTAAAAAAACGGCTTATAGCCGCGTTTTTATCAATTATTATCATTCCTATTTTAAGCGCTGCTGTAACATTTTATATTGGTACGCAAACGATAGCGGCTGAAGATCACAGCGGGCTGAATCAATTGTTTACAGATGTTGAGACAACCATTCAAGATCAAGAATCGATCCTTTCTCAAAACCAGCTTTTTTATCAGGAGATCGAGCCGTTATTAAATGAGTATGATATTGACCTAAAGGTGTACCGTGAAGAAGGGGATCTGCTTTTTACATCTACAGATTTTCATTCTGATGAGAGAGCAGGTACAGCTTTTTTAGGTGTAGATCAGTTCACTTTAGAAGTAGCAACTGATTCAGGTGAACTGTTGGAAGTTGAGATTCAAGCGAATTCTTTACAAACAGAACCTTTTCACGCTTTGCAAGACGTGCTTTACATCGCTTTGCTCAGTGCCGGAGCAGGTCTGGTTACGCTAGTTGTTTTAATTGTGATGTGGACTTGGTATATATCCCGGACCGTACTTTATCCTTTAAAGCACATGTATCACGCTACAGAAGAGATGCGGGGAGGAAATCTTGATTATCCGATTCCGTATGAACGTAACGATGAAATCGGTCGGTTCGTTCAAGGGTTTGATGTCATGAGAGAACATTTGAAAACTTCTTATGCCAAACAAAAACAGTACGAAGATGCGAGAAACGTACTGCTTGCGAGTACTTCACATGACTTGAGAACGCCGTTGTCTTCAATCAAAGGGTATGTAGAAGGTCTGCAGGATGGAATTGCGAAAGATGAAGAGATGAGAGCACGGTATTTACAAGTGATTCACGATAAAGCCGGCCATTTGGAAACTTTGATTGAAGACTTATTTGAGTATTCAAAGATGGAACTTGAAGAGCTTCCGGTTGAGAAAGTGCAGATTGGTGTGGAGACGTACTTTAAAGAAATACTGGAGCGGGTGCAGTTTGAGGTAAATCGTGAAGGTGTTGCTTTTTCGTTTGCTCTTAACACCTCTGATCGTGTTATGCTGCTTGATCCAAAGCGCATAAAGCAAGTGATGTATAACTTAGTCGATAATGCCGTGCACTACGGCGGGGATCATATCTCGATTCAAGTAGAAACCATAGATGAATCTTTAGTGATTCGTGTGAACGATAACGGCCCGGGGATTGCGCCAGAAGACTTACCTCATATTTTTCAATCGTTTTATCGCGGTGAAAAATCAAGGTCCCATCAATATCACGCAGGATCAGGTTTAGGGCTTTCAATTGTAAACTATATTATCCAATCACATGGTGGTAATATTGATGTAACTAGTGAGCAAGACGAGGGCGCGACGTTTATCATCACCCTGCCCGTGCAGTGAAATAAATCGAATTGTTGATATAAAAAAAGCTGCCCTTTTGAGGCAGCTTTTTTCTCCAAATTAACGGGAGTAGAATTCGACGATGAGCGCTTCTGTGATCTCCGAAGGAAGTTCGGAACGATCAGGAAGACGCGTGAATGTCGCTTCTAAGTTGTCTTCGTTCAAGTCGAGGTATTCAGGCACGTGGTTTGTAATTTCACGTGCATCCTTGATGACATCAAGGTTTAGCGACTTTTCACGAACACCGATCGTTTGACCTGGTACAACACGGTAGGACGGGATGTCAACACGACCGCCGTCTACAGTGATGTGACCGTGGTTTACGAGCTGACGTGCACCGCGACGGGTACGTGCGAAACCGAGGCGGTATACAAGGTTGTCCAGACGGGATTCAAGCAGAACCATAAAGTTCTCACCGTGAACACCTTTCATGCTGCCGGCTTCTTCAAAGATATTTTTGAACTGGCGCTCGTTCAAGCCATACATGAAACGGAGCTTCTGCTTTTCCTGTAGCTGAAGACCGTACTCAGAAAGCTTACGACGCTGTGTTGGGCCATGCTCACCTGGTGGGTAAGGGCGCTTTTCTAGTTCTTTACCTGTGCCGCTCAGCGAAACGCCGAGGCGACGTGATTTTTTCCATGTTGGTCCTTTATCGCGGGACATTGGAAGTCCTCCTTCTTTTCCAGAAATGTTGTTGGAAAAAGACGAACGGTGACAATCCATTTACACGGTCATTTTGTTTTTGGCACCTTCGCTCCGACAGCGGGGAGTTACGCAGTACCTCCTCCAAGCCATGTTCGTTCAGCCGCAGGCTTAAAGAAACAAAATGAGAGGGGTCCGTATAACGTTTGTCTTGGCTGTCTTTTCACACAGCGTATATTTTACAATGCCGATATGTGACAGTCAACCATGAATTCGCTTTGAGGTTTCACAATTACGTTATCATTTGCTAAAATCAAATGATGGCACGAACGACTTGAAAGGCAGGGTGAGCCCAATGTCAGGTTTAGAAAAACTGCATGAAGTATTAGACCAACAAGCGGTTCGAATTCAAACAGAAACGAGCCGCACGTATTTAGAAGCTTTAGCTGAAGCTGGAGAAAATATTTTTCAAAACACAATTGTACAAACTGATCTATCAGAAGAAGGAGAGGCATACTGCCGCAACCTTCTTGAGGATACGGGACTTGCAGACTGTGGTAAAGAGGATGTGCGCCGGGCATTTCAACTTGCTGTCATTAAAGGTATGAAAGAAGCTGTGCAGCCGAATCATGCCATGACCCCGGATGCGGTTGCGTTGTTTATTGGTTACTTTGTACAAAAGCTGACCGGAGATAAAGAAAACGTCAAACTGCTAGATCCAGCAATGGGAACGGCCAACCTTCTCACAGCAATTAAAAACCAAACATCAAACGAAGTGGCATTGTACGGGGCGGAAGCGGACGAAACGCTCGTAAATATAGCTTACGTTATGATGAACCTACAGGCGCAGGAAGCGGAACTGTTTTACAAAGACAGCATCGCTCATTTAGACGTCCCGCCGATCGATGTAATAGCGACGGATCTTCCGGTCGGTCTTTATACCCGTGATGATGTTGCTGTTAATTTTGAGTTGTGCGCAGAAAGCGGTCACTCTCCGGCGCACCATTTAATGATAGAACGTTCGCTTGCAAGCTTAAAAGAAGGCGGTTACGGCATTTTTCTCATTCCAAACGCGCTGTTTCATGAGGAAGGAGCGGACCGGCTCCATCAACACGTCAAAAATGAGGCTGTGATTCTTGGACTACTGCAGCTGCCGGAAACAATGTTTAAAGACCAAAAGCTTGCAAAAAGCATCTGGATTGTTCAAAAGAAAGGTAAGGGTGTGACTCAGCCGCAACAGGCACTGCTTGCTGAACTCCCGTCATTCACCCGGGAGGAAGCGTTAGCAGATATGATGCAGCAGATTGATCGTTGGATGAAAGATGAACTTGGTATCGAATAATAAAACCTGCCTGCGTTGATGATAAATCCGCGCAGGCTTTTTTTGTTTCTATGGTAGCGCTCTCAAGTCAGAAAACAGTGAAAATGCCGACATGGCAGGGATTTGTTGCAACGAAGCGCCGCAAGTGATTAAATGAGGGCAGGACATTTCCAGGGTCAAATAAGGCTTAATGGATATTAAAGGAGCGAATGAATCATGGCAAACATTATTGCAATTAACGCAGGCAGTTCATCGTTAAAATTTCAGCTGCTGCAAATGCCAGAAGAAAACGTCATTACAAAAGGCGTTATTGAACGTATTGGTCTTGACGGGCCGGAACTTTCTTTAGAAGTTGACGGTGAAAAGAAAAAAGAGTTTCTTGATATTACAAACCACGCGGATGCAGTAAAGTCTCTACTCGAAGCATTAAAGCAATATCAAGTCATTGATTCTCTTGATGAAATTGACGGCATCGGTCACCGTGTTGTTCATGGTGGGGAGAAATTTGCAGACTCTGTTTTAATTACGGATGAAGTGATTGAAGGTATTAAAGCTGTTTCGGAGCTTGCACCTCTTCATAATCCAGCAAACTTAACCGGAATTGAAGCTTTTCGTGAAGTTTTACCAAATGTGCCTGCCGTTGCAGTGTTTGATACGGCATTCCATCAAACGATGCCAAAAGAGCGGTACTTATATTCTATCCCTTATGAGTATTATGAGAACTACGGTATTCGTAAGTACGGGTTCCACGGTACTTCCCATAAGTACGTAACACAACGTGCAGCAGAAATGCTGGACCGTCCTGCAGAGTCACTGAAGTTGATCTCCTGCCACGTAGGTAATGGCGCAAGTGTGACTGCGGTTGACGGGGGCGAATCCATTGATACCTCGATGGGCTTTACACCACTTGCAGGTGTGACAATGGGTACGCGTTCTGGGAACATTGACCCGGCTTTAATTCCATTTATGATGGAAAAAACGGAGCAATCGGCAGAAGAAGTTGTGAATGTGTTAAATAAACAAAGTGGAATGCTTGGTTTAACAGGCATTTCAAGTGACTTGCGTGATATTGAAGATCGTGCTGCTGAAGGCGACGAAACGGCCCGTGTTGCACTAGATATCTTTACGAGCCGCCTTCACAAATACATCGGTTCTTATGCAGCGAGCATGAATGGTGTGGATGCGGTCATCTTTACAGCTGGTGTAGGTGAGAACAGTGACGTTGTACGTGAAAAAGTTATGACAGGCTTAGAGTTTATGGGTGTGCATTTCGATGCAGCGAAAAACCAGGTACGCGGACGTGAAGCTGAAATCACAAAAGATGATTCACCTGTAAAAGGATTAATCATCCCGACAAACGAAGAAGTTATGATCGCCCGCGATACGGAACGTCTCCGTAATGAAGGTTAATTTCTTCTATCTTAGGTAGAGCTGTAAAAAGCTCGTTGTGAAAGTTTTATATCACGACGAGCTTTTTTGCTGTTCAAAAGCCTGCTGTTTCCGGATATAATAACAAAGAGACCTTTAACCTATAGAAATGGGGCATGGTGCATGAGCGAATGGCAGACGAAACAGGCCGGTGAGCGGGTCATTCAGTTTTTCGTCATTCAAGACCGCGCCGTCAAAACTGCATCGAATCAAAGTGAATATATGCACATCACCTTAAGTGACGCCTCCGGTACGCTGCAGGCACGTCTGTGGGATGTTACTGAGAAACAAAAAGAAGCTTTTCAGCCGCGGATGGTTGTCAAAGTCGACGGCCGAATTGAATTTTTCCGGGGGATTCGTGAACTCCACATTTACCGGATCCGGCTCGCAACAGAAGAGGACCAGCTTTCAATGGAACAACTTGTGCCGCATGCTCGCCGCTCAAAAGATGAAATGTGGCGGGAGATTATTGGTGTGATCGAGCAGGTAAAATCCCCTGTGCTTTCGCGCGTACTAAAAACGGTGGCAAATAACCGGGAGCTGCGCGATGCTTTAACGAGCTATCCAGCAAGTAAAGCGTATCACCATGCGTATTATGCTGGCCTTTTAGAACATATGGTCACACTATCACGGGCGGTAAGGGCGTTGAGCCCGGTTTATGAAGTTAACCGGGATGAAATGCTTGCCCTCTGCATACTGCACGATGCGGGCAAAGTGAGAAAGTTTTCAAATGCTGCCGCACCACAGGTTACAAAGCAGGGCGAGTTGTTCGGTCATTTAATTTTAAGTTCAGACATTTTGCTTGAAGCAGCTGATGAAGCAGGGATTTCTCGTGACCATCCGGAAATTGAGACGCTTAGACACAGTATATTGAGCCATTATGGAGACGTTGAAAACGGATGGGGAAGTCCAGTCTCCGGACGTACGCGTGAGGCTGTGCTCTTTCATTATTTAGACCAGCTTGATTCCAAGCTTAGTGCCATGAGCCAAGCAGCTGAATCGGCATCTGATACAGCCCGTGGTGTTTACGTACCGATGTTGAAACGGAATATGTATGCAGGGGAGGATTTAAGTTGAGTTCTTATATTGAACGCAGGTGGCAAGAGATTGAAAAATGGGAAAATACACATTTTACTTATGATGCAACAGACTTGGAAGTAACGTCGCACCGTGCACTCGAAAAAGGCTTTTATAATTTGCCGGAGTCCCAGCGGCGTCGAGCCTTAATGTTTGTAGATAAGTTTTTGTTTTACGCTCAGTCGCTTACGCTGAATTCGAAATACCATGATGAAGCTGAAGATCGTTTAATCCGCATGGGGCAAGTGTTCGATGATGAGATTCAATCGATTGAAGATTTTCACCAATTGCAACTGCCGCAGTTGAATTATCTTTTATCTACCCAGCTTGCAAAACAGCGTCTTGTATCTCTTGGCCAAGGTGGGGCGACAGGATTTGGCGGTCCATTATTATTGGCAAGTGACCTCCCTATGCTGCTTTTAATTAACTTACGCACTGTACAGCTGACTGCGATGACCTACGGCTATGATTTGCGCTATCCAAACGAAATGATGACAGCCCTTCAAGTTTTTCATACAGCTTCACTTCCAAAACGTATGCAAAAAGCTTACTGGGATCAACTTCCACTCCATCAAGATGAAAATGGATCTTCACCTTACTTTTATGATGGCGAAGAAGAAGTTGTTGATGCCACTTGGCTGCTGCAGCCGCTCCGTCATATCGCAAAAGCTGTAGTGCTGCAAAACTTTCGAAAGAAACTTTTACAAGGTGTGCCGGTACTAGGTATTGCCTTTGGAGCCGCAGTTAACTATCAGTTTGCCCGCGAGGTTTCTGAAGTTGCTAAACGTTATTACGAAAAGCGTTGGATCATAGAGCATACAAATGGAGAGTGATTTGTTAAGCATTTCAGTTGAGGCTACTCACTGAAATGCTTTTATTCATCTATATTCATAAACATTCTGCGTACAACGGCGGTTTTAAGCGGGTTTGTATTTATTTTTATACTTTTTTATGAATATATATTGCATTCAACGAGAAACGATGATACATTAGGAATTGTCAAACAGCGAAACAAAACAAGAAAACAGTCGCTCTTTTTTTAAATGTTTTTGCATAAAAATGATTAAATAAGTATTTATATTCACTCGGAGGGATTTTGTATGGCAAATCAAAAGATTGTATTAGCATATTCAGGCGGGCTCGACACATCAGTTGCAATTCGGTGGTTGATGGATCATGGTTATGATGTTGTAGCTGTTGGTCTTGATGTTGGTGAAGGAAATGACCTTGATTTTGTGAAACAAAAAGCACTCGATGTTGGTGCAGTTCAATCTTACACGATTGATGCGAAAAACGAGTTCGCTGAATCTTTTGTTTTGCCGGCACTACAAGCGCATACGATGTATGAGCAAAAGTATCCGCTCGTGTCTGCACTTTCTCGTCCGCTGATTTCGAAAAAGCTTGTAGAAATTGCTGAACATACAAATGCGGATGCAATTGCCCACGGGTGTACCGGAAAAGGAAATGACCAAGTCCGGTTTGAAGTGTCCATTCAAGCACTCAACCCTGATCTTGAGGTTGTTGCCCCAGTGAGAGAATGGGGTTGGACACGTGATGAAGAAATTGCTTACGCATCAAAACATGAAATTCCAATTCCGATCAATTTAGATAACCCTTACTCAGTGGATCAAAACTTGTGGGGTAGAAGCTGTGAGTGTGGTGTCTTAGAAGATCCTTGGGCGACGCCGCCAGAAGGTGCGTATGAGCTTACAGCACCAATTGAAGCGGCACCTGATGAAGCTGATATTGTCGAGATCTCCTTTGAAAAAGGTAAACCAACAGCGTTAAATGGCAATGCTCTTCCACTTGATGAACTAATTTTAGAGTTGAATAAGATCGCTGGTAAGCACGGTGTAGGCCGGATTGATCATGTAGAAAACCGGATGGTTGGTATTAAATCCCGTGAAGTATACGAGTGCCCGGGTGCTATCACGTTAATCCAGGCCCATAAAGAACTTGAAGATTTGACACTTCCGAAAGAGACTGCACACTTTAAGCCTGTTGTTGAAAAGAAAATGGCAGAACTCATTTACGATGGTCTCTGGTTCTCTAAGCTTCGCCCAGCATTAGAAGCTTTCCTTGCTGAAACGCAGGAAAACGTTACAGGCACGGTACGTGTGAAGCTCTTCAAAGGTCACGCTGTTGTAGAAGGTCGGACGTCGGCATACTCTTTATATAATGAGAAGCTTGCCACATACTCTGCTGATGATGAATTTGATCATAATGCTGCGGTTGGATTTATTAACCTGTGGGGACTTCCGACAAAAGTTCAAAGTAAAGTTGATAAAGAGAAAAACGGGGTAAATGTATGACAAAACTTTGGGGTGGACGTTTCACAAAAGAAGCACAAGCATGGGTCGATGCCTTTGGGGCATCGATCCCTTTTGACCAAAAGCTTGTGATCGAGGATATTGAAGGTAGTAAAGCACATGTGGAGATGCTTGCTACAACTGGCGTTATCACAGAAGAAGAACAAGCGGAAATCACTCAAGGCTTGAATGAACTGCTTCAAGAAGCAGCAGAAGGAAAGTTAGCTTATAAAGTGGAAAATGAAGATATCCACTTAAATCTTGAGCAACTGCTAATCGAAAAAGTCGGTCCAGTCGGAGGGAAGCTGCACACCGGTAGGAGTCGCAATGATCAAGTCGCCTTGGATATGCATTTATATATTAAAAAGCAAACAGAAGATATGATGTCTAATATTCACCGGCTCCAGCAAGTACTCGTCGAACAAGCGGAAGCTCACGTAGAAACGATCTTTCCAGGGTATACGCATTTGCAGCGTGCGCAGCCGGTTTCTTTTGCGCATCATCTGCTTGCCTACGTGTGGATGCTCGAGCGGGACTATCAGCGACTAAATGACAGCTTAAAGCGGGTAAATGTTTCTCCGCTCGGCAGTGGTGCTCTTGCAGGTACAACATTTCCAATTGATCGTAAGCAGACAGCAGAAGCGCTCGGTTTTGCTGATGTGTATGCAAACAGTATGGACGCTGTCAGTGACCGGGATTTTGTGCTCGAGTTTTTGAGCGCATCATCAGTCATTATGATGCACTTATCACGGCTTTCTGAAGAAATGATTCTTTGGTCAAGCGAAGAGTTCAACTTCATTGAGCTAGATGATACATTTGCAACCGGAAGCAGCATTATGCCGCAGAAAAAAAATCCGGATATGGCCGAGCTTGTACGTGGGAAAACGGGGAGAGTTTACGGCAGTTTAATGTCGCTGTTAACGATGTTGAAAGGTTTACCTCTAGCCTACAACAAAGATATGCAGGAAGATAAAGAAGGTGCATTTGATACGGCAGTTACAGTGAACGGTTCACTGCAGATTTTTGCCGGTATGATCGAGACGATGCATGTAAAGACAGAGCAGATGAGCAGTTCTACGCAGCAAGATTTCTCTAATGCAACTGAAGTAGCTGATTATTTAGCCGCAAAAGGCATGCCGTTTCGTGAAGCACATGAAGTTGTCGGTAAGCTTGTGTTGCACTGTATTCATGAAGGATGTTATTTAAAGGATTTGTCGATGAGCGTGTATCAAAGTGCCAGCGAATTGTTTTCAGAGGATATTTACGAAGTTATTGATCCACATTTTGCGGTTGCCCGTCGCAACAGTGAAGGTGGTACTGGCTTTCAAGAAGTGCGCGAAGCGTTAAAGCTAGCTGGAAATGTTTTAGCTGAAAAGGATAATAAGTAGACTATAGGTGTTTGATAGCTTTTAGGCCCTTCATAAAAACGTTGAACCATATATAAAGAAAGGAGCTGTAACCTCGTTATTACAGCTCCTTTCTTTATTATTATTTCACACCCGCTCAAGGTTAGGAACGTACGATTAAAACATCGCATTGTGCATGGCGTGTGATTGCTTCTGACACACTGCCCATTAATATGCGCTCAACTTTGTTTAAGCCGGTTGCACCAGTGACAATGAGATCAACATTGTAACTTTTAGCTAAATCTTTTGGGATTTTCGCTTTTGGCGAACCGAACTCAATGACCGTCTGAACCTCGGAAACCCCGTATTCTTCAGCCTGCTGCTTGTAGTCGGCAAGCATATCTTTTGCCTGGGTCTCTGCACGAGAAACAATGGTGCGATCGTACTGTTCGATTGTTGCAAACGTTCGTGTGTCAATCACGTGCGCAATAACAAGTCCTGCTTCATGATTTTTAGCACTTTCACAAGCTGTTTGGAATGCCGTTTTTGCTTCCTCTGACCCGTCCATACCAACTAATACAGTGTTGTACTTTGACATCATCTCATCCCCTTTTTTGATGTGAGTTGCAGCGTGGATGCATAAAACAATAGATGTACAGAACAAACTACAACTAAGTAATATAAATTCCCTATTAGGAGTGTACCCACATGGCACATACCCCCAAACGTAAAAATGAAGAAACTGAAGGTGTTAATGAAACGAAAGAATTATTGAATGAAGCTTACGGCTTATCGAATCCTAAAGCTGAAAAAATAAGTAAAAAGAAGAAGAACCGTTAATCATTAAAGCAATTTACACAAAGCCAGTACGCTGAATGAAAATAGCGTGCTGGCTTTTTTTACGGAATATAAGTGCTGTTTTTTGCGACTTTACGTTGTTTTTATTAAGATGAAAGTAATAACATCAGTTGCATTAAGCTGCGACTGGAAAAGGGTGGTACGTATGAGGCACGTTTTTGTTACAGCAGGATCAAAAGGACTCGGCCGCAAAGTTACAGAAGCATTTTTAGCAGCAGGTGACTGTGTGACAGTAACGTATCGAAATGATCGGCAATCTTATCTCAATCTTTGTGAAGCGCATAGCGATACATGTGACCGCCTTTTTGCGGTACAAGGTGATTTGACGAAATCTGAGGATATTCAGCGTATGATGCAACAGGCGACTTCGACGTTTGGTTCTGTAGAGGTGCTGGTCAATAATGCTGGACCATACATATTTGAGCGTAAAAAGCTTTATGATTATACACCGGGCGAATGGGAAGCTATGGTTTCTGGCAATTTGAGTGCAATGTTTTATTTATTACAGGAGGTTCTTCCGGAGATGCGCCGGCAAAAGTATGGTCGGATTGTATCATACGGCTTTCAAGAGGCAGCCAATGCACCTGGGTGGCTGTATCGTTCTGCATTTGCTGCAGCTAAAAGCGGCTTAGCGTCTTTAACAAAAACTGTTGCACTAGAAGAAGCTGAACATGGAATTACGATGAATATGGTATGTCCGGGTGAGATCACTTCAGAATTTAAAGAGTCAACAGTTGCAGAAGTGAAGCAGATTGAGGCACCGGAAGTTCCAGTTGGACGTCCAGGTAGTGGTGGCGATATCGCACGGGCGGTTGCTTTTTTATGTGATAGTAGTTCAGATTTTATTACCGGTAGTGTTCTTGAAGTTACCGGTGGAGCGGATGTGCTTCATAAACGACGTAATTAATGATCGTGATTATGTGAGAGCGAAGTTGCATGTGAACTGCGCTTGTATAAATGTGAAGGCCGATGATCACCTTAAAAAATAAAAGCAGGTGTTTATATGGTCCTCATGAAAATTCTGTTTGCTACATCTCTTATATTTGTACCGGCAGTGGCAGTCGAGGCAGCAAATAATACTGAGTTAATGGAAGCTTTTGCACTACGAGTATATGTGGAGACAGATGATGAACAGGTTCATCAATGGTCTTATGACAGCCCCTCCTATTACGAATACCAGCATAACAATGCAGTTTTACGAAATGAAGAGGCCAAAGGAAAAGTTGAACGTATGACTGAAGTTTTAAATATTAATGAACATACCGATTCAGAACAACTAGCTCGACGATTAAAAGCTGCTGGGTTTACGAATGTTACCCATATTGATGTACGTTACCGTGACGAAGATAGTGCCTTGTTCACATGGCAATGGAAAAAAGAAGGTTGAAAGTAACGTGAAAATCCGTTATTTTAAAAGCTGGATATAACGTAAGCGTTTGCAAAATTAACCTTGCACATTTGGGTACAAGGGTGAGGAGAGGATATTATGAATATCGGGGTGCCACGGGAAATCAAGAACAATGAAAATCGGGTTGCGATGACACCAGGCGGCGTCATGCAGATGAAACAATTCGGCCACAGCATCATCGTCGAACGCGGAGCGGGGGAAGGTTCCGGTTTTAGCGATGAGCAGTATGAAGAGGCAGGAGCTTTGATTGTTGAAACGGCCGAAAAAGCATGGGAGCCGGATATGGTGATGAAAGTGAAAGAGCCTCTGCCTGAGGAGTACCAGTATTTCCGTGAAGGGCTTGTATTGTTTACATACCTTCACCTCGCTGCGGAACCAGAGCTAACTGAAGCGTTAATAAAAGCCGGGGTTACAGCAATTGCATATGAGACTGTCCAGGATGCTGACGGCTCGCTCCCTTTATTGACACCTATGAGTGAAGTTGCCGGCCGGATGGCGTCATTGATGGGGACGCAGTTTTTAGAAAAACCAAAAGGCGGTAAAGGTGTTCTCCTTTCCGGCGTGCCAGGTGTAGAACGAGGCCGGGTTACAATCATCGGCGGCGGAGTTGTCGGAACGAATGCTGCAAAGCTTGCTGTCGGTCTCGGAGCGAATGTAACAATGCTGGATTTAAGCCCGCAGCGGTTGCGGGAACTGGATGATTTATTCGGCAACGATATCAATACGATTATGTCAAATCCGCTAACAATCGCTGAAGCCGTTGAGAACGCAGATTTAGTTATTGGAGCGGTTCTAATTCCAGGAGCAAAAGCGCCAAAGCTGGTTACTGAAGAAATGGTGCAGCGAATGCAGGAAGGCTCTGTGCTTGTAGATGTTGCAATTGATCAAGGTGGTATTATAGAAACAACAGATAAGATTACAACACATGATGATCCTGTTTATACAAAACACGGCGTGCTTCACTACGCAGTTGCGAATATGCCAGGAGCCGTGCCGCGCACCTCAACTTTAGGATTAACGAACGTTACGCTCCCTTACGCTCGTAAAATTGCAGATAAAGGCTACCGCCAAGCTTGTAAAGAGGATGCCGCTTTGAAAAAAGGAATCAATGTTTTAGAAGGTAAACTTGTGTACGAAGCTGTAGCTGAAGCTGCTGGCGCCACCTCTTTTAATGTAGATGAATTACTGCATAGTTAAGTTAACCATTGGAGTATAAGAAGAGGTTTAAACGGCGCGAGAAACGGAAAAATACATGACGTAATCACAACGAACAAGGAGTGAAAGTCATGGATGTATCGTATCATGGGCATTCAGTCGTAAAAGTTGAAACGAACCAGCACAAAATTTTGATTGATCCATTCATCACCGGTAACGGTAATTGCGATTTAAACGCTGATGATGTTGAAGCAGATGTAATTTTACTTACGCATGGTCACAACGATCACGTTGGTGATACTGTAGACATCGCTAAGCGTAATGATGCACTTGTCGTAGCTCCGTTTGAACTTGCGACGTATTTAGGCTTTCAAGGATTAAATACACACCCGATGCACATCGGTGGCGGGCACCAGTTTGAATTTGGTCATGTTGAATTCACCCAGGCGTTTCACGGATCAGCTTACACAGATGATAACCAAAACATTATTTACACCGGTATGCCGGCGGGAATTTTGTTAACGATTGATGGAAAAACGATTTATCACATGGGTGACACAGGATTATTCAGCGATTTAAAGATGATTGGTGAGCGTCATGAAATTGATGTTGTATTTGTGCCGATCGGTGATAACTTTACGATGGGACCAAAGGATGCAAAAACAGCTGTTGAATGGGTCGAAGCGGGCTTTGTTGTTCCAATTCATTACGATACGTTCGATTTGATTAATCAAGATGGCGAGGCGTTTGTACAAAGCGTTAAACCAGACGGCCGTGCTATGAAGCCAGGAGACAGCTTTCAACTTTAAATAACGTAAAAAAGCGCCGGTTACTGCCGGCGTTTTTGACTAGTGACAAAGTACAAAACCTAAAATTCACGCACAGTTCACTGCTCCGAGCCGCAGGCTGCCCTTAAAAACCGAACCATGAACGTGACCGGAACGAATGACGGACGCTTTCCCGAGGGCTTGGCTTCAGCTAACTTGTTCGATTTGATTG